>CANGHN010000001.1 GCA_947453825.1 Betaproteobacteria bacterium
CCACTACGTTCACCACCACGCCAACAATAGATCAGCGGACGCCATTCACGAGGCAATTCCAATAAATGATTTTCAAGATGATGAGCGATATTACGAGATACCAATGCAGCGCCTAACCTCTTGGCTGAAAACGGCGATACTTGTTTATAGAGCGTTCCAATTCTCGCGCGCTCTTCATTATTCAGAACGGGAAAGTTAACGGATCCCGGTATGTGATCTAAAGAAAATTCTGCTGGCGATCTGACATCAATGATCAGATCAAAGCGATCTAACTCAGAAAGAAATTGATCTAGCTTTAGAAGATGAGGATTACCAGCTTGCATACTGCTTGCTTACTATAGCTTCTGCAGTATGTGCTCAGGCCAAGGCGCTGATTTATTGGTAGTGAGATCCACCCACACCATAGTCGCACCACCAATGGCAACCTCTACATCAGGCTCAGTACTTAAGGCCATACTGGTAAATAGTTCCACGCTAGTTCTACCAACCATACCAATCGAGGTTTTCAGAATTAAATCGCCAGGATATGAGAGCTGTTTATAAAAATTACAAAAACCGTTCATCATTAACATCGATTCACGGCCTGGCGCCACTGGATAACCTAAGGAAGTAATCCACTCTACTCGCGCCTGCTCCATATAGCGGAAATAATTCGTGTTATTGACATGGCCATAAGCATCCATATCACCCCAACGAATCGGCATGATCATTTGATGAACAAGCTTACGCTCCTTAGGAATCTCTATGCGCATGGCAAGGGGATTCTTAGCCTACCTGCAAAGCAAGTTGATATAAATTCGTAGAACGAGCCCCAGAGCGACAAAATGCCAAGATCGGTCCAGGCATAGTTTTGAGTAATTGAGCCATTTCTTTGACTTGCGCAGGGGTAAATGCACCGGGAACAACTGGTAGGTAGGCGTAGTTCAAGCCGAGCTTTTCAGCTTCCGCCTGAATGGATGCGTTCGTAGGTTGATCAGGGCCACCTTCGCCATCGGGACGATTATTGATCACACTTTTATAGCCCTGCTGAGCAATTTGAGCTAAATGGCTTGGATCAATCTGACCCAGAGTACCGAACTGCGCGGTATGGCAACTAACAGGAAGACTCATGACACCCTCTTCATTAAATAAATAGCGACAGGGTTGATTCTAAATCAGCTTGAATCAGCCTTGCTGCGGCTTGTTTTTGTGAGCTTGAAAGAAACGTTCACAAATTGCCATGCCAGCAAGCATAGCAATCACAAAGGCTAGCGCCTTGAGATGGCCAGCGCCAAGAGCGACAAGTGCAGGACCAGGACAAAACCCAGCAATACCCCAACCTGCTCCAAAGATCAAACTACCAATGACCAAGGGCTTGGTAATGTCGCGTCTCTTGGGAATATGTAAAGCGCCCCCAAAGAAAGCTTCGGTTCTTTTGCTCACGACATAAAAACCAGCTAAGCCAATCAACACAGCACCCAACATCACAAATAGAAGGGATGGGTCCCAAAGACCAGCAAGATCTAAAAACCCAAGAATCTTTTTAGGATTACTCATGCCTGAGATGATTAAACCCCAGCCAAAAAGAACGCCGATCAGATATTGACTAAAGAGACCGAAATGTTTTTTCATCTTAGCCGCCAATCAAATGACGCAGCACAAACACGGTCATGAATCCTGCACCCATGAAGGTAAGTGTGGCAACTAAGGATCGCGGTGATAGGCGGGACAGTCCACAAATACCATGACCACTTGTGCAACCCGAGCCATAATGCGCACCAAAGCCAACCAAGAGTCCTGCAAGCACGATGATTAACCAGTCAGAGTCAATCTCTACAACAGGTCGAATGCCAAAAATTAGGGCAGCTAAGAATGGAGCGGAGAGTAAGCCCAATACCAAACTCAAGCGCCATGCAATATCACCTAATTTAGGATGCAGCAGATCGGCAACAATGCCGCTAATACCCAATATCCGCCCATGCAGTAAGACATAGAGTGCGGCGGCTATACCCAATATCATGCCACCTAACAATGATGGAATAGGCGTGAAGGTAAACCAATCAATTTGCATTAGGCGTATCCAATGAATGAAGTATTAAGAACAGGGATTCGGCGCAAGACGTATTTGCAGATAGCGCAAAGCTAAATAAGCGCCAAAAATAAATCCTGGTAAAGCTAATAAAGAACCAAGTGCCAAAGTAGAAACACCACTTAATCCCTGCCCCACTGTACAACCTAATGCAGTAACGCCACCAAAACCCATTAAGGCAGCACCAACCAAGTGGTTCGCGGTATCTTCAGTATTGCGAAACGACTCCCAGCGAAATGATTTTGTGAGTAATGCAATTGTCCCTGATCCTAAAATCATTCCTATGACAGCGACAATGCCCACGGTTAGAACCTTTGAGGTATCGCTATACATCATCAACCAATCCAGTGAATAGGCATAAGGCGCAACAAATGAGAGGCTCTCCATACGACCAGAGTTGGTAACCAAAAATACTTCTTCCAAGGTATTTGGATCTTCTGCGACATAACCAAGATTACCCGATACCCACCAAACAGCACAGATTGCTAGACCCACAAAAATTCCAGCAAAGATATTTTCAGTAGTCCAAAAAGATTTTTTAGCCAAGGCGTATGCAATAAATGCAAAGCCAATAATCAAACCTAAAGCTAAGTGCAAATTTGCGCGTGCAATACCTAAGGGGGCGCTTAAAAGACTAGGTAAATCTTGTGGGGTGTTAAAAGCAATGAAGACGGTATCTAGGGTATTGATGCGCACCACCCCTAAAAATCCACGGATAGTCATGTAGGCAGTTAAACCTAGCACCATAAATACAATGACGGATTTAAGGTTGCCTCCACCGATACGCACCAAGGTTTTACTACCGCATCCCGATGACAGGACCATTCCAAAACCAAACAGAACACTACCGACAGCAGTAGAAAGCCATAAAAACTTATTGCCGGTATAAAAACTTTTCAGCGGGTCAATGATTCCAAAATAAGACATCAATGCATAGCCAATAATGGCAACACCAATAGCCAAGAACCATTGTTTCAGGCGATCCCAACTTGACATAATGAATGCATCCGAAACGGCGCCCATACTGCAGAACCCTGTTTTTTGCATTACTGCGCCAAGTGCAAAGGTAATGGCAAAAGTCGCCCACAGGACAGACTTACTCAAATAATGAATATCAAGAACTTCCATAGTAAAAAAGATCTAAAAAGTTAAGGTTTAAATTTATAAAACTGTTGATTCAGATAAGCGACTACATCCGCCTCATCCTCAGGAAAAAGGTCAAGACGTAACTCGGTGTTACACAAACCTACCATCTTCTTAAGGTCTGCTAAAGACTTTACTTTGCCGTCACTGCGCGTATAGATCATGTCGCCATTACTAAAACCTGTTTTCTTGGCGTGGCAGGCGTAGCATTTTTGCTGATCAATTGTTTTGCCATTTGCCAAATCCAGAGCCGCCAATACGGGCGAGCTCATTAATATGCTCAGAACACCGAGAGAGACGAGTCGAATAAAAATCATTTTCATTACAAATCAAGGATTTAGCATTAATCCTCTATTTTAAGGCCCAATGACTAAAATTGCCCTACTCAGCCTGAATAGATAGATAGACGTTATAGGCATTCATCCGATTAGCGGCCTTAAATAGTGGCATTCCCTCATATTCAGACCAATCCACCTGTTTATAGGCATCCTCAAAGGAATCCATATTGATGGCTGCTGAAGACATCGAGTTCCGTAAATATCGGAGGTAGTTTCTGGTGAAGGCAATGTCCTCATTAGGCTTAACTGAGTAATTACCATGGCCAGGAATCACGATGTTCGGATTGAGTTTTTCGATCTCATCTAAAGCAATTAGCCAGCCTTTACTGTCAGCATTACCAACAAAAGGAATGCGGCCACGAAACACTAGATCACCCACAAATAATGCTTTCTCTGATGGTATGTAAACCATTAAATCTTCAGGAGCATGCGCAGGACCTACGCGGCTTACTAAAAACTCTACCCCACCAATAGTCAGCTTTACTTTTTGGTCAATCCAAACATCAGCAGAAATGAGTTGAGTATTAGCATTGACCCAAGGTGCAAAATCGACCCTTGATGCAATTAGCCTCTGCTTAGCAGTCTCAGATGAAAGATAGTTTCTACCCTCACCTTGTGCATAAATTTTTGCTCCAATTTTTTTAAATTCCTGAAGACCATATACGTGATCTGCATGGTAATGACTCACAATTAATGCAACCACCTTTTGACTAGTCACTTTCTGAATCTCAGCAATCAGTTTTTGCGCAAGGATTGGTGAACCTAAAGCATCTACAACCACAACGCCAGCAGGAGTGATGACAAAGCCTGCATTAGAAATAAAGTTTTGATTTTTACTACTTCCCATCTCGGGAAAGCCCTGCACGAAATACGTATGTGGTGCAACCTGCACTTGCTTTAATTGAATGCTATCTACAGGTTTAGTAGCTTGTCCGAAGGCACTGCTAAACAAGATAAAAGATCCTATCAGGATCCCAATCAAATAATTCATTGAACGATTAAAGGCTGAGAAACGATTCATTCAAAATGACTAAGGCTTAATATAAGCAAAGCCATCTTTATATTGCAGATCTGCAACCCTGACTACACCGGACGGCGTGAAGTCTGCATCTAGAACAAACTGGTCTTTTTTGAGATTGCGGTTTTTGAGGGTAATCTCACAAACCTCAAATTTCACGCCACGGGACTTGAGTGCAGATACTAAAGGAGCGTACTCAGTATTATTTTTCTTATCCTTCGCGCCTTCCATCAATAGATCCACACCATTAGCATGTGTGACAACAATAATGATGGTATCTGGGGCAGTGTCCAAATGATTGCGAATATTCCGCAATCCTTTTAAGCCCTGAGTTTCTGCATCATCGATATGATAGACAACCTTAGTTGGTCCAGCAGCTTGAGTTATCGAGAAAGCACTTAAGAGTAGCAAGCTCGCGAAGATGGTAGTAATTATTTTTTTCATGGCTAGGACTTTCAAGAAATTTAAATTGGGGCCATGCCTGGATTATTGCTAACGCCTTTGATGACAGGCTCATTGAGCTTAACGGCTTTCACAATCTTGACGTCTCTTAAGTGGCGCTCCATCACATCCCAAATTGCTTCGCCACCAGCACTCTTAGCCTCTTCGCTAACAGGTGCCCAGCCTGCAACCCTGTAAGTCTTGCTAGCTTCAATAGCTTTTCCATTTAAGCGCATATCTGTAATACGCTTGCCAGTAGTTTGTACTGGATCAATGGTGTATTGCATACCGCCCACACGCACCATATCACCGCCCTGCTGATAATAGGGATCTGGATTAAATAGATTATCCGCAACATCTTCCAGAATGGTCTTAATAGTCTCGCCAGTCATATTTGTGACTGTGGTGTATGGATAGGTAATTGCTGTCTGATCTAAGAGGTTCTCACGGGTGATCGCTTGTCCAGGCAAAAGACTTGTGCCCCAGCGAAAGCCTGGCGAGAAAGCAATCTCCGCATTCTTCTGCGCCATCAATCCATCTAAGATAAGTTGATCAAAGCTACCATTAAAGTTACCACGGCGATACAGGAGGCCATCGGTAGTGGCCAATTTCTCGTTGAGCTTAGCCTCATAAGGAGCTCTGACCTTAGTAATCAGCTTGCTCATAGTCGGATCAGCAGGAATCATATTCGAGAAGATTGGAAATAGCTTATAACGAAAATCTACTGGCTTGCCGCCCTTCACATCAAAATCTAATACGCCCAAAAACTTGCTATTAGATCCGGCATTGGTAACAAGCGTTACGCCACCAGCATTTTTCACCTTCACTGGTATAGGCACGCCATCATGAGTATGACCGCCCAAGATTGCATCTAAACCACGGACTCGGGATGCCATCTTTAAATCTACATCCATGCCGTTGTGAGATAAAAGAACTACTACCTTTGCACCCTTTGATCTGACTTCGTCAATGGTCTTTTGCATATTCTCTTCCTGAATACCAAAGGTCCAATCAGGCGTGAAATAGCGAGGATTTGCAATCGGTGTGTATGGGAACGCTTGGCCAATAATGGCTACTTGAATGCCATTCTGAACTTTCATAACATAGGGATTAAATACCATGTCTCCAAAGTCAGAAGTCTTAATGTTTTGCGCAATGAAAGAGACCTTGCCCTTAAAATCACCATTCACGATTTCCATTACTCGCTTTTCACCCAGAGTCATCTCCCAGTGGGGCGTCATCACATCAACGCCTAAAGCAAGAGCAGCATCCACCATATCCTGACCATTAGTCCAAAGCGCCGTGCCAGAACCTTGCCAGGTATCACCGCCGTCAAGCAATAGCGCACCAGGGCGATTGGCTTTCATCTGCTTAATGAGCGTAGCCATATGGGCAAAGCCACCCATCTTGCCGTAGTTCTGAGCTGCAGCCACATAGTCAAGGTAGGTAAATGCATGTGCATCACGGGTGCCTGGCACGATACTGTTGGCTTTTAAGAGATATTCTCCGACTAAGTGCGGAGTCTTACCCTCTTGCGTGCCGATACCGAGATTGACATTAGGTTCGCGAAAATAAATCGGCAATAACTGAGCGTGACAGTCTGTGAAATGTAAGAAATGCACATTACCGAACTTCGGCAAGTCATAAAACTTTTGCGCAGTACTTTGTGCGTTGATAAAGTTTGACTGCAAACTCATTCCACCCGCAGAGGCAATAGCCAATGCCTGCAAAAAATCGCGACGACTTAAAGACATAACATTCCCCTTGTGAAAACAGGCCTGTCGGCCTGTTCTTTGATTCTGCGCTGCTTTATTGATTGACTGGCGAGGCTGGATCGAGAAGTAAAGCCATCAAATCCTGAATCTGCTGCTCATTCAAAAGCTTGAAGTGAGCAAACCTTGGCATATTGCTGCAAGCGTTATAAGCCTTGGAATTGTTAATGCGATTCCAAGTATAGGTAACTACCTCAGGCGAATAGCCGCGTAACTTGCCATAGTTCCATAGTGTAGGTCCAATAGTTCCATAAGAAATCTCCTTCTTATCGATTTGGTGACAGTTATAGCAACCACCACCAATTGGGGTATCTGCTTTATCGGTCCAAGTGGCTCCACGACCACTTTGTGCAATGGCTTCACCCTTCTTCCAATCGCCAATGTATTTACCATCAGATGGTTGTTTAATAGTGTCCATATTCATTTTCTGAATCTTTTCACGCATCTTTTCAGATTGCTTGCTATTGGCAAACACAGGATCGGAGCAAAACTTTTGAGTTGCGTCCTGATTAATACGGTCAAGTCCAGCAATACCATCAGCTCTAAAACCATCCTTCATCATCTTATTAAACTTAGGATCATTTGCTTGCTGAGCATTGGCAGAACCCTGCATTGCAAGAGTTACCAAAGTAAATGCACTGAGGGCTAAGAGGGATTTAAGGTTCTTTGTATTCATATTCTTATCTCTTATCCATTAACGCTTCAAACCAGGGGTTTCAACGATACCGCCATTGGCGTTCTTTGCCATATACATCGATAGTGCAACAGTCAGATCTGAGGTGTAAATTGGGAAAGGGAAGCGCTGCTGACGGTAGCAATCATTCAAGCGCTGCTGCATTGTCCAAAATTGCCCGCTAGAAACGCGATACGCAGGCCAGTAACCCCAACCTAAAGCGGCGCCCTTTTGTGTAGTGATATTAGGGAGGTCTTGCAAGCGAATACGCTTACCATCTTCACCGTGGCATGAGGCACAAGAAAAATCCATGGGGCCACCCTGAAAATAGAATGCGCGCTTACCAAGGTCGTACATTTCTTTTTCTTTAGGATGATTAGTGCTCACTTTAATCTTGTCACCTTTTGATAGAGTCACGACATAAGCAACAATCGCCTCCATATCTTTCTTGGGGCCCTTCTGGAAAGGCGCATCAATAATCTCTTGAGGATCCCGACCCTGAAGCTTTTGCATACAGGTGATTAAGCGCGACTCTAGATCTTGTACTTTGTTGGTATCTTTGAAATAACGTGGTAACTGTGCAGCAGCGCCCTTCACTACGCCAGGCCCTAAACCTAAATCACATTTTTCCAGAGTAGCATTTTTAGGGCCAGCAGGCGTTTTCCACAATTCTTCACCGGCAGCCTCATATAGCTCAGAAGGGTTTCCGTCTGCAATCATTTCGCGATACTTTGCAATGTCATCCGTAGCACTTTGCGCATAGGCTGACGACGAAATTGACAACATTGTTGCCAACAATCCTGAGGCTAATCCCAAGGTGAATTTACGCTGCATTTGTTACCCTTTCAGAACCATAGAGGCGGTATAGATCAATAGCATCAATTAAGAGGCAGTTGCTTCATCAGTACGCTTATCGCCTTTACTGTCTACCCAACTCACAACAATCTTGTCGCCCTTAGCGCCTTTGTATTTGAAATTCAAAAATGGGTCCTTAGAGACGGCTGGACCAAATTGTCCGTTCAAAACATCTTTACCATTTGCTTTCACATTAATTGTGGTGATGTGCCAAGCAGGAATGGTTTTGCCTGCAGCATCCTTGCGCTGACCAGACTCCATATCATGCTTCATCAAAATTTTCACATCTACAACTCCACCACTCTCAGCAGCTCTAACGCGCATTGGATCAGCCATGTTTTCCTCTTGTAATCTAGTAATAAATGATTTGTATTAATTTGGATGGTTAGCAATTAACCGCCACATCCGCCTAAAGTAACCTTAACCTCTTTGACCGCCATGCTCCACTTGCCATCTGCTTTTACCAAGCCATAGATGTTGGAGGTTTGACCCATCTTGATGCGGGTCGTTACAAAGGGTTCTGTACCTGCAGGCAGAAAGAATTGTGCAGCCAATGAACTTGGGTTTTTCTCAACCAAAATTGCCATTTGCTCTGCTTTCAGATTAGTAGCAATTCCAACAGGAACAACTGCGCCATTCTCGGCAATGTCAGGTGCATTCAAAGTTACTGCGCCAGATTTATCTGGGCTACCAGCGCCTAAAATCTTGAAAACATCATCCAAGCTCTTGCCTTCAAATGCAGCTTTGTTCCATTCTTGAGCTTGAGCTACGCTAATAAGGCCCGCAGAGGCCATCAAGCCAAAAACGGCTGAATATTTCAATAAACTGCGTCGCTGCTGATTCATAAAAACTCCTTTATTAATCTCTTACTGTAAATATATTATCCGTTTTTCTCTAGAGCATGCTGGTAATTACCTAGAGGCCTTTATTTGCCGCCTGATAGAACCCAAATGACCAAGCTCCTACGATCCTCATCTGATAACTGCGACTGGGAAGGCATTGGAATGGCTCCCCAAACGCCTGATCCTCCGTTTTTAACCTTGATCATCAATTGGTCTACTGCACCACTCTGACCTTGATATTTCGTGGCAATATCCGTAATGGATGGGCCTACTAACCTGGCATTGGGGGCATGGCAAGCGGAACAGTTCTCATTCTTAAACAGAGCCGCAGGTCCTTTTGTAGTGACGCTATGCGTTTCTGATACGTGGGCTAAGCCCTCACCCGAAGAGCCGGGCAACTTATCTATTGGTGGCTTAGTCGAATCTGTGCCACGATAAGGGCCGTAAAGTCGATTTTGCTCTGCAATATTGCCGTGAGCGTTTCTAGCAAAGTCCGGCAAGCTAGAGCCAATCTGCACGAACTTAACGCAGTTATTCATACAAGTTGAACCATTTACATCTGGCTTGCCGTTCACAGCCCAGAAGCCATGATTACGAGTCATGCCATTACGGTTCGGCATCTTCTTTTGCACCTCCGCAATATTGGAATTACTCAAGACAAAGTCATCAGGAACAATTTCACCCAAGCTCAAAATAAATGCAACTAAAGCATAAGTGTCATCTGGCGTTAGTGATCTTGGAGCATTCCAAGGCATTGCACGATAGATATAGTCCCAAAGAGTAGAAACTGTGGGAACCTTCATTAGGGTTGTGCGCTGCGGTTGCTTGCGATCAGCTAAAGAGGCAACTTTTCCTGTCCTTACATCATCAGCAGTCGTTCCACCAGCAATAGGCGTGAAGATCTCGTTTGATTCTCCGAAAACACCATGGCAGCTTGCGCATTTTGATTCCCAGATAGCCTGGCCTTGAGTTACAGAGCCAGATCCCTTTGGTAAACCTTTGAAGTCGGGGCGCACATCGATATCCCAGGCTATTACCTCTGCTGGTGTTGCATTGCGACCAATTCCAGGAAATTTAGCAGCTCCTTGAGTGCTTTGTGCAATTGCAATCTGAGCAGTAAATACTGCAAGACTCAATAGACCAACGCGAACAATGGAATTAGCCAACTTGTACATTGCTGACCTCGCCATTTGAATCTAATTTCCAAGACTGAATTGCATTGTTGTGATAAATCGAGCGGTTGCCGCGTGCATCGCGCAAAGTCTTGATTGAGGGTTGTATATAACCAGTATCATCAACTGCTCTCGACTGCAGGATTGCGGGTGATCCATCCCACACCCAATCAATATTGAAGCGGGTAATAGACTTTGTGAGGACCGGTATCTCTAAGCGTGCTGTACGCCAGTTATTGCCGCCATCAAAAGAAACATCAACGCGCCTAATCTTGCCCCGGCCCGACCAAGCCATACCACTAACGTTATAGAAACCTTTATCGAGTAACTGCTGACCACCAGATGGTGTGGTGATCACTGATTTACATTCTTGAATAGAGGCATATTGACGATGCATGCCATCTGGCATTAACTCAATGTAATGAATAGCTTCGTCTTTTGCATTCCAGGGCATATCACCCACTTCTAATCGGCGCAGCCACTTCACCCAGCTCACACCCTGCACTCCCGGAACCACTAGGCGCAATGGGAAGCCGTTTTCTGGGCGCAGCATTTCACCATTCATACTCCAGGCAACGATCGTGTCGTCCAGGCAGCTCTCTAAATTAATCGTCCGAGTCATGCCTGAACCATCGCCACCTTCGGCAAGCAAGAACTTACCTCTTTTTAGATCGGCACCACACTCCTCAAGTAATATCTTGAGTGGGACTCCAGTAAATTCGCAGCAAGACAGCATGCCATGGGTATATTGAACCGTTGGCACAGCGACGTTGCCCCACTCTAAACCCGTATTGGCGCCACACTCAATAAAGTGCGTACGTGAAACTGAGGGTAGCCTCATCAAATCATTCATCGTAAAGACGCGAGCATTCTTTACCATGCCATTAACCATTAACCGATGTGTCTCAGGATTCAGGTTGTACCACCCCTGATGGTGACGTTCAAAGTGCAAGCCGTTTGGAGTAATCGTTCCAAACAAACCCTGCAGAGGCGTGAAAGCAACTGAAGCTGCAGATACACGAGTGAGGCCTGGCGATTCGCGGCGAATTAAATTGGACTCATAAATCGAGGGCATGCCATATGGCATCGTCGCTACATTCTTACCAAGGGTAGTCTGCCATTCTTGCTTCTCTAAAATTGCTGGGTCGCCTTCACCAGCAGCAAATGCCATAGGAGCTGCCAGCCCCGTTGCTGCACCTCCTAAGGCGGAGAAGAAGCCTTTACGTAAAAAGCTGCGGCGCGTCTCATCCAGTCCATTAGCATTAATGTCAGCAATTAACTCTTGAGAAATAAAGTTCTCCGGCGCTTTCACCAAACGAGCTCGATTAACAGGCTTCTCTACCGCAGAGATATTCTTAGCGCTCAATTCGATTTGCTTCTTACTCATTTGATTTGTTCCTATGAATAAATAGCCGCGTCATTCAATGGATGCCTTCAGCAATCTTGGCGCAGACCGTCTGACACATTTCAACCGTTGTAGTATCTGCAATTGAGTAATAGACAGTGATGCCCTCTTTACGCCTTTGCAAAATTCCAGCTTTATGCAAAGCCATTAGGTGCCTAGAAACGTTTGCCTGGCTTGTACCGCACATCTCCACAACCTCAGAGACTGATTTTTCTCCAGCACATACTGCATACATGATGCGCAAACGAGCAGGTTCAGACAGTACATTGAAATATGCCGCTACCTTTGAGAATACCTTCTCCATCTGCTTAGGAGATAAGTTCTTAGTTGCTTTTTGAACCTTTGATTTCATAAGTCTCTATATGTATATATACGTATACGTGCATCTATTTGACCCCAAGAATCATTAAATCAATATAGTGAGATACCCTAGCATTGCTTAGCAATACAATGAAACTCATGGATACCGATGCAATCCTTCTCTCTCTCAAGCTAGCGCTTTGGACCTTGGCCATCATCATCCCTTTCGGGGTCTGGGTTGCCCATTCTCTGACGAGACTTCAAAGGGGTAAGCCTTGGCTGGAGGCTTTACTAGCCTTGCCCCTAGTTCTGCCCCCTACAGTGCTTGGCTACTATTTATTGCTTGGCTTAGGCAGTAAAAGCTTTTTTGGCTTCCCGTTGGTATTTTCTTTCACTGGGATCTTGATTGCATCATTGATCGTCAACCTTCCCTTTGCTATACAACCTATTCAGCGCGCTTTTGAAGCCATCAATCCAGGGATTCGTGAAGCAGCTCAAGTTAGCGGGCTATCTAACTGGCAAATCTTTCGCCTCATAGAGCTTCCTCTAGCCTGGCGCGGCATTACTAGTGCCGCCGTTCTCACATTTGCTCATACCTTGGGTGAATTTGGTGTAATCCTCATGGTGGGAGGCGCAATACCTGGAGAAACCAAAACCGTTTCTATTGCAATCTATGACAAAGTGCAGAGTTTTGATACAGCTGGCGCCGGGTTACTGTCATTCATCTTATTGGGTATATCCTTAGTCGCTATTGCACTTTCCTATGGTGTATTTGGACGTCATCCAGCAAGCTCCAAAGGGTGAGGACACTAATGCTGAAGATCAAGCTCTCCCAAATGACCCCAAATCCTCTGCAGCTCAATATTGAGTGCGCATCTGGTGAGCTCCATGCATTAGTCGGTCCATCAGGTAGCGGTAAAACTACTGCACTTCGGACTATTGCTGGCTTAAATCATGCCCAGGCTGGAAAGATTGAATGCGATGGTGAGCTTTGGTTTGATGCCAATGATGTTGATGGCCTCACTACTGTACTCAGTCCAGCCAAACGCTCTTGTGGCTTCCTATTCCAGCAATATGCACTTTTCCCGCACCTATCAGCTCTTGAAAATGTATGCATACCCTTGTACAACTCAGCTAAAGGGCTGACTGAACGCAAAGTCATAGCACAGCAATGGTTAGACCGAATGGGAATTGGCGAACTCTCAAATAGAATGCCGCATCAACTTTCTGGTGGACAGCAACAGCGTGTTGCACTTGCTAGAGCGCTAGCTAGATCACCCAAAATACTGCTGTTAGATGAGCCCTTTTCTGCAGTCGATGCACCAACACGTCAGGGCCTATATCAAACTCTCGCACAGTTACGCAAAGATTTAAATATCCCCATTCTCTTGGTTACCCATGACCTTCGTGAAGCAGATTTACTTGCAGATCGCATTACCGTTATTGATCAAGGTGTTGGGCTACAAACTGCAGCGCCGCAGATCCTGTTTAAAAGACCTAGAAACTCTCGCGTAGCTGAATTAGTTGGCATCAGCAATATGTTTGAAGGCGTCTTTACTGCTGGCAAGCTGAGCTGGAATAACAGTACCCGTATTTTTGATGTCGTAGATAAAGGTAAGATCCCACCAAGTACACCGGTTGCTTGGGTTATTCCGGCAGATGGACTAAGCCTTCATACTCAAGCAAGCACACAGTCTATTGAAGTCACAGTAGAGCAAATCAGCACCTTAGGTCAGATCGCAGTAATAGAGCTGCGCAGCACCGAAGGATCACATGTAATCACCTGGGAAGCTTCAGCTGCAGAAGTAAAACGACTATCTTTAGAGCTTGGCAAGAAAAGCCATGTGGAAATGGATGGCAGCAAGATTCATATCATGCCTTTACGACCCATTAACGATCCACGTCGGTTTATCAGCTAGACATCAAACTACTTCTGAGCAACGAGTCCCAATAGTGCTGACATGCCTGCATGTCTTGCACCCTCATTCAGCTCTTTTTCATAGCAAGATAAATCGAGAATTTCAAAATCCCGACAAAGATCTCGGATCATTTCTTCTGTGTAGAGGTGCTCTAGCAGTGAGGGGCCACCAGTCTTATACTCCAACTGCTTAGGGGTATAACCCTGCAAAATGAATACGCCGCCCGACTTTAATGTCTTATAGGCATTCTGAAAAATACGCTCCCGCATAGCAGGATCAGCAAACTGAATAAAAATGGCAATAACTGCATCATAAGCATTTGCTTGCCAGTCAAAGCTGTCGGTATCGGAGAAAAAATATTCGACTTCAACTTGGTTATCTTGGACAAACTGCTTTGCCTTAGACAGCGCAATATCAGATGCGTCAAAACCAACTACTTGCATGCCTTGCTTTGCAAGCCAGACCCCATTGCGCCCTTCACCATCAGCGATGCAGAGTACTTTGTCATTTTTCTTTAAGTATTTTGAGGCTTGCTCCACAAGATACTCATTGGGTTCTTTGCCGAAAATAAACTCTGCTTTATTAAAGCGTTCGTTCCAGTACTGGGTTGCGTCAGTAAAACTCATTGATATAGTCGCATGCTTACTTCTTCAGGCCACCAATAAGATCATTTTTGAGGTCGTTAACATTTTCCAGGCCGACAGCAATTCGCACTAAGCCATCAGTAATGCCTGCAGCCTTGCGCGCTTCTGGACTCACCCTGCAGTGAGTAGTGGTTGCTGGATTTGTAATAGTGGTTCGAGTATCCCCAAGATTGGCGGTGATAGAGCAAATCTTAGTCTGATTAATTAACTTAAAGGCTGCTTTCTTGCCACCCTTGAGAACAAAAGACAAAATAGCCCCGCCCTCTTTTTGTTGACGCTTTGCCAATGCATGTTGAGGGTGTGATTTGAGGCCTGGATGATAAACACGCTCAACTCCAGGCTGTTTTTCTAACCACTGAGCTAGGGCAAGCGCATTCTGACTCTGCTGCTTCATACGTAAATCTAGAGTCTCTAGGCCTTTTAAGAAAACCCAGGCATTAAATGCAGATAGTGTTGGCCCTGCTGTTCGGACATATGGAAATACCTTACCCATGACAAAGTCTTTGCTACCAACTATGGCGCCGCCTACCACTCTACCCTGACCATCCAAATACTTTGTTGCCGAATGAATCACGACATCGGCACCTAGCGCTAAAGGTTTTTGCAAAGCTGGAGTGCAGAAACAGTTATCGACCGCAAATAAAGCCTTCGCTATCTTGGCAATTTTAGAGATAGCTCGGATATCCGCAATCTCAGTTAATGGATTGGAAGGCGTCTCTAAATAAAAGAGTTTCGTGTTTGGCTGAACAGCAGCCTGCCATGACTTGGTATCAGCCAAATCAACATAGGTCGTAGTAATCCCAAAACGTCCTAAGATATTCGTAAACAACTGAATCGTTGCACCAAAGACCGATCGTGAGCAAACTACATGATCACCTGCTTGCAGATGTGCCATTGCCATTGTCAAAATAGCGGACATTCCAGATGCCGTAGCAATACAAGCCTCACCACCCTCTAAAGCAGCCAGGCGATCCTGGAACATACTTACTGTGGGGTTGGTAAAGCGTGAATAGATAAAGCCTTGGTCAGCATGAGCAAAACCATCTTCTGCTAATTCAGCGCTATCAAAACAAAAACTAGAGGTTAGGAACAGGGCTTCGGAGTGCTCTTGGTACTCATCCGTTCGACGTGTTCCAGCACGGACCGCCAAGGTCTCCATTGCCAGCTTAGAAAAATCAGGCTTTTTACGGGTAGTTTTGCTCTTCATACTGTTATTTTGACACCGAATTGCCAATTTGCCTCAGAAGAGGCAAATTCCTGTCGCTTTTTAGTCTTCGGTTGCCAAATGCAGATGAAGCTGAGAGCGCGCAAAGTCGCTGGAATCACGCTGACGATCTGCTTTTGCCGCAGAAGTATTTCTGGCTGCCTCTAAAGCATCAAGATAGGACTCAGTGATATCGCCGGTGACATAGTGACCATCAAAACAAGATGCTTCAAAGTTCTGAAGGTTAGGATTGATATCCCGTACTGCCTGCTTCATATCTTCTACGCTTTGATAAATCAATTGGTCTGCACCAATCATCTTATTGATTTCTTCATCAGTACGACCATAGGCCACTAACTCGCTCCGAGTTGGCATATCGATGCCATAGACATTTGGAAAACGTACCGGTGGCGCGGCTGATGCAAAGATTACCTTTTTAGCCCCAGATTCGCGAGCCATTTGCACAATCTCAAATGAAGTAGTACCACGCACAATGGAATCATCAACGATCAATACCGTCTTATCTTTAAACTCAATTCGCATCGCATTCAATTTTTGACGTACTGACTTCTTACGTACCGCTTGGCCAGGCATGATGAAGGTACGGCCGATGTAACGATTCTTAAAGAAGCCTTCACGATAGTCAACACCTAGATTTTTTGCTACCTGCATTGCTGCTGGACGACTTGAATCTGGAATAGGCATAACGACATCAATTTCATCAACATTCGTTTCCCTGCGGATCTTCTCCGCTAGATAATCACCCATACGCATACGGACGTTGTAAACAGTAACACCATCAATAGTGGAATCTGGTCTAGCCATGTAGACATACTCAAAAATACAGGGGGTCAATACAGCATTAGGAACGCATTGACGTGCATAGAAATTACCATCCAAGTCGATGTAGATCGCTTCGCCAGGATTTACATCTCGCACAAAAGTAAAGCCTAGACCTTCAAGCGCTACTGATTCAGAGGCCAACATCCACTCAGGACCTTGTGGCGTATCAATCCGTCCGATACACAATGGACGAATACCGAAGGGATCGCGGAAGGCCAATAAGCCATAACCGGCGATTAGAGAAACAACTGCGTAAGAGCCTTTAACACGACTCGCGACTCCAGCAACCGCATTAAACATTGCACCCTCATCTAAGGCAACGCTATTAGTTTCTTTTTGTAACTCATCAGCTAAGACGTTTAACAATACCTCTGTATCAGAGCTAGTGTTAATGTGACGACGATCACGATAAGCCATCTCCACCCGAAGACTTGGAGCATTCGTGAGATTGCCGTTGTGCGCCAAAATAATTCCATAAGGAGCACTCACATAGAAAGGTTGCGCCTCTTCTTCGCTGCTAGCAGAACCAGCAGTTGGATAACGCACCTGGCCAATACCAGCGCTACCTACTAAGCTGCGCATATTGCGGGTTCTAAAGACATCTCGTACTAGGCCATTTGCTTTATGCATGGTGAACGAATTGCCGTTCATCGTGGCGATACCAGCAGCGTCTTGACCACGATGCTGCAAGAGCAAAAGGGCATCATAGAGCAGCTGATTGACTGGTGAGTGGGAAACAGTTCCGACGACGCCGCACATATCTCTAGAGTCCTATTGTTAATTTAGGAGTGATGGAAGGGACAACTTTAGGCATTACATCACCTAATTGCTTTGCCCAATCCTCTGGAAGCCAGATTTTAATTAAACCCGTTGCCATATCTACCGCCGGCCTGGTAATGGCATTTTTCCAGGACATACTCTGTGGAATCGGAGTTAAGGCAGCGAGCGTTGCAAGTACCACCACAATTAAACCGCCGCGTGCTAATCCAAAAACTAAGCCTAGAAATCGATCGGTCAAACTTAAACCTGCCGACAAAATAATTTTTTGCACTAAGCCGCCAAATAAACCACAAAGAATTAAGACAATCACAAACAGAATCAAAAAGCTCACACCCAGACTAATTAATTCGTCCATGTGAAATGTAGATAACCATTCGGTAGAGAGATAATTACTGTAGTGATATGCAACCCAAGCGGCGACAAACCAGGATGCCAGGGCAAGAACCTCTTTAAACAATCCCCGCGAAATGCCTACTAAGGCTGACACCAGCAACACCGCTAGGGTGAAATAATCCACCGATGTTAGCTTCAGGGTGGAGAAGTATTCCATTACTGCTTACCAGTCTCGACGAGTCTTGGTGAAAGCCCCATCGCCTTAATTTTCTTTTCAGCAGACTCGGCTGCTTCTTTGTCGGTGAATGGCCCAGCACGAAGAACATATAACTTGGAGCCATCGCTACCATTTTTGTTCAACACATAATTTGGAATCTTTTGATCTTTTAACTTAGCAACCCAGCCCTTAGCGCGCTCTTCTGATGCAAAAGCGCCAATCTGAATAACAAACTTGCCAGAACCTGTCGCCGAACTAGTGGTTGAATTTGCCTGATTTGATTTAGCGTCATCATCTGCTCTAGGCTTAGCATTCTGACTAACTACTTCTTCACCCGCAGCCAGACCCATTGCCGCTGATTTATTAGCTGGGGCAACGCTGGGCTTTGAGTCAGGTTTAGGTTCTACTTTTGTCTCTGCCTTAATCTCAGTCTTTACTTCGGACTTAGCATCTGCTTTAGGCGTATCTTTGGGAGTAATCTCTACCGGCAATTGAGCTTTTGGTTTTTCTTCGGGCTTCACTTCGGATCCGGATGAGCTCATCCCGGGTGTTGGCAAGCTAGTCACAATGCTCACGGCAATATCGTTACTCACTGCTTTTGGCTTGTTATCTAAGATTCGTGGCAGACCAATCACCGCAATCAATACCAGTACTGCTGCACCAATCAGACGATGGCGCGCTCTTTGTTGTTCTGGGTCTTCGGTAAGGGCTAATTCTTCAGCCTCGACAGAGCGCTGGAAACTTCGAGGTGCAGCCCTTTTAGTGGTGCGTCTTACCCCGACTGAACCTAATTCAAGGTCATCAGACTGTGTTTTTCGCTTAAAAAAGCTCGGTAAACGAATCATGGATCAATGCGCCTGGTTGTTTCGATAAGCCATTACGCCTGCAACGGTATAGAAGGATCCGAAGGTCACAATTCTATCACCCTCACCCGCTTTGGATAGTGCTTTTTGATACGCTGCAGCAGGATCTGAAAAGCACTCAATTCCGCCATCAGCCCCATTTTTAGGCTTGATTCCCAGGCTCTCAAGCCTCTCAGCCAGATTTTTGGCGGTAGCTGCCCTTGGGGTCGGCAAATCAGTACAAAACCAGAAGTCCACAATATCAAGCAGGGGCTTAATAACCCCCTCAATATCCTTATCTGCCATCGCACCAAAAACAGCATAGGTATAGGGGTGGTACCCCATCTTATCTAAGCCCTGAGCAAGCGTAGCAGCGGCATGGGGGTTATGGGCCACATCCAACACAATAGTCGGCTGCCCTGGCAAAACTTGAAAGCGTCCAGGAAGTTCAACCAAAGCAAATCCATTGCGAATATCTTGAGCGCTGACTGGTAAGCGTTGATGTAAAGCCATCAATGCAGCAATTACAGCAGAGGCATTCAGAATCTGGTTAGCGCCTCGCAAGGCAGGATACCCCAGCCCACTAAAGCGTTTTTTACGCCCTGCCCAACCCCATTGCTGCTTGTCACCTTGAAAGTTGTAATCGCGACCCTGCAACCAAAGGTCACATCCCAACTTCTCAGCGTGGTCAATTAAAGATTTTGGCGGCACTGGATCACCGCAAATAGCAATGTGGCCCGGACGAAAGATGCCCGCTTTTTCAAAGCCAATTGCCTCGCGCGTACCGCCCAAAAAATCAGCATGATCAATATCAATGCTAGTAACAATTGCGCAATCGGCATCTACAATATTGACCGCATCTAGTCGCCCACCCATTCCGACCTCTAGTACTACAGCATCTAAATTCGATTTTGAAAATAGATGCATGATCGCCAGAGTAGTGAACTCAAAATAAGTCAGAGTGGGCGCATCTACTAAGCTCACGCGGGCATTCTCGACGGCAGTAAAGTGCTCTAACAGGAGGTTGTCGTCAACATCAGTGCCGTTAATGCGAGCACGCTCATTAAATTGAAGTAAATGAGGAGACATGTGACACCCCACTCGATAACCAGAAGCTAACAAGATGCTTTCTAAATAGGCGCAAGTAGACCCTTTGCCATTGGTACCGGCAACAGTAATCAACGGGCATTCAAAATGAAGATCTAATGCGGCCTTCACTCGATTAATGCGCTCAAGCCCCATATCAATGCCAACAGGGTGAGCTGTTTCGAGGTGACTAAGCCAGGCCTCTAGGCTAGAAAAAAGAATGGGGGCTTGGTGTGCTGTACTCAAGCGCTTAAACGGCTGCGCTACCCGCAATCGCAGGTTCTGGAAGTTTTTGCAACAAAGCTAATAAGCGTGCAATTTCACCACGCATTTGACGACGGTCGACGATCATGTCAATACCGCCCTTTTGCAATAAGAATTCTGAACGCTGAAAACCCTCAGGAAGTTTTTCACGCACAGTCTGTTCAATCACACGAGGACCTGCAAAACCAATGAGCGCCTTTGGCTCTGCCATGACAACATCACCCATAAAGGCAAAGCTGGCAGAGATACCGCCCATAGTAGGGTCAGTCAGCACGCTGATGTAAGGCAAACCCTTTTTAGACAGCAAGGTCAACATCGAGTTTGTTTTAGCCATCTGGAAAAGAGATAACAAGCTCTCTTGCATGCGTGCCCCACCTGTAGCGGTGATGCAGATAAAGGCGCACTTTTTAGCAATCGCTTCTTGTACGCCACGAGCAAAACGCTCACCTACTACCGAGCCCATAGAGCCACCCATATACTGGAATTCAAAGCAAGCAGTCACTACTGGAATCGACTCAATTTTTCCACCCATCACAATCAGCGCTTCTGTTTCACCAGAGGCATCATTAGCCTCTTTAATTCGATCAGGGTATTTTTTAGAATCTTTAAATTTCAGTGGATCAGTTGGATAAATATCAGCGCCGATTTCATATCGGCCTTTGGGGTCTAAAAGACTCTCTAGGCGTTGGCGCGCACCAATACGCATATGGTGACTACATTTTGGACAGACCGAAAGATTCGCTTCAATATCGGTACTATAGAGAACAGTTTCACAGCTGGGACACTTTACCCACAAGCCTTCAGGTACTGACTTGCGATTCGCAGGATCAGTATGCTGAATTTGGGGTGGGAGTAATTTATCTATCCAGCTCATGAGTTTCTAACTATCTAATGCGTCGCGAATTTCACGAATAAAGCGTTCCAATGATTGTACTGCTTGACCAGGGGGTGCATCCTCCAATATCCGGATTATGCGACTACCAATCACTACTGCATCAGCGCTCTGTGAAACCGCCTTGGCACTAGCAGCATCACTGATACCAAAGCCAACCGCAATCGGAATATCCGTCTCCTCGCGAATCTTAGGAATAATGCTTGCTACGTCCTGGGTATTTAAGTGAGAAGCTCCAGTGACCCCGCGCATGGAAACATAGTAGATATAACCAGAGGCTATTTTTGCTGCCTCTTTAATTCTTTCATGAGATGAAGTGGGTGCCAATAAGAAGATAGGATCAATTCCTGCAACGCGCATGCGAGCAGCAAAATCAACACACTCCTCTGGCGGGTAATCCACTACCAATACTCCATCTACGCCAGCTGCTTTTGCTTCAGTGGCAAAAAGCTCAGCACCCATTTGCTCAACGGGGTTGGCATAGCCCATCAAGACAACTGGAGTATGAGCATCTTGTTTGCGAAACTCTTTAACCATCTCTAAACAAGAATGCAAGGTGACGCCATGCGTCAATGCACGTTCCGAAGATCTTTGAATCACAGGGCCATCAGCCATTGGATCTGAAAATGGCACACCCAGCTCAATTACACTAGAACCACCGCGTACTAATGCATGCATTAACTCGACCGTTAACTTTGGATCCGGATCACCTGCGGTAATAAAAGGAATAAGGCCTTTTTTACCTGTTGCTTTTAACTCTTTAAAGAGTGCAGTAATTTTAGACATAACGCTTTGTTAACCTTCAGATCCGGTTGCTTGAGCAACGGTATGCATGTCCTTGTCACCACGGCCTGAGAGGTTCACCAAGATAGTTTTGTCTTTCGGCAAGGTCTTGGCTAGTTTGCAGGCGTAAGCAATCGCATGCGCAGACTCGAGTGCAGGAATAATACCTTCAATCTGGCAGCAGTCATGAAATGCTTTTAGCGCTTCTTCATCCGTAATAGCAACATAGTCAGCACGACCAGAGTCCTTTAACCAAGCATGTTCTGGACCAACACCGGGATAGTCCATGCCCGCCGAAACAGAATGGGTCTCTGAGATCTGGCCATTCTCATCTTGCAATAAATAAGTGCGGTTGCCATGCAATACACCTGGTTTACCAACGCACAGCGCAGCAGAATGCAGGCCGCTACCCAAACCATGTCCAGCAGCTTCAACCCCAACCAATTTAACTTCAGAAAAATCAATGTAAGGATAGAAAATACCCATGGCATTAGAGCCGCCGCCAACACAAGCCAAAACATAATCTGGCTGACGACCAGTCATCTCTGGCATTTGCACTTTACACTCTTCACCAATCACGCTTTGAAAATCTCTAACCATCATTGGATAAGGATGTGGTCCCGCAACAGTGCCGATGATGTAGAAAGTATTATCAACATTAGTTACCCAATCGCGCATCGCTTCGTTGAGTGCATCTTTTAGGGTTTTCGTACCAGATTCAACAGGTACGACTTTTGCACCAAGCAACTTCATGCGGAAAACGTTTTGGGCCTGACGAGCAACGTCAACAGAGCCTTGATATACAGTGCAATCCAGGCCAAAGCGAGCGCAAATCGTGGCAGTTGCTACGCCGTGCTGACCCGCTCCAGTTTCAGCAATGATGCGTGGCTTACCCATACGCTTAGCCAACATCGCTTGGCCAATGACGTTATTGATCTTATGTGCGCCAGTGTGATTTAAATCTTCACGCTTGAGATAAATCTGCGCCCCACCAAGCATTTCACTCCAACGCTTTGCGTGGTAAACCGGTGACGGTCTGCCTACAAAGTGTTTTAACTCGTAATGAAACTCTTCAATAAACTCTGCATCATGTTGATATTTAGCATAAGCTTCTTTGAGCTCATCTAATGCATACATTAAAGTTTCAGAAACAAACACGCCGCCGTATGGACCAAAGTGTCCTCGTGCATCTGGCTTGTCGTACATAGCTACCTCTTCTGATTTATTTACAGCAAATTATTAGGGTGATGATTGCGCATCGGCCGCGCGCACTGCTTGAACAAACTGGGCCATGAGCGCGGGATCTTTAACACCCCTGCTGCTTTCTACGCCACTACTGACGTCAACTGCGCAAGGATGCAGGCGTGCAATTGCCTCGCCCACGTTGTGCGTGTTCAATCCACCACTCAAAACGACCCGAGGCGCGTTTTCGCTTGCCCATGTCTGCGGAATCCCTTGCCAATCAAAAGGAACGCCTCCACCACCGTAACCCTCAACCAGGGCATCGAGCAGAAAAGCGTTTGCTTGCCTATATTGTAGGGAAAAATCGTCAAATGCGAATTCTTTACCCACCCGAGCAGCTTTCATCCAGGGCTGGCCATCTGCCAGCTCCATGCAGCGCTCCAGGGTCTCATCCCCATGAAACTGCCACAAACTGATCGAGGCTGCAGCCCGAATGGCAGCAAACTCCTCATCTGTGGCGTTTACGACTAAACCCACAGCATCTATCCCGGCTGGAAGCCTAGAAATCAGTTGTGCGGCTACATTTGGGCTTAGGGCACGCACGCTTGGGGGATAAAAGACAAAACCAGCCGCATCCACCCCCGCAGCAATAGCCGCATCAATATCCGCTGAGGTCTTCAATCCGCAGATTTTGACTCTGGTACGACCAGGTGAGTAAGTTAGTAAGCCCATAAAGTAATGATAAGGCTTTAGAAGCTTGTGACTTGGAAAGGCAACCAAGAATTTTCTAGCCAGGGGGCTGGAATACGAAACTCTTGGGGATAAGCGATTTTTGCCAAGTAGAGGCCATCAGGCATAAAAGTAGGTGCTGCAACTCTTCGGTCTTTGGCGGCCAGAACTTCGGCCATCCACTCTGGGTTTTGTCTACCCTGCCCGATTTGCAGAAAGCACCCTACTAAGTTGCGCACCATATGATGCAAGAAAGCATTGCCGCGAAACCGAAAATATAACCAAGGCTCTTCGGAAATAATTTCAATCGAGTACATTGTCTTGACTGGCGTCTTACTTTGGCACTCTGATGATCTAAATGAGCTGAAGTCTTGTTCGCCAATGAGACAAGCAGCCGCTTGTTTCATGCCTGCAATATCTAACCATTTATTTGGTGGCAACATGAGATAACCTGCGCGAGCATTCACCATCGGTGAACGGCAAGGTCCTGCATGTAAGGCATAGACATAAGTACGCTCAAATGCTGAGAAGCGTGCACTAAATTCTTCTGGGACAGTTTTAGCCCAATTAACCACAATCGATGGCGGTAGAAATGAGTTCACTCCCCTGACCCAAGAAAAATCTTCACGCTCAACCCTGGTATCAAAGTGAATCACTTGACCCAGTGCATGAACCCCTGCATCCGTTCTACCCGCGGTGATGGTTTTTATTGGAGAGTCTTTACAGGAATCGCCGACAAAGGCTGAAAGCGCTTTTTCTAGTTCATCTTGCACTGAATTTTGATTGACTTGTGTTTGCCAACCAGAATATGGGCTGCCATCATATTGAAGACCGAGGGCTATACGCATCAAACCACCCTAAGCATTTCGATGCAAGAGCTCCGATAACAAGCTCTGCGCCTCAATTGTGATTGCTGGATCAATTGAATTACTTACACGCAGCACTTCCTCTAAAGACTTTTTAGCAGCTACAAAGTCTTCGATTGTGATGTAGGCACGTGCCAAGTTTAATTTGACGCGTAAGGCATCCACCATTGGATTTGGAGCCGGGCTCGGGATAGTACTTTGGCTTGACTCTAGCTCCAGTGATGCTGAAGGTATCTGCTTTGCTGGCGGAGTAAGATCTAGATCAATGCCAGCAAAGAGTGCTTTGGCGCGTTCAGGGATTTCTGGATTAGTGCCAGTAGGCTTTGTTTTAAACCCATCTTCGATTTCTGGGGCATCAAAGTTGGTAAGTTCAGAGCGACGAGCATTACGAGCTAGTGCCCACAATAGCAATCCAGTTATAGCAACCAAGCCTAGTGCAAAAATAGCAGGGGCAAAGCCTCCTAGACCAAAATTATTTTCAACTGCTTTTTTCTCTTTTGACTTATCTAAAAGGCGCTGTAAGTCTTCAATGTTCTTTTCCAGCTCTGCAACACGAGCTTTAGCCTGCTCCAACTCTCTTTCTTGAGCTACCAACTCTTCTGTATAGCGACGCTCTTGCTCATTGCCATCTGTACTTGAGCCAATCTTGAGTCGATCCTTGGTGATAGCCTCGCTCAGTTTGCTAACGCTTGATTTTGACAAAGCCTCTCCAGCGCCCTTGGCATCTTGCCCAGCTCGCCATTGTTCATTAGCCTCATTAACAAATTGATGCGCCTCAGCTGGACTGATGGACCGTAATAAGGCCTGACTAGGTTTAGTCAGCTCAGCGCCAGCAGCTAAGCGATTAATGCTGCCGCTCGCAAAAGCATCTGGATTGGCTTTATATAAAGCCATCATAGCTTGGTCTAAAGTAGCGCCGTCTAATTGGGGAGCTAATGAAGCAGCAATTTCAGATAATGTCTGACCAGGCTTAACAAGGACCTTTTGTACATCGCCCAAAAGCAATGTATAGGTTTTTGTCAAACTACCGCTTGACCAATTCAGGTTAATCAAAACATCTAAGAATGGATCTTCAGAATTGGGCACTGCATTAACTGTTTCAAGCAATACCATAAGCTGTTCTTGGCGATTGCGATACACCATTGCCTGAGGATTGAGGTCCAATATCTTTGGTGAGATACCAAGGTGCTCATAAGCAGCCTTAGCCGGAATCATGACATTTAAGCTTGTTAAAGCAGCCTGCTCATCTGCCCCAATACGAATCGGAATTTCAACCCGCAGGGGCTCTCCAGGGCGGGACTGTAATTGGGGTGAACCTAAAGTGATTGCCCAGACAGAATAAGACCAGCTAAGCCAAACAAAGCAAAGTACCTTTAGAAAGCTAGGATGGCAAAAGCGTGACATTAATTCAATTATTTTTCGAGCAAAATTCTGAGCATGCGGCGCAAGGGCTCAGCAGCACCCCACAGAAGTTGATCGCCTACTGTAAAAGCGCCGAGGTATTCTGGACCCATGGCCAATTTATGCAAACGGCCAATAGGCACAGTCAATGTGCCACTGACGGCTGCTGGAGATAAATCACGCTCTGTGGTCTCGCGATCATTTGGAACAACTTTGACCCACTGGTTATCGTTGGCCAAAATTGCTTCAATCTCTTTAAGGGGGATATCTTTCTTTAGCTTCACGGTTAAGCCTTGCGAATGGCAACGCATTGCGCCAACACGGACACACAAACCATCAATCGGAATGCTGCCAGGCGAGCGGAATGCTGGGCGACCTAAAATTTTATTGAACTCAGCGCCACCCTTCCACTCTTCTTTAGTTTGCCCATGTTCAACAGGTACATCAATCCATGGAATCAAGCTGCCAGCCAGAGCGGTATTGCGGAAATTTTGCTTAGGAAATTCTGATGATCGCAAAGTCTCAGTTACTTTCCGGTCAATATCTAATATCCATGAAGATGGATCAGCGAGCTCTTTGGCAACACTATCACGCAAAGTACCCATCTGAATTAATAGCTCACGCATATTTTGTGCGCCAGCACCTGATGCAGCCTGATAAGTCATTGCACTGATCCACTCGACCATATCGGCCTTTACCAACCCACCCATTGCCATCATCATTAAGCTAACGGTACAGTTGCTACCAATCCAATTCTTACCTCCTGCAGCCAATGCCTTATCAATCACAGGCCTGTTGACTGGATCTAAAACCAATACTGCATCGTCTTTCATACGCAATGCGCTAGCAGCATCTATCCAATGACCATTCCATCCTGCTGCGCGCAGCTTTGGAAAAATCTCGTTGGTGTAGTCACCACCTTGGCAGGTCAAAATAATGTCGCAGCGTGATAGCGCTTTGATGTCATTAGCATCTTGCAATGTGCTTTCACTCTTGCTCACTTTTTGACCATTAACTAAGGGAACCTGACCGCCTGATTGGCTGGTACTAAAAAATACTGGCTCAATGAAATCAAAATCTTTCTCAGCCAGCATACGCTCCATCAGAACGCTACCAACCATGCCACGCCAGCCAACTAAACCTACCAATGGTGTTTTTGTATTTGCCATAATGAACTAATTAATCAATAGAATTTTTTATGAGAGTGCTGAGACAACAGCATCACCCATTTGGACAGTAGAGACTTTTTGGGTCCGTGCGGTGTAAATATCAGCAGTACGTAAGCCTTGCGCTAATACCTTTTGTACAGCTTTCTCGATGCGATCTGCTTCAGCTGGCATTCCTAAGGAGTAACGCAACATCATTGCAGCCGATAAAATCGTTGCTAAGGGATTAGCAATACCTTTACCCGCAATATCAGGGGCAGAACCATGACTTGGCTCGTATAGTCCTTTATTGTTCTTATCCAAAGAGGCGGAAGGCAACATACCAATGGAGCCAGTCAACATAGCCGCTTCATCAGACAAAATATCGCCAAATAAGTTACCTGTTACTACGACATCAAATGCCTTAGGGGCTTTAACCAACTGCATTGCAGCGTTATCTACATACATATGGGACAACTCCACATCGGGATAATCTTTGGACACTCGAATCATGACCTCACGCCATAACTGAGAAGTTTCTAAAACATTTGCTTTATCTACGCTGCACACTTTCTTGCCGCGTTTGAGTGCAGCCTCAAATGCAACCTTACCAATGCGCTCGACCTCTGGTTCGCTATAGTGCATAGTGTCAAAGCCTTCCCTAGCACCTTTAAATAACGGTAATTCTGAACTACGGATACCGCGCGGTTGTCCAAAATAGATATCGCCATTAAGTTCGCGCACAATCAAAATATCTAGGCCACCAATAATTTCTGGCTTCAAGCTTGATGCAGCGGTTAGTTCCGCATAGCAAATAGCAGGTCTAAAGTTCGCAAACAATGCTAGGTGTTTACGCAAGCCTAAGATCGCTTGCTCTGGACGCAGCTCGCGAGCAAGCGTATCGTATTTCCAATCACCAAC
This sequence comes from Betaproteobacteria bacterium, assembly GCA_947453825.1. Classification (GTDB taxonomy): domain Bacteria; phylum Pseudomonadota; class Gammaproteobacteria; order Burkholderiales; family Burkholderiaceae; genus Polynucleobacter. The sequence continues at coordinate 28,079 of CANGHN010000001.1, forward strand.
TGCACCAAATAAAATGGCATCCGCTTTTTTAGCCAACTCTAAAGTTGCTGGCGGCAAAGGATGGCCAGCAACATCGTAAGCAGCACCGCCAACGGGGGCCTCTTCTAGGTCAAACTTTGGGCCTAGCGCCTGAAGTACGCGAACGGCTTGAGCAACGATTTCCGGGCCGATCCCATCGCCCGGGAGAACTGCAATTTTCATGAAAGGCCTTTAAATCAACAAAATTACGGCAATTGTGTCGCAAGCCAAGGCATCTTAAGGATGCGCTCAGCTTCATAAGCCTTAATTTTATCTGCATGGCGCAGAGTTAAGCCAATATCGTCCAGGCCATTGAGGAGGCAATACTTCCTAAATGGGGCTACATCGAAGCTATAAGCACTGCCATCAGGAGCAATGACCTGCTGAGCGGCTAGGTCAATGGTCAATTGATAGCCGTTGAACGCCAGAGTTTCATTAAAAAGGTGGTCTACCTGAATTTCAGTCAAAACGATCGGTAAAACACCATTTTTGAAGCAATTGTTGTAAAAAATGTCAGCAAAACTAGGGGCAATGACTGCCCTAAAACCAAATTGATCCAATGCCCAAGGTGCATGCTCACGTGAGCTTCCGCAACCAAAGTTTTTACGGGCCAATAAGATGCCAGCACCTTGATAGCGAGCTTGATTCAATACGAAATCCGGGTTGAGGGGTCGTTTGCTGCAATCCTGTCCTGGCTCACCATGATCCAAATAACGCCATGCATCAAACAGATTCTGGCCAAAGCCTGTTTTCTTGATCGACTTTAGAAATTGTTTTGGAATAATGGCATCGGTATCCACGTTCTCACGATTAAGTGGAGCAACCAAACCTTTGTATACCGTAAATTTATCCATGATTCTCTCTAGCTCTAATGAATTACTTAACAGGGGTAATCACAACATCTTTACCCTGAGTTTGTGATTGATTATTTTGTTGGCTTGAACTTGATCCACCCATGGCATTACCCATAGTTTGCAAATCTTTACCAACACCTTCCATTGTGCTGTTGCATCCAGAAATCACTAAGCCAACAAAACCAAGCAAGGCTATTCTATAAATGATGGAAAAAGCAGGAAATTTCATCGCAGTCTTGCCCTTATGAAATCTTACGGATATCAACAAAATGGCCTTCGATAGCTGCGGCGGCGGCCATTGCAGGACTCACTAAGTGAGTCCTGCCACCATTACCTTGGCGACCCTCAAAATTTCGGTTAGACGTAGAGGCGCAACGCTCCCCCGGCTCCAGGCGATCGGCATTCATGGCTAAACACATAGAACAACCTGGTTCACGCCATTCAAAACCAGCGGCCTTAAAAATGCGATCTAGACCTTCACGCTCGGCTTGCGCCTTCACCAAACCAGAGCCTGGCACAACCATTGCCAGCTTCACATTGGATGCTACTTTCTTGCCAATACGATCAACAATCTTTGCGGCTGCACGAATATCTTCAATGCGACTATTCGTACAAGAGCCGATAAATACCTTATCAACAGCAATGCTGCTCAGCGGCGCATTAGGAACTAAGTTCATATATTCCAATGCACGTTCCATTGCGGAGCGTTTATTAGGATCGCGTTCTTTCTCTGGATCAGGCACTCGTTCACTAATTGCCAAAACCATTTCTGGAGAAGTGCCCCAAGTGACTTGTGGAGCAATTTCTTCGGCGCGTAATTCCACTACTGCATCAAACTTCGCATCTGGATCAGAATGTAAAGTTCTCCAATATTGCATTGCTTGCAACATTGCTGGGCCCTTAGGGGCATACGGGCGCCCCTGTAAATATTCAATAGTTGTCTCGTCAACAGCAACTAAACCAGAGCGAGCACCTGCCTCGATTGCCATATTGCAGAGAGTCATTCGACCCTCCATAGAAAGATTGCGAATAGCTTCACCAGCGAACTCAATGGTGTAACCAGTACCACCCGCAGTACCAATCTTGCCAATCACCGCCAGAACAATATCCTTTGCAGTAGATCCCGGTTGTAAACGGCCATCTACCCGCACCAACATATTTTTGCTCTTCTTCATCAGCAAAGTTTGCGTACCCAAGGTGTGCTCTACCTCAGATGTGCCAATACCAAAGGCTAATGCACCAAATGCACCATGCGTACTGGTATGAGAGTCACCACAAACCACCGTCATACCGGGCAGAGTTGCCCCCTGTTCTGGTCCAATGACATGCACAATTCCCTGACGAACGTCATTCATCTTGTATTGAGTGATGCCATAGACATCGCAGTTTTGATCCAAGGTATCGACTTGCAACTTAGAGATTGGATCGGTAATTCCTTCAGAGCGATCTGTCGTTGGAACGTTATGGTCTGATACAGCTAAGTTAGCGGAGATGCGCCAAATTGGGCGGCCAGCCAAATGCAAACCTTCAAATGCTTGGGGGCTGGTTACCTCATGCAGCAAATGACGGTCAATATAGATCGTGGCAGTGCCATCCTCTTCGGAGTACACAACGTGGTCATCCCACAATTTGTCATAGAGCGTACGAGACATGAGAAACCTTCAATCGTTTATTTGCGAGCGGAAATATCGGGAACCTTACGAGAAGTTTCGCCAACGTATAACTGACGGGGACGTCCAATCTTATATTCAGGATCAGTAATCATTTCTTCCCACTGAGCAATCCAACCCACTGTTCTTGCTAGAGCAAAGATACAGGTGAACATATCTGTCGGAATACCAAGTGCACGCTGAACAATGCCTGAGTAGAAGTCTACGTTTGGATAGAGCTTACGGCTCACAAAATAGTCATCTTCTAGTGCAATCTTTTCAAGGGTCATGGCCAATTTAAATAAAGGATCATCTTGTAGACCCAACTCATTTAAGACTTCATAGCAAGTCTCACGCATCAATTTAGCGCGTGGATCAAAGTTTTTGTAGACACGGTGGCCAAAGCCCATCAAGCGCACACTAGAGTTCTTGTCTTTGACTTGAGCGATGAATTCATGAATCTTCTCAACGCCACCATTCGCTTGAATCTGATTGAGCATATCTAAGCAAGCTTCATTAGCGCCACCGTGAGCTGGACCCCAGAGACAAGCGATACCTGCAGAAATAGCAGCAAATGGATTGGTGCCTGAAGAGCCACACAAACGTACTGTTGAAGTGGAGGCATTTTGCTCATGGTCTGCATGCAAAATGAAAATACGATCGAGAGCGCGCACCAAAACTGGGTTCACCTTGTACTCTTCGCATGGATTGGCAAACATCATGCGCATAAAGTTCGCGGTATACGACAAGGAATTATTTGGGTAGACGAAGGGTTGTCCTACGGAATACTTATAGGACATCGCTACCAATGTAGGCATTTTGGCAATCAAACGAATTTGCGCTACCTCACGAGCATAAGGATCGCTGTAATCAATTTTGTCATGATAGAAAGCTGCCATTGCGCCAATCAAACCAGTCAAGACTGACATTGGATGAGCATCGCGACGGAAACCACGCAAGAAGAATTGCATTTGCTCATGAACCATGGTGTGGTGCATGACCATATTTTCAAAATCTTTTTTCTCTTTAGCGTTTGGCAACTCACCATTAATTAAAAGAGAGCACACTTCTAAGAAATCACAGTTATGCGCTAAGTCTTCAATTGGATAACCGCGATAGAGCAATTCACCTTTATCGCCATCGATATAGGTAATTTTGCTATTACATGACGCAGTAGAAAGAAAACCAGAGTCATAAGTGAATTTACCAGTCTGACCATAGAGTTTACGAATGTCGATGACATCAGGACCCACTGTTCCTTTGTAAATTGGCAGATCAATATCTGGCGTGCCATCTGAAAACGAGAGCTTTGCTTTGATGTCCGATTCAATCATTTCTCATCCTTAGTCATTCAAAATTATGATTAATACACTATTCGTTCATACACTTTCACTGCTACTGCACCAAAAGGCTAAATTATTTCTCTCTCAGCTTTTGTAACACCGCCTTAAAGGAGTTAGACTGTGCCTCCCGATCCAACGCTGCCACAGAATCTTTTCGGCCAATCAGCAAATCCATTAGATCGTTATCCTCTAAGGCCAACAACTGAGTTAACACTTTTCCATCATCTACACTTAACTGAGCGCCGTAACGCTCAAAAAAACGTTGCAAAATTAAATCGTTCTCAAGCAGCCCTCTACGAGCATCACTCTTTAAGCGATATAACTCTGCGTTTCCGAGGGTCATACCGCCCTACGAACCATCAACTCCTTGATCTTGCCAATTGCCTTCGTTGGGTTCAAGTGCTTAGGACAAACGTCGACGCAATTCATAATGGTATGGCAACGGAATAAACGGTATGGATCTTCTAAGTTATCTAGGCGCTGAGAGGTTTCTTCATCACGACTATCAGCGATAAAGCGATAGGCCTGCAATAAACCTGCTGGACCAACAAACTTATCGGGATTCCACCAGAATGATGGGCAAGCAGTTGAGCAAGATGCGCACAGGATACACTCATACAAGCCATTCAATTCTTCGCGCTCTTCAGGACTCTGCAGACGCTCTTTTTCAGGAGGTGGATTGTCATTGACCAAGTAAGGCTTGATTGATAAATATTGCTTGAAGAACAAAGTCATATCAACAATTAAGTCACGTACAACTGGTAAGCCAGGCAATGGACGCAAGGTAATGACCTTAGGTAAGGTCAACATATTCGTCAAGCAGGCCAAACCGTTTTTGCCATTAATGTTCATTGCATCTGAACCGCAAACACCCTCGCGGCATGAGCGACGGTAAGAAATCGTTTCGTCTTGCTTCTTCAAAGAGATCAAAGCATCTAACAACATGCGCTCACCAGTCAGCTCTAACTCATATCGCTGCATGCGTGGAGCAGCATCGACATCTGGATCGTAGCGGTAAATTTCAAATATACGGATATCACTCATCATCTATCTCTTTTACTTAGAAAGTACGTTCTTTAGGTGGTACTGAATCAACGGTCAATGGCTTCAATTGAACTGGTTTGTAGTCCAAGCGATTGTTCTCGCTGTACCAAAGAGTGTGCTTCATCCAATTGGCATCATCACGCTCTGGATGGTCATCATGAGAATGGGCGCCACGACTTTCCTTACGAGCTGCTGCAGAAATCATCGTGGCATTTGCAGTCTCAACTAAATTGGCAACTTCCAAAGCCTCAATACGAGCGGTATTAAAAATCTCCGACTTGTCTTTGACCCATAAGTGCTTTGCACGCTCAGTCAATTTAGCCATTTGACGCACACCTTCGTCCATCAACTCTTGATTGCGGAACACACCTGCATATTTCTGCATGGTTTTACGAATGTCATTTGCCACATCTTGCGCATACTCACCTGAAGTCGAGTTATCCAACTGCGCAATACGGTCTAAGGTTTGTTGCCCAGCATTCGCAGGCAGTTTCTTGAACTCACGATTCTTGAGATTCATGCCAACAATGTGGTTACCAGCTGCACGGCCGAATACCAAGAGATCGAGTAATGAGTTTGTACCCAGACGGTTTGCACCATGTACTGAAACACATGAGCACTCTCCAATGGCATACAAGCCATTGACTACTTCATTGTGCTTACCATTTGCAGGAACAACTACTTGACCATGGATATTAGTAGGAATACCGCCCATTTGATAATGAATAGTTGGCACTACTGGAATAGGCTCTTTAGTGACATCCACGTTTGCAAAGTTGATGCCGATCTCATATACAGAAGGCAAGCGCTTCATAATTGTTTCAGCGCCAATATGGGTGAGATCAAGCACCACGTAGTCACCATTAGGACCGCAGCCGCGCCCTTCTTTAATTTCTTGATCCATGCAACGTGAAATGAAATCTCTTGGTGCAAGATCTTTATAGGTTGGTGCGTAGCGTTCCATGAAACGCTCACCATCTTTATTACGCAAAATAGCACCTTCACCACGACAACCCTCAGTCAATAACACACCTGCACCAGCTACGCCGGTTGGGTGAAATTGCCAGAACTCCATGTCTTCGAGTGGAATGCCGGCTCGTGCTGCCAGACCCATACCATCACCAGTATTAATAAAGGCGTTGGTAGATGCATCCCAAATGCGACCAGCACCACCGGTTGCCATCAATACAACCTTAGCCTCAAGGATGTATACCTGACCCGTTTCCATTTCAAGGGCAGTCACACCCACGACATCACCCTCATCATCACGAATTAAATCCAGAGCCAACCACTCCACAAAGAAGTTAGTTTTAGCGCGGACGTTACGTTGATACAGAGTGTGCAACATGGCGTGACCCGTGCGGTCAGCTGCAGCACAAGCGCGTTGCACTGGCTTCTCACCATAATTCGCAGTATGACCACCAAAGGGACGCTGATAAATTGTGCCGTCTGGATTGCGGTCAAACGGCATACCAAAATGCTCAAGCTCATATACTGCTTTTGGAGCCTCGCGACACATAAATTCAATCACATCTTGGTCGCCCAACCAATCAGAGCCTTTAATGGTGTCGTAAAAGTGATAGTGCCAATTGTCTTCGCTCATATTTCCCAATGAAGCACCAATACCACCTTGTGCAGCAACAGTGTGGGAACGTGTTGGGAATACTTTTGTTAATACAGCAACATTGAGGCCAGCTTCTGCCAACTGCAAAGATGCGCGCATACCGGAGCCACCTGCACCAACAATAACCGCATCAAAACGGCGGCGTGGCAATGATTTTTGAATCGCAGTCATCGAATTACACTTTCCACAAAATTTGTACGGCATAGGCCGCACATGCAAGGAGATACAAAACAGTTAACACTTGCAGCGTCAAACGAATACTGACAGGCTTGATGTAATCCATCCAAATATCGCGTACACCAATCCATGCGTGATAGAACACACTCAACAGCGCCAATAAAGTTAAGAGTTTCATGAACTGGTTACTAAATAAACCAGCCCACCCTTCATAAGTTGCGCTTCCTGTAATGCAGTAGTCTGCAAGCAAGACAATCGTAAATACCACCATCACAATCGCTGTTACGCGTTGGATGATCCACTCTTTAAGGCCGTAATGTGCACCTACTACTAGGCGCTTTGGTCCAATTTGATAAATGGGCATGAAATTTCCTTTAGAGATATGCGCTTAGTACAAGCCAAATAATTTGAGGCCTACTATTGCAGTCAGAGCGATACCAACAATCAACACAATGATGGCGGAACGATTAGATTCAGACTTCTCAACGCCGATCTCTAAATCAAGCAAAAGGTAACGAATACCAGCACAGAAGTGGTGCAAAAAAGACCAAATCAAACCAAGGCAAATCAGTTTTATGAGGACGCTACTTGTGATCGCCTGGAATTTTAGATAACTGAGTTCGGAGGCAAGGCTCTGATCAAAAAGATACAAGATAAATGGTAATAAAAGGAATAATGCTGCCCCGCTAATGCGATGGAGAATGGATACTTTGCCAGCCCAAGGAAGGCGATATTTGATTAACTGCGCAAGACCGATATTGCGGTAAACCTGTCTTTGTTTTTTTACATCTTGCTGAACTTCAACCATGGGTAATCTCAATATTGATGTGGAGGTTTAATGTAGTTTTGTTGTGTCGCAACATATTCTATTGGAAACCTTAGCTGTGGTGGGGATTTTATAGGGTTTTTAGGGCTTAAATAGGGGTTTTAACTAATAAGTTCAATTCAATTTGTTTTCGTAATGTTGCTTAGATGTGTCATATCGAGCATGTCGAATTTCAACCGGTTTATTGCCGTAGGTGTATGCAACCCTTTCTACAGAAAGCAAGGGCGCACCTTCAGAAAGCTCTAGGTGCTTTGCTAGTTTTTCATCTGCGGCAAGGGCTTTGATTTTCTCCTCAGCACGTACCATGTGGGTGGCATATTGACTCTCATAAAAAGCGTACATGGGCCCTTGCCATGCATTGAGGGCCTCCAGATCTAGACCCTTAAAGCGGGCACCTGGTAACCAAATCTCTTCAAAAACAATGGGTTTGCCCGCAAAGCTCTGAACTCTATCAACATGAATGATTGAGTCACCTGCTTTTAATTTAAGCAAATTGGCAATGGCAGAGCTTGCCTTGATCTGGTCGCAGGCCAAGAATTGACTTGTTAAATGAAACTTCTCGCCAGAATCAGGAGCTAGGCGTAAAAAGCGGTACTGCCAGTCATCCTCTTGATGGGTAGCAACAAAGGTGCCCTTACCCTGACGGCGGACCAGTAAATTTTGGGCTGCTAACTCGTCAATCGCCTTGCGGACCGTACCTTGACTCACCGCGTAACGGGCTGCCAGCTCCATTTCACTGGGAATGGCCATGCCTGGAAGCCACTCTGAGGCCTGCAGGCTCGCCAAAATCATCGCCTTAATCTGTTCATACAGGGGGCTAAACGAAGCGATCGGCAAATTTACTTCTGACAAAGAAACTCCATGGCAGTATCAATTAGATAAAATTTAGGGTAATTCTAGTCTTATATAAGACGTCATTGACAGTGTAAAGCGAAAGTTCATACACTTGAATGGATAATAGAAAAGTTTTGATTCCTTAACCTTCCCCTGGAGTTCTTAGTAATGGCAAAAGCCCCAATGCGTGTCGCTGTAACCGGTGCAGCCGGTCAAATCGGATATTCCCTCCTATTTCGCATCGCCAATGGCGACCTTTTGGGCAAAGATCAGCCCGTCATCCTTCAATTACTTGAAATTCCAGATGAAAAGGCTCAAAAAGCCCTCGCTGGCGTGATGATGGAGCTCGAAGACTGTGCATTTCCACTCCTGGCAGGAATGACAGCCCACTCCGATCCCATGACGGCATTTAAAGATATCGATGTCGCCCTATTGGTTGGCGCACGTCCACGCGGCCCAGGCATGGAGCGTAAAGATTTGTTATCTGCTAACGCACAAATTTTCACAGCACAAGGCAAAGCCTTGAATGCTGTTGCGAAGAAGACTGTCAAAGTATTGGTTGTTGGTAACCCAGCAAACACGAACGCTTACATCGCCATGAAATCTGCACCAGATATTCCAGCTAAGAATTTCACAGCCATGTTACGTCTTGACCACAACCGCGCACTCTCTCAGCTAGCTACTAAGTTGAATAAGCCGGTTGCTGATATTCAGAAATTAGTTGTTTGGGGTAACCACAGCCCAACAATGTATCCAGACTATCGTTTTGCCACCATCGACGGCAAGTCAGTAAAAGATTCGATCAATGATGCGGCTTGGAACAAAGATGTATTTATTCCTACTGTTGGTAAGCGTGGCGCAGCGATTATTGATGCTCGCGGCCTTTCTTCTGCAGCCTCTGCAGCAAATGCAGCAATTGATCATATTCATGACTGGGTTCTTGGAACCAATGGCAAATGGGTCACCATGGGTATTGCTTCTAAGGGCGAATATGGAATTCCAGCAGAAGTGATTTATGGCTTCCCAGTAGTGTGTGAAAACGGCGAATACAAAATGATCGAAGGTTTAGAGATCGATGAATTCTCCCGTGAACGCATGAATCACACTTTGAATGAATTGCTTGAAGAACAAGCTGGCGTTAAGCATCTCCTCTCCTAAGGAATATTTGCACATGAAAAAAAACCTTCTTACCACTAGCGTTGTACTAGCCAGCCTTTGTGCTGCCGCAAATGTCAGCGCTGATGAAGAGGCGTTTACTTGGACTTGCAGCGAGAGCAAACAATTCAAGACCTCTGGTACTGCCGAGAAAATTCGTTTGACTTGGGAATCTAGAACCTACCAGCTAGATCGTCAAACATCATTGCCAGGTAGTTTGCGCTATAAAAACACCGATAGCGGTCACGACCTCGTTGTCTTAGGCAATAAGGCGATGCTGTTCAACATTAAAGCTGGGATAAGGCTGGCTGATTTCTGCCAAACAGCAGATATGAAGGCTGGCAAATTGCCTCACTTATTTGCTGGAGCAGAACCTTTTTCACAGAATTAATTTTCTAGCAAGCATAAAAAAGCCGAGAATTTCTCGGCTTTTTTATTGTTTCATTTCAATGAAAAAGGGGTTGTTGCGTTGGCGTATCTTCTGGCATCTCTGCGTGAACTGCTTCACCAGAACGATCCGGAAATAAGGGGGCTCCACAGTCATCGCATAACTCGGGATCAAATAGCATGGCGTGACGAAATACATCCTCTACACCCGCATCATGCAAAGCATCGCAAATCTTTTTAATGGGGCTTTCATCATCTGATAAGTCATTTAAGGCATCGCTCGCTACACTTTCGCGGTCATACAGTGGCCAGATCACGCCATACATAACCTCTGGGGAACCTTTTGCGCTAAAGGCAATACGGTATTCATCGGCCTGCTCTTCTCCAAATGCCCCAACCACACACGATAGGCCTGCGGGCAAAATTCCCAAAGTACTTTCTAAGAAATTCACTGCAGCACGAATGCTTAATGGGCGCACATGCTTATCAGCTAATCGGCAGTTAGTGAAGTAAGCCTCGGGCAATAGCAACTCAAATTCACAGCCGGGCAATAAAGAGGCAATCGGATCGTGCATTGCATTTTGCCAACCAATCAAACTCACACCACGCTCTTGACGGGCCGGAGATTCCTCTTGCCACTTAAAGACTGGTGATCCAGCTGGCGCACTAAGCGCGGCGATGATGAAGCGAGGGTCGGCCAATACCGCAATCGTTTCTGACATATCACGCAACTCGAGCTTGACTTCTTTCCCAGAGATGGCGGCACTTGCTAAAGCTTCGGTTAATACCCGTGTTTGACAATGCGAATGGGGCATTTGATCAATACTGTAAAGCCAAGGAACAATTGCTAGGCGGGTATCTGTGGCAGCGATTGAGCTGTGCAAAGCCTGCGCGGTTGCATCGATCAAATTGGCGGGTAATGGGCCCGAAGGAATTTGATAGCGAGTATGTGCAACGATTGGCATCGCCAATAGCAGCACCTCCCACTCCTGGCCTTCGTGCTCAATTTTGAGGGACTCAGCCAAAGTCTCAGCGCTATCCGCAAGGACCTCAAAGGCTACTGTATTAATGCGAAATGTTTGATCTAGCGCTGCATCAATCACATTTTGATTTTGACTTTTCAATAAACGCATCAAACGAACGTCAAGGCGCTCTTCCCAAAAACGGTCCTCCACCTGGCTACCAGATGCTGCCAAAGAAATAGCGTCAGCGACCAGTCGCTCTACCTCAGGTGAACTTCGTTGCGAAGATTTAGTACGATGTACAGCCATTATTTTCTTTCCGCCCTTCTAAATACAGGTTTATCCAATTTGGATTCTGCAGCGTAATACTTATATCCATCCAAATTAAAACCCTTTAGATCCGCTGGATCTGTAATCCGATTCTCAACAATATAACGAGCCATCAAACCTCTTGCACGCTTAGCGTAGAAAGAAATAATCTTGTATTTACCATCTTTAGCATCCTGAAATACGGGAGAAATTACTGGGCAAGCCAAGTCTTTAGGCTGTAAAACTTTAAAGTACTCTTCGGAAGCTAGGTTAATTAAAACCGGTTTCTTTTGTTTGTCCAAAATCTGTCTTAAAGCTTTGGTGACCCTATCACCCCAAAATGCATAAAGATCTTTACCGCGCGCATTTTTGAAGGCAGTACCCATTTCCAAGCGATAAGCCTGCATCAAGTCCAGCGGTCTTAAGGCACCATAAAGTCCTGACAAAATCCGAATGTGATCCTGGGCAAAGTCAACAGCCTTGGCATTGAGTGTCTTGGCATCAAAACCATCATAGACATCGCCATCGAAGGCATAAATGGCTGGCTTGCTATTTTCCGCTGTAAATTTCTTAGACCAATCGCGGTAACGGCCCACGTTAAGAGCGGCAAGCTGATCAGATAAACCCATTAATTTGGCCACCTCTTGCGGGGACATTTTTTTGAGGTCAGCGATGAGTTTGGCCGATTCAGTAGCAAATTCTGGCAAGGTGGGAGCCTTGACCTTCACTGGGGTCTTGTAATCCAAGGATTTAGCGGGAGAAAGTACGATCAGCATGGCACAATTTGTTTATGTATTTTTACCATTCTAGCGACTACCAGATTTATCTGCCCTAAAAGCCCCATAGCAGCCCTCCACTCCTTTTTCCTATGAATCCGCCAGCCAATACACCAGTATTTCCAAGTCGCCTACCAAATGTCGGGACAACAGTATTTACAGTGATGTCAGCGCTGGCTACGGAACATCATGCAATTAATTTGGGTCAAGGCTTTCCAGATTTTCCCTGCGATCGAAAACTCATTGCTAGCGTCAACGACGCCATGCTAGGTGATCGCAATCAGTACCCCCCAATGATTGGGATTTCAGAATTACGTCATGGTATCGCACAGAAGATTAAAAATCTTTATGGCCATGAATACGATGCTGATTCAGAAATCACAATTACTGCTGGTGGCACTCAAGGCATCCTGACATCGATTCTCGCTTGCGTTGGTCCTGGTGATGAAGTCATCATCATTGAGCCTGCCTATGATAGTTATCGACCTTCTATCGAATTAGCGGGTGGAAAAATAATCGCAGTCTCATTAGAAGCACGACGCAATGAACGTGGGCAAGTTGCCTCTTATGAAATTCCTTGGGATCAATTAGCCAATGCAATACATTCCAAAACTCGCCTAATCATTATTAATACGCCACACAATCCAACGGGGATGGTTTGGCAAAAAGCCGACTTAGACCGCCTAGCGCAACTTGTAAAAAATAGTCCTGCCCTGATTCTGAGTGATGAGGTTTATGAGCACATGGTCTACGATGGCGCCTACCATCACAGCGTAGCCTCCCATCCCGAGCTAGCAGCCAGGAGCTTTTTGATCTCGAGCTTTGGCAAAACCTATCATGTGACTGGCTGGAAAGTAGGTTATGTTGCCGCCCCTGCAGCCCTGACAAAAGAATTTCGCAAGGTCCATCAATTTAATGTATTTACTGTAAATACACCGATGCAGTATGGTTTAGCAAATTATCTGAGCGATCCCTCGCATTACTTAAATCTGCCAGCTTTTTATCAAACAAAGCGTGATCTATTTAGAATAGGCTTAAGCAAAACCCAATTTGCATTACTGCCGACCCCTGGAACCTACTTTCAGTGCGTTGACTATTCTGCTCTGAATATTCCCCAAGCAAAATTGAATGAAGCGGAATTTTGCAAATGGCTAACCACTACAGTTGGTGTAGCTGCCATACCCGTTTCTGCTTTTTATGAAAAACCTACAGAATCAGGCGTCATTCGTTTTTGTTTTGCCAAACAAGAACAGACCTTATCTACTGCATTACAACGTTTACAGAATCTATAAAGGGTAATCATGAAGAATCAGAAATCAAAACAGATCATCGATGTCTACAGCTGGCCAACACCGAATGGGCACAAGGTGCACATCATGCTTGAAGAGTGTGGCTACCGTTTGGGGAAAGATTGGCTTGCCCACCCCATCGATATTGGCGCTGGAGACCAATTTGCAAAGGGATTTCTGAAGATCAGCCCTAATAATAAGATCCCCGCATTAGTTGATCCCAATGGCCCTGATGGCAAACCCATCAGTATTTTTGAATCCGGCGCGATTCTGATTTACCTGGCTAGCAAAACCGGTAAGTTTTTGCCCAAGACCACTAGAGCGAAGTATGAGGTATTGCAATGGCTCATGTTCCAAATGGGTGGGCTAGGTCCCATGCTTGGGCAAAACCATCATTTTCGAATTTATGCGCCCGAGAAAATTGAATACGCCATTAATCGCTACACCAATGAAGCAAAGCGTTTGTATGGCGTCTTAGACAAACAGCTTAAAGACAATCCGTATATTGCCGGTAAAACCTACTCTATAGCAGATATGGCTATCTATCCATGGACACGAAATTGGAAGAACCAAGGTATCGAAATTGATGAGTATCCGCACTTTAAGGCTTGGTTTGAAAAGATTGGTGATCGCCCTGCAGTAAAGCGCGGTTGCGAAGTATTAACAGCATTACGCAAACCCCTGCATGACGCTAAAGCTCGGGAACAGTTATTTGGCTCAACACAGTATCAAAAGAGGAAATGAAATGATGATTCAATCAGTCGGTGTAATCGGCGCAGGCACGATGGGCAATGGGATAGCGCAAGTCTGTGCAGTTGCCGGCTTAGATGTAGTCATGGTTGATATCAATGAAGCGGCAGTGCAGCGTGGCTTAGATCAAATTGGTAAAAGCTTAGATAGACTCATCAAAAAAGAGGTCTTAACCGCTGATGGAAAGGCCATTGCACTCAAGCGCATCACAGGCAGCACCTCTTATTCAGACTTGAAAGGTTTGGGTTTGGTCATCGAGGCTGCCACCGAAAATCAAGCCATTAAGGAAAAGATTCTGAAGCAAGTTGATGAGATTGTGAGTAAAGACACCATCATTGCAACCAATACCTCCTCGCTATCAATCACCAAGTTAGCAGCTTTAGACTCCAATCCAGAGCGTTTTATTGGTATGCACTTCTTTAATCCGCCACCACTGATGGCTTTGGTTGAAGTGATTCGCGGCTTACAAACTAGCGATGAAACCCATACAGCAATTATTGAAATGGCTAAACGAGTAGGCAAAGAGCCCATCACCGTCAAAAACTCACCTGGCTTTGTTGTCAATCGCATCTTATTGCCCATGATTAATGAAGCATTCTTTGTTTTATCTGAAGGTCTCGCTAGACCAGAGGATATCGACGCTGGCATGAAGCTCGGCTGCAATCAACCAATTGGCCCTTTAGCCTTAGCCGACTTAATTGGCCTAGATACCTGCCTGGCAGTCATGGAGGTCTATTTTGAAAACTTTAGCGACTCCAAATATAGGCCTTGCCCACTACTGCGTGAAATGGTTGCAGCCGGATATCTTGGTAGAAAAACTGGTCGCGGCGTCTATAGCTACGATCAATAATCTTTCCCTTAACCTCATTTAGCGAACAGAATTCTCGTGAACCCCATCCCACCTCTGGTACTTAAACTCGGATATGCTGGCCTAATTCCATTTGTTGGTCTTGCCTTGATGGTGCAACTAGCCCCAACACCCCTCAATTATTTGAGCGCCGAATCTCTGGCGGGCTATGGTGCAGTAATTACCTCATTTATGGGGGCAATTCATTGGGGTGCGAGTCTGCATACTCTTGGCAAAACATCAAGCGGTGATCGCTGGATAGATCGCAATGCCTGGATCTGGGGGGTAATGCCTGCACTAGTAGCTTGGCTAGCACTTCATATTTATATTCCAGTGGGATTACTCATTCTGGCCTCTACCTTAATCATTCAACGCAATATTGATCAAAACACGTATCAATACTACTTTTCCGATACGGCCACGCGTCTTGCGTTTATGGCCATGCGCAATCGCTTAACTTATGTTGCTGTAGCCTGCCTTACATGGGCAGCCATCGTCATACTGTTTATCCAGGCGTGATCACTAATGAGTAGTCTTTTCGAGAGCACTCCACCGCCACCATTAGCGGAAGCGTTGCGCCCAAAAACAATCGAAGAGCTCATTGGTCAAACCCATCTGCTAGCCGCAGGCAAGCCACTCAATCTGACATTCGCTTCAGGCAAACCTCACTCTATGATTTTGTGGGGGCCACCAGGCGTCGGTAAAACATCACTAGCCAGACTATCAGCCAAGGCTTTTGATCGCGAGTTCATTGCCATCTCTGCGGTATTGGCAGGCGTTAAAGAAATTCGTGAAGCAATAGAGCAAGCCCAACAAAGCATGGCGCAGTATGGCAAACAAACTATTTTGTTTGTCGATGAGATTCACCGTTTTAATAAAAGCCAACAAGACGCACTCCTACCCCACGTGGAATCTGGCTTATTTACTTTTATTGGTGCTACGACCGAGAATCCTTCCTTCGAAGTCAATTCAGCATTGTTATCACGCGCCCAGGTATATGTTCTGAAGTCGTTAAGCGCTTTGGAACTCAAGCAACTATTCAAACGTGCACATCAACACACCATGCCTGATCTTGCATTTGAAGAGGCAGCCATTGATGCCCTTATCTCTTATGCTGATGGTGATGCGCGTCGCCTCCTGAATTTGGTAGAACAAATTCGTAATGCAGTATCAACTCCAGGCCTAGCAGTTAAGCTGGTAGATCAAACGTTTATTGAAAATGCCCTCACTGCGCAAGCGCGGCGCTTTGATAAAGGTGGCGACCAGTTTTACGATCAGATCTCTGCTCTGCATAAATCTGTCAGAGGCTCTCATCCAGATGCCGCCCTTTATTGGTTTTGTCGTATGCTCGACGGCGGTGTAGATCCTCGCTATCTGGCACGCCGCATTATTCGTATGGCTTGGGAAGATATTGGATTGGCAGACCCCAGAGCCATGCAGCTAGCTAATGATGCCGCCCAAACCTATGAAAGACTAGGGTCACCTGAAGGCGAACTCGCTTTAGGTCAGGCGGTAGTGTATTTAGCGGTGGCCGCAAAAAGCAATGCAAGTTATAAGGCATTTAATGCAGCGCGCGCTTACGTTGCTAATGATCAATCAAAGCCCGTACCCAACCATCTACGTAATGCACCAACTCAATTGATGAAAGAGCTTGGTCATGGCAAAGAGTATCGCTATGCACATGACGAGCCCCATGCTTACACTGCTGGTGAAACATATCTACCTGAGGGTATGAAAGATCCGCATTGGTATGAACCCGTTGAGCGTGGTCTGGAAACTCAGATCAAAGAGAAAATGGCTTTCTTGCGTAAGCTTGATGTGGAATCCAAAAAGTAATCCGGCGTAAACAATGAATACAAAAACTTCAGCCACACTCTATTACGACATCATCTCCCCTTTTGCTTATCTTTACATCAAGCAAAGGCAGCGCCTTGAGGGCTATCTTGATATTAAGCCGGTGCCAATTCTATTGGGTGGATTATTGCGAGCCACCAACAATCAGGGTCCGGGAGAAGTTGCCGTTAAAAGACCTCACACCTATCAATTTTGCGTTTGGCAATCTGAAAAACTAGGTATTCCTTTTCGTTTTCCAGAGCATCACCCTTTTATGACCGTAGCGGCTCAACGCTTACTGGTAGAGCAAAAAGCAAATTGGGTTATGGTTGAAAAAGCCTTCGATTATGTTTGGATGGAGGGTAAAGATCCTAACCTTTCCTGGTCAGAATTTTGCAATTATTTAGGTTTGCCAGCTGATACTGCAAAGCCCGAGCACCCAGACGTTAAGGCAGAGTTAATAGAAAATACAAATCAAGCGAAGGCGGATGGGGCATTTGGGGTTCCGGCCCTCATATTCAATAAGCACTGCTTTTGGGGTGTCGACACCATCGATTGGGTGCTAGATTACCTTGCCCGCCCAGGCATGTTCGCAGAAGCCTCTTATGCCTATGCTGCTAATGTTCCTAATGGCTTAAATTGAGTCCTTTTAGTTCCCTGCCTCTCATAGGGATTGCACAATACAATCATTACTAAGTATTTTTCATTTAATTAAGGAGCTTTCATGCGCAAACTTGTTGCCAGCCTTGTCCTCGTTATTTCCTGTTTTGCCAGTCAAGCAGCTTTCGCCGGCCCAAAGGTGGAATTCAAAACCACAATGGGCAACTTTGTTGTGGAGTTAGATGATGCCAAAGCTCCAAAGACCACTGCCAACTTTTTGAACTATGTCAAAAGCGGTTTTTACAATGGCACTATTTTTCATCGTGTCATTGATGGATTCATGATCCAAGGTGGTGGCTTTACACCTGACCTTGTGCAAAAACCCACTGATGCGCCAGTTGTTTCAGAAGCGAACAATGGCCTCAAGAATAATATCTATACGATTGCGATGGCTCGCACTTCCGATCCTGACTCTGCTACTGCACAATTCTTTATCAACGTTAAAGATAATCCTGGTTTAGATTTTCCGAACGCAATGGGTAATGGCTACACTGTATTTGGTAAGGTGATATCCGGAAACCAAACGATCGATGCTATTCGTAAGGTTCCAACAATGGTTGCCCCAGCACCCCGCATGGGCAGAATGGCTGATGTTCCCAGCAAGACTGTCACCATTGAGTCTGCCACGATACTGAAGTAATTGGATCAGCTGCAATGATTTTGCTCGATGACGCGCAAAGCACTGCGGCTAATCCCAGTAGCCGCCACTATGAAAACCCTCTGCACTATTGGCGGATTTTGCCAAGCGGCAATGAAGAGCGTGATGCAGCATTAACTCAAGATTGTTTAGCAGAAATCTCGCTAGCTCTTAGCAGAGGGGAGTTCGTTGTTGCTGCATTTGCTTATGAACTCGGTAGACAATTTCATCAACTCTCTGGGCGCACTCATTCTAAATTAGCTACTCATCCACTAATTGAAGCCTGGTCATTCAAGGATTATCACAAGCTCTCCAAGGAAATGGTTGATGCTCTGATCGAACATCACTTAGCGCAACTTGACCCTACTCAAAATATTGCTGGGGTTCTTGATGTTCAAGAGTCTCTTGATGAAAAGCAATTTGCAAATGATATCGCCAGAATTCAGGAATATATCCGCAGTGGTGATAGCTATCAAATTAATCACACCTACCGTATTACCGGAAAAACCTACGGCTCTCCATTGGCTTTGTATAGCCGACTACGTGAACGTCAGCCAGGTAGGTTTGGGGCGTATCTCGCTCATGATGGAAGTTACCTGCTTTCTCAATCGCCCGAGCTCTTCATTTCTCGCGAGGGTGACACGCTCAAAGCAATGCCGATGAAAGGCACTGCAAACGCCCTATCTGAAATGGCAAGTGCTTTATCTGAGGATCCAAAAAATCAAGCTGAGAATGTCATGATTGTGGATCTTCTACGCAATGACCTTGGGCGCGTTTCTTTGCCGGGCACAATCAGCGTTCCAAATTTATTTGAAGTTGCTAGGCATGGGGATGTATTGCAAATGACATCGACCGTACTAGGAAAAGTCAAGCCCAATACCTCTGTCTTGGATATTCTGAAGGCAGTATTCCCCTGCGGATCAGTAACTGGTGCTCCCAAAAAGCGCAGCATGGAAATTATTCAGGAGCTTGAGCCCATGGATCGCGCTTACTATTGTGGTGCCTTGGGTTGGCTAGATCCTAGCGGCGACTTTGCCTTCAGTGTTCCCATTCGAACGGTTGAGATTACAGAGGATCTGAAATCACATGCCTCTACATTTACTTTGGGGGTCGGCGCCGGCATCACCCATGATTCGGATGCTGCTCAAGAATGGCGCGAATGCCGAATTAAATCTTCCTTCTTGATGAATTTACCAAGTGCCACTGGTCTCTTTGAAACCATTGTAATTGAACAAGGCAAGCCCCAAAAGTTATTGGCACATATAGAACGCATAGAATCTTCCGCCTTAGCCTTAGGCATTCCATTTAATCGATCTGATGCAATACAACTGATTGAGAGCACTTGCGCCTCTCTTGATCCTGACTTGTATTTTCGCTTACGACTTGATCTTGCGGCCTATGGCGAACTTTCCGCTGCAACTGGGATGCTGGAGAAATTGAGCGAAGCAGTCAAAATTTTTTGGGCGAAAGATATTCTGTTTGGTCAATCTGAAATGTTTTCTGGTGACCCTTTGCTGCGCCACAAAATTAGCCAGCGCACCATCTATGACCAAGCTTGGAAAACTGCAGTCAAACTCGGTGGTTTTGATGCCCTATTTACGAATGAACAGGGTTTTGTTACCGAGGGCGGGAGAAGTTCGCTCTTCATCAAACCTCAAAATAGTCCTGAATGGCTCACACCCCCTCTTTCTGCTGGGCTTTTACCTGGTGTCATGCGAGCCAGCTTGCTTGCTGACCCTAGGATGAATGCCCGTGAAGCTAACCTGACTATTGCTGATGTTTCAATGGCGGATGAGATTATTCTTAGTAATGCCCTACGTGGGTCTATCAAAGCCCATTTTTAGAAAGACTGTATGAAGTATTGCCCTAACTGCGCCGCTACATTAACCATCAAAATTCCAGCGGATGATTCTCGTGAGCGTCATGTGTGTGATGCATGCGGCAGTATTCACTATCAAAATCCACGAAATGTTGTTGGTAGTATTCCCGTTTTTGGTCAACAAGTTTTGCTATGCCGTCGCGCTATTGAGCCACGACATGGCTACTGGACACTTCCTGCAGGATTTATGGAGCTTGGTGAAAGTACTAGTCATGGAGCTGCCAGAGAAACACTCGAAGAAGCGGGTGCAACAGTCCAAATAGGACCGCTCTACTCCTTACTCAATGTCCCCCATGCAGAACAAGTACATCTTTTTTATCTAGCACAAATGCATTCCCCAGAATTTTCAGCTGGGGAAGAAAGTCTTGAGGTTGCCCTGTTTGATGAAGTAGATATTCCTTGGGCTGAACTGGCTTTTCCGACTGTTAAACAAACGCTGGAATGGTTTTTTGCCGATCGTGCTGCAGGACTTCTAGATGCAGGTAAGGAATTCAATGTGCGATCTCGCGATGTATTGCCAAACGAAAAAATTTCATAGGTAGTTTATGAGTCAGATTCTTTGGCTTGGACCACAAGATACATTTCCAAACCCACTCTTAGAGCCTGATCCTGATCCCAGGGTACCTGGGCTCATTGCAGTAAGTGAGCGAATCTACCCAGGACAACTTTCTCAAGCATACCAACTGGGAATTTTTCCCTGGTACTCAGATAATCAACCTGTTTTATGGTGGTCACCTGATCCTCGCATGGCACTTAAACCAGCAGAATTTAAATGTAGCGATTCACTCAGAAAAAGTATTCGTCTTTTTTGCCAGGATGCTCATTCACAGATCAGAGTGGATGCTGATTTTGGGTCAGTGATTAAAGCGTGCGCCATCAACACTCGAAAAGATCAAGATGGTACGTGGATCACCCATGAAATTATGGAGGCCTACACTACCCTGCATGAACAAGGTAATGCCCATAGCATCGCGGTAGAGGAAGGTGGCCAGATGATTGGGGGGCTGTACTGTGTTGCTTTTGGGGGCGCAGTTTTTGGAGAATCCATGTTTAGCCTTAAACCAGGGGCCTCCAAAATTGCCTTGGCAGCTTTAAGCGCTTGGTGTATTCAGAATCAAATACCAATGATTGATTGTCAGCAGGAGACTGCGCACCTCCATTCCTTAGGTGCGGCGCCCATTACCCGGCAAGCTTTTTTGCAGCAACTGCAAATATCTTTAAATCAAACTAAGATTGAACTATCTTGGACTTTTGATAAAACAATCTTAAAACACTGGTTATGACTAAGCTTAAAGAGCTTCCACTGACTGCATTGCAGTTTTATGCAACAGCACCCTATCAGTGCAGTTATCTACCTAATCAGACGGCGCGCTCTCAAGTGGCCACTCCATCTCATCTCATTCATGCAGATCTTTATAGCGAACTCTTAAATGCTGGTTTTCGTCGTAGCGGCCTTTATACCTATAGGCCTTATTGCGATGAATGCAAGGCCTGCATTGCTACGCGTATCTTAGTCAATCAATTTATCCCTACCCGTAGTCAAAGGCGTGCCTGGAATAAACATGCTGGCTTAGAGACATTTGTTCTCAACCTCGGTTATCGAGATGAGCATTACCAGTTATACCAACGTTATCAGAATGAGAGACATGCTGGTGGTGAAATGGATAGCGACGATCAGGATCAATACATGCAGTTCTTACTCCAGAGTCGTGTGAACTCACGTATTGTGGAATTTCGGGATGGTCCTCATGACCCCCACCCAGGTCGCTTACGCATGGTTAGCATGATTGATATCCTAGAACAAGGTATCTCCTCGGTATACACCTTCTTTGATACCTCGGAACATGCCGCCAGTTATGGCAACTACAGCATTCTTTGGCAAATCGAACAAGCGCGCGTCTTAAACCTGAGCTATCTCTATCTTGGCTACTACATTCAAGATAGCGCAAAGATGGCTTATAAAGTGAAATTTCAGCCCATGGAAGGATTAATCGACAATCACTGGCAGGCATTGTCTGGGTCATAATATCTATCCATGACTGATCGTTACTCCCTTTTACGCCCTTGGCTGTTTTGTCTAGATCCAGAACAGGCACACGATCTGACTCTCAGCAACTTAGACCGCGCGCAGCGCTGGGGCTTACTGGGACGACTAGTTCCTAAGCCAATAGATGATCCGCGCACTTTATGTGGCATCACCTTTGCCAATCCAGTTGGTTTGGCTGCTGGGCTAGATAAAGACGGTAAGCACATTGATGCGCTAGCGGCACTTGGATTTGGCTTTTTAGAAATCGGCACAGTCACTCCCCGCCCACAACCAGGCAATCCAAAACCCCGCATGTTTAGATTGCCACAAGCAGAAGCAATCATCAATCGCATGGGATTTAATAATGATGGGGTAGATGCTTGCGTCACTCGTGTACGTCAATCACAGTATTGGCAAAAAGGTGGGGTCTTAGGCTTAAATATCGGCAAGAATGCGAGCACACCGATTGAGGATGCCGCAAGCGACTACATTCTGGCAATGGAAGCAGTTTATGAAATCGCTACCTATATCACTGTCAATATCTCCTCACCGAATACCCAAAATTTGCGCGCTCTTCAGGGCGAGGAAATGCTGCGCTCATTGCTAAGCGACCTAGATCAAGCAAGAAAACGTTTAAGTGATCGCTACGGTGTGCGTAAACCCTTGTTTCTAAAAATTGCGCCTGACTTGGATGTAGCTGACATCAACCTCATTGCAGACCTACTCATGGAATTTGGTATCGATGCCATCATCGCTACTAACACCACCATCGCACGTGATGCTGTTCAAGGAATGAAGCATGATCAGGAGGCGGGCGGCTTATCTGGTGCACCTGTACGCCATGCTGCTAACCTAGTCATCAAAGCACTCAAAGCCAGATTGGCTAATCAACTACCCATCATTGGTGTCGGCGGTATTCTGAGTGGTGCTGATGCCAAAGAAAAAATTGCCTCTGGGGCTAGTCTTATACAGATCTACAGCGGCCTTATTTATCGAGGGCCTGATCTAGTCAATGAATGCGTCAAAGCCCTAAGGAACTAGGGCAACCCTAGGCCCTCAAAGTAGTAAAAGGCCATTTTGAGGTCAGCTGGGCTATAAAATGACATTTCATAATATGCAATCGCATGTGAAATCGCTACAATAGACCCCATGAACACAAGTAAAGCCGTCAAACCCCCTAAAGCGAGCGGTGAGGTTGGCAAAACCGCCATTCAGGTGGTTGAGCGCATGATGAACTTGCTCGATGCCCTAGCGGAGCAAGAAGAATCCAGCAGTCTGAAGAACTTGGCCGAGCAAACCGGCCTGCACCCTTCTACTGCCCATCGCATCCTGAATGATATGGTGGCTTGCCGTCTGGTCGAGCGTGGTGATGGTGGTACCTACCGCTTAGGATTAAAGCTATTGGAACTTGGCAATCTAGTTAAAGCCAGACTCTCCGTGCGAGAAGCGGCCCAAATACCAATGCGAACTTTGCACAAGCTCACTGGTGAAACCGTGAACTTATCGGTACGGCAAGGTGATGAGATTGTTTATATTGATCGTGCTTATAGCGAACGCTCCGGCATGCAAGTAGTGCGAGCCATTGGTGGACGCGCACCACTGCACCTCACTTCTGTTGGTAAATTATTTTTATCAAGCGATGATTTAAACCAAGTTCGCGCTTATGTTACGCGGACAGGGCTATCTGGGCACACGCGTAACAGCATTACCGATTTAAATAAGTTAGAGTCTGAACTGAACCAAGTCCGTAAAGTAGGTAGCGCACGTGATGATGAAGAGCTAGAGCTCGGCGTGAGTTGTCTTGCCGCTGCAATTTTGGATGACACGGGTAAATTGGTTGCCGGTTTATCGCTAAGCGCCCCTACCGATCGTATGCAGGCTGATTGGTTGCAAGCCTTACAAGATACCGCCCTGCAAATCTCTAAAGGAATGGGCTTTAAGCCTAAGACTGCTGAGCCAGGAATTTGAACCTAGCTCAAAAATTACATTAAGCGACGAATTGGCTGAGCCCCACTAGGCATACGTTCATACCAATCACGTACGCGCACCGCATCAGCAAAACGCGATTGCGTACCAACAGAGTCTAAGAAAACCAATAACAAAGGAGTATTGTTAACTCTTGCTTGCATCACCAAGCATTTGCCTGCAGCATTAATAAAGCCGGTTTTTTGGAGCCCGATATTCATATCGCCCGAGCGCACCAAGCGGTTAGTGTTCAA
Source organism: Betaproteobacteria bacterium (assembly GCA_947453825.1). Lineage (GTDB taxonomy): Bacteria > Pseudomonadota > Gammaproteobacteria > Burkholderiales > Burkholderiaceae > Polynucleobacter. Next base: position 52,177 of record CANGHN010000001.1, read on the forward strand.
AAATTTTTGTGGGCGATTAGCAATTGTCATGGTCATATCTGGCCATGTAGAAAAATCACGAATCATTTTGTATTGATAGGCCGCATTGAGCATGCGCGTTAAATCCTCAGCTGAAGCAACGTTTTCACTCATCAATCCAGTGGGATCAGCAAAACGAGAATGCTCCATACCCAACTCTTTGGCTTTACGATTCATAGCCTCAACAAATAATGGAATGCCACCAGGGTAATTTCTGCCCAGGGTATATGCAGCACGGTTCTCAGAGGACATCAAAGCAAGGTGAAGAGCCTCTTCTCGACTCAAAGATGTGCCGCCTGCTAAGCGCGAGTGTTTATAAATACGGACATCTTCTTCATTGATCACAATCGTTTCGTCTAAGGGCTGCTTAGCATCTAATACAACCATGGCAGTCATCAATTTAGTAATTGATGCGATGGGCAAACTGACTGAAGAATTTTTTTCGAAGTAGACTTCTTTGGTGTCTTGATTAACAACCATTGCTACGCTGGACTTGAGGCTTAAATCATCGTGTTGACCGCGCAAACCAAGTGCGGTCGCTAATGATGGTCGAGCAGGAATAATCGGCTCTGATGAACGGGTTACCGTAACACGTACAGCTTTTGGTTTTTTGGTGGACTTAACAATCACTTTGGTGGTCTTAACCTGCTTCTCTTTGTCCTTAGTAGAAGCAAGTGCTGGTGCGTTGATGGCAATGCCAAAGCCCATCAATAGAGCAAGGGCAAATGAGCAAAATCGGTTAAAACGCATCCCTAAAATACCTTCCAAAACTTTTGACATACGGAATGATAATTAATTTCTCAAGCTGGCACGGAATTATTCGCCCCATATTGGGAAATCAAGTCTCTGAGCGCCCTACTCTGCAATTGTTGCTACGCTGTTGGGTTGGCGCGCATTGACCAAGACCACCCCCGTCATAGTTAAACCCAAGCCAAGAGCCATTAACAAGGTAAAGGGCTCTCCAAAAAGAATCCAAGCCATCAAAGCAGTAGTTGGTGGGGTTAAATACAGCAAGCTCGTCACTTTAGTTGCCGCCCCTTTGCGAATCATCATAAATAGCAAGCTAATCGACCCAATGGATAAGGGGAAGATTGCCCACAGGAGCGCACTAATTACTGGGGTATTCCAAACCATCACACCTGTCTCGAATAACTGCATACAGATAAAGCAAAGCACAGCTGACACACCAAACTGAATGGATGAACCTGCCCGCAAGTCAAATACAGGACAATATTTTTTCTGATAAAGCGTGCCAAACGTAATCGAGAGCAACGCAAAGAATGCGAGTACATAGCTCACCAAAGGAATATGGGCAAAACTAATTTTTTCAGCAACCACCAATGCAACCCCAGCAAAACCGAAGCCTAATCCAACCCATTGACGGTAAGTCACTTTTTCAGAAACCCAGGCTGCAAACCAAGCAGTCAAAATGGGTTGTAGGCCGACAATGATGGCAGCTAGGCCAGCAGTCATCCCCAGCCTGACAGCAAACCAGACGCCTAATAAATAACCAAACTGCAGCAATACGCCAGCAATAGCAATATGCTTGATTTGTGACCGGCTTGGCCATGTAATGCGCCAGACCAAACTTAAAGCTGTCATGGCGGCTAAAACCCCTGCAAAACGCCAAAACAAAAAGGTGGCTGGTTCTACATAAGGCATTGCTAGTCGCGCTATAACAAACCCAGTACTCCAAATGATGACAAAGATGGGTGCAATTGCATTATCGAGACTGAGCTTCATAGATAACTTACTGAAATTATTAGATTTTTTATTGGAATTCTAGATTTTAGGCCTTTTTTAGTAACCCACCTTCATTCATGCCCTTTTGCTTATCAAAACAATATTTATGCTGCAACGCAATATAAATGATTTATCATGGTGCATAAATGATTTAATCAATCCAAATAACGAGTAAAAAAACAAAAATACAAATCCAACTGAAAGGGATTGAAATGAACTTAACGCCAGAACAAATTGCAGCAGCACAAAAAGCCAATTTAGAAACTTTAAGCGGCTTAACCAATCAAGCACTTCAAAGCATTGAAAAATTAGTGGAGCTCAATATGCATATCGCCAAACAAAGCTTGGGTGATAGCATGAATAGCGCTAAAAAAGCTTTAGAAGTAAAAGATATCCAACAGCTCCTCGCCCATCAAGCTGAAGCAGTTCAGCCAATGGCAGAAAAAATTATGGCCTATAGCCGTCATTTATATGAACTCGCTCACGAGACTCAAGATAGTTTTACTAAGTCAGCTGAAAAAGAATTTCAGGCTGGTCAGCAAAAGATGAATACCTTGGTCGAGGAATGGACTAAGAACGCACCTGCTGGATCAGATGCTGCTGTACAAGTCATGAAGCAGGCTATCGCTTCCGCTAACAATGTATTTGAAACTAGCCAAAAAGCAGTAAAGCATGCAGTCGAAGTTGCTCAAACCAATCTTAATAGTGCTACTGAAACTGTAATGAAGGCTAGTAAGAAAAAATAATCTTCAGCTTCTCTGGGTTTGCGAAATTTGAGCAAGCCAGATACGAAAAAGCCCTTGTAGCAATCACAAGGGCTTTTTATTTGGCCTCCAACTTAATCAGCAGTCGCACCAGACTGCTTAACCAACAACTCCCAATACGGAATCTCCCTTTTAATGAAGGCAGCAAATTGCTCCGGCGTCTGCTCACTATTGAGAGAACCCATTTTTGCCAGGCTCTCAGCAACCTCGCTAGAAGCCAAGATCTTATTTATTTCTTTATTGAGTGTGTTCACAAGCGCGGTTGGTGTCTTTGCTGGCACAAAAACGCCATACCAGTTTTCAACGACAAACTTAGGGTAGCCCAATTCTTTCATCGTCGGCACATCAGGTAAATTTTTTGCCCTTACAGAACCAGTTGTGGCTAAGGCTCTCACCTTCCCGCTATTGAGATGTGGAACCATTGCACCAGTAGATTCAAAAGCCATAGGCACTTGTCCCGCTAACACATCTGCAATAGCCGGGCCCGATCCACGGTATGGGATATGGGTCATATCTAGCTTCTGTTCCAATTTGAGTAACTCACCCAATAGATGGTGGGTGCTTCCGCTACCAGGTGAAGCAAAGCTATATTTGCCAGGCTCTTTTTTAATTAATGCAATCAGTTCTGCCACTGAATTTGCTGGTACCGAGGAGTTTACATACAAGACCATTGGCACAGCAGCCACTTCCACCACTGGGCGTAGATTCAGAATAGGATCATTTCTTAATTTATACAGATTACGATTAATAACAATCCCAGTACTGTTACCAAGCAATAAAGTACAACCATCCCCAGCAGCACTACTAACAAAATCCGTACCGATATTGCCACTGGCGCCAGTTTTGTTTTCGACAATGACATTGGTATTCAACTGTTTTGTTAGCCCGGGAACGAGCATTCTTGCCAATACATCACTCGCCCCTCCAGGAGGGTAAGGAGAAATAATCTTCATCACAGAACATGGATACTGGGCATAGGATGGTTGAATTCCGAACCCAATGCAACACAGACCAAAGCCAATTTTCGCAAGAATGCGTTGTAAGTGTTTTATTTTCATCAGCTGACCTCTGTATTCATTCATTATTTCTTTAGCATCTGTTCATAATTAAATTGCTTATCTACGTCAATGATGGATTGACCCTGTCTTAAGGCCTCTACCATCGCCAACTCTTTTTCAGCAATAGCCTCCGCAGCATCTAAAACGACATCTAATTTTGCTGCAGGAATCGCAACTAAGCCATTAACATCAGCAACAATGACATCACCTGGCAGCACTGGAATATTTCCAACCCGGATCGGTATATTCCAGGCTTCTTGCACAATGCGCCCACGAGCAGTAATCGGTACCGTTCCTCTAGCGTGGACCGGGAAGCCAAATTCTTCGCAAGTATCCACATCCCTTACTGCGCCATCCACTACTACACCAGAAATCTTTTTCTGTAGTGCCCCCATGGAAAGAATTTCACCCCAACAATTATTATTGAGATCGCCACGGTTATCGATCACAATGACATCGCCAGGCGATGCCGAAAAGATGGCATCTACACCTAAATGCGCCTTGCTCTTTGCAGCCCCTGCTGCAATCATGCGAATCGTAATTGCCCTACCGATGACTTTAGTCTTACCCCACTGCGGCACAATGCCGATAACAGCAGCAGCGATTCCTAGCTTATCCAATGCGTCACTTAAGTTTGAGGTCGCTAACTTTTGTAATCGAGCTCTATATTGCTGATCAAACTCTGCAGACGTCATGACACCGCTCCGGACTTAGGAATACGAGAATTTAAGCGAGGGAAAACCTTACGGGCATTGCCCTCAAAGATCATTTCCTTTTCTTTCTTATCTAGTGCTGTAACGGCATTGAGGTAACGGCGGGTATCATCAAAATAGAAGCCGGTATCAGGATCGATATCTTTGACTGCCCCAAAAGTTTCAGAAGCAAAAAGAATATTTTTGACAGGAATCACTTCTGTTAATAAATTAATACCAGGCTGGTGATAAATGCAGGTGTCGAAGTAAATATTCCCCAGCAGCTTATGATTAATATCAGGAATATCCATATCTTTTGCCAAGCCTCTAAAACGCCCCCAGTGATAAGGGACCGCACCGCCGCCATGCGGAATCAGGAAGCGTAACTGCGGAAACTGCTCAAATAGATCTGAAGTGAGGCATTGCATAAAAGCAGTGGTATCTGCATTTAAATAATGCGCTCCCGTAGTATGAAAACAATCATTACAGCTAGTGCTCACATGAATCATGGCAGGAACATCTAAGGTAATCATCTCTTGGTAGATAGGGTGCCAATAAGGATGGCTCAGAGGGGGATCCTTCCAATACCCACCAGAAGGGTCTGGATTGAGATTAATCCCTACAAATCCATACTCTTCAATACATTTACGCATCTCTGGCAAACAAGTACTGAGATCCACCCCCGGCGATTGGGGCAGCATGGCAGCGCCAACAAAATGCTGAGGAAATAACTGGGTTACTCGATAACAAAGTTCATTGCATATTGCGGCCCAAGTAGCCGAGGTATTGAAGTCACCAATATGATGAGTCATGAAGCTGGCCTGAGGTGAAAAGATAGTGACATCGATGCCCCGCTCTTTCATTCTGGCTAATTGATTTAACTCAATCGACTCACGAATTTCATCATCGCTAATTTTTAAATCAGCTACCTTTGGGCCTAACTCTGGCGTATTTAAATTCGCTACTTGTGCGTCACGCCAAGCTTTTAAGGCTTTTGGTGCAGTCGTGTAGTGACCATGACAATCAATAATCATGAATTTCTCTTCCTTGATGAGTTAAACCAAATTTAGTTTTCTGCCAACCCTTGAATGCCCGAGCGCTGGATGAAAGACTGAAGCTTACCCGATGAAATCATCCGATCCACAAACGCATCAAGATATTGGGTTGAATCATGGCGCCCCAAAGGCACTCCTAGAGCCAGATACTCATAGCCAATCACCTCAGGCAACACCTTCGAGCCAGGAATTGCAGCGGCCATCTCAAACAAAATGGCTTTATTCGTAGAGAACCCATCGATTTCTCCAGACTTCAATAAAGCAATGGCTTGCTTTGTAGAGCCAGTCTGCACTAGTGTTGCATTGGGAATGATTATAGGCAGCTCTGATTGTGAATTACTGCCAACGCTATAGCCAATCTTGACTTGCTTACGATTAATCTCTGCAGCTGAGTGCGCTAGACTGCGGGGACTGATCAGATAACCTTTTTCGATCTTAATGACTGTTTTTGAAAACTGGATATATTTAGCACGGTCAGGGCTGGCATTGGTGAACACCAAATCGACTTCATTGTTTTTAACAGCTGCCAAAACATCTGCATTTTTTTCAAACACCACAGGGGTGTAGCCCACCCCCATCTGCAAAGCAAGGTTTTCTCCTAGCTCGTAACCAATTCCGCGCGCTTGTTTTGATGTATCAGAAACCAAAATTGAGCTTGGAGTTCCTTTATAGAGACCCATCCGCAATTTTCCTTGCGGCGCTAAAGATTCTTGCGGAGTAGATGCGCAAGCAACTAGGAAGGCACAGCATAGTGCCGTACACCATTGCCTCCAGAATTTCATCGGACTCATTCTGAATAATTAATCTGGCTGAATATTGGCTTCACGCACTAATTTTTCGTAGCGTTTACGCTCTGAATTCAGATAGCTTACAAATTGAGCTGTACTACCAGGGCTAACTTCTCCGCCAACCGAACCCAATCGCTCCGTCATCTCCTTAGACTGCAAGGCTTTCTCGACCTGAGCATGTAATACCTTCACAATGCCTGCAGGAGTCTTGGCAGGAGCAATTAAGCTGTACCAAACGGATGCCTCAAATCCAGGAAAGCCAGACTCAGCAACCGTCGGTACGTCTGGAAATAATGGTGAGCGTTTTGCGCTCATGACGGCAATAATTTTTAGCTTGCCACTTTTCACATGAGGTGCTACCTCAAGCATATTGACAGCAACGAGATCTAACTGACCTCCAATCACATCCGTGATAGCTGGAGAGCCGCCTTTATAAGGCACATGCTTTAAGGTAATACCTGCGGCCTGCTCAAAAAACTTCATAGCCATATGGGGCGTAGCTCCATTGCCTGGTGAGCCATAGGTAATGTAATCTGGATTTGCTTTTGCAGCCTTGATTAAGTCTGATAATTTTTGATACTTACCGTCAGAGGTTGTTGCGATCACCACTGGAACTCGACCAATCATCGCGATAGGCGTGATGTCTTTATCAATATCAAAGGGTTGAGGCTTATACAGTGACATATTAGCAGCTAGTGCATTTGCTGCCACCATTAAGGTATAGCCATCGGACGGGCTATCGATCAATTGTTTAACTGCAATATTCGTCCCTGCACCAGGCTTATTCTCAACCACAACCGTTTGACCCAGGGATGCTGAAAGACTGAGACCCAAGGTCCTAGCAACTAAATCAACAGCACCACCCGGCGCATACCCTACTAAAACCTTAATAGGCTTATTGGGATAGTCCTGCGCCATCACATTGGCTGCAAATATGACACCCATAGCCATCAAAAGAGTTGATAGTATTTTTTTCATGGCCAATTACTCTCTTGGAGCGCCTGACATTTTGACAATGCCTTCATAACGCTTGATTTCTGATTGAGCAAACTTAGTAAACTCGGCAACTGAACCGCCATCTACTTGAGCGCCAATGCCTTGAAGACTTTTGCGAACCTCGGGATCTCTCAGTACCTTATTAATAGCAGCATTGAGTTTCTCGGTTACATCCTTAGGTGCACCTGCAGGTAACATCACGCCATACCATGCGTTAGCTACCATTGGGACACCCGCCTCTTTCATCGTTGGCACATTGGGTAATTCAGGTATGCGCTTATCTGCCGCAACACCTAATGCCTTTAATTTGCCTGCTTTAATATTGTTCAGAGAGCCTGTATCTAACATCATGTCAATGTGACCCGCCATCAGATCTAGTGCTGCTGGCCCACTGCCCTTATAAGGCACATGGCGAATATCCAAACCAGTAACTGTTTTGAACTGCGCGCCAGCTAAATGCTGGGAAGCGCCAATGCCAGCAGAGCCATAGGTAAACTTTCCAGGATTTTGCTTGGCATCTGCCATTAAATCCTTCATGCTGTTCCATGGTGAAGACTCTGGTACCACCATGATGTTTGGAATCGTGCAAACAAGCACTACTGGTGTGAAATCTTTTGCAGCATCAAACCCTTGATTGCTAAACAAATGAGGTCCTGCAGCATTTGTAGAGCTTGTAGCCATCAACATAGAGTAGCCATCTGGTTTATCTTGCAGAAAAGCTTGTGTACCAATATTGCCGCCCGCACCACCCTTGTTCTCTACAAAGACAGATACACCCAGTTCTTTTGAAAGAGGGATGGTCAAAATGCGAGCCACCTGATCAGTGGCTCCACCTGGTGGCCAAGGAACTAAAAACTTAATCGATTTATCAGGGTATGCTGCTACTCCATTGATAGATATCAGCGCTAAAAGGCTTACCAATACAAGCTTTATGTTCATAGAACACCTTTTTGTTTCAATGATGCATCAACCCACGAATCATCGTATTTGCCGTCTATGATTGATTGAATGGTTTTACGCTCGGTTGCTTCTTTTTCTTTTCCTAATCGCGCAGCTTCCATCACTAAACTAGGATGCAAAGCAATAATCCCATCGCAATCACCAAGAATGACATCTCCAGGATTAACAAGCATTCCACCAATACTCACTGCGGTGTTAATTGATCCGGGACCATCTTTATAAGGACCGCGCATATTCACACCACGCGCCCAACAAGGGAAATGATGTTTCTCAAAGGCTTCCATATCTCGGATTGCAGCATCAAATACACATCCCACTGCGCCCTTTGATTTAGCAATCGTCATCATAATTTCACCAAATAGTGCACGCGAAATATCACCGCCACCATCGACCACCAATACATCACCTGGCTTGAGAATTTGGAGTGCTTTATGAATCATCAGGTTATCCCCAGATCGAACACTGACGGTTACAGCATTACCGCAAACCGATATCGGAGATTTATTGACTGGCGCAATACCAACAGCACCAATGGTTCTGCCTAAAACATCACTCACAATCGATGTGGGAAGCCCCGTTAGCGCAGCGATACCCTCTTTGAAGGCTTCTTGTCTTGGGTTGATTTCATAACCGTTATTCATTTTTTTCCTAATTAAGTTTTTAATCTACAGTCGCACCAGTTCTCTTAACCAAGGATTCCCAGTAGGGAATCTCTTTGTTAATAAATTGGCTAAATTGCTCTGGGCTCCCAGAGACATCGCTAGAGCCCATCTTTGTTAAGCTATTTGCTACCTCTGGATCCTTCATCACCGCATTTACTGCTTTATTGAGTCTGGCTATTAATACTGAAGGTGTCTTAGCAGCTACAAATATTCCATACCAATTCTCAATCACAAAGCTAGAATAGCCAAGCTCTTTCATCGTCGGAATATTGGGGAAGTTCTTGGGCCGTACATTACCTGTTGTTGCTAGCGCACGAATTCGTCCTGAAGCCATCTGCGCCGCAATCGCAGTCGTTGTCTCAAAGGCAATTGGCACTTGACCAGCAAGTACGTCGGCCATTGCAGGTCCCTGCCCTCGATACGGAATGTGAGTGAGATCCAACTGCTTTTCTACCTTCAGCATTTCAGCCATGAGGTGCTGAGGGCTACCACTTCCCCCAGATGCGTAGCTATATTTGCCTGGGTTATTTTTAATCAATTCAACCAACTCATTGACAGTATTAGCAGGGACAGCTGTATTGACATAAAGCACTAGCGGTACAGAGGCCACTTCCGCAACTGCAGCTAAATCTTTCGAAGGGTTTATTTTAAGCTTGTATAAGTTTTGATTAATGACTACGCCAGTATTGTTACCGAGCAATAAAGTGCAACCATCAGATGCAGAATTGGCAACAAATTCTGTACCGATATTGCTACTAGCACCACCCTTGTTCTCAACAATCACATTGGTAGCAAGCTGCTTAACCATTCCCGGCGCCAACATCCGTGCCAAAATATCTGTTGTCCCACCGGGAGGATAAGGTGAAACTAGTTTCACCACAGAACATGGGTAGGCGCTTTGTGCATTTGCCAATGGAATTACTAAGGTGCAGCAAATAGCCATTCCTAAAAATAGCTGTTTTTTCATGATTCATGTCCCCGTATTCTTTTATAGATAGATGGCAATATATTTAAGCCATTTTCTTCAGTAAAAATATACCCTACTCGGGTGGTTTTCACTGGATTTTGTCTGCCCCAACGATTCAAGCAAGCTCTGTTGAGCTACTTTTACAAAGCATGTCAGAGAAAGAATAAACTCTCTATATGACTTTGATCACAGATAGAGCTGAGCTAGCTAGCCTAGCCAAATCCTTTAATGGCAAGCGATGCACTGACTGCCAGGCCTTGTCCTGCATTGGCTGGGAAAGTATTCCAGGCAGCTTTACGACAAAGTCCTTAGAGCAAGTCGGCACCTTGAGGCCTGAGGATGCTGCAGAGTGCTGGGATGAGGACCACCCCAATGGCACCAACTTTTGGTCTGAAGCGGCCCCTATCTCTATGGGATTTCATCCCTATAACAAATCCGATGTTTATAAATGCAAGCAATGTGGCTGCTTGTATCTACGCTATACAGAATGTGGCGGCTACTATGTGGATGAACGCATTCGGCTACTGGATCCCAAACTCATTTCTTAATCCATACAAAATCTTCAATCAATTCATATGAAAAAGCCCCGATCACTCGAGGCTTTTTTACCAAGAAGCAATTGGCTGTCAAGACCTCTTTTTGACTGGCGGTAGATCTGTGCAATGTCCATGAGCCGCTTCTGCAGCTAAGCCAACAGATTCGCCTAGGGTTGGATGTGGATGAATCGTTTTACCAATATCCACAGCATCTGCACCCATCTCAATAGCCAAACATACTTCACCAATCAAATCGCCAGCATGGGTACCGACAATACCGCCACCAATAATGCGGTGGGTATTAGCGTCGAAGATTAACTTCGTAAATCCTTCATCGCGACCATTCGCAATTGCGCGGCCACTAGCAGCCCAAGGGAACATACCTTTTTCATAAGCAATGCCTTGCGCTTTGCATTGCTCCTCAGTAAGACCGGCCCAAGCTACCTCTGGATCAGTATAGGCAACCGATGGGATCTGCTTCGCATCGAAATAAGACTTTTCTCCAAAGGCAACCTCAGCTGCAACATGTCCTTCATGAACCGCCTTATGAGCAAGCATTGGCTGCCCAACAATATCGCCAATCGCGAAGATATTTTGCACATTGGTACGCATTTGCTTGTCAACTGGAATGAAGCCACGCTCATCAACCTGAACACCTGCTTGACCAGCATCGATTTTTTTGCCATTTGGTGTACGGCCAACCGCAACCAATACCAAATCATAAGTTTGTGCTTCTGCAGGTGCGTTCTCACCTTCAAATGTCACCTGAATACCATCGGGTTTTACTTCTGCTTTTGCAGCGCGCGTTTTGAGCATGACTTTTTCAAAACGGCCAGCATTGAACTTTTCCCAAACTTTCTCGAGATCACGATCAGCACCTGCCATCAGACCATCCATCATCTCCGCAATATCAATGCGTGAACCAAGCGTGCTGTAAACGGTGGCCATTTCTAAACCGATAATGCCGCCACCAATTACCAACATTCTTTTAGGAATACTCTTTAGCAATAAAGCGCCAGTACTATCTACGATGCGAGGATCTTCTGGTAAGAAAGGCAACTTCACTGGCTGACTACCAGCAGCAATAATGGCTTTCTGAAAACGCACCACTTCTTTTTGGCCTGTCAGGTCTTGGCCTGCGCCACCAGTTAACTCTACCTCAACATGGTTGGCATCCAAAAAACGGCCTAAGCCACGCACCACTTTGACCTTGCGTGCTTTAGCCATACCAGCTAAGCCACCCGTTAATTTAGCAATAACAGACTCCTTATAGCCGCGCAATTGATCGATCTCGATCTTTGGTGCGCCAAAGGTGATGCCATGCTTAGCCATGGTCTTGACTTCATCCATCACAGAGGTGGTATGGAGTAAAGCTTTTGATGGAATACAACCTACGTTCAAACAAACTCCGCCTAAAGTGGCGTAACGCTCTACTAATAGGGTATTCATACCGAGGTCGGCACTGCGAAATGCTGCGCTATAGCCACCAGGTCCAGCACCAAGGACTAAAGTTTCACACTCGTGATCAACTTTACCGCTGTACTGGCCGGCTTTTGGAGCTGGAGCTAGAGCTGCCGGAGCTTGTACCGGAGCAATTACTGGAGCCGCCGCTGAAACTGCAGCAGCACTTACCTCTATCTCAGCAATGACAGAGCCCTTACTTACTTTGTCGCCCAGTTTGGCGGAAATATTCGTGACCGTTCCAGACGCATCGGCAGGAACTTCCATTGTTGCCTTATCTGATTCAAGAACTAATAAAGGCTGCTCTTTTTCAATTACATCACCGACCTTAACCAGTATTTCAATCACCGGAACATCAGCGTAATCGCCAATATCTGGGACGAGGATCATTTGCTTAGACATAGACCCTCCTTATAAAGTGGCGCGACGGAAGTCGGCTAAAAGTTGAGCAATATAGACATTAAAGCGTGTAGCTAATGCACCATCGATCACACGATGGTCAGCAGAAAGCGACAATGGGCAAATGAGGCGAGGTACAAACTGCTTGCCATCCCATACCGGCTTCATTGCAGCTTTACTAACGCCTAAGATTGCAACCTCGGGGGCATTCACGATTGGGGAGAAATACGTTCCACCGATACCGCCCAAAGAAGAAATTGTGAAGCTGGCGCCCTGCATTTGATCCGGCTTCAATTTGCCATCACGAGCTAAGGCAGCTAACTCAGAGGTTTCATTAGCAAGTTCAAAAATACCCTTCTTCTCTGCATTTTTAATAACCGGTACAACTAATCCCGTTGGTGTATCGGCTGCAAAGCCAATATTGAAATATTTCTTCAGAATCAAATCATCGCCATCAAGCGAGCTATTAAATTCTGGATATTTCTTCAGAGCAGCAACAGCAGCCTTCATCATGAAAGCAAGCATCGTAATCTTGACGCCTTTTTTCTCATTATCTTTATTAGTCATCACGCGGAATGCTTCTAAGTCAGTGATATCTGCATCCTCATGGTAAGTAACCGCCGGAATCATTACCCAGTTGCGGCCTAAATTCGCTGCAGTGAGTTTCTTAATGCGATTTAGCGGTTGACGCTCAATCTCACCAAACTTAGCAAAATCTACTTTGGGCCAAGGAATCAAATTCAGACCGCCCAAGCTGCCGCCGCTTGATGCAGCAGCAGGACTACCTGCGCCAGCACTCATTGCAGCTTTCACAAATGCTTGCACATCCTCTTGAGTAATGCGCCCCTTTGGACCAGAACCCTTGACCTGATTGATCGTGACCCCAAGTTCGCGAGCAAACTTACGTACAGATGGACTTGCATGACTTAGGGTTGGATCAACAGCTGGTGGCGCATGAATAATTGGTGGTGGTGCAGGCGCACGGGCAATAGGAGGCTCGACTACAGGAGACTTACTTACCGCTGGCGGGGTAACTGTTGCTATTGTGGCTGGGGCTGGGGCAGAAGATCCGCCTTCCAAAATCAACACAAGCGATCCTTCAGAAAGATGATCGCCAACCTTTACTTTGACTTCCTTAACCACACCCGAGTGTGATGATGGAACATCCATGGTGGCTTTATCGGATTCAAGCACCACAATCGATTGCTCTTTCTCGACCTGATCGCCTGCTTTAACCAGAACCTCAATGACCGGCACATCTTTATAGTCACCAATATCGGGGACTTTGATTTCAATTGGTGTGCCACCTGTACTTACTGGTGCAGCAGATACAGTGGCATTTGCTGGAGCAGGAGCAGCCCTTGTACCAACGCCCTCTTCCAGAGTAATCACTATAGAACCTTGGGATAGGCTATCCCCAACCTTTACTTTGACTTCCTTAACCACACCCGAGTGTGATGATGGAACATCCATGGTGGCTTTATCGGATTCAAGTACAACAATCGATTGCTCTTTCTCGACCTGATCGCCTGCTTTAACCAGAACCTCAATGACTGGCACATCTTTATAGTCACCAATATCGGGGACTTTGATTTCAATTATTTGACTCATGCTGATCTCGTATTAAACCGTCATAGGGTTTGGTTTGGTGGTGTCAATGCCATACTTTTTAATCGCCTCAGCTAACTTTTGACGATCCAACTGACCTGCATCCACCAGGGATCTTAAGGCGGTCACTGCTATCCAGCGGCGATCTACTTCAAAGAAGTCACGTAGTTTTTCACGAGTATCGGAACGGCCAAAGCCATCAGTCCCCAATACCTCATAGCGACGACCCATATGCTGAATCGCCGGACGAATCTGCTCGGCAAATAAGCGAACATAATCAGTCGCAGCAACGATTGGTCCAGAGCTATCTTTTAAGCACTTCTCAACGTGGGAAAGAGCAGGTGCAGCAGTTGGGTTTAAAAGATTACTACGGTGAACTGCATTCCAATCACGACCTAACTCTGTAAAGCTTGGGCAACCCCATAAATCCGATGCGATACCCCAGTCTTGATGAAGCATCTCAGCAGCCTCAATGACTTCACGAAAAATCGTACCTGATCCCAAGAGCTGAACGCGTAGTTTTGCATTGCTATCACCAACTGACTTAAGCTTATACATGCCTTTGATAATGTCTTGCTCGGCGCCTTTAGGCATTGCAGGATGAGCGTAGTTCTCATTCATCAAAGTAACGTAGTAATAGACATCTTCCTGCACTTCTAACATCCGGCGCATACCATCCTGAATCACCACCGCTAATTCAAATGAGAATGTAGGATCGTAGCTAATACAGTTTGGCACTGCCCCGCTCCAAAGATGACTATGGCCATCTTCATGCTGCAAGCCTTCGCCATTCAGCGTGGTTCTACCGGCCGTACCACCTAACAAGAAGCCGCGACTACGCATATCACCTGCTGCCCAAGCTAAGTCGCCAATCCGCTGGAAGCCAAACATGGAGTAGAAAATATAAAACGGCAGCATTGGAACGCCATGCGTGGAATAAGAAGTGGCAGCGGCGATCCAATCACACATACCACCCGCCTCATTAATACCTTCCTGCAAAATCTGACCAGTCTTATCCTCTTTGTAGAACATCAGCTGATCGTGATCTTCTGGCGTATATAGCTGACCTAACTGATTCCAAATACCCAATTGGCGGAACATGCCTTCCATGCCAAAAGTACGTGACTCATCAGGAACAATAGGGACTACTCGCTTACCTAATACTTTGTCGCGCACAACGGTATTGAGCATCCTGACGAATGCCATCGTAGTAGAAATTTCACGACCTTCAGTCGTCGCCTCTAGCAAAGGAGCAAAAGCATCTAAAGCTGGTACAGGCAGGCTTTCTGCTTTGGTGCGACGTTGCGGCAAGTAGCCGCCTAACTCTTGACGACGGGCCTTCATGTATTCGAGTTCAGGACTGCCCTCAGCAAATTTCACTAAAGGCATTTCGTCTAATTGCTCATCCTTTACGGGAATCTCAAAGCGATCACGAAAGCGACGCACGTCATCCGCATTCATCTTCTTGGCTTGGTGCGCAATATTCATTGCCTCACCTGAGCCGCCCATACCGTAGCCCTTAATGGTATGAGCCAAAATTACCGTTGGCTGGTCTTTATGGTTTACTGCCGCATGAAACGCTGCATATACCTTATGAGGATCATGACCACCACGATTCAGTTGCCAAATTTCATCATCACTCCAATCGCTTACTAAAGCCTTAAGCTCTGGCGTATTAAAAACAATCTCACGAACATAGGCACCATTTTTCGATTTCATCGTCTGGTATTGACCATCAACAATTTCACCTAGACGTTGCATCAAGATGCCTTTTTTGTCACGAGCAAACAATGCATCCCATTGACCGCCCCACACCACTTTAAGAACGTTCCAGCCGGCGCCACGGAACTCGCTCTCGAGCTCTTGAATAATCTTGCCGTTTCCGCGTACTGGGCCATCTAAGCGTTGTAGGTTGCAATTGACAACAAAAATGAGGTTATCGAGTTTTTCACGACCGGCCATACCAATCGCGCCCAATGATTCTGGCTCATCAGTTTCACCATCGCCTAAAAAGGCCCAGACTTTGCGGCTTTCATGCTTGATGAAGCCACGATCTTGCATGTAGCGCATGAAGCGTGCTTGATAGATAGCCATGATTGGGCCAAGGCCCATCGATACTGTTGGGAACTGCCAGAAGTCAGGCATCAGCCATGGATGCGGATAACTTGAGATACCTTTACCACCAACCTCCTGACGGAAGTTATCGAGTTGCTCATCATTCAGCCTGCCTAACATATAGGCTCTGGCGTATACACCCGGGGCTGAGTGACCCTGTACAAAAATCAGATCACCGCCATGCTCAGGAGATGGCGCATGCCAAAAATGATTAAAGCCTACATCGTATAAAGTGGCTGCCGACTGGAATGAAGAAATGTGTCCGCCAACGTTGGTATCTTTATTAGCGCGCAAGACCATTGCCATCGCATTCCAACGCGTATAAGAACGAATACGATGCTCTACATTTTGATCGCCAGGCAAACGTGCTTGATTTTCAACGGGAATCGTATTGATATAAGGGGTTTCTGCATGAAACGGTTGATCAACGCCATTGACACGCGCGTGTGAGATTTGTTGATCTATTAAGAAGGCAGCTCTTTCAGGGCCCTCGTTATGGATCACGCCATCAAGAGCCTGCAACCACTCCTGAGTTTCTCCAGGATCTACATCTTGAGGATTCTTTGCACCTAAAACCTGTTCAGGAACGGCTGCCATAACTTATCTCCAATAAGTACTTCGCTATGAGTAACTAACTTTATAGACAACATTTTAGGAAGTTATATGGGTGTAAACAAGCAATTTTCCACATAATGATAATATTTCTCATAATGTGGTATTTTATTGCGCCGCAAAGTAACTATTTAGAGAGTGTCAAAAATACTGTTTAAAGGCTTTAATCAGGCAAAATGAGCTTCATTCATGAAATTCAAAGCTTTTTTCGGCTTACTACTCAGCCCATTCAAATGGCTCCGCAAAATACGGGGATTTAAGCTCGTATACACCCCACTAATTGCCATTGTTGTTTTTACGGCGGTGATGGGTGTGATTTTGGGAACGCTCCAACTGCAAGAAAAGACTCAACAAGAGTCCGCGCTATTTCGAGAGCTCTCATTAGCAAAGCAACGGATTCAACTTCGCTTTGTTAATAATTTAGATACCTTGGTATCGATTAATCGCCAATTAGTAGTCAGCGAAGATCCAACGAGATTAAAACCACTCACCTATGAATTGATGAATGACCTCGTAGTCAATAATCATGAAATTGTCAGAATTATTTGGCTAAACGCAAATCTTCAGCGTCAATGGATGGTGCCACAAACCAACAGTAAATCAGATTGGCTAAATAAAACTCAGAACGATCAAAGGGTCTATGATGGACTTGTCACAACCATAGAGCTCAGTAGAGTTACTAGTCGAGCTGCCTTTAGTCAATTTATTTCGCTTAATCTTCCGAGCGAAGACCTCATTGCCAAAGAGCGGCAAACCGTTTTTTGGCAAGTAGTACCGAATATCGTTGGCGGAGAGATTACTGGCTTTTTAGCAGCCCTCTACACCACCCAAGGCATATTGGATATTGTGCCATCCGAGTTAAAAGCTCACTATCGCTTCACGCTACTGACTGATAACGAAAAAGTTTTAGCGATTTCTTCTGATCGCAATACTCCAAAAAGGGCTTTTAGCAACCAAACCAGTTTAGATATTGGCGTACTCAGCCCAAACCTAACCCTGCGGATTGATACCTACCCTCCCCCAACCAATCTCACCTTCCGGATGTTGATTGGTGTCGTTATAGGCCTTTCTTTATTTGTGATCTGGAGTCTGTGGTCAGTGCTGAAACAAATGCAAGTTCGCCAAGAAGCAGAAGCAAATCTACGTACAGAAACAAACTTTCGAAATGCCATGGAAAATTCAACTCCGGTTGGAATGCGTGCGCATGATATGGAAAAGCGTATTACTTACGTTAACCGTGCCTTCTGCGAGATGACAGGCTGGGAAGCTTCAGAGCTGATAGGCTTAAAGCCTCCATTTCCATTCTGGCCTGACAATAGTAGAGATGAGCTCGTAGAAAAGATGAATCGAGCCTTGAGCTCAGACATTAGCGCTGGCATGAAAGCAGGTATTGAGGGCGCTATCTTGTGCCGCGATGGCTCCTTAATTCAGACGCGCACCTTTATTGCACCCCTCATTGATGAGAAAGGTAAGCAAACGGGTTGGGTAACCTCCTTGATCGATATTTCAGAGCCAAAAAAGATTCGTGAAGAACTGGCTGCCTCTCAAGAACGCTTCACTACTGTCCTAGAAGGTCTAGATGCCGCAGTGTCAGTCGTCGACCTAGAAACTGACAGACTTTTGTTTGCCAATCGCTTTTATCGAGAAAATTTTGGGGATGACTCTAAAGGCCATTTCAAGCTGACTGGCAATAGCAACAATTTGAAAACCTTGCATGATGTTGCCGAAGATCTCCAAGACTCGCCCCCCGGAATACCCACTTCCTTCTTGTATCAAGAATCAGAATCTGAAGAGATTCGACTCGATGATGATGGCGCTAAATGGTACGAGGTAAGACGTCGCTTTATTCCCTGGGTAGATGGTCACTTAGCTCAGCTCTTAATTGCTACGGATATTACTGCACGTAAAAATGCCGATGAGCTCATGCGTCAACAGGAAGAGCGCATGCAATTTACTAGTCGCTTAACAACTATGGGTGAAATGGCATCTTCTCTAGCGCACGAATTAAATCAGCCACTTGCTGCGATTTCTAATTACTGTATGGGTGTAGCTAAACGCTTAGAGGGCAATCTGGATCCAACTATCAGCAAAGATATTTTGCCTGCTCTTGAAAAAGCATCGGACCAAGCCCATAGAGCTGGCACCATCATTCAACGTATTCGTGGCTTTGTAAAACGTAGTGAGCCGCAACGCAAACATACCGCCATTAGCGAAATCATTAGTGATGCAGTTGGGCTGATTGAAATTGAAGCGCATCGTCATCGCCTTAGCATTACCTCTCAGATTGCTGAAAACCTTCCCGAGGTTGACATCGATCCAGTCCTGATTTTACAGGTGCTAGTAAATCTCTTGAAAAATGCGCTTGACAGTGTGCGGGAGGCTTACCCACTTTCTTCTCGCTGGTCTGCGCCGCCCGTAAATATCAGCGCTGATTTAGATACCAGCACTTTCCCAGCAATGCTCAGAATACGGGTAACTGACTCAGGGGGCGGTATTGCAGAATCGGTCATCGAGCGCATGTTTGAGCCATTTTTTAGCACCAAAACCGATGGGATGGGCATGGGGCTCAATATTTGCCGCTCCATCATTGAATCGCATCATGGGCGCCTCTGGGCATCCAATATCATGGACTCAGAACATACTAGACTGGCTGGTTGCACCTTTACAATACTCTTACCTTTAGAATCTCCTGATTCCAGGGAAAATGGATAAATACTGCATTCTTTAGATTTACCTCGCGAGACCTGATATGAACATAAGTGCCACAGCAAAACCAAACCAAGCCGAAGTTGTTTATGTAGTTGATGATGATGAGGCTGTGCGAGATTCACTTACTTGGCTTTTAGAAAGCAATGGTTATGTAGTTCGCTGCCATGCTAGTGCTGAACGCTTTTTACAGTCATTGCAAAGCACTGATAAATCTACTATCTCTTGCGCCATCCTAGATGTGCGTATGCCTGGTATGTCTGGCCTAGAATTACAAGAGCGCTTGATTAGCGAAAACTTCCCAATGCCCGTGGCCTTCATTACTGGTCATGGTGATGTCTCAATGGCAGTTTCCACTATGAAACGCGGCGCAGTCGATTTCATTGAAAAGCCGTTTAAAGAAAATGATCTCTGTGGCTTGGTAGATCGCATGCTTGCTAAAGCAAGAATAGATTACTCACAAGCAAGCCAACGTAAAGTTACTCAAAGCTTGCTTAGTAAATTAACTGGTCGCGAGCGTCAAGTGTTAGAGCGTATTGTTGCTGGTCGTCTGAATAAACAGATTGCAGATGATCTTGGTATCTCTATCAAGACCGTTGAAGCTCACCGCGCCAATATTATGGAAAAGCTGAATGTGAATACCGTAGCTGACTTATTACGCCTCGCCCTGTCTGATCCTCAACCTAACTAATCCACAGTTAATCCAATCAATACTTTATCAATGCCTGCCCAATTACTAGACGGTAACGCGCTCTCTAAAAAAATACGTACTGAAATAGCCGCTCGTGGTGCCATTGTGACTGCCAAAGGGGTGCGCCCTGGCCTAGCCGTAATTGTGGTGGGTGAAAATCCTGCCAGCCAGGTATATGTCCGAAATAAAGTTAAGGCTTGTGAAGATGTTGGCTTTCATTCTGTTTTAGAGCGCTACTCTGCTGAACTTGGAGAAGAAGAATTACTAGCTCGCATTGCCACCTTAAATGCTGATCCATCTATTCATGGCATCTTAGTACAGCTTCCGTTACCAGAGCACATTACCTCAGAACGAGTACTGGAGGCAATTGCCCCAGAAAAAGATGTGGATGGCTTTCACGTTGCTAACGCCGGCGCTTTAATGGTTGGCCAACCAGAATTCAAGCCTTGCACACCTTACGGCTGCATGAAGATCCTTGAGAGCATTGAATACCCAATCCGTGGCGCACGTGCAGTTATTGTTGGCGCCTCCAATATTGTGGGCAAACCGATGGCAATGCTGCTCTTGCAGGCTGGGGCAACTGTCACGATTTGCAATAGTAAGACCCGTGATCTAGCTCACCACACTAAAGATGCTGATATTTTGGTTGTAGCCACTGGTAAGCCAAAAATGATTTCTGGTGACATGGTCAAAAATGGTGCTGTTGTGATTGACGTGGGCATCAATCGCTTGCCCGATGGCAAGCTTTGCGGCGACGTAGATTTTGATGCCGCTAAATATGTGGCTGGCTGGATCACACCCGTACCTGGTGGTGTTGGCCCAATGACCATCACCATGCTGCTGATGAATACCTTGGAAGCCGCAGAAAAGGCAGCAAAGCTCTAGATCCATTAAGCTAGAGGGTATGACTACATCCTCCTTAGCGCCCCTAGCTGCTCTTCCTGCCGCATTACAAAACAACCCCCTCCTAAACTTCGGTCGTGGCATTGCCGCTTACTCAGAAGTTCAGCCTGAGCATATTGCCCCTGCAATTGAATTTTTGCTCAAGCATGCTCAAGAAGCAGTCGATACAGCGACCAATCCTAAAACGCCCTCAAGCTGGGAGCAGTTAGCTGAACCCCTAGAGGATGCAACTGAGGCATTAGGCAGATCTTGGGGGGTGATCTCCCATCTGAATAGCGTAGCTGATACACCAGAGTTACGTATTGCCTATGGGGCAATGCTGCCTGAAGTTACCGCATTCTTTTCCAGTCTTGGACAAAATTTAGCCCTCTATCAAAAGTTTAAAGAGCTCAGCAAAAGTCCTGAGTTTGCAAAGCTCAATCACGCACAGAAAAAAGTGATCGAGAACTCGCTAAGAGATTTCCGCCTTGGTGGTGCTGAACTCAGTGATGCAGATAAGCCACGCTTCTCACAAATACAGGATGAGCAAGCGATTTTAAGTAAAACCTTCTCTGATCATGTATTAGATGCAACCGATGGGTTTGTCCATCTGGTAAGCAATGAGGCAGATCTCATTGGCTTGCCAGAGGATGCCATCGCTGCAGCAGCTGACACCGCCCAGCAAAAGGGATTACAAGGCTGGGCCTTTACGCTGCATTTCCCGTCTTACTATCCGGTAATGCAGTACTCTGAAAATCGTGAGCTACGACGCTTAATGTATGAGGCTTATGTCACCCGCTCCTCTGAATTAGGCCCTGAATTTGCCAAAGGCAAAATTGATTGGGATAACACGCAAAACATGCTTGATCAACTGCGCCTTCGCGACGAAGAGGCGCGCATGCTTGGCTTTGCAAATTACGCAGCCTTGAGCTTGGCACCCAAGATGGCCAATACCGTAGATGACGTAGACCTGTTTCTGACAAACTTTGCGATCAAATCAAAGCCGTTTGCCCAGAAAGATTGGCAAGAGCTTACTAAATTTGCAAGCTCTGAATTAGGACTTTCTCAAGGATTGTCACCTTGGGACATTGCATTTGCCTCTGAACGATTAAAGCAAGCGCGTTATTCGTTTTCTGAAAATGAACTCAAACAATACTTTCCTTTACCAAAAGTATTGGATGGCCTCTTTCAAGTTATTCAGACATTGTTTGGCGTTAAGATTGAATCTGCAGACTTACCCACTTGGCATACTGATGTTCAGTCTTTTGCCGTTAAAGATCATGCTGGAAAAATACGAGCGTATTTCTATCTGGATCCGTATGCCCGCCCTGGTAAGCGTGGTGGAGCCTGGATGGATGATGCCCGTGGTCGTAGAGAACTGCCCAACGGGGAAATTCAGATTCCCGTAGCTTACTTAGTGTGTAATTTTGCCCCACCAGTGACTGTCAATGGTGTGTTGCGTCAGCCCACTATTACCCATGATGATGTGATTACCCTCTTCCACGAAAGCGGTCATGGTTTACATCATTTACTGACTCAAGTAGGTGCCTTAGGAGTATCCGGCATCAACGGGGTGGAATGGGATGCAGTAGAGTTGCCAAGCCAGTTCATGGAGAACTTTTGCTGGGAATGGGAAGTACTTGAAAAAATGACTGCCCATGCAGAAACAGGCAAGCCATTGCCACGCGAGCTCTTTGAAAAGATATTAGCTGCTAAAAATTTCCAAAATGGGTATATGACATTGCGCCAAATTGTGATGTCTCTAACTGATTGGAGATTGCATTCTAGTTTTGATGCAAAAGATGCAAAGGGTCAGGCTGTACTTGATCTTTCCAGAAAGATAGCCGCTGACTTTAATGTCATTCCACAGCCTGAGATCTCTCGCTGGATCAATACCTTTAGCCACATCTTTGCAGGCGGCTATGCTGCGGGTTATTACAGCTATAAATGGGCTGAGGTTCTCTCTGCGGATGCTTACTCTGCTTTTGAGGAAGCTGCCAAGCTGACTGGCAGCGTATTAGATGCTAAGACTGGAACTCGTTATCGAGAAGAGATTCTGGAAGTGGGTGGCAGTCGCCCTGCTGCCGAATCCTTTAAGGCTTTCCGTGGACGTGAGCCCAGTATTGATGCGCTACTAAGACATGGTGGCTTGGCTTAATCCACCCAAGTAGGATGCTTCTCCATTACTGCATTAAATAATTGAGATTCAAGATGATACTGGAGCCACTCTCTGGTTTTGGGAAGAGCAAGCTCTTCGAATCTTCGTGGGTCGACCCCGGCAAACTGTCTAATGAATGGAAAGATGGCCACATCTACCCAGGTCACCTGATTTCCCATTAAGTATTTAGTCTGCTCGAAATTATTCTCCATCAGCTTGAGCATGAACTCAATTGCAGCATTCAGCACATCTTCTTGATTAAGCTCTGGATGCCGATTGGGGTATTTGTATTGATCTAAAAGTATTTTGAACTGGCCATCATTTTTCTCAATCCAGTTGTTAGCGATTCTCTCATCCACACTCTTCCAATGATCTGGATCAGATTGTTCTAAAGCCCAATGCATGATGTCTAGGCTTTGATCAATTACCTTGCCATCAATACAAAGCACTGGGACGGTGCCCTTGGGTGATGCTAGAAGCATCGACTTGGGTTTATCTCTTAAAGCAATCTCGCGATGCTCATGTGGTATGCCAGCGTATTTCAATGCCATCCGAGCCCTCATGGCATAGGGACATCTTCGATAAGAGTACAAAATGGGCATCATGGATGCAAGATTAACTTAAGTTGTATTGGCTTAAGCTTTTTTGATAGTTGCAATCACTGGAGCATGATCTGAGGGCTGCTCCCAGGTTCTGGGTTCTTTATCGACAATACTAGCGCTACATTTTTCTTTAAGGGCTTCACTTAAGAGTATGTGATCAATGCGCATACCGGCATTTCTTCTAAAGCCCATCATGCGATAGTCCCACCAACTGTAGGTTTTGGGTGCTTGCTCAAACATTCTGAATGAATCGCTGAGTCCAAGATTAATTAATTCTTGGAAAGCATTTCTTTCTGGCGGGGAAACTAAGTTCTGCCCCTCCCATGCTTTAGGATCATGAACATCTTGATCTTCAGGTGCGATATTAAAATCGCCCAAAAGAGCCAAGCGTTGGTTTTGCTCCAATTCTGATCCTAACCAGCTCTGTAGCTTACTTAACCAGTTTAGCTTGTAAGCGAACTTATCACTATCAGGCGATTGGCCATTTGGAAAGTATGCTGACACCAGTCGTATAGGCTGCATTCCGGTAAATGGGATGGTAGCAGCCAAGATGCGCTGTTGCTCATCTTCGTTTCCTGGAATATTTCGGATGGGCTTTAGAAAAGTTGTTGCCGCATCAGAAGCAATAGAAGCTAGCGCTGCCTTGCGAACGATGATAGCAACTCCGTTATAAGTCTTTTGCCCAGCAGCCAGACTCAAGTAACCTGCAGCCTCTAATTCTTGATGGGGATACTTATCATCAGTCAGTTTGAGTTCTTGTAAGCAGAGAGCATCAATCGGCTGCTGCTTTTTTTCCTGATCTTGCAACCAACGAAGCGCATGTGGAAGGCGAACCTTTAGGGAATTGACATTCCACGCCGCAATTCGAATTGAATCAGTCATCTATCCCCAGTTCCTGCAATTTTCTCGTAATCGTATTGCGACCAATACCAAGACGCTGAGCAGCCTCTACTCTGCGACCACGCGTTACCTCCAGCGCTGCTTGCAATACCGCCTTCTCAAAACGTGAGCATAAGGCATCGTAAACCTCTTTGTCACCATCTTGCAGCATTTTGACAGCCAAACGTCCAAGGCCGCTTTCCCAATCACCAGGTAAGGATTTTGAACTTGCAGGGTTAGACGGGGTTGATTCACCATGCAAAATCACTGGCGGTTCATTTGCCTCAGCAACTATATCTGCAGGTAAATCAGACACCCCAATAATATTGGCAGGTGTCATCACAGTCAGCCAGTGGCATAAATTTTCTAGTTGACGAACATTGCCTGAAAAGGACATCCCACTGATTTCCTTTAGCACTTCATCTGAAAGCTTTTTAGGCTCAACACCCAGAGACTTAGCACAAGAAAGCATAAAGTGCCTTGCTAGCATTGGAATATCTTCACTACGCTCTCGGAGTGAGGGCATCCGCAGGCGAATGACATTTAATCGGTGCAATAAATCTTCGCGGAAGAAGCCTGCAGCTACTCTGGTATCTAGATTTTGGTGTGTTGAGGCGATGATCCGAACATTAGCCTTAATCGGATCTTGGCCACCAATGCGATAAAAATGCCCATCGGATAAAACACGCAGGAGTCTTGTTTGTAGATCAAACGGTAGATCACCAATTTCACCTAAGAATAAGGTGCCGCCATCAGCCTGCTCAAAGCGGCCACGACGTAAAGTCTGGGCGCCCGGGAAGGCGCCTCGCTCATGACCAAATAATTCTGATTCAAGAAGATCTTTAGGAACTGCTGATGTGCTCAGCGATACAAAAGGTCCTTTGGCTCTGGGACTATGTTTATGCAAAGCATGGGCCACTAACTCTTTACCTGTTCCAGACTCACCAGTAATGAGAACTGTTGCGTGGGATTGCGCTAAGCGACCAATTGCCCGGAAGATTTCTTGCATGGCTGGAGCTTGACCAATAATTTCACTAGAATCTTGCCTCCAACTAGCAAGGTCTTTCGCACCAGAATCATTTCGGATGCCCTGCTCCACGGCGCGATGAATCAACTCAACTGCCTTCTCAACATCAAAAGGCTTGGTGAGGTACTCAAAAGCGCCACCCTGAAAAGAAGAAACCGCAGAATCTAAATCTGAGTAGGCCGTCATGATGATCACAGGTAAATTTGGATGACTTGCCTTGACGTGCTGAAGCAAATCCAAACCATTACCACGTGGCATGCGAATGTCAGAGATTAGAACCTGTGGTGATTCTTTTTCCAAAGCATTGAGAACATCATTTGGATTGGAAAAGCTCTTGTGCGGAATATTTTCACGCGCTAGTGCTTTCTCTAAAACCCAACGAATTGATTGGTCATCGTCGACGATCCAAATTGGTTTCATGATGTTCTCTCCTGCCTACGGTATGGAATTTGAATATGGAAATCGGTACGTCCAGGACGACTGTCACAGGCAATGAAGCCCTGGTGTTGCTGCACAAAGGTTTGCGCCAAGGTAAGGCCTAAGCCACTTCCGCCTTCCCTGCCTGAAACCAAAGGGAAGAATATGCGCTCAATAATTTCTTCTGGAATACCGGGGCCGTTATCTATCACATGCAAGTCCATCGCTAGTTTGTAGCGATGTTTGGCAATGGTGACTGAACGTGCCACACGGGTTTTTAATTCAATTTGTGCAACACCCAAACGAATCTCTTCTGAAAGTGCTTGGGCAGCGTTATGCACAATATTAAGAACTGCCTGAATCAATTGCTCACGGTCACCCATTACATCCGGAAGGCTGGTATCGTAATTACGAATAATCCTGAGGCCACTGGGAAACTCAGCCAATACCAGGCTACGAACACGTTCTAGTGCCTCATGAACATTAAAAGCTTCGATAACGTGCGCCTTGCGATGTGGCGCTAGCAATCGGTCTACCAAGGTTTGTAAGCGATCAGACTCTTTAATAATGACTTGCGTATATTCTCGTAAGCCCTTCTCAGGTAACTCAAATTCAAGTAACTGAGCCGCCCCACGAATACCGCCTAAAGGGTTCTTAATCTCATGCGCTAAATTACGCATTAATTGCTTATTGGCCTCCACTTGCTGAGTCACGCGCTCATCACGCTCACTGCGTAACTGCTGGTCTATGGGAAACCACTCCATCATGATTAAGTCTGGATCTTCAAGCGCAGCTATAACAACATGAGCTGGCATCGAATCTTGATGAATACTGCCAGGGAGGGAATGTAAAACCATTTCTTGGCGTTGAGCCGCTACATTACCCAAGCGCACCTCAGAAATCATGTCATTGAGCGCATCATTAGCGCCAAATAAATCTTGCACAGACTGACCCTCAAGTGATTTACGAGAAAGATCCAAGGCTGATTCAGCAGCCGGGTTCACATAAACCAATTGATGGCTCTCAGCCTCAAATACCACGATGGCATTGGGCATCTGATCTAGCAATGTCGGAAAAAAAGGAGCAGCCGTAGCTGCTCCCTTGAACGAATTGCGCAACAGACCTGCGCTCAAGTTCTTTCCTTCGCTTACAGGGAGTAGTACATATCAAATTCGATAGGATGAGTTGTCATACGGAAACGTGTGACATCTTCCATCTTCAAATTGATATACGCATCAAGCATAGACTCTGTGAATACTCCGCCGCGAGTCAAGAACTCATGGTCTTTCTTCAATGCATCCAATGCCTCTTCCAAGCTTGCGCAAACGGTTGGGATCTTTGCATCTTCTTCTGGTGGCAAGTCATACAAGTTCTTGTCAGCTGCTTCACCTGGATGAATCTTGTTCTGCACGCCATCCAAACCAGCCATCAACAAGGCAGAGAATGCCAAATATGGGTTAGCCAATGGATCTGGGAAACGAGTTTCAATACGACGACCCTTAGGACTTGGAACGTGTGGGATACGGATAGAAGCAGAACGGTTACGTGCTGAGTAAGCCAGCTTCACTGGAGCCTCAAAACCTGGAACCAAACGCTTGTATGAGTTGGTACCTGGATTAGTAATCGCGTTCAATGCCTTAGCATGCTTGATGATGCCGCCGATGTAGTAGAGAGCAAACTCTGATAAACCAGCGTAACCATTACCAGCAAACAAGTTCTCGCCATTCTTCCAAACAGATTGGTGAACGTGCATACCAGAACCGTTATCGCCAACTACTGGCTTAGGCATAAAGGTTGCTGTCTTGCCATAAGCATGAGCAACGTTTTGCACAACATATTTCTGCCAGATAGTCCAGTCAGCACGCTGCACCAATGTGCTGAACTTAGTGCCCAATTCATTTTGGCCTTGACCAGCAACTTCATGGTGATGTACTTCAACCGGAATGCCCAATGATTCAAGAATCAAACACATTTCAGAACGCATGTCTTGGAATGTATCTACTGGAGCAACTGGGAAGTAACCACCCTTTTTACCAGGACGGTGACCAGTGTTACCACCTTCGATTTCAGCAGATGAAGACCATGGAGCCTCTTCGGAATCAATCTTCACGAAGCAACCCTGCATATCGGCACCCCAACGAACGCCATCAAAAATAAAGAACTCTGGCTCTGGGCCAAAGTAAGCAGCATCACCTAAGCCAGTGCTCTTCAAATACGCTTCAGCGCGTTTTGCAATAGAGCGTGGGTCACGATCGTAACCTTTGCCATCTGCTGGCTCGATAACGTCACATGTTAGAACCAGGGTTGGCTCTTCATAGAAAGGATCAATGTATGCAGCAGTTGGATCTGGTTTGAGCAACATGTCAGAAGCTTCAATACCCTTCCAGCCAGCAATAGAAGAGCCGTCAAATGCGTGACCGCTCTCAAATTTGTCTTCGTCAAAAGCAGAAATAGGTACTGTTGTGTGTTGTTCTTTACCCTTTGTATCTACAAAGCGGAAATCAACAAAAGTACATTCTTTCTCTTTAACTAACTTCATTACATCAGCGACGGTCTTCGTCATGCAAATCTCCTCTATTAACTAAATTCGGAATCAAAACTTAAGGCATACACCCTTGTTTATTCCAGGCACCAAACATGCCTAATGGATGTATGTAATTTACTGAAGCAAACAAATGGGAACACTTATTATTGCACTAATTAAGTGCTCGATTCCCTGCTGAGCAGTCTAAAAACCTTCTATTTGCACAAATTTGGTGCAAATAGAAGCCTCTCGCTCAGATAATATCGTGGATCCCATAACCGAGCTCGAAGGTGCCGGCCCTGAGGGCAATCCAGGCATTTTCCAGCAGGTCTGCGTTGCCTTTAATACCTAATTCAATATGCCTCTCGGCATAAACACCGCCCTTGCTAGCATCCCCTACCGAAGGAAGGCTAAAGACCTTGACCCCCGGAAAATTAGCCTCTACGCGCTCCATTAAGGGGGTCAAAGCGGATTCAACCCCTTTGGGGACAATGAAACTTCGTTCTGCCCAATTTTCCTGATGAAATAGATCTTTGTAGTGAGCATCCAGGCACCATGCCATCATTGGTGCCGCCATTACCGGAAAACCTGGCACAAAATGGTGCTCCTGAATTCGAAAACCTGGAATCTGGTTATAGGGGTTAGGAATGATTTCGCTGCCCATCGGAAACTCACCCATCTTGAAGCGGTGTTGGTTTTCAGGTGTGTTCAAGTCTGCCTTGATTGGATCACCCTCTGCGGTTGATTGAATACGGCCAGCTATTAACTCCTTCGCCTTTGGATGCAATTGTATTGTTACCCCCAATGCCAAGGCGGCGCATTGTCGGGTGTGATCATCTGGTGTTGCGCCAATTCCACCGGTACTGAATACAACATCACCACTCGCAAAACTTTCTTTTAAAGTTGCGGTGATTTGCCCTGGATCATCTGCAACGTATTTTGCCCACGATAGGCTCAAGCCTCTTTCATTGAGGAGCTCAATCAGCTTACTCATATGTTTATCTTGACGTCGTCCCGACAAGATCTCGTCACCAATCACAATCAAACCAAAACGACGCTGCGATCTAGCCGGCTCATCTGCTACTACTTTCTGTATTACATCAATCATGGTGAGGAAGTCCCATATCAACAACTCGCGCTTGCACTGTTAAAGCCTTGTCTAGCTCTTCTTGCCGCATTGCTTGCAAAGCATCTAATAAAAAGTGGCTAAACCATAAAGCAGCAAATACAAAAATCAGAGAATAAATCCAGAGCGCAACAAAACTCACTATTGGGAACAGTATCAATGCCAAAGCAGAAGTCGCCCAAAAAAACGTTGGGACTGCGCCCAGCATGCCAGAAGCAATACCCATACAAAGCAATGGCCAGCGATATTTTTCCAGCAGCAGATCTCGCTCTTCAACACTTGCATGCTTTGCCAAGACATCATATGACATTAAACGCATGGTCAGCCAACCCCAAAGCAATGGTGGCAATACAGCTACCAATGGCGGCACCCACCAGACTGGTAGTGTCAGCATCACTAAAGCAAGGCAGATTAATGCAGACCAGAGGGTATAGAGCAAGCTACCGAATAAACCCCCGCCCCGCTTACATTCCAAATCTTGATACTGCGCCTGTCTGACCACAATTTTCACGATGGTAGGCACGGTTGAAAAAGCAATCAATACTAGCAAGCTAATAGTGATCAATGGAATGATCAACATCACGAAAAATAAAGGCGCTATCCAAACCCGAGCATTTTCAAAGCCGGCCCAGATCAAGCCTTCTTGTATCCAGCTTGTAAACATAGAATTAGTAAGAAATTCACTCAATACCGCTAGTGCAGGAGTCCAGGTGAGCCATATTAGACAGCCCCATAGAACTGAGACGATGATAAATGGGCGCAAACTGAGCCAAAGCATCCGAGGATGCATAGTGCCAACCAATGCTAGGCCAAACGATTTAAATACCTGCGGTAATCCAATCATATCTTCTCTCTTTACCACTTCTACGCAGATTTATTTTGGCAATAATTCTTTTACTGCATGAACGACACCCTGCCATTGCTGAGTGATGACGTTTTGTGAAACAGTTAAGTTTCGCACGCCTGTAGGATAGACCTCTTTGGTAAAGATGGCTGTTCCAAACAGCATGTCCCACCACGGAAACAAAATACCAAAATTACAGCCACCTAAAATGCCAGGCTTACCGATGGCCTCATGTCCGTAACCCACTGCATGATGCATGCGGTGAAACATTGGTGAAACTAATAGATATTGAGCAGGCCCTAAATGGACTTTGATATTGGAGTGCTGCCAGCTTTGAAGGAATTGACTCAAAGCGATAAGTATGATGAATTGCCCTGGAGAGACGCCAAACAATAGCGCAAAGAAAGACATGAAGCTTGCACGCATGATGTCATCGAGAATGTGATTGCGGTTATCAGACCAAGCAGTCATCACAGTCTGACTGTGATGCAAAGCGTGCAACTGCCACCACCAGTTAAATGTATGCGTAGCACGGTGGTAAAAATAATCTACAAAATCTAAGAGAATTAGATAGACCAGGAAACTGACGACAGGTATAGAGGTGACGCCTGGCCACCATGACTCCACATTCAATCGATCGAAGCGAAAGTCATGCAAGAGAGAGTCCATCTCAAAAAAGAATCCGGACAGGAGTATAAAAATCAAGCCGTGAAATATGCCCAGGCGATGAAATAGGGTGTACAAGACATCTGCCCTACTAGATTTTGAAAAGCGCTCTTGCTTTTCTGCAGGAGCCAAGCGCTCCCATGTTCTTAATACAAAAAAGATGAGGAAGAGCTGTATGCAGCCAAACAAAAACCAATCAATACCATCAAATGCATCCTCAGCCCAAGACATTAAATTGAACTGATACAGAATCGGACCTACGACATTAGAAAATAGGAACTCCTGAACGCCTGCGTAGGTGTCCGCAATAAAGGAGGTGGTGCTATTGAAATCCATGTCTTATTTTGCTGGATTTGGAGAATTCTTGGGTAGGAGTCCAAAGCAGAACCCGCGCCCCTTAAGGTTGATGATGAGCTGCTCCAAAACCGCAGGTGCCCAAGGGTCTTTTCTGGACCAAATGCCTAAGTGGGCCATGGTGATGTCACCATCTTTAAGGTCTCTGCTGGCTTTTTCCAATAGCAATTGGTTGGGATGCTTATCTGAACTTAATTCATCACCTAGAAAACCTGCTGGAGCCCAAGCAATATGGTCATAACCACACATATCACCCATCCGAATTAAGGTAGGCGATGTTTTACCGCCTGGTGCCCGCCAGATTCTTTGCAGGGGCTGTCCAGTTAGCTCTTGAAAACGCTGATCAACCCGACGGATCTCCTTACACATGGCTGCCTCGTTATAAAGCACAGTCATTTCGGCCTTAGGGCCAAATTGTGGCTTTTCAAATACTTCACCTTTAGGACCATCCTTCACAAAATAGACGTGATCATAGGTATGACTACCAAAGTGATGTCCTTCACTTGCTAGAGTCTGCCAATAGGACTTCCAGGAATCATCTAAAGAAAAATCGCTGCGCTCAGTTTTTTCATTCGCTAAGAAAAAGGTGGCCTTAACACTCTGGCGCTTCAAAATTTCTGCAACCTTTTGTGCAACAGACATATTGCCAGTATCAAAAGTGAGATAAACCGTTTTATTGCAAATAGCACCTTGGGCATGAGTACCCAATGAAAAACAGCCGAACAAGAGAACGGCTGCAAAGTATTTCAGATGCCTACCCTTCATGATTCACACATCACTCCCAAGCAGCCCTGGGGTAGAAGAAAACACCATGAGGCGATCTGCCTACGGGGATAATCGTTAAGACCTTCATGGATGGAATATCAATCACGGCAACTTTCTTAGAAAAACGCAAGGTTACCCAAAGGGTTTTTCCATCGGGAGTAATTTCCATATCATCAGGGCCGGCTGGTAAGCCTGTAATATCGCCTACCTTTTCCAAAGTCTGCATATTGATTAGGCTAATCGTAGAGGCAATACGATTACTCAAAAAGACGTGCTTTTTGTCGCCTAGCGGTCGAAAGTTATGCGCGCCCTTACCTGTTTGAATGCGCTTGACCTCTTTACGATTCTTCCAATCAAACACCTGCACATTATCTTCACCAGTAATGCCAACCAATAGGTATTGGTCTCCAGGCGTCATCCATAAACCAGCGGGTACTTTTCCAGTCGGAATTTTCCAGAGTAAGGTTTGCGCCTCAAGATCAATCGCAGCTAATTCACTAGAGTCTTGCAGAGTAATAAAAGCAATCTTGCTATCAGAGGTAAACGCAATATGACTGGGTGTCTTTTCCAGTTTGATAGTTTTAGAGAGCTTTAAATTGGCGCCATCAGCAGCATAGATATCAACTCGGTCCAAACGGTTGCCGTTAGCAATAAACCATTTGCGATTGGGCGAATAACCAATTTGATAAGGGTCAATGATGTCCGGTATGCGTCCAGTAATTTCACCGCTAGTTGGATTCATGAGGACAATATCATTGCCCACTGCGTTGGCGATCAGGAGAGTCTTTTGATCCGGCGTCATCATCAGGTGATGAGGCTCCTTACCAACAGGGACTGTTTTGATCACTGTTCGAGTGGGCATGTCAATCAAACTCACTGAGGCATCACCAGAATTGAGAATGACCGCAACCTTTGGCTCATTAGCCGGATTAGTTTGAGCAAAAGCAGGAAAACTTTGGAAGAGTATGAACAGTAATGCTGAAATTGCAGTATTACGAAATTCTCTAATCTTGATAAATATGTGCATCCCTCTATTGTAAGCAATGGGAGCCAATCAAAACCCTCTACTTCTAGTGGATTTGACCTAGCGCAAACTTGCCAGAACCTTCTCTAGACGCTTCAAGGACATTGGCGTTGGAGTTTTTAGCTCCTGAGCATATAAAGCCACCCTCAGCTCCTCCAGTTGCCAGCGAAAATCCTGCAAAGTCTGATCCTCAGCCATGGCATAAGAAGCGGAGCCCCGGCTACCCTGCACGAGCTTTTGCCATGGTCGGGCCACAGACTCCCAATCCTTCTGACACTGGGCATCTCGACCTGGATTGGAGCGTAATTTATCAATCCTCATGGCAACTCCTTTGAGGTAACGCGGGAGATGCACCAGTTGAGCGTATGGAGTGTCAGAAACAAACTTCGGGTAAATCAAGCCCTGAACTTGGGTTTGCATATCAGCATGAGCTGCTAAGGAAGCTGCTTTTGCGCTAGCAATTTTCTTTTGTAAATCTGCGTAAGACTGCAGGGCATTTAAAGTATGTCGAGAAATTTCTTGAGCAATCAAAGCAAGTCTTGGTTTTCCAGCTTGCATGCGCTCTGCAAATTGCTCGGAATTGACTGGCAGAGGTTCAGCCATAAAAGCGCGCTCTATTGCCAAATTTAAAATTTGTTCCACCAGGGCCTCGACTGACCCCACATTAATAAATAACAACCCCAGTTCACGAATTCCAGGTAATTGTTTCTGTAAGGCCTTTAAAGTATCTTTATTGCTTAAAGCAAAGAGGCGACGCAATCCTTGCAGATGCTGTTTTCTGGCTTCAAGCAAATCATCAAAAACTTCTAGATCACAAAACTCACCTCGATCTACTAATGCTGGATAACCAAATAAGGTTTTATTACCTTTTTGAATTTCTAGAGTTTCGGGGAGTTCACCAAATTCCCAGGATCGATAACCTCCTTGCGCTACTGTGCGGGCCTTGTCATCAGCTTGATTCACAACCACCCTTGGAGGCTCAGCGCCCAATTCAAGCTGCGCAGTTTCTTGTGCAATAGCCTGAAAAGCACTCCTGGCAGTTTCACCATACTCAGAACGTAGGCGAGATAGATTTCTCTCTACCTCCAATTGACGCCCATGCTCATCAATTAAACGAAAATTCATTGAAGAATGTAATGGTAAAGATTCCGGTCTAAAGTCGGTGCGTTTGATTTCTAGGCCACGCTCTTTACGAATATCTCCGATGAGGGCGTCCAAAAAATCCCCAACACCAAATTGCTTTTCCTCAAGCTTGCGCTCCAAGAAGGACTTTGCATAATCAGGTAAAGGTACACAGTGACGTCGTAATTTTTGCGGCAATGACTTGAGAAGTAGCAAGACCTTCTCTTCACACATACCGGGCACTAGCCATTCGCAACGACGACCATCCACCTGATTGAGCTGGGTCAAAGGCACCACTAAAGTCACGCCATCTTTTGGGCTACCAGGCTCAAAGTGATAAGTCAGATTTAGTTCAGCACCTCCGGCTACCATCGTTTTTGGATAACGATCTACGGTGATACCAGCAGCTTCATGCCTCATTAAATCTGCTTTTTCTAAACGGAGCTGAGCATCTAGGCTCTCGTTTTTCTTAAACCAAGATTTCAGATCATCCCGACTGCAAACCTCTTTCGGAATACGCGCTTCATAAAATGCAAACAGCAAATCATCATCGACCAAGACATCTGGACGGCGCGAACGATGCTCAAGTGCCTCGATCTCTTTAATAAGACGTCGGTTATGCCAAAAGAATCCAAATAGGCCAGGATATTTTTTCTTGGCCTCAAGTTCGGTCTCACGCTGGAGTGCTGGGGTATCCATGCGTCCAAACATCTCCTCTTGAACCAAGGCCTGACGAATAAATAGCTCACGCGCTTCTTCAGGGTTATAAGGCTCATATCGAACTCGGCGCCCATGATAGATAGGCAAACCATATAAAGTACCCCGCTCAAAGGCCATGACCTCGCCCTGACGGTTATCCCAAAAGGGGTCACTTAATGACTTCACTAGGCGATGGGCGGCAACTCGCTCAACCCATTGAGGCTCGATCTTGGCAATCGTACGAGCATACATCCGGCTGGTTTCTTGTAACTCACCAGCTAAAATCCAGGCGCCTGCTTTTTTGCCAATAGTTGAGCCTGGCCAGATGAACGGTCGAATACCACGCGCCCCTATATATCCGCCCGTTTTACTATTACGATCTTGGGATTTTTCATCCTCTTCTTTTTTTGCAACATAACCTAATAGACCTGTTAGCAAAGATAGATGCACTTGCTCATAAGTAGCAGCCAGGCTATTTTCCTTCCAAGCTTTTTCACCAAGCATGGTGTGTAATTGACCATGAACATCTCGCCATTCACGTAAGCGACGTGGCGATAAAAATTTACTGCGACATAAGTTTTCTAGCTGACGATTGCTGTGTTTGTGTTCTAGGGCATCTTGATACCAATTCCAGAGCTTTACAAAACTCAAGAACTCTGAGCGCTCATCTGCAAACTGTAAGTGTGCTTGATCTGCTGCAGCTGCTTGGTCCATAGGCCTATCCCGTGGGTCTTGGGTTGCCAGTGCAGAAGCAATGATGGTTACCTCTTTTAATGCATTCTGCTCTTTAGCCGCTAATAGCATCCTGCCAATTCGAGGGTCTAAAGGTAAGTCAGCGAGCTGCTTACCAATTGCGGTGAGCTTAAAGCTACTGTTGATGTCTTTACCGTCAGCAAGCTGGCTTTCATCAAATTCAATTGCACCCAATTCATCTAATAACTGGACGCCATCTGCAATCGCTCTGCCCAAAGGTTTATCAATGAAAGGAAAGTGTTGAATCTTAGGCAATCGCAGTGAGCTCATGCGCAATAAAACTGCTGCTAATGAACTTCGTAATATTTCTGGGTCCGTAAATTGAGGGCGGCTTTGATAGTCAAGCTCACTATAGAGCCTGACACAGATACCATCAGAGACGCGACCACAACGACCTGCCCTTTGATTAGCTGCAGCCTGGGAGATAGGCTCTATTTGTAACTGTTCGACTTTATTACGATAGGAGTAACGCTTTACTCTGGCTAAGCCGCTATCAATCACATAACGAATATTTGGTACGGTTAATGAAGTCTCGGCAACGTTCGTAGTCAAAATAATGCGTCTACCGTTAGCAGGACTAAATACTCTTTCTTGCTCGGCTACCGATTGACGGGCAAATAAACTCAGAATCTCTGGATGAAAGCGCTGTTGCAAGACATGATCCTTGCGAAGCACTTCGGCACAATCTCGTATTTCTCGTTCGCCAGGTAAAAAGACAAGGACATCACCCGCGCCAGCTGCCCCCTCACGCCAAACATGATTAATTTCTTCAGCAACCGCATCAGGAATTTCTTTTGCAGCCTTTGATTCTTTTTTACCATCTGGCTTAGTATCCGGCTCAAGCGGCACATAACGTTGCTCTACCGGAAATAATCTACCGCTGACTTCAATCACTGGGGCTAGCTTGCCCTCAAGAGAAAAATGTTCGGCAAAGCGCTGAGCATCAATAGTGGCTGAGGTAATGATTAGCTTTAGATCAGGCCTTTTAGGCAGCAACTGCCTTAAGTAGCCCAAAAGGAAATCAATGTTTAGACTGCGCTCGTGTGCCTCATCAATAATGATCGTGTCATATGCCTGTAATTGAGGGTCGCGCTGGGTCTCTGCCAATAAGATGCCATCTGTCATGAGTTTGATTGAGGCGGTATTGCTCGTCTTATCCGCAAATCGAACCTGGTAACCCACATCCTGACCAATTGGAGAGCCTAGCTCTTGAGCAATTCTCTTCGCTGTGGCTGTCGCTGCTATTCGTCGGGGTTGGGTATGTCCAATCAATTTACCGCCGTTGATGGTACCCCTACCTAGATCCAAACAGATTTTGGGTAGCTGGGTTGTCTTACCTGAACCGGTCTCACCACAGACAATGATTACCTGGCTACTCTGCAGGGCATCCTGAATCAGCTGCCTTTGAGCTGAGACTGGCAATTCCTCTGGAAAGCGGATTTCCAGCCTGCGTGAGGTGTTGGAAGCAGGCACAGGCTGAGACATTGCTTTGGGTTTTTGTTGGTTTATAGGCTCTTGCACCCTATAATTTTCTCACTATGCCGACAAATGCACCGAACCTGGCCTCCAGCGCCGAAGAATCTACCTCAAACTTCCCTTTTGTGGGCTGGTTACGCGATGTTGCACCCTATATTCATAGCTTCCGTGAAAAGACCTTTGTCATCGCCTTTGCTGGTGAACTAGTTCAAGAAATCGGCCTTGAGAATCTGATTGAAGATATCGCCATGCTGCATGCTATGGGCATGAGAATTGTTTTGGTTCATGGTATTCGTCCGCAAATTGAAGAACAGCTGATGTTGCGTAAGATTAAAAGTAAATTTGGTAAGAGCGCACTGCACAGCTATCGCATTACGGATGCCGCTGCACTTGAGTGTGTCAAAGAAGCTGCCGGTGAATTACGTCTAGATATTGAGGCTGCATTCAGTCGTGGTCTACCCAATACACCAATGGCAGGCTCGCGTATTTCAGTCATCTCCGGAAACTTTATTACAGCGATGCCAGTTGGTGTAGTAGAAGGTATCGATTACGTTCATACTGGCTTAGTTCGCAAGGTCGACTCCACTTCCATTAAATTATCTTTGGACAGCAACAAAATTGTTTTACTTTCGCCGCTCGGTTTTTCGCCAACAGGACAAGCGTTTAATTTGGCTTATGAAGATGTAGCCGCATCCACTGCTGCCGCGCTGAAAGCCGATAAGTTAATTTTCTTGAGTCCCTATGCGGGTCTAAAAGATGCTGAAGGCGACTTGATTACTGAGCTTTCCTTGCCACAGCTGCAAGACTATGTGACTAGCAGCAAGGATCTGGAAATCGGGATGAAGAGCTTACTCAATATCTCCAGTAGAGCAATTCGGGCAGGCGTTAGCCGTGTGCACTTCCTACCCTGCAATCAGGATGGCGCTCTTCTTGAGGAGTTATTTACCCATGACGGCATCGGCATGATGCTGGCCTCTTCTGATATTGAGAATCTACGTGAAGCTAATCAGGATGATGTGGGCGGTATTTTGCAATTAACGATGCCGCTCGAGGAAGAAGGTATTTTGGCCGCTCGTGGTCAAGACGTTATTGAGCGTGATATTCAACGCTTCTCTGTCATTGAGCACGATCGCGTACTCTTTGGCTGCGCCGCCCTTTTCCCATTCCCTAATGGCGTTGGTGAGCTCGCCTGTATTGCAGTAGATCCTGATGTTCAAGGTGCTGGCGATGGTGAACGCCTTCTCAAGCATGTTGAAATACGAGCCAAACAAGAGGGGATTAAAAAGTTATTTGTTCTCACCACTAGAACCGAGCACTGGTTCCTCAAGCGCGGCTTTAAACGAGCAACGGTGGACGATCTTCCTGAAGAGAGAAAACAAATTTACAACTGGGACCGCAAGTCCATGGTTTTGACAAAAGATTTATAAGAAAGGTATTACAGATGGCACGCATGGTTCAATGCATCAAACTCAATAAAGAGGCAGAAGGTATGGATTTCGCCCCGCTTCCTGGCGAGCTGGGAAAAAAGGTTTGGAATCAAGTATCCAAAGAAGCTTGGGCAGCCTGGCTAAAACATCAAACTATGCTGATTAACGAGAATCGTCTCAATATGGCTGACCCACGTGCTCGCCAGTATCTCTTAAAGCAAGTAGAAAAATATTTCTTTGAAGGCGGTGCCGATATGGCACAAGGTTATGTCCCGCCAGCAGAATAAGTATTGCAATACAGCAAAAATATATTTCAATAAAAGATGTTTTTATTGTTGACACAATAAAAACACAGGCATAGGATGAAATCGTAGCGGAACAGATATTGTGTTTTGCTACATTGGCGAAAGCCACTAAAGAATGAGTACATCTATGCACTCATAGGCTAAGGAACTAAATACCTTCCGAGCGCCTGCGCCATGCAAACCATGGCAAACAACCCGATGGGGGTGCCCCGTCGGGTTTTTTATTACTCAGAAAGTAAGTCTTTGAACACCAGAAGCATTACTCACAAGCAAAATATTCGCCTTCTCTTTAGCGAAGAGCCCTACTGTAATGACGCCTGCAATTTGATTGATGTGCGATTCCATCTTGATAGGGTCGGAAATCTTCAGGCCCGCCACATCTAAAATCCAAGCACCATTGTCAGTCACGAAAGGCTCACTGTTAGTTTGCTGAAGATCGGCTCGAGTGCTCTTGGCTGCGCGCAGTGTGACCTTGCCACCCATTTTTTCCAACTCCCGAGTAACAACGCCTTGAGCTAGTGGAATGATTTCTACTGGTAGCGCAAAATTACCAAGTACCGAAACTTGCTTTGAAGAATCACAAATGCAAATAAATTGTTTGGCCATTGAGGCAATAATCTTCTCGCGTGTGAGCGCACCACCTCCGCCCTTAATCATGTGGCCAGCAGGGTCGATCTCATCAGCACCATCAACATAAGCAGGCAGACTCAAAACGTCATTTGGGTCTAGCACCTTAAAGCCGTGTTTCAGAAGACGCTCTGTTGTGGCATTCGAGCTAGAGACGGTTCCTGAAAAATGATCTTTGTATGCTGCCAGGGCGTCAATAAAGCAGTTCGCCGTAGAACCAGTACCAACGCCCAAGATTTGCCCTGCAGGCAGCTTCAATACCTCATCCCGGGCAGCTTCACCCACCATTTGCTTGAGTTGATCCTGATTCATATATCTGCCAAATGCCTTTACTGGAACTGAGTAATTAATGCATCTATCATATGATATTCAAAATAATACTGATACAGAACTCTCATTTAGACCAATCTAATCATGAATAGCCCCTCTTCCCCTCTAAACCAACTCGAGCAACTCAAAAAATTGACGACCGTAGTTGCCGATACGGGAGATTTTGAGCGCATGAAAGAGTTCCAACCTCAAGATGCCACTACCAACCCTTCTTTAATCCTGAAAGCCGCCCAGCAAAGTAACTATCAGGCCTTGGTAAATTCAGTAAAGTCAGCCCATCCTGACCTAAGCCCCACGGATTTAGTGGACTACATTCTGGTTGCTTTTGGTCTTGAAATCCTCAAGATCGTTCCAGGCAGAGTATCTACCGAAGTAGATGCCCGGCTTTCTTTTGACACTAAAGCTACCGTAGCTAAAGCGAAGCACCTCATTGCGCTTTATGAGTCTCATGGTATTGATCGTAAGCGTATCTTGATTAAACTTGCCGGCACCTGGGAAGGTATTGCAGCTGCAAAAGAATTAGAAGCTGCAGGCATTCATTGCAATATGACCTTACTCTTCTCTTTGATTCAGGCTGCTGCGTGTGGCGCAGCTAATGCCAAACTGATTTCCCCATTCGTGGGTCGTATTACTGATTGGCATAAGGCAAAGTTAGGTAGCAACTGGAGTGAGGCTACCCATGGTGGAGCCCATGATCCTGGAGTGACTTCAGTAAAACGAATATTCCACTATTACAAACACTTTGCTATCGCTACAGAGATCATGGGGGCTAGCTTTAGAAGCACCAGTCAGATTCTGGAGCTTGCTGGCTGCGATCTATTAACTATCAGCCCCGAGTTATTAGCTGAACTGCAGGCGAGCAATGCTGTAGTGAGTAAGAAACTAGATCTAGCCAATGCTCAGAGCGCTTTGAGAGCTGAAAACATCGCACCATTAAAGCTAGACGAATCCAATTTTCGTTTGCAATTAAATAATGATGCGATGGCTAGTGAAAAATTAGCTGAAGGCATTCGAAACTTCTGTATTGATACAGAAAAACTTGAGTCCTTATTAGCTAAATAAAATACTTACTTCTTGATGGTATTGAAACCTAAGATACCGTAAGCAGCGCAATTACCAAGCATACCAGTGGCTAGGGGAACTACACCAATCCAACCCCAAAGACCCACAATACCAAATGCCGCTAGGCCTATTAAGGTAACACCAACAGTCATGCGCAAAACACGGTCAGTATGACCAATATTGCATTTCATAAAAACCTTTCAGGATACTTACTTGGCAGCTTTATTGCTTGCTTTAGTTAGGCGCTGTCTTAATGCCTCATACAAGCATACGCCACTTGCAACTGAAACATTCAAACTTTCGACTACACCCTGCATTGGGATGCGTACAAGCTCATCACAGGTTTCACGGGTCAGGCGACGCATGCCCTCACCCTCAGCACCCATCACTATTGCAATAGAGCCAGTAAGGTCAAGATCATAAATTGACTTCTCTGCTTCATCATCTGTTCCAACAAGCCAGACACCCGCTTCTTGCAATTCTTTCATGCTACGAACAAGATTGGTAACAGTAATTACAGGCATCACTTCTGATGCACCGCTCGATACTTTACTCACAGTTGCATTAATGGAGGCTGAACGATCTTTTGGAATCACTACCGCATCGACTCCAGCACCATCTGCCACTCGTAAACAGGCACCAAAGTTATGGGGATCAGTCACACCATCTAACACTAGAAACAAAGGCTTCGCTTGAGCACCCTCTACATCCTCAACCACTTCAGTAATAGTGCGTGCGATAGTCATTTTTTCTGCTAAAGCAACAACGCCTTGATGACGATCATGGCCAGTCAACTTGTGTAAGCGCTCAGCATCTGCAGCATGCAAACGTTCACCCAGAATTTCTTCAGCTTGCTTTAAAAAATCGCCCATACGTCTATCACGGCGACTTGGATCAAAGTAAACCGACTTTAAGCTATCGGGATCTACGCGCAAACGTGCTTGAACTGCATGAAAGCCAATCAATATTTGTTTCATTTTTTACTCTTTATTTACGCCGAGCATTGGTACTGCGAACAGGAGGCTTGCTTCCCGCTGGCTTTCCTAAGGATCTTCCAGGTTTATTTGACTTACCATTCTTGCGAGCGGCTTTGCTTTTAGACTGGTTAGCATTTAGGGAGCCAGCCGACTTGGCTGCATTCACATTGATACCGCTTGGTTTTTGAGGCGTTTTATTAGATGGTCTACTCTTTTTGGAAGCCGCTTTCTTGTTTGGTCTACCAGTATCACTAGCTAACATCAATTGACGGCGATTGGATGCTCCACCCACTTCGGCACCCATCGACTTAACCAGGCTAAATTCAATCTTACGAGCGTCTAAATCTACGCGACTCACTAATACATGTAAACGGTCCCCTAATCGATAACGAATTCCAGTGCGCTCACCACGTAATTCCTGGCGTGCTTCGTCATACTGAAAATAATCACCACCCAACTCTGTTACATGGACCATGCCTTCAACAAAAAGATTCTCAAGCTGAATGAATAATCCAAAGTTTGCAACACCTGTGACGGCGCCTGCGTATTCCTGACCTAGGTGATCTCGCATGTAGTAGCACTTTAACCAAGCCTCAACATCTCGCGAGGCTTCATCAGCTCGGCGCTCATTGGATGAGCAATGTACGCCTAACTGGCCCCAGATTGGCAGAGCAGCGTTTGCACCCTTGGGAGTTTTAGCCCCTTTAGCTGGCCCTGCTTTTGCATCACTCTGTGATTTTTTGGCATTCACTGCATTTTCACGTCCCTTGCCTTTGCGAGGCAAAGTGAGATTAAGGGGGACTTTTGGAGGCAAGACTGGGACGTAAGGCTTTTTCTGCAAAATCGACTTAATCACGCGATGGGTTAATAAGTCGGGGTAGCGCCGAATGGGGCTTGTGAAATGCGAATACGCTGGATAAGCTAAGCCAAAGTGGCCTTCATTATCGGGCTGATACATCGCCTGCTGCATTGAACGCAACACAACCGACTGCAGCATATTGGCATCAGGGCGATCTTTAATCTCACGCATCAATTTTGCATAATCGCGTGGCCTTGGTTTTTCGCCACCATCCAAAGATAAGCCTGAGGTTCTTAAAACTTGGCGCAGGGTTACTAGCTTTTCTTCTGAAGGCTCACCATGCACACGATAGAGGCTAAGATGCTTATTCTTTTCAATAAAGTCTGCAGCACAAACGTTTGCTGTCAACATGCACTCTTCAATTAAGCGGTGAGCATCATTACGAAGACGTGGCTCAATACGCAGAATTTTTCCAAGCTCATTACTAATGATTTGGGTTTCGGTTGTCTCAAACTCAATTGCCCCGCGCTTTTCTCTAGCCGAGAGCAAAATTTTAAATAAAGAATAGAGATTGCCAAGTAGAGGGCTGAATTGAGCAAAACGTGCAGCCTCAGGCCCTTTGCTATTAGACAGAATTTCCCAAACCGTATCATAGGTAAAGCGCTGAGCAGAGTGCATTACAGCAGGATAGAACTGGTAGGCCAAGACAATGCCGTTGTTATCCACTACGGAGTCACAGACCATACAAAGACGGTCTACACCAGGATTGAGAGAGCAAAGACCATTTGAGATCTTTTCTGGAAGCATGGGTATAACGCGTCTTGGGAAATAGACTGAGGTTGCTCGCAGCAAACCTTCGTCATCTAATGGCTGTCCTGGCTTCACATAATGCGAGACATCTGCAATACCTACGATGAGACGCCAGGCCTTGGTCTTGCCGTACATGATGGGTTCGCAATACACGGCATCATCAAAGTCTCTGGCATCAGCACCATCAATCGTTACCAGGGGAATATCGCGTAAATCCACGCGCCCCTCAAGATCTGATTGCTGAACACTATCAGGTAAGGCTGCGGCCTCTTTCATGGCAGCAGCAGAGAACTCATGGGGTACGCCGTACTTACGCACAGCAATTTCGATTTCCATCCCGGGATCATCAATTTCGCCCAGGACCTCGACTACACGGCCAACCGCTTGGCGATAGCTATCAGGGTAGTCGATTATTTCAAC
Source organism: Betaproteobacteria bacterium (assembly GCA_947453825.1). Classification (GTDB taxonomy): domain Bacteria; phylum Pseudomonadota; class Gammaproteobacteria; order Burkholderiales; family Burkholderiaceae; genus Polynucleobacter. Next base: position 96,083 of record CANGHN010000001.1, read on the forward strand.
ACTCACTACTTGTCCTAATTTAGCTACGCCCTGACCTTTAGGGGGTATCAAAATATCATGGCCAATACGCTTGTCTTCTGGTGCAACAATTAATACACCATTCTCATTTAGCAGGCGACCAATCACGACTTTATTTGCGTGGAGAACCACTTCGACAATCTGCCCCTCGGGGCGACCGCGTCGATCTGTTCCCAGAACTCTGACGTTGACCCTATCCCCATGCATAACGCGAGACATCTCTCGTTCAGAGAGAAAAATATCCTCACCGCCATCGTCAGGAATGACAAATCCAAATCCATCTCGATGTCCTTGGACTGTTCCTAAACGGTCAGCCTCACGTGGCACCAAGTCTTTTGCTTTACGCATTTAATTCCTTCGGCAATACATGCCCTATCTATATATCTACTGATATCTATTTTTGTTGTAATTAAGGCTACTGTATCAAACCACCAAGTCTGAAGGAAAAAAGCCAAATTGGGTCATTAATCGCCCATCCCCCTATAATAGAGCCATGCCCAGGTGGCGAAATTGGTAGACGCACCAGCTTCAGGTGCTGGCGATCGTAAGGTTGTGGGGGTTCGAGTCCCTTCCTGGGCACCAAACTCTCTTACTAGAGCTTATATGGGGATAAAAGACCTCTTTTCAACCCCGAAGACCACCTTCCTAGTAAAACCAGAATCTAGCCAACGTAAATACTGCCATTCCAACGATCAGAGTCGGAATCATTTTTTTACTGAAATGAAAGGCAATCATGGCAGCAATTCCACCCCAAATATTTGGCAAGCTGAGATTAAATTCAGCCACACTGGAAGCGCCAGCTGGCAAGAAGATCTCCGGCGCCAAAATAGCGATCATGGCAGCCAAGGGAGCAAAACGAATTGCCTCGAGCACCCAGTCAGAGACTTTAACGCGCTCTCCTAGTATTAGAAAGAAGCTCCGTGAAATAGTTGTCACGAGCGCCATACCAATTAGCAATAAAGCGATATTGATATCAGACTGCATTAAGGCGCCCTCTCTCGCGGCGATTTATCAGCCATCATGCCTACCATTAGAGCGGCCACAATAGCCAAAACAATATTCAGCCTAAAGGGTATGCCGTGCGTTGCAACAGCAACAATAGCTGCAGTCAGCGCTGCCCAGCGCGCCGAAGCTCGATCCAGCATAGGGAAGATCACCACAAGCAAGGCAATTGCACCTGCAAATTCAAGGCCCCAGTTATTGGGAATTTGGCTCGCTAACAAAATACCAGCGATTGAACCGAGTTGCCACATGGTCCAATTAGAAAGCTGCATACCCATTAACCAGTACAAACGCAGATGCTCTGAGTCCGCCTCAAGCTCTGTCACTGACTGCGGCTTTGGATAACGCCTAATGAAAAAAAGATAGCTGAAATCAGCTGTGAAATAACCTAACAGGACTCTGCGCCAAGTAGATAGATAAGAAAAATGGGCTTGCAAGCCTAAACTAAAGATGACGAATCGTAGGTTCACCATAAAAGAGGTGGCCAAAATCATCCAGATGGGAAGACCTACTGCAATCAAGGGAAGAGCAGCCAATTGTGAAGAGCCTGCAAAAACTAAAAGGCTCATTGCTAACGCTTGGTGCAGCGTTAAAGTAGACTTGGCCATGGCAATACCCGTGACAAATCCCCAGGTCAAAATAGTCACACCGGAGTTTGACATCTCCTTGATGCCATCGATAAAAAATCGACGCTGTTGCGCAGTCATTCCAAGCAACTAGATACCCATTGTTCTATGCAAGATCTTCGACTTCATTTCATCCCAAAGGGCTTCAAAGTCTTCCGTCTTAGCTTCTGATAGTTGCATTGGCTCAAAAAGTCCGCCAAAAATGATTGAACCCTTCTTGACCAGAGTTTTGTCAAACTCGCTTAGACCAATCGGTTTATCGTCCATATCCCGCGTTAACTCTGCTGAACAGACGATTGCATCGTCATCATCTTGGTCAACAACAGCAAACTCGATATATTGCTGACCCTTCTCCACAATTACCAAGGTACCCCGGGCATATGAGACCGCCTCATGCTCTCGGACTATGAAAGCTAAGAACTGATTTTCTTGTTCTTTTTCCATATTGAGGTCATCAATAAAGAAGAGAAACTGATCCCCCCCTCCATTAACTAAGGTAAATACTTTAGGAACCACGCCATGCCCTAAGGCCAGGTTACGGTAATAGGAAGCAATTTCTACAGCAAGGTTTTCAGAGAACAGATGCATAAAATTGGATTAATTGAAATCACTCGGTACGGGTTTTAATAGATTCAATGATCTTATAGAACGCATCTGGCTGAACTGAGCTCTGACCTTTGAATGGTTGATCTGTGATTACTAGAAGAGAAATGAGAGCGCCCATCGTGATAGGAAGTATCTTTAGTCCGAAAAAAAATGAGTCTGACGGTAAAAATAAGGTGTTAATAGCCATCAGTGCAAGCATGCAAATTAGAATCACAACCCAGAATAAGCCTGGTAAACGGACAGCAGAACGCTCAATACGAGCCTCCCTACTTTCGGCAACTTCTTCTGATTTCTTAATGATGTCCGTATACATCGCTGTTTGACGATTAGTTATAGGCTCCAATGACATAATCTTGCGAGAAATACCACGCCAAAGCATATGGGTTTTTGTGCTCCCACTTCCGTTTACCAGCATTGGCCATTCATCGTTAACGATTGAATTCATATAATCAAATAATTCTTTGCGGATTTGCGAAATCGCAGGATCGCCATAGCGAGTGAGTAAACGATCTAGGTTATTGATGCGGCCCGATTCTTGCGAAACCAGCGACTGTACCTCACGAAAATTACTTTGGGCTTGATTTAATAGAAAACCAATTAATAGGCCACTGAGAGTAATAATTGACCCAAATAAGCCCAAGCCCAAACGAGTACTATCTTGAGTAGGCGTCAAGGCAGGAATTGACTGCAATAATCTTGGCAAAATATCCAGCATCACTACAAAAAATAAGACCAATAAGATCAAAATTTGGATATTGCTTCTTTTATAGACCCAATTAAAAAACATGAATTGCCTATCTTTCTTTTGCAATTAAATTCTTTTCCAAAAATTCTAAGGTGCGATCCCAGGCCAACTTAGCAGCCTGTTCATCGTATTTTAATGGCGGCAATCCACGGGAGTCAGCCTTTGGGTTAGCAAAGGCATGCTTGGTATCGTATCGATAGAACTCATAATTGGTGCCGGCTGCCTTTAACTTCTCCTCCAGCTGATCTACACCCGAAATCGCAAAGAATTCATCATGACTAGCCCAATGCGCCATCATCGGCTTAGTAATCTTCTGTACATCAACATACTCGAGGGGTGGATATCCATACCAAACAATAGTCCCATCAAGTTCTGGGACATTACAAGCAGATAGCACAGTCAAAGCACCTCCCATGCAAAAGCCAGTCACAGCAACCTTTCGACTACCTGTTGCTTTCAAATACTGAACGGCACCACGAATATCCTGACTAGCGGCATCACCAAAGTTTAATCCGCCCATTAAGTGTTGGGCTTCATTGGCTTCAAGCGCCAATTTACCGCGGTATAAATCAGGTACCAAAGCACGGTAGCCTGCTTTAGCTAAGCGATCAGCAACAGCCTTGACTTCTGCATCCAACCCCCACCACTCCTGAATAACAACCACCCCGGGGGCATTTGCTTTATCGGTAGGCTCAGCTAAGTAGCCTTCTACAGAATTACCATCAGGCCTTTTATATTGAATCATGATGTCTCCAGTCTTTTCTATTGCGTTTTGATATCAGAATGAATATATCCTACCAGCCAAAAAGTCAGCAAGCCACAAACTGCTGCGCCGTAACCGACCAAGTTATAGTGGGCCATCATCCCATCGGGTTTAATTGTGACAACCATACCGGCCACTACTGAGGCAATTCCAGAGGCAAGCATTTGTACTGAGCCAATCAGACTCATAAAAGTCCCACGAATATTCCCACCCACTACTTGACTCACCATAGCCATTGCTGGAATCATGCGTCCCGATACCAAAATAAAGAAGGCTGTGGAATTAATCAGAACTACCCACAGAGGAACGGGCACTAAATTGGTAGTTACCAGCAAAGGCACTAGACTCACGATCGCTAATACTCGAAACATCTTCAGCTTGCCATATTGATCAGCCAGATGACCGATCAATCTTGAGCTCATCAGCGTTGCCACGCCGCCACAAAGATAAATTAATGAGATGTAGGAATTATCTATGCCAACGTTAGTTGTGAGGTAGAGGGCAATATAAGGAATCACAGAAAAACCAGTGAACATGATTAGGCCCATGAATAAGAAGGCACGCAGGTGGTGATGTGCAATTAAGACTTCATAGATTTGCCTAAATCGACTACCTTCGTGCGCATGACTTAAGTGACCCGAAATTTTAGGGATATTGCAATATCCGATGTATAGAATCAAAGTGGAGATAGCGCCAATAAACATAAATGGCGCACGCCAACCCAAGTAAGTTATGTGGTTCGCTAGAAATAAACTCAGTGGCACCCCCGCAACTGTTGCCACTGAAAATGCAGCCATTACTGTTCCTAATGCCTTGCCACGTCGCTCAAATGGAATCGAATCAGCTACGATCGTTTGGACTAAGGAGCCCAGTATTCCACCAAAGGCACCCGCGAAGGCTCTAGCAATAAAAAGTATTTCATAATTAGGAGCCAAACCACATGCAACGGTTGCAATAATAAAAAATGCATACAGGCCTAAAAGTAGTTGCCTACGCTCAAATCGATCCACATAGTAAGTGGTAAGAATTCCTGCTATGGCAGCGGCAAAAGTATATGAAGAGAGTAGTAATCCAAACTGATGGGTGTTGATATTCAGAACCCGGATAAACTCAGGCCCCAAAGGCATCATGATCATGAAATCGAGGATATGGGTGAACTGAATGCCCGCCAAAGAAAACAAAAAGAAGCGTTCTTTCTTCTTCGACTCAAAGAGATTGGAATGTTGTTTCAAAGTCTGCTTTACACCTAGTGATCAATATGACATTATCACCCCTGAACCCCATTCTTGCTGACCCAAATACTCCAATGACAACTCTTACTGATCCCATTATGCAAACAGCAGTTTTGGGTATCCCAGTAGTGCCGCTGGTAACAGACATCTTCTTTGGCATCTTAGGTCTGACGATTATCTTAATATTCCATGGTATTGGCATCAACCATGTGATCATGAAATTTGATCGAAGAACTAAACTGAATTTGAATCAAGGTCAGTACAACCGCGTATTCTTTCATTTTTATTCGGCATTTATTTTTATTGCCCTGATTCACATTTGTGAAATTGTTCTTTGGACCCTTTATCTGTTTTGTCTACAGCTAATGGATAATGGTGTTCAGGCCTTAATTTTTGCGGGCAGTTGTTACACCACTGTTGGCTTTGCTGCCGATACCTTGCCGGATGGATGGAAAAGTCTCGCTTTCTTCATTGCATTCTCGGGATTATTTTCTCTGGCCTGGACTACATCAGCTATGATCGGAATGACCAATGCCTACAAGGCTGCATGGAATCTGAAGTACGTCAGGGATGAGTCGAGTTCTTCTTGATGTAATAGCCGTAAACACAGCGGCTACCACCCCTCGAAGGGTTATGTGTATCCTGGATCACACCATCAATAATTGCTGTTAGGTGTTTAGAAACTTTAACGATCAGAACATCCTGCGGAAGCTCATTGGGTCTTAAGTGAACTTGACAACCTGCCCCAATCTTCATTGTGGGGACCCAATCAAAACCAAGATCAATGATGTAGTCATGGAAGACATTGCGATGATTACCGTTGCGAGGCGATGATCCCTTATCGTTTAATCGCTTAGCGAGTCGATCATTCTTCAACTCAGCATAGCTAGCATTGGCTTTTCTTAAATCCTCATAGACCTTGATATAGGGCAACCCAGCGGCGATAGCGATTGAACGCACTACGCAGTCACCCGCCCCACCCTTAAAACCAGCATCCCTCCTACCACCATCATTCATAGCAAATGAAAAGGTCTGTGAAGAGCGAGAAAAAAGATTGAGAAAGTTAAACATGGTGGTTAAATAAAAAATGGATTTGCCTTACGACAAATCCATTTAAGTTTTGGCATTGCATTTATATTACTTTGCTTGCGCCTCTTTCACCTTCAAGCGCCAAGCATGTAGCAATGGTTCTGTATAGCCATTTGGCTGCTCAAGGCCCTTAAAGATCAGATCACTTGCTGCTTGATAGGCAAATGAACCTTTGTAGTTTGGCATCATTGGCTGATAGAGGGGATCCCCTGCGTTTTGCATGTCAACAATACTAGCCATACGTTGCATAGCTTCCTCAACTTCAGCCTTAGTTATATATTTATGGAGTAACCAGTTAGCAATATGCTGACTAGAGATACGCAAAGTAGCGCGATCTTCCATTAATCCAACGTTATAGATATCGGGAACCTTAGAGCAACCAACACCCTGGTCAATCCAGCGCACCACATAACCCAAGATGCCTTGGCAATTATTATTAAGCGCTTCTCGAATCTCTTCTTTAGTCCAATCAGGATATAGCGCAATGGGTACAGTCAATAAATCGTCCGTTAAGGCTTCATACTCAGCTTTAGTATCCTGTTTTTCCATATCCTCTTGGATTTTTGCAACATTCACCTGGTGATAGTGAATTGCATGCAAAGTAGCTGCTGTTGGCGATGGTACCCAAGCAGTGTTAGCACCGGCTTGAGGATGTGCGCCTTTTTGCTCTACCATTTCTTTCATGAGATCTGGTGCAGGCCACATACCCTTACCAATCTGTGCACGACCACGTAGTCCGCAATCTAAACCTGCCAATACGTTGCGGCGCTCATATGCACCAAACCATTTAGCGATCTTCATTCTTCCTTTGCGAACCATGGCGCCGCCATACATACCTGTATGCATTTCATCGCCAGTACGATCTAAGAATCCTGTATTAATGAAGGCCACCCGTCCACCAGCTGCAGCAATAGCAGCTTTAATATTGACGCTCATGCGACGCTCTTCGTCCATGATGCCTAATTTGACTGTGTTCTCAGGCAAGCCTAGTAATTTTTCAACCCGCCCAAAGAGCTCGCTAGCAAACGCCACTTCTTCGGCGCTATGCATTTTTGGCTTAACAATGTAGACAGAACCTTTGCGTGTGTTACCAATCGCTTGAGTTGCAGGACGATGAATATCGTACAAAGCAATTAAGACTGTTACTACGGCATCTAAGATGCCTTCGTAAATTTCTTTACCTTCCCCAGTGATGATGGCAGGGTTAGTCATTAGGTGGCCAACGTTACGCAGGAATAAAAGTGAGCGGCCATGTAATGTCACAACCCCATCTTTTACATCAACCGCACCAATGCCAGCCGTGTATTTACGATCTGGGTTGAGTCTGCGGGTAAAAGTTTTGCCCCCTTTGCTCACTTCCTCGACCAGAGTACCTTTTAGAATGCCTAACCAGTTCTCATAAGCGAGTACTTTGTCATCACCATCCACCACTGCTACTGAATCCTCTAAATCCAGAATTGTTGAGAGTGCAGATTCAAGTACCACATCATTGACACCGGCAGCATCAGTAGCGCCAATGGTTTTGGTCTTATCAATCTGGATATCAATATGAATACCATGATTGCGCAGCAAAACAGATGATGGTGCAGTGGCATCGCCTTGATAACCTACAAACTGCTTTTCATCAACCAAGCCAGTGGTACCACCATCTTTTAATTTTACTGACAGCTTTTTGTCTACAACGCTATATGCCACCACATCTTGATACAAAGCTTTGGCTAAAGGAGCGGCTTGATCTAAAAACTGACGTGCATAGGCAACTACCCTTGCTCCTCGAACCGGGTTATAAGCAGCGCCTTTATCTGCCCCATCTTCTGTGGAGATAACGTCTGTGCCATACAGGGCATCATATAAAGAACCCCAACGAGCATTAGCGGCATTTAAGGCATAACGTGCATTTAGGACAGGAACAACCAGCTGAGGGCCGGCCTGAAGAGCTAGCTCATCATCCACATTCTGCGTACTAGCAGAGATGTTGGCAGGCTCCTCATCTATGTAACCAATTTCTTTTAGATACTGACGATAGGCAGGCATATTTTTGATTGGACCTGGATTGGCTTTATGCCATTTATCCAAATCTGCCTGCAGGCGGTCGCGCTTAGCTAACAATGCTTCATTTTTTGGAGTTAAGTCTTTAACGATCGCATCAAAACCTTTCCAAAAATCAGCACTCTTAATGCCAGTTCCTGGAAGTACTTTATCTTCAATAAAACGATAGAGGGGGGTTGCTACTTTGAGGCTATTACAGGTAGTGCGGGCAGTCATGTTCTTAATTTCTTATGCAAAAAGTTTAAAAATAGGGGTAATGAATTATTTTCTATCAATCCTTGAAAGGGTGTTGGAGCAAAATGGTTTCATCGCGCTCTGGGCCAGTAGATACCATGGCAATAGGCTTACCAGCGACCTCTTCAATGCGACGGAGGAATTTCTGAGCTTCAGCGGGTAACTTGTCCCACTCACGAATACCGAAAGTTGTACCCTGCCACCCTGGGAAATCTTCATAAATCGGCTCACAACGAGCTACGGATTCAGCGCCACGCGGCAATACATCTAATTTTTTGCCATCAAGCGTATAGCCAACGCATAAACGAATCGTCTCCAATCCATCAAGCACGTCTAACTTCGTAATACATAGACCTGATAGACCATTGATCTGGATTGAGCGCTTCAATGCTGCAGCATCTAGCCAACCCGTGCGACGTGGGCGCCCAGTGACCGAACCAAATTCTTTGCCGACTTCAGCCAAACGAATGCCAATTGGATCCTGTCTTGATGGATTGTCATGGTCATATAACTCGCTTGGGAAAGGGCCAGCACCAACACGCGTGCAATACGCTTTCGTAATGCCCAAAATATACTGGAGAGAATCAGGTCCAACGCCAGAGCCAGCGGCAGCATTGCCGGCTACGCAGTTACTGGAGGTAACGTAAGGATAGGTGCCGTGATCAATATCCAGCAAAGTGCCCTGCGCACCTTCAAATAAGAGATTTTGACCAGCTTGCTCGGCAGCATACAAGGCACTGGAGACATCTACCACCATAGGCTTCATGCGTTCTGCATAAGACATTGCCTCAGCTAAAATCTTCTCATAGCTTACAGGCTCAGCACCATAGTAATTTGTAAGCATGAAATTGTGATACTCCAGGTTCTCACGCAGTTGTGCAGCAAACTTCTCCGGGTAGAACAAATCTTGCACACGCAATGCACGACGCGCTACCTTGTCCTCATACGCTGGACCAATACCGCGACCGGTCGTACCAATCTTTGCCTCGCCCCGTTTTTTCTCACGCGCATGATCGATCGCAACGTGATACGGAAGAATCAAAGTGGTTGCTTCAGAAATCTTCAAGCGTGATTGAACATCTAAGCCAGCAGCCTCAAGCTCACCAATTTCTTTAAAAAGCGCTTCGGGTGACAGCACAACCCCATTACCGATGTAGCAAATGACATCCTTATGCATGATTCCCGATGGGATTAGACGCAAAATGGTTTTCTTATTACCGATAATGAGTGTATGGCCAGCATTGTGACCACCCTGAAAGCGAACCACTGCTTGCGCATGATCAGTCAACCAATCAACTACCTTACCTTTGCCTTCATCACCCCACTGGGTGCCAATGACAACTACGTTACGACCATGTGCTTGCTGCTTTGAAGGCATAATGAAATCCAAAAAAGATAATTACAAAATAGGTTGATTGCTTCGCTTTATTTCTTCTTCACTTCCCAAGAGCTACCCTGCTTTACCAGCTCACGGTCGCACTCATACTCAGCAGCTTGGGCTTTTTCCCCAGCCATCAACTGAATAACAACCTCGCCAGAGTCGCGAAGACTTGCAATGACTTGATTCAACTTAGCATCATCGATCCAAGGAGCAAGAATCGCTAACTTGCGAACTTTTAATGGCGATAAGCCTGACAAAGTTAAAAGATCTAATGAGAAACCGGTTGCTGGACGTGAGCGACCAAAAGCTTGACCAACATGGTCATAACGACCACCCCTGGCAATAGGTTGCGGCAACTTATCTACATAGGCAGCAAACATCACACCGCTGTGATATTGATAACCGCGCAGATCTGCCAAATCAATACTCAGCTCTAGGTCGCTTGATGAACCCATCGCTGTAACCAGACGCTCTAAATCAGCTAATGCTTGATCAATGTGAGCATGCTTTGGTAATACCTTTTTAGCATTTTCCAATACTTGCGCACAAGGGCCATTCAAGTCAGTTAAAGCCATTAAGGCATCGCCCACCTTAGCAGGCAAGCAGCTGGCCCATTTAGCCAAACGAGGACGATCCTTGGTTTGCAATAGGCCATACAAGGTTTCAACGGTTTCTTTATCCAAATCTTGGTCAGCCAAAATACCAGACAAGATGCCAGCGTGTGACAAATCTAGATACACCTGATTCAAACCCGCAATTGAGATTGTTTTGAGGAGCAAAGTAATAGCCTCAAAATCAGCTTCCCATGTTGCGCAGCCATAAATTTCTGCCCCTAACTGAAGATCTTCGCGTGCTGAGCTACCTACCGGAGTACGAGCATGCGCAACTGACCCTGCATAACAAAGGCGAGTTATACCGGGACGATTTAATAAATGCGCATCAATACGCGCTACTTGCGGAGTAATGTCAGCACGTAAACCTAAGGTACGACCAGATAGCTGATCAACCAATTTGAAGGTTTGCAAATTCAGATCTGAGCCAGTACCAGTTAATAAAGAGTCTAGAAATTCTAAGATTGGAGGAGCAACTAACTCATAGCCATACGATTGATAGAGATCCAAGATAGCGCGACGCAAAGCCTCTACCTTGCGAGCCTCAGCTGGCAAAACGTCTGCAATATCTTCAGGAAGTAACCAACGATTCATGATGTGAATGATTCACTTTCTTATTTTTTGTGCAAGAACTTGAAGAACTCGCCATTAGGCTCAACCACCATAACGTCTTTCTTATCCTTAAAAGAGCTACGATAAGCCTCTAAGCTTTGATAAAACTGTGCGAACTGGGGATCGCGTCCAAATGCTTCAGCATATAAAGCTGTAGCCTTGGCATCCCCTGCCCCTTTAATTTTTTGAGCATCGCGATACGCTTCAGCCAGAATGGTATCGCGCTGACGTTCAGCATTTGCACGAATCTTGTCTGACTCCGCCGCCCCTGTAGAGCGCAATTCATTTGCTACACGCTTACGTTCGGCTTCCATACGGCGATAAACCGAATCACTAATTTCAGCCAAGAGATCAACACGCTTTAAACGGACATCCACAATCTCGACGCCGATATCAGAGGCATCATCTGCAACTTTTTTACGAATACCCTGCATCACTTGTTCGCGCTGATCAGAAATTAACTCACGTACAGTGCGCTTCGTGAATTCTTCGTTTAAAGCTGAACGTACCAACTGCGTCAAACGATCTTGCGCCAGACGCTCATCACCTTTAAAACTAATAAAGAATTTACGCGGATCAACAATGCGCCATTTCACATAAGAATCAACCAGCAGATTCTTCTTCTCAGCAGTAATAAAACGCTCAGCCTCTGGGTTATCGATCGTTAAGATACGACGATCGAAGAAGCGCACACTTTCAAAAGGTCCTGGGTATTTAACGCGCAAGCCTGGCTCTTCAATTACCCGAACAATCTGACCAAAAGAAAATACAACTGCAAATTTACGTTGGTCAACAATAAAAATACTGGAAGAGAGTACATAAATGACTGCGATAAACGCAATCACAGCAACAATCAAGCGGTTTGCATTCATTGTCTGGACTCCCGATCACGACTACGGAGGCCATCGCGCTTATCCAGCGAACGCTCATTAGTGTTACCCACTGAAGCAGGCATTGCAGGCGGGTTATTTGTGGCAGGCGTTGGATTATTAACACCAGTTGCACCGCCCACTGTTACTGAACCCGTAGGAGTAGCGACGTTACCTTGATTGACAGTTGAGTTTGCTACTTGCGCACTTTCTGCGCTAACTTGGGCAATGATTTTATCGAGCGGTAGATACAAAAGGCTATTGCTCTTAGTCGTATCTACTAAGATCTTCGTAACGTTGTTGTACATCTCGCGCATGCTATCGATATACATACGATCTCGCGTTACTTGAGGCGCTTTGGAATACTCAACCAAAATTTGCTTGAAACGTGTGGCATCACCCTCAGCAGTGGCAACCACCCGTGCCTTATAGCCCTCAGCCTCCTGGATTAAACGAGCTGCAGTTCCCTTGGCGCGAGGAATGATGTCATTGGCGTAGGCTTGACCCTCGCTCTTGAGGCGCTCCTGATCTTGTCCGGCCTTCACAGCATCATCAAATGCTGCTTGAACTTGCTCAGGGGGTTGCACATTTTGCACAGTCACACTAGTGACGTATATACCGCTCTTGTAGCTATCCAATATCTTTTGAATTGAGTTTGCTAAATCAATTCCGATTTTTTCCCGCCCTTCATAGAGCACGGTATCCATCTTGCTACGCGCAACAATTTCGCGTACAGCCGTTTCGGCCGCCTGTATTACTGAGGCATCAGGATCGCGATTATTAAACAAATAATCTGTTGAATCTTTAAGACGGTATTGCACAGCAAAGCGCACGTCGATGATATTTTCATCTTCGGTGAGCATTGAAGAATCCTTCTGATTGGTTGCCTTAATCAATATCGGACGACCCACTTCAACTGAGCGAACGGCAGATAAGTTCACTGTCTCGGCAGACTGAATCGGCCAAGGCATATGCCAATTAATGCCTGGCTTAGCGGTGTAATCATATTTACCGAAAGTCAGAATCACACCAGCCTGACCTTCTTGAATAATAAAAAAACCACTGCAGATCCAAATTAAAAAGGCGGCGGCGGCACCAATTAAAACGCTCGCTTTCGATCCAAATGGATTACTAAAGTTAAAGTTAAAGTTTGGCGTGCCATTGCCACCACCGTTACCGCCACGCTGTGATGGCGGAGGAATATCAGTGCTACTTGGCTTGTTAGCGGACCTACTAGGTGGGGTGCTTGTCTTACCAGGCGTTTTCTTACCGCCAAAAATACCTGCAATACGGTCGTTGAAGTCCCGCCATAGCTCATCCAAATCCGGAGGACCATCGGGCTTATTAACGGGATTGGCTGGCTGTTTGCTTGGCTGAGTCTCTGTGGGCTTATTGGAATCCGGATCTACTTTTGGAGCTTGATCGCTTCCCTGCCCATCTTTAGCATCCTTAGAGCCCGCAGAATTGTGGCTGTTACCCCACCCCGGATCGTTCACCGAAAAAAGGTCTAGAAATTTACGCATCATTAGAAAAATAGCTTCGGTTGGGAATCGGATTAAATTCAGAAGATTCTGGTCGTTCAGGTAATGGCTCTAAAAACTCATCCGGGGCCAATTGCTTCTTGGCACGGTTGTGCTCGACCCTTATTCTATCAGTCATTTGGGAGCATTCAGTCAGAGCTAGACGCAGTAAATCGAGCCCCATACCCGTCTGGGCGGAGAGGAAAATTTTGCTTGGAAAGCCCTGTCCATCACGCTCTAAAAGCGCCCCACGGGTAAAGGTTTGAGGCATTTGGTCAATTTTGTTCATGACTTCTATCCGGGGGGTATCTTGGGCCCCAATTTCCTCCAAAACCGCCTCAACCTCTGCTTTTTGCTCTTTGGCTACAGGGCTACAGGCATCAATCACATGCAAAATGAGGTCCGCGTGAATGGTTTCATCTAGGGTGGCTCTAAAAGCCTCTACTAGTTGGTGTGGCAAATCCCGAATAAATCCCACCGTATCTGAGACAACAATCGACCCTACCCCCTCCAAATGTACTTTTCTAGAGGTGGTGTCCAGAGTGGCAAACAATTGATCTGCAGCATAAGTACCTGCTTTAGTTAGGGCATTAAATAGGGTGGATTTACCAGCATTGGTATATCCCACCAAAGACACTGAAAAGACATCCTTGCGGTTGCGGGCTCTTCTTTGAGTTCTTTGTTGGCGCTGTAGCTTCTCGAGCTCATTTTCTAGGCGCTTCGCTTTAGTAGCCAGCATCCGGCGATCCAACTCCATCTGAGTTTCTCCAGGACCTCCGCGCACGCCAATACCACCACGTTGACGTTCCAAGTGACTCCAAGCGCGCACCAAACGTGACATGCGATAACGCACTTGCGCTAGCTCAACCTGTGTCTTACCAATATGACTTTGGGCCCTTTGACTAAAGATATCCAAAATCAAACCCGTGCGATCCATCACATGGCGACCGAGGTGGCGCTCTAAATTACGTTGCTGGGTTGGTGAAAGTGGATGATTAAATATTGCTAACTCAGCGTCATGCTCTTCCATTACGCGCTTGAGTTCATTTACCTTACCGGAACCAATAAATAAAGCAGGATCAGTTCTGCCTTTACGGCCTATCACACTAGCTGCGGGTATAGAGCCAGCGCTGTCAGCCAAGAGGCTGAGCTCGGCCATGCTGTCTGCAAAATCTTCGCGTCCTGTATCAACACCAACTAGGACGGCGCGTGCCGCATCTACTCCGGTTTTATACAGGGCTGCCTTCTTCTATACGGAAGTCAATCGCACGAGCGGGAACGATCGTGGAAATTGCATGTTTGTAAACCATCTGTGTAACAGTATTACGCAGTAGGACAACATATTGATCAAAGGATTCAATATTGCCTTGTAACTTAATACCGTTCACAAGATAGATCGAGACAGGAATATGCTCTTTGCGCAAAGCGTTGAGGAATGGATCCTGTAGTAATTGAATTTTATTGTTATTCATACTGCTCCTTATCGATCTTTTACTGATTAGCTTTTTTGGGAGTCTTGCTTTTTTAATGACATCAAATTTGAACTACAAATAACTATTGCCGAGCTTTTTATATTGGCTCAATTCAACAAAATCAAGCCCTTAATTGAATCCGGGAAGATAAGCTTAGCGCAAAATTACCGCTTTTTGCCTTTTTTACCCTTATCAGCATCTACATAAGGGTTTTTAGCTGTATTCATCTGGATGCGCAAAGGCGTACCGCGTAACTTAAAGACGTCCCTAAAACGACCTTCTAAGTATCGTTTATAGCTATCGGTCACTCCGCTTAAAGAGGTTCCATGAATCACCACAATGGGTGGGTTCATGCCCCCTTGGTGTGCATAGCGCAATTTGGGACGACCCATGCCGACACGTTTTGGTTGTTGATGCTCAATCGCCTCTTGCAAAATTCGGGTCAATCTTGGGGTTGGCAATTTAGCCATCGCTGCAGCATATGCAGAATCAACATCCTTGAAGAGCTCTTTTAGACCGGTACCTTTCTTTGCAGAGATCGGGTGCACATTCGCAAAATCTAAGAAACGAAGCTTTTGCGCAATCTCTAGACGTGCACGCTCT
The DNA here is from genome assembly GCA_947453825.1 of Betaproteobacteria bacterium. Taxonomy (GTDB): domain Bacteria; phylum Pseudomonadota; class Gammaproteobacteria; order Burkholderiales; family Burkholderiaceae; genus Polynucleobacter. The sequence continues at coordinate 111,515 of CANGHN010000001.1, forward strand.
TTAACGTAAGAATCGATGCCATCCCACTTATTCACAGCAACCACTAGAGCGCGCCCTGCTTCTACGATGAATCCTGCAATATGTGCATCTTGTTCCGAAATATCTTGTTGTGCATCTAGCATTAGGATCACTACATTACAGTCCGCAATCGCTTGCAATGTTTTTACAACTGAAAATTTTTCAATCGCTTCAAATACCTTACCGCGACGACGTAAACCTGCAGTATCTACCAAGATATAGGGCTTACCGTTACGCTCAAACGGCACTTCAATTGCATCACGCGTTGTTCCGGGCATATCAAATGCAATCACCCGCTCTTCACCAATTAACTTATTGATCAGGGTAGATTTACCAACGTTTGGTCGACCCACTACTGCAATCTTCATTGGACGATTGGGATCGCTCGCTAATTCATCCTCTTCTGGCTCTGCAATACCCAAGGAGTCCAGAGCGTCATCAATTAAGCCGCGTACACCATCGCCATGGGCAGAAGAAATTGGGAAAGGCTCACCTAAGCCAAGTTCGTGAAAGTCTGCGGTTACTACACCAGCCTGCATACCTTCGGTCTTATTGACCGCAAGAATGATTGGTCGTCCAGTCTTGCGTAAGAAATCGGCAATTACACGGTCTTGTGGAGCCATACCCAAGCGACCATCTACCAAGAAAATCACAATGTCAGATTCGGCTACTGCTTGCTTGGTCTGCTTAGCCATCTCGGCCACAATCCCGGTCTTAGCAACCGGCTCAAATCCACCGGTATCCACACAAATAAAGGCACGCTCACCAATGCGACCTTTGCCGTAGTGACGATCCCTTGTTAGCCCTGAAAAATCTGCAACTAAGGCATCACGTGAACGCGTTAAGCGATTAAAAAGCGTCGACTTTCCAACATTAGGACGGCCGACGATAGTGATGACTGGATTCATTTGGGACTGTACGCCGCTATTTTTCCACCCTGAGATTGAATCAAGATGAGGCCGCCAACCGCAATCGGGGCAGCAGAGATTGGACTGCTGTCGTGACGAATGCGCGCAAGCATCTCACCACTCGCTTGAGAAAATGCATGAACATAACCTTGAGCGTCGCCCATGAGTAGAACCTTTCCAACCGCTAAAGATTCACCAACATCGCGATACGTTAGCTGGGTGTTCTCCCAGATTTGATTACCGTCTTTAGTAGCAAATGCAGTGACATAGGATTTCTCATTTGCTGAAAAAACCATCGTCGGGCTTTGAGAGGTGCCGGTGTAACTTGAATAATCTTTAAACCACAAGAGATTACCGGTACGCGCCTGACCACAACCAATGCGCCCCTGATATGATACAGCGCACAGAATCTCGCCTTCCATGCTGGGCTTAGCAGTCACATCATTTAGACGTTCAATCTCAGAAAATCCTTTGGGAAACGACACTGGTGTTTCCCAAACCAAACCACCATTCGCAATCGCGATCATGCCAAAGCGACCGCCAGCAAATCCTGTCACGATCACTTCGTTGCCAATCGCTAACATGCCGTAGCCAACACGCAATGACAAGGCAGATTGTTGCCGCTGATAAACCCATTTACGTGTACCGGTGAGCGCATCTAATCCAATAAAGCGGTTATCTAGGGCGCGGACAATCACAACACCACCAGCTACTATTGGCTCACTTAACACTTCACTGCCAATACTGACATTCCAAAGTGGCTTACCAGCGTCGTCATAGGCGTAGACCATACCTTTGATGCTGACTGCGACGGTTGTGCGACCGTCAGAACCTGGACCAATTGCGAGGCGCTCTGGGACTGAAGCTTCCCAGAGTTTTTTACCTGTGAGCAAATCAATTTTGACTAAATTGCCACCGTGGGAAGCAGCATATACAGCATCACCTGCAACTACCGGATGAAAATTAAACGATTCAGATGAACCAACACTAGTTGACCAAACTGGCTGCATATCGAACTGGTTTATGACAGCAACCAAATCCGCTGGTTTGCGAACTCGCGAATTACCGGAGCATGCAATAAGAGTAACCACCAGCGAAGCCAGCAAGACAGTGGCGGCAAAACGTCCAAACAACCGCTTCACGGTAGTCGTCACTGTGCGACTCCTCCGACTGCATCCAATTTCACTTTCAGAAGTCGACGCGCCTCTTCAGGAAACTCCTTGGCCTGATCTAGCTTTTTCCAAGCGTCTTGATAACTAGTCTTCGCTTGATCATTCTTCTTTTGAGCCAAATACCAATCTCCTCGGCGCTCTAACCATAGGGCCTCAAAACCAATAATCGGTTTCTCATTCAAAATCTGATCAGCTTCTGCAAAATCTTTTTCACTACCCAGTTCAATTAACTGAGCTACTAACCGTAACTTAGCTAAAGCTAGGTAACCGTCATTGGCTGCATTCTTAGCGGCCCAACGCAAATATTCCATTGCTTTAGCGCTATCGCCGGCGTCTGATGCAATTCGCGCTGCAACCAAACTCGACATGGCTGCATAAGGAGTCCGAGCAAAATCTTTTTGTAAGTCCTCAGTAGCTCGCTGAGTTTGATCTTTATCGCCTTTAGCAATTGCACTAACCATGGTCTCATAAAGCTTAGAGGCTTCCATTGCCTGATTGTTGCGCCACCACTGATAGCCGCTATAGGCAGCATATGCAAACAAAGCTGCAGTAGCAATACCAGTAATGAGGTTGCGATACTTCTGCCAAAATGCTTTGAATTGGTCTAATTGTTCTTGTTCTTCGAGATCTAAAGGCATGTCAATCCAGGCTTATTAAAAGTAATGTATTGCTAATTCTATTCGGAGGCGCCAACTAGGGCATCAATTACCGCTTCTAGCAACTCATCCAAGGGTACGGCTTTTTGCTCGCCAGTGCCCCGCAGGTCTTTGAGTTGGGCTTCATTCTTACTGAATTCATCAGGTCCAATAATGACTGCAAAGGCAGCCCCAGTGCTGTCAGCCTTCTTCATTTGAGACTTAAAGCTCGCCGATTGGCCATCTGGTGGACAGAAAAGGATGGTGTCGATACCAGCGCTTCGTAGACGCTCAGCAATGATCATGGCAGCAGTCAAGGTCTCGCCACCCTGATGCAGTACAAAGATGTCACATTGGGCCTGGACTTCAGGAAGCGATCCAGATACCTTCATTAAATCTAGAACGCGCTCCATGCCCATGGCCCATCCACATGCAGGAGCAGCCTTGCCACCCATACGCTCGATCAAAGGATCATAGCGACCGCCGCCAGCAATCGTGCCTTGTGCGCCCAACTCATCGGTAATCCACTCAAATACAGTGAGGTTGTAGTAATCCAAGCCGCGCACTAAGCGGGGATTAATCTTGCAAGGAATATTGTTCGCTTTAATTAAAGCTTGCACAGCATTGAAATGCGCTAAAGACTCTGCACCTAAAAAATCCAATAACTTAGGTGCGCCCTCAATCAGTGTCTGCATTTCTGGATTCTTAGAATCCAGAATACGCAAAGGATTGGTAAGTAAGCGGCGTTGTGAATCTTCGTCTAATTGAGGTTGATTTTTCTCAAAGTAGGTAACTAAAGCGGCTCGGTGCTCAGCACGCTCATTAGCCTGCCCTAATGAATTGATCTCTAAGCGAACGCCCTTTAAACCCAGCTCATCCCAAAGTCGTTGACCCATGAGAATAATCTCCGCATCAATGTCTGGACCAGCAAAACCTAGCGCCTCGATACCAAATTGATGGAACTGGCGATAGCGACCACGCTGTGGGCGCTCATGACGAAACATGGGGCCGGTATACCAAAGACGCTTAGGCCCTTCGTAGAGCAAATTGTTTTCAATAACGGAACGTACTAAAGCAGCAGTACCTTCAGGACGTAAGGTCAGTTGCTCGCCATTCAAGCGATCCTCAAAGGAATACATTTCTTTTTCAACAATATCGGTTACTTCACCAATGCCGCGTTGGAAAACCGCGGTCGCCTCTACAATCGGCGTCCGTAAAAATTCATAGCCATAAGCGCGAGTCAAATCGCGCAAGACATGTTCAAGATGAGCCCACTGCGCAGCATCCGCTGGCAATAAGTCATTCATACCGCGCACGCCATTGATTTTCTGAATCTTTTGTGCCTTAGCGTTGTTGTTCTGGTCAGTCATTTTTATTGATCTTCTACTTAAACCTATTCAAGCTTAGCTGCGTAGTTTTGCTTGACATAGTCATCGACGATGACCTGAAACTCCTGGGCAATATTTTCACCACGCAATGTCTTTACTTTAACGCCATCCACAAATACTGGAGCTGCTGGAGTTTCACCAGTGCCAGGTAAGGAAATACCAATATTGGCATGCTTACTCTCACCAGGCCCATTCACAATACACCCCATTACAGCCACATTCATATCTTCTACCCCTGGGTGAGTTTTCTTCCAAATAGGCATCTGTTGACGTAAATAAGACTGGATATTGGCAGCCAACTCTTGGAAGGTAGTACTGGTCGTTCTACCGCAACCTGGACAAGCAATGACCATCGGTGTGAAATTTCGTAAACCCATGGTTTGTAAAATTTCTTGGGCAACAATCACCTCATTCTCGCGGGGTGCACCAGGGTCGGGCGTTAAAGAAACACGAATCGTGTCGCCAATACCTTCTTGCAACAAAATACCCATTGCTGCAGTAGAAGAAACGATTCCTTTGCTGCCCATACCAGCCTCTGTCAAGCCTAAGTGCAATGGATAATCAGAACGGCTTGCAAGATCGCGATAGACAGCTACTAAGTCTTGCACATTACTCACTTTGCAAGAAAGCAAAATTTGATTAGGGTTCATGCCCAGCTCAACCGCTTTTTCCGCTGATTGTAAAGCCGACTGAATCAAGGCCTCAATCATCACCTCTTGTGCAGTTTTAGGATTAGGCAGGGCAGCATTGGCATCCATAATCGATGCCAAGAGATCTTGATCCAAGCTGCCCCAGTTCACACCGATGCGGATAGGCTTATCGTATTTGCAGGCTGCTTCAATCATCTGCGCAAATTGAGGGTCACGCTTAGCACCCTTACCCACATTACCTGGATTGATACGGTACTTCGAGAGTGCTTTAGCGCACTCGGGATAATCATTTAATAAAGTATGTCCGTTGTAATGAAAGTCACCAATCAATGGGACTAAAACATCCATCTTATCCAACTGCTCACGAATATAGGGAACGGCTGCGGCCGCTTCTGGTGTGTTGACAGTAATACGAACCATCTCTGAACCAGCACGTGCCAATTCTTTTACCTGGATCGCTGTACCCACTGCATCAGCAGTATCGGTATTCGTCATGGACTGCACACGGACAGGTGCATCTCCACCCACGGTGATGATGTTCGTCTTCCAAGCAACCGTGGCTTGACGCGTTGCTCTCTTGGGAGATGGCCCCAAAGGTAATTTAGGCAATGAAGTATTAGAGCTCATGAGGATCCAATCTTTAATTTAACTTTTTAAGCCACTCTATTGGCTGTTCATTTGATTCGACTTCAGTCACTTCAATCTCGGCTCGGTGAACGGCACGCTCACGCACTTTGGTGCGATCTACAACATCCCCAGCCAATTGACCACAAGCGGCAGCAATATCATCGCCACGGGTCTTGCGCACTGTAGCAACCATGCCAGCATCAAGCAAAATACTAGCAAAAGTGTTAATTCGCTGATTACTTGAACGCTTGAGGCCAGATTCTGGGAATGGATTAAATGGAATCAAGTTGATCTTGCACTTGATGTTTTTAAGTAAACGGACTAATTCTTTTGCTTGGATATCAGAATCATTCACACCATCAAGCATGCAGTATTCGAAGGTCAGAAAGTCTCTTGGGGCGAATGGTAAATAACGCTCACAAGCATCTAGCAATTCACGTAATGGGTATTTTTGATTAAGTGGCACCAACTGATCACGCAAGGTGTCGTTTGGTGCATGCAATGAAACTGCTAAAGCAACCGGGCAATCTTGCGCCAAACGATCAATCATTGGCACCACGCCTGAAGTAGAAACAGTCACGCGACGACGCGATAATCCATAAGCGCGATCATCTAACATTAAGCGTAATGCCGATACTACATTGTCATAGTTGAGCAAGGGCTCACCCATTCCCATCATGACGACATTAGAGATTACTCGACCGGTGTGTTCCCAGCCTGGTGTTGGGTATTTTTCAATTCTGCGAACAGCTTCTGGGTCGTTACGCAGTAAGTGCTCAGCAAACCATAGCTGGCCGATGATTTCACCAGAAGTCAGATTGCGTGAGAAGCCCTGATGCCCAGTTGAGCAAAAACGGCAATTCACGGCACACCCTGCCTGAGAAGATATGCACAAAGTGCCTCGATCATCCTCGGGAATGTAAACAGACTCGACCGCGTTGCCAGCACCCACATCCAGCAACCACTTGCGGGTTCCATCGGTAGCATGCTCATCTTTAATGATGGGAAGAGATAGTACTTCTGCTTTATCTAGCAAACTGGCTCTGAAGCTTTTTGCTAAATCACTCATCTCGTTGATATCGGATACACCGCGTTGGTGTATCCACTGCATGAGTTGTTTAGCCCTGAAGGGCTTTTCATTCAACCCCGCGACATACGCTGCCATTTGGTCAGCGTCAAAATCTAAGAGATTTACGCGCGGGGAGGTCAATACGCCTACTTATAAAAGAATAGGTTATTAACGATTGAAAACATTCATGGCTGGGAAGAAGAATGCAACTTCCACAGCAGCTGTTTCAGGAGCGTCAGAACCATGAACAGCATTTGCATCAATGCTATCTGCAAAATCAGCACGAATTGTGCCTTTTTCTGCCTTCTTCGGATCAGTCGCACCCATCAAATCACGGTTCTTGGCAATTGCGCCTTCGCCCTGTAATACCTGGATCATGACCGGGCCAGAAATCATAAAGCTCACCAAGTCTTTAAAGAAAGGACGATCTTTGTGAACGCCATAGAACTGCTCAGCCTCAGCTTGTGAGAGATGGGCCATTCTGGAAGCAACAATCTTCAAACCAGCGGATTCGAAACGGTCATAGATTTTACCGATGACGTTTTTAGCGACAGCATCAGGTTTGATAATAGAAAGGGTGCGTTCAATTGCCATGCAAGACTCCAATAGTGATTTCAAAGGTTATTTGTTGAGAAGGGTCAAAATGGGCCAAATGACCCGCCCTGCTTCAACGACCCCCAAATTATACATTGCCTGACCGTATTTACCCCTATGGAAGTAGGGCTAAGCCTTTGAATTTACAGGGCATAACCCCTTGATTTGTAGTCCTATTACTGAGGGGCTTGAAATTGGTGCATTTTGTCTATACTTAATGGCAACAGCCCTTGATGGGCTCATGAATCAACCATAAAAGAAGGAGTCAATATGAGTGATCTGAACTCTTACGGCTTTGGCCAAACCGGCTCAATTAGCAGCGTTCAGGTACGCAACCGCGTACTACGTAATACCTATGCTCTTTTAGCGCTATCGATGGTACCCACAGTCATTGGCGCTTGGCTTGGCGTTGCTATGGGACTCAGTCTATTTGCTAGCAGTCCATTCATAGGTTTTATCGTCTTCATGGCGGTTGCTTTTGGCTTTTTCTGGGCAATCGAAAAGAATAAAGATACTGGCGTAGGTGTTTTACTACTCCTGGGCTTCACCTTCTTTATGGGCATCATGATGTCCCGCTTAATTGGCTTTACTTTAAACAGTTATAGCAATGGCGCGACCCTAATCATGCTGTCATTTGGCGGTACAGCAGCAATCTTTGCCACCATGGCAACCATTGCCACCGTAAGCAAGAGTGATTTTGCTGGTATGGGCAAATGGCTCATGGTTGGTGTATTGCTCTTGATCGTTGCTTCTTTGGCAAACATCTGGCTTCAGTTGCCTGCACTGATGTTGACTGTGATGGTTCTAGCTATCGCGATCTTCTCCGCCTTTATCCTAGTTGATGTACAGCGCGTCATCAATGGTGGTGAGACGAACTACATCATGGCTACTCTAGCTATTTACTTGGATGTATATAACGTATTCACCAACTTACTCGCCCTCTTGGGTATTGTTGGGGGTAATCGAGATTAAGAGTGATTGATCCACACTAGAATCTTTAGTGTGTTGTTCACTTAAGGCGCCTACGGGCGCCTTTTTATTTTCTGTCTTTGCTCTTTTGCTAAACGAATGATTAGTTCGCTACAAACATGCTTACCGCATAAGACAGTGCAATCAAAATCAAAAGAATTGCAAAACTATCTGAGGCTCTCATGACACACTCCCAGTGGTTGATGAAATTGTTGGCAGCGCTAGATCCGCCGCACAATTTCAATCTACCCCTCTATGAAATGGCTCACTGAGTATATTGCACCGCATAAATGCTTTATGCACCAAATTGGCACTAGAAAAGCACCTTAAATCAATGATTTAGCCAGATCAAGGCCGTTCAAAGACAGCAATCGACTCTACGTGGGATGTATGCGGGAACATATTGATAATCCCTGCGCTGCTGAGGATATAGCCCGCGTGATGACACAAAATCTCCACATCCCGGGCTAAGGTTTTGGGATTGCAAGATACATACACGATTCGCTGTGGCAATAAATCACTGAGTTGATGATGTAACTCTACAAGCGCTTTGCAAATCTCCATCGCACCTTCACGAGGTGGATCCATCAGCCAGCGCTCTGCTTTTTTCCAAGACGCAATTGTTTCCGTAGTCACCTCAAACAAATCGCTTTGCATAAAGCTTGCTTTGTCAGCGAGCTGATTATGATGTGCATTTTCTTTTGCTCTAGACGTTAAGCTAGCCAAGCCCTCAATACCTAATACTTGTTTTACTTTAGTAGCCAGTGGTAATGTGAAATTACCGATGCCACAAAATAGATCTAATACACGATCGCTGGGTTTAGGCTCTAGCAGGCGAATTGCCCTACTGACAAGGGCGCGATTCATCAAGTGATTAACCTGTGTGAAATCAGCCGGTTTGAATGGCATCTCGATACCAAATTCAGGCAATCGATAACAAAGCTTACCGGCCTCAGGATAGAAAGGGGCTACCGTTTCAATACCTTTAGGCTGCAGCCAGATCCAGACCTGGTGTTGATCAGCAAATTCTCGTAGTAATTGCTCGTCGGCAGCTGTTAAAGGCTTGAGATTTCGGAGCACCAAAGCAGTAACTGGTTTTGCTTTTTTAGGATCATCAGAATTGGGGTCTTCTGGCTCCCCTACTGCAATCTCTATTTGCGGCATGCGATCCACAATGGATAAACCCATCACTAATTTACGCATCTCGGGCAATAGATTAGAAACATGCTTTGGCAAAATCTCACAAGCCAACATATCAGCCACATAGCCACTCTTACCTTCATGAAAACCGATCAACACTGTGCCCTTTTTAATTGAGCGATTAACCGCACTTAAGCGCGCACGATGTCGATATTCCCATGCAGGACCACCCATGGGTCGTAGAATTTCTTCTGGTTTAGTCTTGGCAATATGTTGCAAGTCATCCTCGAGGACACGCTGCTTCATCGCTACTTGCGCACGAATATCCAAATGCTGCATAGTGCAGCCACCACAGACTCCAAAAGCTTTACATTGGGGTTCGGCCCTGAAAACAGCAGGCCTTAGGATCTCACGTACCTTCGCCTTGCTAAAGCGAACTTTGTCACTGGTAATGGTGTATGTGACTAATTCTGTTGGTAGCGCCCCTTTAATGAAAATCACTTTACCGCTTTGACCTTGGGCAAGCTCTTCTGGATTTGGCGTTAAACGAGCAATACCTTGAGCATCTAGATCAAGTGCTTCAACTCTTACTGGCTCAGTCACTTCAATATTGACTGGCTTATCCCCTCTACGCATCCGCAGAAAAACCTTGGAGGTATTCTTGCCATTGACCGCCGTTTGGTTCTTTGGCTTCTTTTTCTAAATAGGCTTTTACAAAGCATATCTCTTCTTTGTACTCATCTAGAGAGAAACCGCCACGTAGCAATTGAAAGCGGCAATACATGAGATAGGTATTGACCACATCGGTTTCACAGTAACGTCGAATATCATTGATCTTGCCGTCTTGATAAGCAGGCCAAACTTGACTGCCATCCATACCCATCTTGCCTGGGAAGCCACATAGCTTTGCTAAGCCATCTAATGGCGCATTGGCTCTACCATTGAATTTCGCCAAGAGATCCATCATGTCTAAATGACGCATGTGATAACGGCTAATGTAGTTATTCCACTTAAAGTCACGACTATCAACTTCTTGACTCTCTCCCATCTCCCAATATCGTGGTGCCTGGATATGATTTGCGAGCGCGCGATAGTGCAATACCGGTAAATCAAAACCACTACCGTTCCAGGAAACCAACTGGGGGGTATATTTTTCGATCAGATCAAAGAAAGCCTGAACCAATACCTTCTCATCATCTTGAGGTGTACCCAAGGTACCAACTTTGATTTGCGGAGTACCCTCTTTTGTCGTTCTGCGAATCACACAAGAAATCGCGACGATCTTTTGTAGATACAAAGGTAAAAATTCACTGCCTGTTTTACTCGCGCGATCAGCCATTGCTTTTGCTGCAACTTCTGCATTACTCATAGAGCCTGGAAAATCCTCCAGACGGCGCAAACCTGCTATGTCTGGAATAGTTTCGATGTCAAACACCAGAACTGTGGCCATAGCCCTTACCCTTACCGCTTCATTACTGTAAATACGGCGTTGGATTTACTGGTTTGCCGTTAACACGCAATTCAAAGTGGAGTTTTGGAGAATTAGTATCTGTATCACCCATCTCGGCAATCTTTTGACCCTTGCGTACCGCATCACCCTCTTTAACCAAAAGTTTGCTGTTGTGCGCATAGGCAGTGAGATAGTTATTGTCATGTTTAACGATGACTAAATTGCCGTAGCCACGCAGGCTATTACCGGCATAGACCACTTTGCCGTCTGCTGCTGCTTGCACTGGCTCGCCAACCTTACCTGCAATATCAATGCCTTTATTGGTTTCATTAAATTCACCAGTAACTTTGCCTTTAGCGGGCCAAGAAAGACGAATGCCTGGCTCTGCAACCACTTCTGGTTTGGTAGGCTCTGCTGCTGCTGGAGTTTCTGCTTTATCGGTGGTCGGCTTCTTTTCAGCAGCCTTCACTGGCTTAGCGCTAGCAGGCGCCTTAATTAAAAGCAAATCACCGACCTCAATTAAATTGGGGTTAGCTAAATTATTCCATTGCGCTAAATCACGTGGTGCCTGCCCATGATCCAAAGCAATCCGCGCCAAGGTATCGCCTTTTTTGACGCGATAGTAGCCAGGCGGGGTTGGCTCAACAGCACTACTGGTGCGATCAGTGATGTTCGCTGGCTTGGTGCGCGGTGTAGAGCAACCTACCGCCAGGACCAATGACGCAGCAAGCAGTAAAAATAGGCAGCTTTTAGAAAAAGTTTTTAACATTCCGTTTACTATCAATTTGGGTGAGTAAGTCATACTACCCCTGATTGTAAGGGTACAAAAAAGACCTCGTCCAGCACAGTTCTTTGATAACGCTGAGAGCTCATCCTTTCCACCATGATGAGTTGTTGTTCTTTCTCATTTTTAGCTACTGGGGCAACTAGACGCCCCCCAATGGCCAATTGATCTAATAAGGCATCCGGTATGCCCAAACCCGCCGCAGCAAGAATGATTCCATCAAAGGGGGCCGCTTGGGGCAAGCCCAAGATTCCATCACCATAGATGAGGCGCAAATTATTAATGCGAAATGGTCGTAACTTAGCCCTAGCCATGTCATGCAAAGGACGAATCCGCTCAATGGAGTAAACCTCGTCAGCCAGCAAACTCAAAACTGCCGCTTGATAACCACAGCCCGTACCAATCTCTAATACTTTGCCAAGCTTTTGTCTGGGCTTATGCAACAACTCAATCATGCGAGCTACTACCGATGGTTTAGAGATCGTTTGTTGATGTCCGATTGGCAATGCAGAGTCTTCGTAAGCCTGCGCATGTAGACCGGCATCCATAAAGGCATGACGCGGAACTGTCGCAATTGCTTCCAATGTCTTGCCATGCTTGACACCACCAGCATGTACCTTAGCCGCCAGTGCTTGACGATAAGCCGCGAAACGTTCAGTGGGAGCCTTCAACCGCGATCCCAGCCCTTAGCTCGCATTGCCGCAATACGGGCATGATGACTTAAATCTAATTGCATTGGGGTAATTGAGATACAACCATCATCAATTGCATGAAAGTCAGTACCTTCAGAACCTTCTTTGACATCCCCAGCGGCGCCAATCCAATATATTTTCTCGCCACGAGGGCTATCCTGCACCACAACGGGTTGTGAGTGATGGCGATTACCCAATCGAGTCACGCGCCAACGGTATAGGTCTGCATAGGGACGATTGGGGATATTTACATTGAGTAGAGTCGCAGTGCCCTCTGTCCGCGCCAAAGCTGAAACTAGCATTTGCGCCACAATATCATGCGCTGCCTTAGCTGCATCTTCAATCCGATTCCAGCCGCGATCAATTTGGGAGAATGCAATACCTGGAACACCAAACATGACGCCCTCAACAGCTGCAGCAACCGTACCTGAATATAGAACATCTTCACCCATGTTCTCGCCTTGATTGATACCAGAAATCACCAGGTCAGGCTTTTCATCAAGAAAACCCGTCATAGCCACGTGCACACAATCCGTTGGTGTACCGTTAATAAAAACGAAGCCATCTCGCTCACCGCCAGCTACGCGATGAATCGAGAGTGGTCTTGATAAAGTTAATGAATTCGAAGCACCACTGTGATTTTGCTCTGGGGCAATCACCGTGATTCGCCCAAGAGGACGCACTGCATTGACTAAGGCTAGCAAGCCAGGGGCAAGATAGCCATCATCATTAGATACCAAGATATGTGGCTGACGATTACTCATAAATTGGCATACCTTCTTTACTTAAATATTGCTTGCCGGCGTTAAAGAGCGACCTCTAAACCAGCCATAAATTACTGGCAATACCAAGAGCGTTAAGACGGTAGTTGTCACCATGCCTCCAACAATAACCAAAGCAAGTGGTCGCTGGGCTTCTGATCCAATAGAGTGTGACAAAGCGGCTGGCAAAAGCCCTAAACCGGAAAGCATAGCGGTCATCAGCACTGGCCGCACCCGCAGTGCAGCGCCTTCAACCATGATGTCTTTCATTTCACCATGTTCAGTAGCGGCTGTTTTATTAATAAAGGAGATCAAAATGACGCCATCCTGAATTGCAATACCAAAAAGAGATAGGAATCCAAAGAAGGCCGAGATACTCAAAGTCTCGCCCGCCAAATGCAAGGCAACAACCCCACCAATCGCAGCAAACGGCACATTAATCATCACAATAAAGGCATCACGGAAGTTACCAAATGCACTAACCAGTAATAGGAAAATGCCCATCAAAGCCAAAGGCACGATCAACATGAGCTTCTTTTGTGCCTGTTTCATCTGATTGAATTGACCATCCCAGCTAATCGAATAATTAGGTGGCAAAGTAATATTCTTCTCCACCAAATACTGGGCGTCTTCAACCGCACTACCTAAGTCGCGATTACGCACGCTAAATTTAATCGCAATGTAACGCTTACCTGCCTCACGATAGATAAAGAATGGTCCGTCAGTTAACTGCACGGTTGCAACCATAGACAGCGGAATTTTCATACCATCAGGAGAGTCAACCAATAAACGGCCGATATCAGCTACGTCATTACGGCTGCCTTCATTGAGGCGAATCGCAATACCAAAGGTCTTTTCATCTTCAAGTAAATTGGTGACCGCTGCACCACCAATGGCATTAGCAACCACTGTTTGAATGTCATTTACATTGATGCCGTAACGGGCTGCACGCTCACGATCAATTTGAATATTCAGAGTGGGTTGGCCCAACTCTTTCAAGATACCTTCATCGGCTACGCCATGGACTTTTTTCAGCTGCTCAATCACTTCTCGCGCCTTTTGATCGAGAACCTCAAGATCAGTTCCATAAATCTTGACAGAGTTCTCACCCTTTACGCCGGATAAAGCCTCATTCACGTTATCCTGAATATATTGAGAAAAACTGTAGGTAATGCCAGGAATTTTATTGAGCTCAGTCTCAAGATGGGCAATCAAATCTTTCTTGGTGGACCCGCTAGGCATCTTTTCTGGACTTTTCAGATAAAGGCCATACTCCTGGTTAAATACGCCAGTTGAATCAGTACCATCATCAGGGCGACCAATTTGAGCTGCTACCTTATCGATCTCTGGTTGCTTCATGAAAGTCTCACGCAACTGATCAGCAACCTTGACTGAGTAATCTAAATCTACCGTATTAGGAAGGGTCACCCGCAGCCAAATATTATTCTCTTCCAATGTTGGCAAGAAGGCGGTTCCCAAACGGGTCATGCTCAAGAGTGTCAAACCAAGAACAAATACTGCAACTGAGAATACAGTGAGCGGCCGATCCATCCATTTGCGCAATAGTGGTCTGTAGCTATCCAGAATTTTTGTAATAAATGATGGTGGCTTATGCTGCAGGTTCTCGCCAAACACCAGGGAGATCATGGCAGGTAGGAATGTCAGACTCAAAACCATAGCGGCAATTAAAGCGAAACCCATAGTAAATGCCATTGGCTTAAAGATGATGCCTTCTACGCCGCCCATAAAAAACAATGGCGAATAAGCCACAATAATGATGCCCGTGGAATAAATCATCGCACGCTGTACTTGGCTAGTAGCCTGAATGATGCTTTGATTCAAACGCTTGCCACCCTCTTCTAAATGGCGCATTACGTTCTCAGTCAAAATCACAGCAGAGTCCACAATGACACCAAAGTCGATGGCACCTAGAGAAATTAGATTAGCTGGTACGCTCCATAAATGCATTTGAATAAAAGAAACGCATAAGGCAAGCGGAATAACGGCAGCAACTACTGCAGCCGCGCGAATATTACCTAAGAAGAAAAACAGTACCGCTAAAACTAAAGAGATGCCAAAGAACAAAGTGTGCTTAACAGTACCAATCGTTATATCTAAAAGTACCTGGCGATCATAAAAGGGCTTTACCTCAATGCCTGGCGGCAATACATGCTTATTGATATTGTCGACAGTGCTTCGTACACGCGCCAATACTTCTGTAGCATTCTCACCCCGACGTAAATACACAATACCCTCAACAGAATCTGGATTATCGTTGAACTGGAACATCCCTAAGCGCGGCGCATTACCAATCTCTACTCGAGCTACATCACCAATTCGGATGGGCACGCCATTATTAATCGTGATGACCACTTGCTTGATGTCGTCGATATTTTTAAGTAGGCCCACACCACGTACTACAAACTGTTGCTCACCACTTGGTAACAAACCGCCGCCGGTATTACTATTTGCATTAGTCAAGGCCAAGATCAACTGATTTACAGATACGCCTTTAGATTGCAAGCTCTCAGGACTAACAATCACTTGATACTGGCGCACCTTGCCACCGAAAGATGAAACATCAGCGACCCCGGGTGTTTGTTTGAGCTCTTTGTAGATCTCATAGTTCTGCAAAGTTTTCAGAAGTGTCGAAGTTGCATACTCTGAGCGCACTTCATAGCGCATGATCTCGCCAGTAGCATCAGAATCCGGACTGACGCTAGAGGTCACCCCCGGAGGGAAGGTCACGTTCGATAGATTACTAATGAATACTTGACGCGCCTTGAATGGATCAGCAGTGTCATTAAATTTCAGCGTAACAACGGATAAACCAAATAGTGATACAGAACGGAATGCCTGCAATCCCGGAATGCCTGCCAGGGCATTCTCAACAGGAATGGTTACCTGTTGCTCCACTTCGGTTGTACTTCTGCCAGGCCATTGTGAGATTGCCTGAATAGTTAGAGGCGCAACACCTGGATATGGTTGAATCGGCAACTTGCTAAGACTGAGCATGCCCAGTCCAAGTAATACGATAGAAGCGAAAATGACAAGCACTCGCTTCTCGACCACCCCCCGAATAAAGGAGCTAAAAATACTCAATTAGTCCTCCTGCTTGGCAAAGCGGTCATTCAACAAGACGGCGCCTTCAGTCAACACTTGCCAACCACGCTCTACTCCTTCAGTAATAGCAAAGCTCTTACTATTTAAATCGTAGCCCTTGACTGGTACGCGACGGAAAGTTTCTTCGCCAACTTTAATGATCGCGAAGCGCTGCTCGCGGATACGGACAATAGCGGACTGAGGAACAACAATGGCATCAGCCATACCAGTAGTCAATGAACCAGAAACAAACATATCTGGACGTAATAAATTTTCAGAGTTATCTACATCAGCACGAATCAGCAAGGCACGTGTTTGCGGATCAATCGTTGGCGCAATATAGTTAGCATATGCAACAAAATCCTTATCGGGATAGGCTTCAAGGTGTAAAACAATCTTCTGACCCTGCTTAATCATGCGGAAATCTTGTTCAAATACATTGCCTAAGAACCAAAGTTGCTTAGGATCAGCCAAGGTTGCAATGATATCCCCAGAATTAAGGGCGGAACCAGGCTCAACATTACGCTTGACTACCACTCCTTTTAGAGGGGAGCGCATGATCAAATTACTTTGCGTTTTGCCGGTACTCTCAATGCTCTTGATATCGCCATCACTAGCACCTAGATTACGCATACGATTCGCAGCTGCTTGTTGGGTAATACGCGCATCGCCCAATAGATCACTCATTGTTTTACTTGTTTCAAGCACTTGAGCAGTCTTGGAAGAAAGCAAATACTCTTGCTGCGCAGAAAGAAACTCTGGGCTATACAGCTCAACAATTGGAGAGCCAACATCAACAAGTGCGCCATCAAATGCATAAATGCGCTCTACTCTGCCCGGAGCACGCGCAGAGAGTACTTTTGATTTTTCTGCATTAAATGCCAAGCGGCCTGGTAATTTAATATTGACAGGCACTTCTACTTTTTCAGCGGCCTTAAATACATAGATCTCTGGATTGAGCTTGATGCCAGGTAGCTTCAGCTCTAAAACACCGCTATTCTCTACTTTGAGTGCTTTACCGGAACTTTCAATCTTAACTGTGCGATTCACGTTCGTGAGACGTCCCACCACGATCCCAACCGACAAAATAGCAAAGGCAAACGCAGCCAAACGAACACGGTAACGATTATGCGGAGAAAGATTCCAATACAAACCGGCTAGACCAGAAAAAGCGGCCTTAGCATGGTGCGCGCCATGATGTGCGCCCTTATTCAAAATCGGCTTAGTTTTTTCCGATAGTTGCTTTAGAAACGAAAGAATTTTGTCTTTCAAAACTACTCCTTAAAAAGGTTCTTTGCCAGCCGAGACCAGCAGTACTGCTTGCGCTTGCAATAGATTACTCTCTGCCTGGGCGAGTGCAATCTCTAAATTACGTAATTGGGTTTGGGCTGTCAACAAATCATTAAATCCCTGGCCGTTATTCGAATACTGAGTAAGGCCAACCTTATAGGCAGCATCTGCCTGGGGTACCTGACGCTCTTTGAGAAACTGAGTCTGATTCATAGCTTGTTCATAAGTTGCATAGGCAGAATTCACGGCCAGCACCACTTGTTGGCGATTAGAAATATTACCCGCTTCAGCAGAGGCTTGATTACGCTGAGCCTGCTCTACCCCGTACTTTTCTTTTGTGAAGAAATATAGAGGGATGACTAAATCTAATTCCAGCTGATAAAACAATGCGCCATTATTGGCAGAGAATGGTCCACGCGGAGTATAGGATGAACCAATTACTTGGAAGTCAGGCAAATAAGCCTTCTTCGCTAAGTCAACTCCTTTGCGAGCCGCCTCTAATTGCAGAGCAGAACTCTTCAATGAGGGATGACTACTCTCTGCATAATCCTCAAGCTCTACTAAGGTAGGTACGCCCGTTAAAGCACGACGGATATCGCCACGCAACACTAATTTTTCACGAGAGTGACGTCCTACTAAGGTGTTGATATTATTGAGCGCTACCTGTAGCTGACGCTCGACATTGAATTGATCGGCCTGTGCCGCACTTTGGGCAACTTGAGCATTTAGATACTCAACATAGGCAGCAGCGTTATTCGCATAGCGCGCTTTAGCAACATTCTTAATCATCTCTAAACGAACAACAGATTCTTTAAGAACCTGCAATTGCTTCTGGGAAGACAAGGCGCTGTAGTACAAGGTGGATAACTGAGCGCCCAACTGCAAATAAGTCGATTCAGCCTGGGCTAGAAGCGCCTCTGCATTGGTATCGGCAATGTCTGCAGCCAAACTCTTTTTACCCGGAAACTGAAAAGGCTGCGCTATAGAAATAGCATTGTTGCTGCTAATACCACCGCCACCCGGATTGTTTGGAGATGGCGCATTTGCACCACCCAATGCCAATGGAGAATTGACGGGCATACCTGACCAGACTAAACCCACTTGAGGATTCGCTGGCGCCGCAATTTGCGGAACTGTTGCTTTAGCAGACAAATAAGATTCTCGTAAAGAGGACAGTTGTGGATTGTTGATTTTTAATTCACTCCACAGCTGGCGCAAATCCATTTCAGCAGGACCAGATGAAACAGGCTTAGCATAAATTTTGGGTGTGTTTGATTTGGTAACAGGAGCAAAGAGTTCAGCCGCTTTAGAATTCGGATCCTTCTTTTGGTCCTGCGTAGCCATTTGCGAACCAATCGACGGTGGCACAGATAAAGAGCCATCACCAGATTGCACGGTAACACTTGCAGGGACGACATCTGTCGATGTTTGCGAAAAGATTGCAGGAGAAAAAGAGGAAAGGCCGAGAACACCAGAAGCCATTGCATATGGTGCAATGCTTTTGAGTAGATTAACTATGCTCGTTTTACGTGTGCCGAGAATCAACAAATGCGGCCGCCTCTAAATCAATAAAAATGCTGTTTTTATAGCCTCTAGTGCAGGTTTGTAAATTACCAATACCTATCTCAAGGGGGTTTTAAGGATTATAGGTGACAAAAGTCAAAAGTCTACTTATTAACAAAGTCTATGTTATTGATTTTAAAGATAATAATGAATATTACGGTTGGTAAAACTCTTAAAACTCGGCATGAATCCTAAAAGAAACGATATTCACTGGGCCTCGAGCTGCGTTATAGGCGGGATTATTGATATGTTGAAAGTTCAAACCCGCTAGGATATTTTTAACCAACATGGCGTTGTAGTAGACCTCACCAATTCGCTCTGGACGATAAGAAAGAGATTGACCTGGACCAGCATAGTCGCCAATAAAGTAGGAGACACCGCCTGCCTGCAAATAATTTTTGCGATAACTCGATAAACCATTTTGCATTACGGAGACGCCGATACTGTCATGTGGTCTAGTCCAACTTGTGCCATTCATACCCATGCCTACTGAGATAGAGTTATCTGCCTCGGTGAAAGCCATCGTCTCAGTATGACCATCTGATGTAAATGCACGACCATAAATACCTAAGTCATTGCTTAGCGCTTGTTCCCCATGAATACCAATACCGGTTTTGTATTGGTAATTATTGCGAACATTATTAATGGCTTGAGTACCTTGTGCATTATTAGCAATCACATAATTGGTGGCATCAGAAAAACGCGCCAATATCATTCTATTACGATAAGCAAGTACGCTGACTTTGCCAGGCAAGTCAGCAATGTAATGTTGACGCTCAATCTCCATTTGATCTCCGTAGGCATTGAAGACCTGCCAATTGAGATCGCGGCCATTTGGGTTCTTAGGCGCCAACATACGGGAAGCTCTCAAGACCCAGTTATTCACGTACCACTCTCCTGCCAAGCCAGTGCTATAGCCGCGGGCATCAGCAGAATAATCATAAGCCAGATACGTCATATTGCCCCAGTTCATGAACTGAACACGAGGATCTTTGGCATAGCGACTGTCATCAAAAATATCTAATGTAGAAAACTGGCCTGCCGTCACCACTACACGATTACTGCTAACAGTTTGTGTAATTTGATTGGCTTCGTTTTCGAGAACTTCTTTATTACCCTCTTGATTAATCGTGTGACGTACGAACGCTCTAGCAGAATAAAATTTCGCTTGTGCACCAACCGCCTTGCTACCTTCTCCATTGGTAAAACCACCTAAACCAGTTAGCCCTGAGAATGCAACTCCAGAAATCACTTCAGGATTGAAGTACACGTCAGTATTGGGTGCTAGACGAGCGCCAAAGAAAAGCGTACCGGACCACGTATAACTCATAGCCCTTTCTGCGCTCATACTATTCATGCCAGAATAGCTTGATGTGAAATTGTTATAACGCTGATTGATATACGTAGTTTGACCGTGAAGGTTGACCGGTAAATCAAAGAGCTCACCTTCAGTTGGTAGGTCCCGAATAGAAGATGCAAAGGTCGCAATTTGGTCAGCGCCTGACCCTGCCCTCTGCGCAAATGCAGAAGCCCCAAGAAAAGTGCACAAAATGCTCAACAGGAGAAGTAGATAAAACTTGCGGGTCATTCACAATTTCTCATTGGGATGCCAGTGCAATGCAAAAGCAACATGCCGATAGGAAAGACTAGGCAGACACAACTTGAGATTGATGCCCAAGGTGGCGCAGCCCAAATTATCCCCAAAAAAGAGTAATTTACCTAGTCTTTATGGCAATGGGATGACAGATTAGCGATTGGGGCTTGATGCACAGGGGATGGCACTGTGCTCTGAAAACAACTTACTGGGTACTCAAGGGATATTTAGACAGGCTACCCAAAACGAAATTGGCTTAACTTATTGAGATTCATCTCTGCTCTACTTGCCAAAACATCTTGGATCATATTGACTTGTAGATCAGGATTGTCTTCACATGCCTTGCCTAGACGGGCCCAATACTCAATCTGCTTAGAGATGGTTCTTTTTGTAATACCCGAGGCAGAATTTGCATCATCAATTAATGACTCTGACAACTCGATAGAAACCAGCATATTAGCGGCGATCCATTAAAGCTCTAGCCAAGGTTCCAGCATCAACATACTCAAGCTCACCGCCTACTGGAATACCGCGTGCAATACGGGTGACCTTAATACCTTTCGCTTTGAGGACCTCGCCAATGTAGTGGGCAGTGGCCTCCCCTTCACTCGTGAAGTTAGTTGCTAGTACTACTTCCCGAATCGGGACACCAGTATCAGGATTTTCAATCCGAGTCAGCAGGCGATCAAAATGAATTTCATTCGGACCCATGCCATCAAGCGGAGAGAGGCGACCCATCAATACGAAGTAATTACCTTTAAAGCTCAAAGTCTGCTCCACCATCACTTGGTCGGCAGGCGTTTCCACAATACATAACAAGGAAGGATCACGACGCTCATCAGAGCAAGTGCTACAGATTTGAGTTTCAGAAAAAGTATTGCAACGGGCACAGTGACCAACCGTCTCCACTGCCTCACCCAATGATTGCGCCAGTACCGCGGCACCATTGCGATCGTGCTGCAATAAATAAAATGCCATACGTTGAGCAGACTTGGGACCCACTCCTGGGAGCACACGTAATGCCTCAATCAAACGACCGAGTGCATCTTGAGGTGCTTCTATGCGCGCCATTTAATAATGAACTGTTGATTAAGTTAAAAGGGTAACTTAAAGCCAGGAGGCATTGGCATACCTGCAGTAGCGCCAGACATCATTTGCGCACTAGCAGCTTCTACTTGCTTAAATGCTTCTGTATAGGCAGTAACGATTAAGTCTTCGAGCATCTCGCGATCATCCATCGCGCCTGGATCAATTTGCACACGCTTAAGCTCGTACTTACCAGAGATGGTCACTTTTACCAAGCCTCCAGCTGCTTGGCCAGTTACTTCCAAGGCAGCTAACTGCTCTTGGGCTAGTTTCATCTTCTCTTGCATCTGCTGGGCCTGTTTCATGAGGCCAGCAAGTCCACCTTTCATCATCGCTTTATTTCCTTAAGAGCTTATATAGTGAAAATTCGATTCTTCTTTACTTGTGGAGTGACGAGCTTACTTTAGAGTGGTTTCACTGAACCACCAACCACTTTGGCTCCAAACTCTTTTTCTAATTGCTGAATGAAGGGATCAGCTGCAATCATTTGCTCCGCATTCATTCTTTTCTCTTGATGAATCTGGGCATCTACCTTGGCAACCGTCTTGCCCTCTACTTCACCCTTTTCAATGACGATCTTCACTGGCTTACCAAAATGCGCTGTCAGCGCCTCAGCCAAGCGAGCAATAGAAGATTCTGAGGCTAATTGCGGCATTGGTGTGACGATGGTTGCGCGCACGCCAGCCGCAGAATCAGTCCAATCTTGTAGCTCTGTCTGAAATGCGAGCTGCTGCACCAAACCTTTTACTGGTAATTGACGTATCAAGCCATGCCAATCTGGACGATCTACTGAATTGCCCACTGGAGTGGCTGCGGCAGCAGGCGCCGGAGCAGAGGCAACAGCTTTGCTAGCAGTGGGTGTCGCTGATTTAGCTGCAGGCGCAGACGCCCTAGCGGCTGGAGCTGGTACGCTTGCTGGACGTGCTGTATTTACTGGCGGGGCCGATGGGGCTGGAGCTGAGCCGCCCCCGCCGCCTCCACCACTTCCTGGACGAAAGGCCAACATGCGCAGTAGCGTCATGGCAAAGCCGGTCTGCTCATCAGGTGCAAGTGATAAATCAGGACGGCTTATAATCGTGATTTGATAAAAGAGTTGCGCTTCTTCTTTAGTAAGCTGGGTAGCTAAGCGACGAATCTCACCCGCCTCTGGCCAATCATCTAGTACAGACTCTGGAACAACTTGTGCTGCCGCAATCTTTTGCAAAAGACTTGATAAGTCTTGTAGTGCTAATGAGAAGGACATACTACGCTCACCCATTTCATTTGCTACCGCTAAGAGACTTGCACCATCTTTTGCAATTAAACAATCCAGAATGCGAATGAGATAAGCATCATCTAATGTACCAAGCATGCCGCGCACAGACTCTTCGGTCACCTTGCCGGCGGCATAGGCAATTGCTTGATCAGTAAGTGATAAGGCATCGCGCATAGAGCCTTGAGCGGCCTTAGCCAACACTCGCAATGCGTTGACTTCATATTCCACTTTTTCTGCAGCGAGTACTTTTTCTAAATGCTCAACGATTAGTGCTACCGGCATCTGCTTGAGATTGAACTGCAAGCAACGAGACAAAATGGTGACAGGAATCTTTTGGGGATCCGTAGTTGCCAAAATAAATTTAACGTGCTCTGGCGGCTCTTCCAATGTTTTGAGCATGGCATTAAAAGCATGATTGGTGAGCATGTGCACCTCGTCAATCATATAAACCTTATAACGACCATTACTAGGAGCGTAGGCTGCTTTTTCTAAGAGGGCAGCAATATCATCAACTCCTCGATTACTTGCAGCATCCATCTCGATATAGTCAACAAAACGACCAGCATCGATTTCCATACAAGCTGGGCATTTTCCACAGGGTTCTGAAGTCATCTTGCCTGAACCATCAGCTCCTGTGCAATTTAGAGCTTTGGCCATAATGCGAGCAATCGTGGTCTTACCTACGCCACGAGTACCCGTAAAGAGCCATGCATGATGTAATCGACCTTGATCCAAAGCATGGGTTAAGGCCTTGACCACATGGTCTTGTCCCACCAATTGCGAGAATGTCTTAGGGCGCCACGAACGGGCTAAAGCCAATGCTGTCATGTTCTCCATTCTAACAAGCTAAAATGGAATTGGATGGGCCTCCCCGCATGGCGGGTTGGATAACCTGGTCAGGTCGGGAACGAAGCAGCCAAACCCAATTTCTGCCAGTGCCGGGGGTTTGGCTCATCCACCCCTACATCCTACGAAGGCCTTACTTGTTATGAGCCGAGGCTATTCATCCTTCATATTGGCATTCTTGACAATCGGCTGCAGACGCTTTCTTTCCTCCGCCAAGAATTTTATGAAGTCTACTTGCGACCCTGGTGCAGGCTCAATACCCTGTGGAATCAGTCTTGCTTTAATTGCATTGGTATCTAAAGCCGCCTGAATTGCCAGATTCATTTTCTGAATAATGTCGACAGGCGTACCTTTCGGAGCAAAGATTCCGGACCAATGGCCAATAAAAATATTGGGATAACCCAATTCTTTCGTAGTGGGAACATTTGGCAAACGGGTAATGCGTTTATTCCAGGTGGAAGCAATAGGTCTGAGTTTGCCACCTTCAATTTGAGGCAAGACGACCACACTAGCTTCTGAAGTAGCATCGACTTGTTTAGAAACGACTGCAAAGACGCCTTCTGAGCCACTCTTATAAGGAATAATTTCGTAATTGCCACCGCCTGCATACAACTTGAGCATTTCGGCAACAAAGTGCGGCGTACTACCAGAGCCTGCCGTAGAAAAAGTGAGTCCTGGTTTAGTTTGGGCCTTCCCAATCAGCTCTTTAAAGTTTTGCACTGGTGATTCAGCATTCACCACAATAATGGAGGGGCTCACAGCCATCATGCCCACTGGCACTAAATCATCATTCTTATAAGGCATATTGCTGCGTAACATGGGAATTGTCACAATGCCGCCCGCTGCTCCAGCATAAAAGGTATAGCCATCAGGGGCGCTTTTAGCAACGTAATCTCCACCAACTACAGAACCAGCACC
Organism: Betaproteobacteria bacterium; assembly: GCA_947453825.1. GTDB lineage: Bacteria > Pseudomonadota > Gammaproteobacteria > Burkholderiales > Burkholderiaceae > Polynucleobacter. The sequence goes on from CANGHN010000001.1 coordinate 136,026, forward strand.
GGGCTTGTTCTCCACAATAATTGGCTGTCCTAATTGCTTGCTGACACCCTCAGCAACAGCACGTGCCACTAAATCATTTGCGCCACCAGGACCAAAGCCCACAATAAATTTAATGGGGCGATTTGGCCAAGCATCTGCGGCAAACGCAACATTGCTTGTCATGTAAATGTAAGTAGCTAAGAGGAGTTTGAGTATTTTCATGAAGAGACTGATGAGTGTCATTAATAAACGGCTTAGGAGAACTTCTTCTCTAGGGCGTCGAAGTCTTCTTTTTTGACGGCGCTTTGTCGCTCTGCAAAAGTCGCTACTAAAGCAGGATCCTCCTTTAACTCGCCCGTTTGCTTTAAATGGTTTAAAGCGTTGGTCATACCCCGTACTGCGCCCTGCAATGCTGCGTTGGCATACAACACAATCCCAAAGCCCATTTCTGAGAGATCTTTGAGCGGCAAAGAAGGTGTTTTCCCACCAATGACAATATTAATGAGTTGGGGGCAATACGATTGCGAGGCGATGATGCGCATTTCTTCTACGCTTTCAGGCGCCTCAATAAAAGTCATATCAGCCCCAGCTGCTGCATAGCTAGCAGCCCTCTCTAGAGCATCATCAAAACCATAAATTGAGCGCGCGTCAGTTCTAGCAATAATTAAAAAATCTTCATGCATTCTGGCATCAGCTGCAGCTTTGATTTTTCCGCACATCTCTTCCTTACTAATAATGCGCTTACCGTCGAAATGACCACAACGTTTAGGCATCGCTTGATCTTCAATCTGCACAGCATTAGCGCCGGATCGTTCAAGCACTTTAATGGTGTGATGCACATTCACAGCATTACCAAAACCCACATCAATATCGACTATCAAGGGAAGTTGAATCACATCTCGAATAGCTGCAGTATGGGCCGCAATATCATTGAGACCAATGAAACCCAAATCCGGAATTCCATAAAACTGATTCGTCAGGCCTGCCCCACTCAAATAGACCACTTCAAAACCAGCATCCTCAATCACTCGTGCTGCGAGCGCATTGCCGGCTCCGGGCACCAACAAGCCACGTCTTTCATTGATGAGTTTGCGCAATCTCGTGCCTAAGTGCATGGACATGGTAGTCTCCTTTTTACGGAATTATAAAGACGATCTGGAATGGAGATAAAAGAAAAAAGTGGGATTACCGGGGTTGATTGTCATGCTCACATCATGGCTGTTGATTTTCCATTGGCCCCTGAAATTCATTCTCGCCCCGTGCGCGATGTCAGCGTTCAAGAGTATCTCGCTGTTTTGGGTGAGCATGGTTTGTCACATGGTGTATTAACAGCCCCTAGCTTTTATGGCGCAGACAATACCCTATTACTAGATGCGCTACGTAGTCATCCTCATCATTTAAGGGGTACGGTCATTATTGATCCAAAGATGGATTCTGCATCTCTAGAGCGCGGCCTGCAATCCATGCGAGAAATCGGCGTTGTCGGCATTCGCTTCAATTGGACCAAAAAACGCTCGATACCCGACATTGATAGCCCTCAATATCAGCAACTCCTTCGCTTAGCCAAAGATCTAGATCTGCATATTGAATTGTTTTTAGAGGGCCACTTACAAGAAAATGTTGTTCCTAAAATTCTGGCTAGTGGTGCAACTCTAGTTCTAGATCACTTTGGCCATCCCGATCCCGACAAAGGTATGCACAGCGTAGCATTTCAAAACATGCTCAGAGGACTTGCTGATGGAAAGATTTGGGTCAAGCTATCAGCACCCTACCGACTGGGTGGCGCGAATATCCAACCTTATATTCAAAAACTCATTACAACGAATCCTAAACAGCTGGTATGGGCCAGTGATTGGCCATGGCTTAGCCATGAAAACCAATTTAACTATGCTGACTGTATTGACTGGGTGAAGTCCGCTATTGACGATCCGCAGATTTGGGAAGATATTTTGATCCATAACCCAAAATCCTTGTTTCATTTTTAACCACTATTGAGAGATGCTCCCCATGTCTATTGCATTCATGCAAATAATTCAACGCAGCATTCAAGCCTTGCTTGGACTTAGTCTTTGCTGGGCATTACAAAGCCATGCTCAAACAGTCACTAAGCTCATTGTTCCTACCGCGCCTGGCGGCGGTACTGATGCGCTATTTAGAGTGGCATCAAAAGATGCCCAACGTTTTATTGGTGGCCCCATCAGCGTTCAAAACGTTGCTGGGGCCGGCGGCACAATTGGACTGGCTCAAGTGATTAATTCAGTGCCAGACGGATTCACATTGGCTGGAGTCTGGCCTTCACCAGTAACCGTTGTCCCCCAAACTAGCAAAGTACCTTACACACCGAATGACTATATTCCGGTAATTCAACTTTCTACTGCACCTTATATCTTTTGCGTCTCCCCCGATTTTCCGGCTACTGACGGCAAATCCTTTATTGAAGAACTACGTAAAAATCCGAAAAAATATACCTACGGTACTGATGGCTTAGGTGGTCCTGCTCAGTTAGCAGCGGAACGGATTTTCAGAACTCAAAATATCCAGGCTGTTGATGTTCCCTATAAAGGGGCTGGCGAAACTATTATTGGCTTCTTATCCAATCAAATTGATATTTATGTGGGCTCTATTCCACCTGTCCTGCAGCATGCCAATATCGGTAAAGCCAAATGCCTCTTATTGTCATCCGCCAATAAAAATGCGCAGTTTCCTAATGCGACTTCTTTAAAAGAAATTGGGATTGCCAAGGAAGAAACTTTGCTCTGGCGTATCATCCTCGCCCCCAAGGGCACCAAGCCTGAGCGCATCAACCAAATTATAAAAGCTTATAGCCAAGCAATGAAGGAGCCCGATACCTTGCGCTATTTAGACGAGGTGGGTGAATCTTCTGCTGTACTCACTGGTAAAGAATTACAAGAGAAGTTGAATCAAGAATATGCAGCTTTTAGTCAGATTGTGAAGACTTTGAATCTGCGCTAATTGCTGATTGATTAGCTGTCCGCTTTTTATCAGAGGCTACCTTTTGCAATCTCTGACAATCTTCATTCAGTGTTCCATCATCATTGATGATATTAAATTCTCTACATGGGCTGGGGCGCTCTTCATAGATTGAGCAGCGCCAACCTGCATCTTCGGTATGTCTTAGGGCTATGCAGGGTGCACCGCCCTTCTCAGTGCCTTTCATGCAGGCTAAGTGCTCTGTGAGCTTCGTTGTCAGCTCGCCCGGAACCACTCCAGTGCCATTGCCCGCAATTTCTCCGTGATAAAAGCTCACCCGAAAATGCTGACAACACTGACCGCATTCAAAACAAGGATTTTCCATCGCATCAATATATGCGTGAGCTCTCAAAAGAGCAAGGGAATAAGGAATCCGTGATTTCCTTATTCCCCCTCTGCCTACTGCTATTTCTTTGCTTACTGATAATGCCGATTAAATACCTGCTTTGTTGCGCCTTCATGACGCTTAGTATTTTTCAAAACTGCGCAATAAGATAGAACCATAATGACTGCGAGTGAGATTCCGTTGAAGTTATTTAGAAATTCCATGTGCTTCTCCTTTATATATTGACTTCGTTAATCATTTATCTAGCTACCGGTAATTCATCCCAACGTGTGGTGTAGTTGGGTGATTTATTGCCTGATCGCATTTGCCATGCCTGTGTAGTGCCCGTTGCGGCCGACCTAATCACCGCATTACCAAAGCGGCTGTTGATGTCATCCATCGCTCTCATGAGATGCGCAGACTTCCCCTTGGATGCAACATCTTCAAATAGTGATTGCTGTACGCTGGGTTTATCACTAATAAGATTGAGAATGACGCCAGCCTTCTTATAGCGAAAATTCGCTTGATAGATTTGCTTGAGACCTGCAAGTGCTGCATTCGTTAGCGTGAGCGTGTTATCTGTTGCATCAGCTAAGGGGATCGTAATGCTTTGGTGATGCTGGGGCTCGTTCTGCTTGAATGGATTTGTCTGAATAAATACTGTCAGCGCACCCGTAACGCCATTTTGACTCCGCAATTTCTCTGCAGCCCTACACGCATGCGTAGCAACGGATTCAGCAAGCTCTACTTGACTGGTAACTAACTTACCAAAACTACGTGAAGCAATAATTTGCTGTTTAGCCGGCGCGACTTCTTCAAGTTGCAGGCAAGAAGTCCCGCGCAGCTCATAACAAAGCCGCTCCATCACCACACCAAACTGCTGGCGCATTGCCTGTGGTGATGCTTGCAAGAGATCAAATACGCTATGAATGTTTTGGGCTTTGAGTTTTTTAGCGATTTGTCTGCCAACGCCCCATACCTCACCAACTTCAGTCTCACTCATCCATTGATAGAGCTCTGGTTTAGCCATCGCATTCACATCACATACCCCGGCAAACTGTGACTGCTTTTTAGCTAAGTGATTAGCGAGCTTCGCTAGAGTCTTGCTAGCACCAATACCAACACAAACTGGTAAGCCAGTGGTATCTTTCACTTGCTGCTTGATCTTTTGACCCAGCTCAATCGTATTCTGATATTGCTTTAAGACGGTCTCAATTTGCAGAAAACTTTCATCGATACTGTAAACCTCCAGGTTCGGTGTAAAGCTTCTTAAGACTTGCACAACGCGACTACTCATATCGCCATATAGTGTGTAGTTTGAGGAGTAGGCCTCAATACCATGCTTCTTAGCGAGCTCTTGCATCTGAAACCATGGTGTGCCCATCTTCACGCCCAGAGCCTTGACCTCAGCACTGCGCGCTACTGCACAGCCATCGTTATTCGAGAGCACTACCATCGGAACATCTTCTAGTTTGGGCTGGAACACGCGCTCACAAGATACATAGAAATTGTTCACATCAACTAAAGCAAAGAGTGGACTTGATAAGTTTTGCGTACTCATATCACTTCCCATTTCTAGCGCTGGCATTGCTGTACTTACGCACCACCCCAACTACAACTCCCCAAATTTGCAGCTCACTACCTTCACTAAAGGTGATGGGTTGATAACTTGGATTTTCTGGTTGGAGCTCGATACGGCCACGCAGTTGATAGAGGCGCTTGATGGTGTATTCACCATCAACGACCGCCACCACAATATCCCGATGTTTTGGCTTGAGGGCCTTATCAACCACTACCTTATCGCCATCACAAATACCCGCGTCCAACATGGAGTCCCCTTTCACACTGAACATAAAGGTGGCTGGCTTGTTCTGGACCAGATACTGGTTCAAATCAAGGCCATCTTCGGTGTAATCTGCCGCTGGACTTGGGAATCCAGCGGAAATCCGGTGGCTCAGGAGCCTCATCTCATCGGGGGCAAAATAGACCGCTAAGGCTTGCGGCGCTTGGCTTAGGGTTGCTTTTGAGGGCTTCATTTGCTGGGTCATAGCCATTAATATACTGTATGTTTATACAGTATATGTAAAAACCTCAAAAATGAGCCTATTTTTGTTGTTTTGATACCTTTGGCTAGGCTTTTCTACCCATAAACCCCAAGCGCCTGAGCCCTGATTTAGCAAAAAGCGACCCCATAATGGACTCTAGTAATTAACCCAATTCCAATACAAACCGATCAAGGTGGGGGAGACAAATGAAGATGCATCACTTAGCGCGTCAGACACTACGTTACTTAATGTGTGGTTTTTGCTGCTGGTTTGGTTTTCTCTCTCTGACCTATGCGCAACCATTTCCAGATAAAACAATTCAGTACATCATCCCCTTCCCTGCAGCAGGTGAATCGGATTTAGTTGCCCGCTATCAAGCAGATATCTCCGCTAAAAAGTTCAAGCAACCAATGGTAGTGATCAATCGCGCTGGTGCTGGTGGTGCATTGGTATGGAGTGCGCTCAATACTTACCCAGCTGATGGCAGCACAGTAGTCGGTGTCAATATTCCGCATACGATCTTGCAACCACTACAAGAAGGCATTCAGTACAAGACTGAAGATATCAATGCCATCTATTACTACCACTTCACTCCAGATGCCTTGATGGTCTCGGCCGATAGCCCTTATAAGACCTATCAAGAATTTATTGCGGCAGCCAAGAAGGAGCCAGGCAAGATATCTTTAGCGGGTTCAGCCCAGTTCTCGGCTAACCATATGGCGGTAGAACGTTTAAATAAATTAGCTGGCGTCAAAATTAATTACGTTCCCTTTAAGGGCACGGGCGATTTAATTACTGCATTGATTGGTATGCACGTTGATGGCGCAATGGGTTACCTGCCGCTGGCGATTCAGCAAAAAGGTAAAGTGCGCACTCTGGCTATCGCGACTGAAAAACGCAACCCTGCGCTTCCAGATGTGCCCACCTTTAAAGAGCTGGGCTTGAACTGGGTAGATGGCGCCTATCGTGGTGTTGCCGTACCTAAAGCTACCCCAGTGGTACTGCAACAAAAACTATCTGACTACTTCGCACAACTCAATGCCGACCTAGAGACCAAGAAGAAGTTAGAAGACTCTGGATTTGTGATCGTGGATGTACCTTTGGCAAAAATGCCGGCATTCATGAAAGAGAAAACAGCACAAGCTATGGAAGATGCTAAGAACGCGGGGATGATCAAGTAAAAAGCTTGGTTTTTTATTTAGCAGAACACAAATGCAAGTATTGCAGGGTCATCCATAAAAGTATTCGATAAATAAATACTGACCCGGTAGAGCCAAGGCTGCACGGCTTCTACAAGCTCAATGGTGATAGGGAAACGTTCCATATCACCATGATAGAGCTTTATTTAACCTCTACCATTTCACCCTTAGAAGAAATCAAATAAGCCTTATTCGGCTTGTCTTTCCTAATACGCGTGAGTTCATTTTGATAAGTCTGCAGCTGTTTGCGATAGGCTTCATGCTTCTCGCTACCTAATTCTGGGATAGTCAGCTTGTAGTCAAGGATAGCCAGGTGATCGCTAAACTCCACCAAGCGGTCCATGCGATAGCTCTTCCCCGCTGCACTGGCAATATCGAGCTCATTCCAAGCCTGGATCCATTGCCCTGATATCAGATAGGGCTTGAGTACTGGGGTTTCTAAAACTGTCTTAACGTGCGTCATTAAATTTTTGGCTTGTTCCCCATCTACACCGAGCCAATTCATCACCTCTTGCTCACTTGGCATAGTCGATGTTGCTATATTTTTAGAGTCTACCGTTAAGCACTCAAGTAACTTATGAAAGTTTATGCCCTCTTCTAAAATTTCTGGGTCAGGCTCTTCTGTAACTTGCTCCAAAGAGGTGGCTGCAGATTCTTGCGCCAGCAGACCACTTTCAATTTTAGAAAGATGCTCTTGGTAAGTTTTCTTAGCTTGATCCCATTCAATCTGAAAGTGATCCATCTTAAATCGCATACTACCCTGCTCTAACTTGACCTTATCTTCTATGACAGGACCCTCTTGAAGCTCAAGGGCACTAAGATCACAAACTGAAATCCCAGCAGCCAAGGCCCTGCCATACCAAGAGCGCTCATGAATGCCGGCTTTCGTACTGCCTGCAACGCCGCTAAGCCATAAACCCTGCTTGGCTCTAGTCATCGCAACATACAGTAGGTTCCAATTTTCATTTTGGCTTACCTCATTCTCTTTTTGATAAATAGTAGCGCGCTGACCCGTTAATGACTTGGCGGTGTAAAGAGAAAGATGTGCTGGGCTAGTATCTTCCGGAGACCAATCTAGTAGAACGCCACGATGCGGTGCACGCCACTCCGTATGATTAGCATCGAGCATGATTACAAAAGGCGCCTCTAATCCTTTGGCGCCATGAATAGTCATTAAACGCACGCGCTGATGGCGATCTTCTTCAGACATTTCGCTTTGCTCATCAACTATGCCAATGTCTTCATGAGACTCCGATTCTGCTTCTATATCCCCTTCATCAGGTGTCTCATCGTCATCGCCACGACGCATCATATTAATCTCGTCAATAAAGCGACTCAAACTTGGATAGCGACCACCATCTTGGTTCAGCGCTAACTCTAGAAATGCATCTAAATTTGCAAGGATCTGGGCACGCGCAAGATTTTGAGCAGCAATGGCGTATTTAGCCCGCAAGTTACTCTCGTGATAAACCAGGTCAAGTAAGTCATGTACCGGCAAAGCCTCGCCCAGGGCACGCCAATGCTCTAAATACCTTGCTGTTACCTGAATCTCTGGATGCTGGTTGGCCTGTAAAGCATCCCACCAAGAAGAATAGCCCTGGGTCATGCTCATACTCAGTATCTGCATCTGCTCTTCGGTAAAGCCAAAGATTGGGCTACGTAAAACCTGAGCCAATGGCAAATCATGTCTAGGCGACACTAGCACTGTGAGTAAAGCAATCAAGTCATCAATCTCTAAGGTGTTTAATAAACCTCCTAAGCGCGAGCTATCGTAGGCTAAATTTGCTTCACGCAAAGCCCGTTCAAATTGCGGCAAATATTTACGGCGCTTAACTAATAAAATAAAATCACTTGCTCTGGCCGGACGCCAATAATCTTTACCATCTTTTTTATCAATTACTTGGCGTGTCGCCATGACGTGATGAATCAAGCGACTAATCTGCCTACCTTCTTCATAGCGTTGTTGCACATCTGCTGTTTGGCTGATATCTCTAATTGCATCCTCAAATGCTGTACCAGCTCGCTCTGCCTGCACATTCTCAATGCGCTCAATGAGCGGCAGTAATTGCGCCTCACCTGCCGCTGCATAGTCGTGAGCTGGAAGACTATCTAGCAAAGGCTTCCAGGCGGTTTTTTGTTTCGTATATTGATAGCTCTCTGGCAAATCGCCTGCCAAAAACACATCATTTACTGCAGCATTAATAGCCGGCGCATTTCTGCGAGTTGTGTTTTGTGATAAAGGACTAGCTTTGAGTTTTTCTACTAGAAAATCTCTTGCACTATCAAATAGTCTTGGGTCTGCGCGACGGAAACGATAAATCGATTGTTTAGGGTCGCCCACAATGAAGACGCTGGGCATTGAACCATCATCACCATAGCCATCTAACCATGAACGCAATATCTGCCACTGCAATGGATTGGTATCCTGAAACTCATCAATCAATATATGTTTGTATTTAGCATCTAAGCGAGCCTGCAAATAGGAGGCATTAGCAGTGTTAGCCATTAATTGACTTACACCGATTTCTAAATCATCAAAGTCGCGCACACGCATTGACTCTTTTGCTCTTTCCATATGACTGAGCATCGCTTGACTCATGGCAAACCAAGCTGCATTCAGAGCATGAATCAGATGTTCGTTTTGCCAAGTAAAAAAAGTTTCATAAGCCTGCACCCATTCATTACGAATCGCAGCAATTTCTGCAGGGTCACCGCCTATTTTGCTTAGGTAGTTCAGCATGGGCGCAGAAGTCTTGGCAATATCAGCCAAAGGTGTACGAGCTTGCGTCAAAAAGTAGGCTTCAAACTGATCGGCAATATCCATTACGGGTCTACCTGCAGCACGATGAGCTATAACTTCCTCAAGATAAGGAGCCTTACCTATCTGAGTGGGTGTGCCATTACTAAAGCACCGATAGAGTATTTCGAGATTCGCCTGTGTTTGGGGTTGCCGCCAAAATACTTCCAGTGGATTTTCCCTCTCTAGAGACGGCAGGACTTGATCTAAATCTTCAATTGGACTTATGCCCTTGGCACTACAAGCATCTTGAAAGAATGTCCATGCGCCTCTTTGCTTAAAGAGGCTATAACTCCCCATCAAGAACTTTTGCGCTTCACTAGCACCAAATGCAGCTAACAACACGTCATAGTGTTGCTTGAGATGTTCAGGCAAATCTCCCCACCAGTCTGCCATGCAATCCTCTTGCAAACGCTTGGCATCTTCTCGCAAACTAAAGCCTGGTTGCACTTCTGCTGATACTGGTGCTGCACCGAGCAAGCGGCCAAACCAACCATGGAAGGTATCAATTACGATTGCCTGTGGACTTGCTAAAACCTTTAAGTACAAACCTCGAGCTTGCGGCAGCAGTTGGATGGCCTCTTCTTTACTGAGGCCTCTTTTTTCTAATTCTTCGGTAAGCTTTACATCATCGCTAGTGGAGAACTCCTCTAAAATGCCATAGAGACGGTCACGCATCTCTTGCGCCGCCTTACGGGTAAAGGTGAGGGCTAAGATTTCTTGAGGCTTTGCACCAGCCAACAATAGCCTGATCATTCGCGCTACCAATAACCAAGTCTTACCACTACCTGCACAGGCAGAGACAATCACTGATCTTTCAGGGTTGCAGGCTAATGGATAGTCAAATTCTTCGCTCACCACATCCCCTTCCTGCAAATGCCCCGAGCTTCACAGTACTGACACACGCTATCTGGAGCAAATGCCTGCATCGGCTTGCGCGCCCACAAACCATTCAAATCTTTGACAATTTGCTCAGAAAACTGTGCCATGATTTCTGGCATCTCTTGAACGGCATGCGCCCGGATATTCTTGCTCTCGCCTTTATCAAGCTCCGCCTTAAGAGTGACCCACTCTGCCTGCTCTACCGTTCGCCCTGGGAGATGGGCTGCACCAGGATTTTCATTGGCGGCACGAGCATAGATTAAGAGCTGCGGATCATCCAAGATGTTGGCAGAGCGCTCTACTATTTTTTTCATCTTCTGGTTTTTATAGTCGATCACTGCTGCTGCAGTGTCATCAGACTGGTGAATATCAAATCGGTCAGCGCGCCCTGCAATGCGGATATCTCTTTGCACGCCATCTGGATCAAGCAAGCTCAATGTAAATCCAATAGGAAGTTCAGCATCGTGATAGCGCCATCCCTCATACTCTCTCTGAATCTGCCAATCTACAAAACTTGGAATTTGTTTTTGCCAATCTCGTAATGTTCCTAAAACCCTAGCATCACCAGCAATTAAGCGTTCAAACTCTTTTTCTGAACATAGTGTTAAGTATTCAGTCATCCACTGACGTCGTGCTTCATTGCTTTGATGTATCGGTGAATGGGATTTTTCTTCCTCAGTCTTTAGCGCCTGGAAAAAGGTTTTCAAGAGTGCATGCAAAGTCTGGCCTGCTAAAGAGGCATCAAAGCCTTCTTCAAATTCTTTTGCTTTATGCAAACCCAATAAACTGCTAACGTAGTATCGGTATGGGCAATCGCGCAAAGCCTTATAGGCACTTGGCGACACCGTGACTGGAATCGCCATATCTCGATCTGGTGTGCTGACCGACATTTGTAGCGGTTGAGATTGACCCTCATAAGTCTCTGGCTTTGCTTCAATTGCACGCCAATCTTTTAGCGTGATCTGTAAACGCTGTATCCACGCTGATGGCCTAAGCGGCTCACCACTTTTACTCTTACTCTGCCAGAGTAAATCAACATTCCTGCAAGATACTAACAACGCAGAAAGGTCTCTTGCTTGCTGTACGTATTGCGCGGCAATAGTGGATGACTTGAGATAACGATTCAGAGTATCTGAGAAAAATAATGGGGGCTCAGAAAAAGCAGGTAACTGTTGCTCATCGCAGCCTATTAACACTACTGCATCAAACTCACGTAATCGCATTGAGCTAAGCGGCAAAATACTGAGAGTTGCTTGCGCATCCTTACCGGTTTCCTCATAAGAAGCTTCTTCAATCACCGTCTTCAGAAGACTTAACCATTCGGGCAGACGCATCTTGATGTCTTGATAGGTGCCGCCACTCAAATCAAAATTCTGAATTACTTCGAGCAGTTGCTTGCCCGCCGCATCCCTCTCCAAGCGCTTGAGCATGCCGGTTTCTTGGAGGTTATCTTGCAGCAGCGTATAAGCGCTGGAGCAAGCTACCATAGGCTGTTGCCAAGCTGCATGGAGAGCTCTAAGGAATCGGATGAGCTTGATTAAATGCTCATTAGGCGATCCACCATTGCTAGCTACATAGTAATTAGCACGCTCTATAGCCATGGTGAATGTTTCCCACCCAGACTTTGCCTGACTAGCCAGCAAAATATCTTCGAGTTGGGCGACAAGGCCAGTACATAGTTCTGGAGATTGATGAAGACTATGTGCTAAATCAAAATATGGGTTTTGCAAGAACTCCAATAATGCACTTGCGCTAGGGCCTTCCTTTGGCGCACGAATAATTTCTAGCCAACTATTAAAAGCTGCTGCTGCCCTAGTGGTAGATAACTTCCAACCGGTCTCATCACGAATGCGCAATCCATTACCCAAGCGACTGAGTAAAGCACGCGTTCTCCGCGCAGCTAAACGATCTTGAGCAACTAAGGCAATATTTTTCTTACCATCAATCAGGTGAGTCTCAATCGATTTGGTTGCAGCCCAAGCCAACTCTTCAAAACGTCGTGCTGCCAGCAAGCGCCAACCATCATGTTTATTCGCTTGAATATTATGGTTAATCTGTGATTCTGCTTGCGTATTGGCTACTGCAATATGGCCTTCAGAATCCAACCCACATAGCGCTTCAGGCCATAAAGCAACAGAGCGCCAGTCTAGGTCTACACGAAGCACTGGTGTAAATTGAGCATGATCGCGCAAATATTGATCCATCAACTCTTGATCAATCGGCTTGGGATCTGCGGTCTGCACCCAGATAAATGGGCGAACGAGAGATCCCGCTGTGTCACTATTCGCTTTTGCTATTTGTAAGTGCGCAGCCATTGCTAGGTGCTTGCGTATTACGGGATTACCAACATTAGTCAAATAACGCCAAAATGTTAAGAGCACTGCAGACTCTTCGTCAGCGATATTTCGGGCAAGTCCTACATACGCTTTAGCAATTGCTTGATCTAAGACCAACTCTACTTTTTTAAGCCACACGTCAGAATCTAATGAATGAGTTTTGAGCAATGCATTAAGTTCACTTTGTAATTGCGGTACAACTACCTCTGATAATGAGTCGCACGCATCAATCACCGCTTGCGCCAATCCCCACGCCCCTGCTTCACTCTCTGCTTTAAACCATCTTTGCAAAACCGGATGCTTTCGCAAATTGACAAATACTGATAACCATCTCTCTAAATCGGTTTGCCTCTTGGGAAATTTCCATGCGCCTGGTGCCGCTTCCAACCAATCAGTAAAACTAATCACTTGCGGCAAGAAGGCAATATTGTTTGGCAGACCCGTTGGGCGGTTTTGCTCTAAAGCCGCCCTAAGCCCAATTAATGGTCCAGCAGTGCTAAGCACCACTAGAGGACGCTGCTTGGTTTGCACTGCACAATCCCAGATGCCCTTTGCTAACTGCTCAAGCACCAAAGCATCAGGTGCAAGCGCCCATGATTGCACTTGGCCTTGATGAGAAATAGTGGGAAATGGCTGGGGCATTAAAAAGAGTGCTTGATGGGTCTTTGAGGGCTTATTTTGAACTTTAGGCAGAATGTTTCGCTTATTGCTAATATAAGCGTTGTAACGCAATAACTAAATAAGCCTAAATAAGGAATTTTCATGAGTGCCAGCATTAAATATGTAACTGACGCTTCTTTTGAACAAGACGTCCTCAAATCCGATAAACCTGTCCTGCTCGACTTCTGGGCTGAGTGGTGTGGTCCTTGTAAAATGATTGGCCCAATCCTGGAAGAGCTTTCTGGTGAGTATGGCGATAAATTGCAAATCGCCAAAATGAATGTGGATGAGAACCAAGGTGTTCCTGCCCAATTCAACATTCGTGGCATTCCTACCCTGATCCTCTTCAAAAATGGCACCGTGGCTGCTCAAAAAGTAGGCGCTTTGGC
>CANGHN010000002.1 GCA_947453825.1 Betaproteobacteria bacterium
AGGTCGATGGCTAGGTCATTGGAAAAGTAGCTGCGGAAAAAACCAAACATGATGTAGTGGGAAAATAGAAAGTGTTAATGAAAATATATAGGAATGATACTCTAGCGCCCCATGAAACTTGATGATGTCCAGCGCATTGCGCACCTTTCCAGACTTGAGTTAAATCAGGCAGAAGCCGAAGCAGTGCTACCTCAATTGCAGGCCATTTTTTCTTTGGTTGAGGAGATGCAGGCGGTTGATACCAGCGGTCTGGAGCCTCTTGCCCACCCCATCCTCTTTTTAAGGGATTTGGCCCAGCCTTTGCGAGCTGACCAGGTCACTGAGTCTGACCACCGCGCCGAAAACATGAAATCTTCCCCTGCTCAGCATGATGGGTATTTCTTAGTTCCCAAGGTGATTGAATGAGCTGGCATAACACCCCAATCGCTTTGATGGCAAAAGCGCTGGCCGCCAAAGAGGTCTCCAGCAAAGAATTAACACAGCACTTTTTAGACCGCATTGCGGCTGGAAAGCAGTGGAATGCCTATCTTGATGTGAATGCTCACTTAAGTTTAGAGCAAGCATCTAAAGCAGATCAGTTAATTTCTTCTGGAAAATCCGGCAAATTAACTGGCATCCCAGTTGCCCATAAGGATGTCTTTGTAACTCGGGGTTGGAAGTCCACTGCAGCCTCCAAAATCTTAGATGGCTATCAGAGCCCCTTCGACGCCACAGTGGTTGCCAATCTTGGTATTCCCGATGAAAACAATCCCAATGGTGCTGGCATGGTTTGCCTTGGCAAGACCAATATGGACGAGTTTGCGATGGGCTCCTCGAATGAGAATTCTGCCTATGGCCCAGTCCTAAATCCTTGGAACCCTGCTCACGTTGCCGGAGGATCATCTGGCGGCTCGGCTGCAGCAGTTGCTGCTGGCCTGGCCCCCATTGCAACCGGGACTGATACTGGAGGCTCAATTCGTCAACCAGCTGCATTTTGTGGCTTGACCGGAATTAAGCCAACTTATGGGCGTGTTTCTCGCTACGGCATGATTGCCTATGCCTCCTCTTTGGATCAAGCTGGTCCCATGGGTAAGACAGCGGAGGATTGCGCCTTACTACTTTCAGCAATGTCATCACACGATCCACGTGACTCCACTTCTTTAGCTGATTCGGGGGAAGACTTTGGTCGTTATCTTAATCAGAATTGGCAAGAGGGTAATGCCAATTCGGCGAAACCATTAGAAGGTTTGCGTGTCGGTTTGCCAAAAGAATTTTTTGCTGAAGGTTTGGCAAGTGATGTTGCAAAGTCAGTTAATGAAGCCGCAAAAACTTTAGAAAGTTTAGGGGCCAAGTTAGTTGAAGTGACTTTGCCTAAAACCAAGTTATCTATTCCGGTCTATTACGTCTTAGCGCCTGCGGAAGCTTCTAGCAACTTAAGTCGTTTTGATGGAGTGCGTTATGGTCATCGTGCAAGTGAGTACAAAGATCTTGGCGATATGTATCAGAAGTCCCGCACGGAAGGTTTTGGGGCAGAAGTCAAGCGCCGGATTTTGATTGGTACTTATGTACTCTGTCATGGTTACTACGATGCTTACTATTTGCAAGCACAGAAAATTCGTCGCATTATTGCCGCTGATTTCCAGGCAGCATTTAAAGAGTGTGATGTCATCCTTGGGCCTGTTGCACCTGATGTGGCATGGCGTCTAGGTGAAAAGTCAAAAGATCCAGTGCAAATGTATTTAGAAGATATTTACACACTCTCAACCAATTTAGCGGGCTTGCCAGCAATGAGTGCGCCCTGTGGGTTTAATGGAAGCAATTTACCAATTGGTATGCAGCTGATTGGAAACTATTTTTCAGAGGCACGCTTATTGCAAGTGGCACATCAGTATCAGCAAGCCACAGACTGGCATTTGCGACAAGCTGGCGGGGTGGCATGATGCAATGGGAAGTCGTTATCGGTCTAGAGACCCACGCGCAGTTACAAACGCAATCAAAGATTTTTAGTGGCGCAAGCACACGTTTTGGTGCAGAGCCAAATACACAAGCATGTGCAGTAGATTTGGCTCTACCTGGGGTATTACCCGTACTCAATCGTCAAGCGCTTGAGCATGCAATTCGTTTTGGATTAGCAGTGGGTGCAAAGATTTCACCGGCGAGTATTTTTGCCCGCAAGAATTACTTCTATCCCGATTTACCAAAGGGCTATCAAATTAGCCAGATGGAAATCCCGGTGGTTGTTGGCGGGAAGTTAGAAATCTTAGTGGGAGATGAGGTTAAGGTAGTTGAGTTAACTCGTGCCCACATGGAAGAGGATGCTGGTAAATCGGTTCACGAAGAAGGTTTCATCGGCCCGCATGGTGAGCCATCGAGCGGTATTGATTTAAATCGTGCCGGAACACCGCTTTTGGAGATTGTGACTGAGCCAGTCATGCGCAGCGCTGCCGAAGCAGTTGCTTATGCCAAGGCTTTACACACCCTGGTCGTTTGGCTGGGTGTGTGTGACGGCAATATGCAAGAAGGATCTTTCCGTTGCGATGCCAACGTATCTGTGCGCCCAATGGGGCAAAAAGAATTTGGAACGCGTTGCGAGATTAAGAACTTAAACTCCTTCCGCTTCTTAGAAGAGGCGATTCAATATGAAGTACGTCGCCAAATCGAGTTGATTGAAGATGGCGGCACTGTTGTTCAAGAAACACGCTTATATGATCCTGATCGTCAGGAAACCCGGAGTATGCGTAGCAAGGAAGATGCGAACGACTACCGCTATTTCCCGGACCCTGATTTATTGCCAGTAGTCATTGATGATGCGTGGATTTCAGAAGTGCGTAGTAAGATGCCCGCTCTTCCTGCACAGCTTCGTGAGCAATGGCAAAGCGACTATGGTTTGAGTGCCTACGATGCACAATTGTTGACCCAAGATCGCGATACTGCCAAAGTCTTTGAAGCGCTATTAGCAATCGTTGGTAAGCCATTAGCAAAAGCAGCAGCCAATTTGATTGCCGGTGAATTTGCTTCCTCTTTAAATCGGGCAGGCATTGCTACAGCAAACGCTCCCTTAAAGCCTGAGCATTTAGCGCCCTTGCTAACTCGTGTTGCTGACGGCACGATCTCAAACAAGATCGCTAAGGATATTTTTGCAATTCTTTGGGAAGAGGCGATCACAGGTAAAGCCATCAGTACAGTTGATCAAATTATTGACGCTAAAGGGCTTAAGCAAATTAGTGATAGCGGCGCTTTAGAGGCAATCATTGACCAAGTGTTAGCAGCTAATCAGAAATCCGTTGAAGAGTTCCGCTCTGGCAAAGAGAAGGCTTTTAATGCTCTGGTAGGCCAGATTATGAAAGCGTCTCAAGGCAAAGCAAATCCGGGGCAGGTGAATGAGCTCTTACGTAAAAAATTGAGCTAATGAAATATTTGAGAAAGAAATAGATGAGCGCAATTGATCCAAAACAAGCAGAGCAAGAAGAGTTGGTAGCGGAGTGGTTGCGCGCCACACCAGGATTCTTTGAGCGCTACGCAGATCTCTTTAACGAGATTCGTATCAAACATCCTCATGAAGATCGCACGATTTCTTTGCAAGAACGTCAGATGACAGTCTTGCGAACTCAAAATCAAGAACTCAATCGTCGCTTAAGTGAGATGTTGCACTTTGGCAGTCGTAACGATAAAACCCAGCAGAGCTTGGTTGCTTGGCTATTGCGCTTAATGAAGGCAAACAATAAAGCAGATGTTGAGGCAGCCATTACGAGCGGTCTAGCAGAAGTCTTTGAGGTCGAGTCCGCACAATTGCTTGCACCGAATTCTGCATTTGGTCCTTGGGTCGATACCCCTTTATGCGGCTCAGCAAAAGAGTTGGCGGCTGCCAGCGTCGATTTGCTCGCAACCCAAACAACGATCGATCCTGCTTGGCAAAGTATGGTGGCTATTGGATTGCCATTGGGTAAAAGTATTGGTGCTAGCCAGTCTCCCGCGGTACTCTTATTGGCCAGCGAAGATGAAACCCGCTTTACCGCAGATATGGGCGCTTTCTATTTGCGTCAAATTGCTGAACTGACTGCTGCAGCTTTGGATCGTATCCAGGCTTATGAAATTAAAGGCGACTGATCTTCATCCGCTCATGCAAGAGTATTTGCATGAGCTTCATGTATTGCGTCAACTTTCACCGCACACGCTTAAAGCGTACGGCATGGATCTGAGTGATCTACAAAATTTTGCCCTCGAAGATTCGATTGATTTATTGAAGGTGAGCAACAGTCATGTTCGTCGTTGGGCTGGTCGCCTGCACTCCAAAGCAAAATCTTCCAGAAGTATTGCTAGGGCGCTCTCAGCATGGCGTGGTTGGTATGACTGGCTTACAGAAAAAGACTCTAGGCGTGATGCTCGCGCTGGTAAGGTGACGAGTCATTTAGTCGCCAATCCAGTTGATGATGTGAAGGCGCCTAAGCGCTTGAAGTCCTTGCCCAAAGCACTCTCCGTAGAGCAGGCCCTTGCCTTGGTGAACCAGGCTGTTAAAGAGGCGCAAGAGAAAAAAGATCTGGAATCCATTCGTGATGCAGCAATGATCGATTTACTGTATTCCTCGGGCTTGCGTCTTTCTGAGCTGTTGGGCATTGATGTGATGCAAAGCAAGGATCGCCAGCAAGAATCTGCTGGATGGCTAGATTGGGATGCCGGAGAGGTAACGGTATTGGGCAAGGGTGGCAAGAGACGCTCTGTTCCTGTGGGCGCTCCAGCAATGCAGTCTCTGAGTCTTTGGCGTCAGATTCGTGATGCTAGCGAGTATGCCGAACAATCAAATGCCCTTTTTCTGTCAGCCACTGGCAAACGCTTATCTCCCCGTACCGTCCAAGCTCGTTTGCGAACTCTAGCGATGCGCGCTGGCCTACCAACCCATGTGCACCCCCACATGATGCGCCACAGCTTTGCGAGCCATGTTTTGCAATCTTCCCAAGATTTAAGAGCTGTTCAAGAAATGCTGGGGCATGCCAGCATCGCTAGCACCCAGATTTATACCTCTTTAGATTTTCAACACCTAGCTCAGGCATACGATAAAGCGCATCCCCGTGCAAAGGCTGGTAAAGGCTGAGGAACTCGGTAAGATAGTGGGTTTCCCGATTTGGGAATGCAATACCCTTAGTTTTGATTGGATCACTCATGGCATTAATTCCGGTAACAATTTTGACTGGCTTTTTAGGAAGCGGTAAAACCACTTTACTCAAACATATTCTGACTGAAGACCATGGCAAAAAAATTGCCGTGATTGAAAACGAATTCGGCGAAGAAAATATTGATAACGATATTTTGGTTCAAGACCACGAAGAAAATATTGTGCAAATGAGCAACGGCTGTATCTGCTGCACAATTCGTGGCGACCTGGTTGAGGCCTTAAGTGAATT
Source organism: Betaproteobacteria bacterium (assembly GCA_947453825.1). Classification (GTDB taxonomy): domain Bacteria; phylum Pseudomonadota; class Gammaproteobacteria; order Burkholderiales; family Burkholderiaceae; genus Polynucleobacter. The sequence continues at coordinate 5,379 of CANGHN010000002.1, forward strand.
ATGGGAACAGCGCAAAGACAAGAAGATTCATTTTGATCGTGTCGTGATTGAAACTACTGGCGTAGCTAATCCTGGCCCAGTCGCCCAAACTTTCTTTATGGATGACGATGTTGCTGATCACTATGTATTAGATGCCGTAGTGACTCTTGTAGACGCTAAGCATGGCCCGCAACAGCTTAATGAGCATGAGGAGGCGCAACGCCAAGTAGGCTTTGCTGATCAAATCTTTATTACCAAGACTGATCTTGTAACGCCTGCAGAGGTTGAGGCATTACGCAATCGTTTGATGCATATGAATCCTAGAGCTCCTATTGCGGGAATATCAAAAGGAGTAGTGCCTCTCAATGCCGTTTTAGATCTCAAAGGTTTTAATCTCAATGCCAAATTGGATATTGATCCTCATTTTTTAGAGCAGGACGATCATGATCATGAGCATTGTGGTCACGACCATGACCATGACCACGACCATGATCACCAACATCATCATGGCCATGCAGGGCATACAGATCGCATCCAATCCTTCGTTTTTCGTAGTGATAAACCCTTTGATCACAAAAAGTTGGAAGACTTCCTGGCGGGCATTTTGGAGGTTTTTGGCGAGAAGATGCTGCGCTATAAAGGTGTGCTCTATGTGAAGGGCAGCAACCGAAAAGTGGTCTTTCAGGGGGTCCACCAGATGATGGGTAGCGATTTAGCTGGTCCATGGGGTACTGAGCCCAAACAAACCAGGATGGTCTTCATAGGCATCGATTTACCTAAGGACACCCTACTGGCTGGGCTTGAGGGATGTTTGGTCTAGTCGGATTCGGGTACAATCCGCGGCCACGGTCAATATTCAAGAATATTGATTAAAGGGCTATAAAAGTTTGGCAGAATGAGGCAATAATGCTTCAAACCAGGAAAGAATGAAATGACGGTAAAAACAGCAACGAAACCAGCAACTACTGCAAAAGCGAGTAGCAAGGCTGCAAGCACTAAGACTGCAAAAGGTGCACCATTAACTGAGGCCGAATTGCTCAAGATGTCCGATAAGGACTATATGAGTGCCGCCCAGTTAGATTTTTTCCGTCAGAAATTATTGACCCTGAAAGAAGATATCTTGAAGAATGCTTCAGAAACAACTGAGCATCTTCGTGAAAATATTCTGGTTCCAGATCCAGCGGATCGCGCCACGATCGAAGAGGAGCATGCTTTGGAGTTGCGCACGCGTGATCGTGAACGCAAGTTACTTAAAAAAGTAGAGCAAGCCCTGGGACGCATTGAGTCTGGTGACTACGGTTGGTGTGAAGAGACAGGTGAGCCAATCGGCTTAAACCGTTTAATTGCAAGGCCTACAGCGAATTTATCTCTTGAGGCTCAAGAGCGCCGCGAACTCCGTCAAAAACTATTTGGCGAATAAAGTTTATTTGCAATGACTAAGCCTTTGCCTACTCTGAGCGAGATCTCTCCTTTATTAAAGGCGGAGATTCTTGCTGAAGCTTTACCTTATATACGCGCGTATCACGGTAAAACAATCGTGATTAAGTATGGTGGAAATGCCATGGTTGAAGAGCGCCTTAAGGAGAGCTTTGCGCGCGATGTGATTTTGCTCAAGTTGGTCGGCATGAACCCAGTGGTGGTTCATGGTGGCGGCCCACAAATTGATGAAGCCTTGAAGAAAATCGGCAAGACCGGAACTTTCATTCAGGGCATGCGTGTTACTGACGAAGAGACCATGGAGGTAGTAGAGTGGGTTCTCGGCGGTGAAGTACAACAAGACATCGTGATGTTGATTAACCATTTTGGCGGCCAGGCTGTTGGCTTGACTGGTAAAGATGGCGGTTTGATTCACGCTAAGAAGATGTTTGTTCCAAGCGATAAAGAGCCGGGTAAAAAAATTGACTTAGGCTTTGTGGGCGAAATTGAAGCCATTAACCCTGCGGTTGTGAAAGCGCTGCAGGACGATGCCTTTATTCCGGTGATCTCCCCAATTGGGTTTAGCGCAGAAGGACAGGCCTACAACATCAATGCGGACTTAGTCGCTGGCAAGATGGCTGAAATCCTTCATGCCGAGAAATTGGTCATGATGACCAATATTCCTGGGGTGATGGACAAAGACGGCAAGCTCCTCACAGATTTAACTGCTAGAGAGATTGATGCATTGTTTGCAGACGGTACGATCTCTGGAGGTATGTTGCCAAAGATTTCTTCTGCATTAGATGCAGCCAAGAGTGGAGTCAATTCGGTGCACATTATTGATGGGCGCATTGAGCACTCCTTATTACTAGAAATTTTGACCGAACAAGCGTTCGGCACAATGATCCGCTCTAGATAAGTCAACCCACATGCGTGAATCGTTAAAGACAAGCAATATTGATGGCAGTGCTGACCTTGAAAAGTCACGCAAGCGTCCACGTCCGGGCGAGCGGCGTCTACAGATTCTGCAAGTGCTTGCTGAGATGTTGCAAAACCCAAAGGGCGAACGCGTCACTACCGCGGCTTTAGCGGCCAAGATCCAAGTTTCTGAAGCAGCCTTATATCGTCATTTTGCGAGTAAAGCGCAGATGTTCGAGGGCCTAATCTCTTTTATTGAGCAAACCGTTTTTGGCTTGATTAATCAAATTAATCAAAAAGAAGAGTCAGGGCTGGCACAGGCACGCGGCATTTTACAAATGCTTTTATTCTTCGCTGAAAAGAATCCTGGTATGACTCGTGTTTTATTGGGTGACGCTCTATTACAAGAAGATGATCGTCTGCAAGAGCGTATTACACAAGTACTTGATCGCGTAGAGGCATCGCTCAAGCAGGCATTGCGTATTGCTCAAACCCAAGGTGGTGGTTGGGCACAGCTTGGTCAGGAAGAAGTCAGCATTCGTGCTGCTATGTTGATGAGTTTTGTTTTGGGTCGTTGGCATCGCTTTGCCCGCAGCGGCTTTAAAAAGTTGCCAACTGAAGCCTCTGATATTAGTTTGCGCATCCTTCTCTCAGAATGAGTGAGCTAAACCTCTCTAGAAATACTATTCATTTTGCCGAGCCCCTGCCTTTGCAGAGTGGCGCCATACTTTCTGGCTATGATTTAGTGATTGAAACCTACGGCAAGTTAAATGCCGACAAAAGTAATGCTGTACTAATTTGTCATGCACTCAATGCTTCACATCACGTAGCAGGACCTAGTCCTGATAACCCTGATGATATTGGTTGGTGGGACAACATGATTGGTCCAGGTAAGCCTGTAGACACCAATCATTTCTTTGTCATTGGCGTTAATAATTTGGGCTCTTGCTTTGGTTCTACAGGACCAATGAGCATCCATCCTGAAACTGGCAAGCCTTATGGCGCAGATTTCCCTGTAGTTACTGTTGAAGACTGGGTTAATACACAAGCGCGACTCGCAGATAAGTTAGGCATTCGTAAGTTCGCGGCAGTGATGGGCGGTAGTTTGGGCGGCATGCAAGCGATGGCATGGGCTATTCAGTTTCCTAAGCGCTTAGATCATTGCGTTGTCATTGCTTCCACCCCAAAACTCAGCGCCCAAAATATTGCTTTTAACGAAGTGGCGCGCAATGCGATTTTGTCTGACCCAGATTTTCATGGGGGCAATTACTATGCGCATGGTGTGGTGCCAAAACGGGGCTTACGTTTGGCTCGCATGGTTGGGCACATCACCTATTTATCAGATGATGATATGGCTGAAAAGTTTGGCCGTGAATTGCAGCGTCCCAATGGCGAATCTAAGGACTACCGCTTTAGCTTTGATGTCGAGTTTGAGGTAGAGAGTTACTTACGCCATCAGGGTGATAAATTCTCTACCTACTTTGATGCCAATACCTATTTATTGATTACTCGTGCCTTGGATTATTTCGATCCATCGCGCCGTTACGATGGCAGCCTTAATCGTGCTTTAGCAGAAGTACAAGCAAAGTTTTTAGTAGTGAGCTTTTCAACTGATTGGCGTTTTCCACCTAATCGCAGTCGCGAGATTGTTCAATCCCTATTAAGTAATAAGAGTGAAGTGAGCTACGCAGAGATCGATGCTCCGCATGGGCATGACGCATTCTTGTTGGATGATGAGCGATATCACAATCTAGTGAGAGCGTATTTCAAGCAAATGCGTGAGGTGCCAGCATGAATCTCATGAGTAAACGCGCCGACTTTGCAGCGATTGCTAATTGGATTGCGCCTAATAGCCAAGTGCTTGATTTAGGTTGTGGCGATGGTAGTTTTTTAGAGTTTTTGCAAAAGCAAAAGCCGGTTCATGCCTATGGCGTAGAAATCGATGATGCGCGCGTACTCTCTTGCGTGCAAAAAGGTTTGAATGTGATTCAGCAAGACTTGGAAGGCGGTCTCGCGCTGTTTGAAGACGATAGTTTTGATACTGTCGTACTGTCACAGACATTGCAAACCATCCATCAAACTGAAAAGATTTTGCGAGAAATTGTCCGAGTAGGTAAAGAGTCGGTTGTATCTTTTCCGAACTTTGGACATTGGTCACATCGTTTGGCAGTAGGTCTTGGCCACATGCCAATCTCGAAGAGCTTGCCTTACCAGTGGTACAACACGCCGAACGTACGTGTATTGACTGTCGCCGACTTTGAAAAACTTGCTTCTAGTTTAGGTCTGCAGGTACTCGATCAATGCATCTTGCACGAAGGTCGACAAGTAACGCTTATGCCAAATCTATTTGGTAGCTTGGCCTTGTTCCGTATTCGTCGTGCCTAGCGCCGTGCTTAAGGCGGCCCACTCATGGTTACAAGATTTTCGGGTCTATCTCGAGTGGCCCTGTTTGCGAATGTTATTTCTGGGCTTCTCTGCAGGCCTTCCGCTGTTACTGATTCTGGGAACACTGAGCTTTTGGTTGCGTGAAGCGGGTATTGATCGCAGCACTATTGGTTACTTAACTTGGGTTGGATTGATCTACGCCTTTAAGTGGGTCTGGGCACCACTAGTTGATCGTTTACAAATCCCATTGCTGACCAAGTTGTTTGGTCGCCGTCGTAGCTGGCTGCTCTTTGCACAAGCGCTCATTATTGTGGGTCTCTTGGGAATGTCTACTTTGGATCCTAAGCTAGCATTGAACTCGGTAGTTTGGTGCGCGCTCTTGGTTGCGTTTGGTTCGGCTACACAAGATATTGCGCTCGATGCATTTCGCATTGAGTCCGCGAATAGCGATCATCAGGCTGCTTTAGCCGCCACTTATCAAACGGGTTATCGTCTCGCTTTAATTTGGTCTGGAGCTGGAGTTTTGTGGCTTGCCGCCAGGGCAGAGACAGGCGCAGGTTATGATGCCAGCGCCTGGCAGTTTGCTTATCTCTGTATGGCAGCCTCTATCAGTGTTGGCGTGTTAACTACCTTATTTAGTAAAGAGCCTATAGCATATGAATTAACAAAGGTACGCAACGCTAAGGCATGGCTCTATCAAACCTTGATTGAGCCATTTGCTGAATTCATTAGCCGTTATCGTTGGCATGCCGTTCTGATCTTGTCATTGATTGCCGTTTACCGAATTAGTGATGTGGTCATGGGCATTATGGCGAATCCTTTTTATGTTGATATGGGTTACACCAAAGATGAAGTGGCAGCAGTGAGTAAGGTTTTTGGAGTGGTGATGACTCTAGTTGGCGCCTTTCTTGGCGGTGTACTTACCCTACGCTTTGGTGTCTTGCGAATTTTATTTCTGGGGGCCGTCTTATCTGCAGCAAGCAACCTATTGTTTTCTTGGTTAGCAACCCAAGGACATGATTTGCATGGCTTGATCTGGGTAATTTCTGCGGACAACTTAAGTTCGGGTATTGCTAGCGCCGCCTTCATTGCGTTCTTATCGGCGCTCACCAATATTCGTTACTCAGCTACACAGTACGCACTATTTAGTTCAATGATGTTGTTGTTGCCTAAGTGGCTTGCAGGCTTTTCTGGAGTGTTTGTGGATCACTTTGGGTATCAGGCATTTTTCTATGGCACGGCCATTATTGGTGCGCCAGTATTACTCTTAATCTGGGCAACCATCCATTTCAAGGTAGTGCAAATCAATCAAGACGAAGCCTAATTCTTCATTTGATTTTCCAGTCGTAATCTACTGTGAGTGGCGCATGATCTGAGAACCGTTCATCTTTGTAAACAGCAGTTTTCTTGGCGCTAGCAGCAATGCCTGGTGTGCTGATGTGATAGTCGATGCGCCACCCTACATTCTTCGCATAGGCTTGTCCGCGGTTGCTCCACCAGGTGTAGCATGATTCCCCAGCTTCAGGTTCAAGCTTGCGATACACATCGACATAGCCGACTTTATCAAAGAGATTAGTAAGCCAAGCACGCTCTTCGGGTAAAAATCCGGAATTTTTGAGATTGCCTTTCCAGTTCTTCAGATCGATTTCATGATGGGCGATGTTAACGTCACCACACAGCACAATTTCTCGGCCAGCTTTTTTGAGCTTGATTAAGTGAGGCAAGAAGCTATCGAGATAGCGATATTTAGCTTCCTGTCTTTCTGGAGAGCTCGAACCAGAGGGCATATAAACAGAAATCACTGAGAGTTCTTTGAAGCGAGCCTCTACATAGCGTCCTTCAGCATCAAACTCAGCGTTCCCATAGCCATATAAGACCTCATCTGGTTTATGGGGTGTATAGATGCCGCAGCCGCTATAGCCCTTTTTTTCAGCATGATGAAAGAAGCCGTGCATGCCATCGGGATTGAGAATGGCATCTTCTAAGTCATCGCGTTGCGCTTTTAACTCTTGCATGCAGATAAAGTCCGCTTTTTGCCTAAAAGCCCATGGCAGAAAGCCTTTTTTGACTGCAGAACGGATACCGTTGAGGTTCGCTGAAATGATGCGTAACATGTAGGCCTATGAGCTCAAATAATTCAAATCAAGATAACTTTATTCGTTTTGCCTTGGAGACAAAGGTTTTGTCCTTCGGTGAGTTTAAAACTAAAGCTGGACGACTCTCGCCTTATTTTTTTAATGCGGGCGGATTTAATGATGGCGCGCGCTTAAGTGCCTTGGGTCGTTATTACGCCAAAGCCTTGCAAGCATCCAAGATTTCATTCGATATGCTCTATGGACCGGCTTATAAAGGTATTACTCTCGCTGCAGCCACAGCAATTGCACTTGCTGATGATGGCGTCAATGTTCCTTATGCTTATAACCGTAAAGAAGCCAAAGATCATGGTGAGGGCGGCTCATTAGTTGGCGCCCCGGTTAAAGGCAAGGTAGTGATTATTGATGATGTGATTTCTGCGGGAACTTCCGTTAGAGAGTCGGTTGATCTGATTCGAGGTGCTGGTGCTGAGCCTGCTGCGGTTTTGATTGCCTTAGATCGTATGGAAAGATCAGGAACAGCAACGGAGATTGGCGACACATCTGCAGTACAAGCAGTAGAACAAGAGTTTGGTTTGCCAGTCATTGCGATTGCGAATCTGGCCGACTTAATGACGTTCTTAACTGCATCGAGTGATGCTGAGCTCACCCATTATTTGCCGGCAGTAAAAGCGTATCGCGATCGATACGGTGTTTAAGCAAATATCAAAAGCGTATTAAATTTCTGTCTCACCATTAAAGACAGTGACCGCTGGGCCAGTCATGATCACTGGTTGGGCTGTATTGTTAATGATGCCGCCCCAGGCGATTTGAAGATCTCCACCACGTGTATGAACTTTTACGGGCGAATCTAGCAAACCTCTGCGAATGCCTGAAACTACTGCAGCACAAGCACCAGTTCCGCAAGCCAAAGTTTCTCCAGAGCCACGTTCGTATACGCGTAATTTGATTTCATAGCGATTAATCACTTGCATGTAGCCAGCGTTGACTCGGTTAGGAAAAGCAGCATGCTGTTCAATTTCCGGACCCTCCTCCAAGACTGGCGCGCTATCAACATCGAACACGACTTGCACTGCATGAGGATTGCCCATGGATAGCACACCCACAAAACTATCGTGTGTGGCGGGAAGATTTAGTGGCAGGGTATAAAGTATTTCTTCAAACTCTTGCATGCTACTCAAGCCATTTGCATTAAATGGAATTTGAGCATGTTCAAAAATGGGCGCACCCATATCAACTTCTACTTGACCGTCTGGATGGGATTTGAGAGTTAGAACCGTGTGAGCAACTTCGACGCGGAGAGGATTCTTGGCGGATAGCCCCTGATCCAATACAAAGCGTACAAAGCAGCGCGAGCCATTGCCGCACTGTTCTACTTCGCCGCCATCGGCATTAAAAATACGATATCGAAAATCAGCATCTGGTCGAGTAGCTTTTTCAACTAATAGAATTTGATCTGCACCAATACCAAATTGACGATGTGCCAAGGCTCGCCACTGCTCACGCGTGATATTACTCAGATCCTGATCTATTCCGTTGAGAACAATGAAATCATTGCCAGCACCATGCATTTTGGTGAAGCGCAGCTTGCGAACTGGTTGTGATAAAGGTGTGCTCAAAATATTTCCGTTTAATCGTAAAGACTGGGTTCCCCAGGCGGCCTATGCTTGAAGCGTTTATGTACCCAATAGTACTCTGCTGGTCTTTCGCGAACAAGTTCTTCAATAGCTTGATTTAAACGTGCCGTATCTTTTTCCACATCATCGCTTGGAAAGTTTGGTAAAGGAGCGCTGATATGGCAGGTGTAGCGCTTGCGATCCGGATTGAGTGTGGTAGTCATGAGGCACACCTCTGCCCCGCTCAGCCTAGCGAGGCGAGATACCGAAGTAATCGTATTGGTTTGAATACCAAAGAAAGGGACAAAGACGGAGTCGCGTGGGCCTAAATCAATATCAGGTGCAATGAAAATAAAGTTGCCAGTTTGAATTTCACGAATGAGGTCACGCAGGCGACTTTGCCTCTCAATGGACTTACCGCCAAAACGATTACGCCACTCAATCATCTTTTGATTAAAGAATGGATTTTTCATGTTTTGGTAAAGGCCCGCACCCCTTGGCCAATCATGTTCGTTCGCCAAAACAGAAAGTGCCATAAAGCCGCCTTCAAGGCCGACAAAATGAGGATTGATCAATAAGCGCGGTTTACGATCGCCCAAGGTAATTGCAGAATCGATCGTGACAATATCGGTGATTTGCTTACCGCTACCAAGCCAGATACGACTCCTTTCTAATACGCTTCTACCGAATAATTTCCAATGCTCAATTGCGAGCGTATGAATTTCTGTCTCATTCAAATGAGGAAAGCACAAACGTAAATTGGTTTTGACCACATTGCTACGGCTATTAGGTATATGGGCAGCAAGCCAACCTAGACCATAGCCAGCCTGGACGGTGATGCTATAGGGAAGAAATGCAAACAGGCGCAATAAACTCAGCGCCAGGAAATTGAAGAGGTTTTGTAACCAGGTCATTTCAGAATGATGAAGATATGAGTTAGTTGCTTGGCGGCAATTCTGCACCAGTGGGATGCTTATAGCGGTTATAAGACCAAATAAATTGTTCTGGGGCAGCCAAGATAGCCGCTTCTATCGCAGCATTTAATTCCTTGACGGCACTATTGGCGTCCTCTGAAAAAGCATCTAAACGTTTGGCATCAATGATCCACCCTTTACCTAGTGCGCGCCTTTTTGCTGTGAACATCACTGCTGGGGTGTTGTGTCGGTTTGCAAGGCGAATGGGCAAAGTGATGGTATAGGCAGGCTTTCCAAAGAAGGGAGCCCAAATACCGTCGCCTCCGCTGGGGACTTGGTCGGGAAGAATAGCGATTGCTTCCCCCTTAGACAGTGCTCGTGTCATTTGCCGAACGCCGTTTAAGTTCGTGGGAACAAAATGCATGTTTGGATAGGCGCGACCCTCTTCCACAACTTCGTTGAGCCATTCTTGGCGAGAAGGGCGATACATGATTGTGGCGGGGTAATGATTTGCAAGATAGCGAGGAATGATTTCAAAACCACCTAAATGCGGGCAGAGAATAATCATTCCCTTGCCTTCAGACATGGCTTCTTGCACAACAGCCCAGTGATGAACGGTCGTAATGGCCAAGGCTTTTTTAGGATTGCGCCATATCCATAGGCTGTCTGAAAACAGCATTCCAGAAGCCATCAGCGCATTCCAAAGCTTAAATGGCAGTTTATGAGTCTTCACCACAGATTCGTATTGGGGACGAAAAAGTGAGCGATATTGTTTTGAGCCTAAATACGCCAGGATTCCTAAACAAGACCCAATGGCCTGCACAAGGGCAAGCGGCAGAATGGCAATCGCATTGAGGCTGAGCTTAAGAAGAAGTTTTCGCACCCCCCAATGATATTCAATGCGGCCAGAAGGGCCAAATTTAAGTTGATCTTGATGGCTTTGGCACTTTTCGGATAAAATTGACTCATCGCTGAGTTAAGACAACTTGCAGGGCGATTTATAAATTCTGCTAAAGCGTCGCCGTTGTGGTTCCTGGCACGTCGAGTTGTCCCAATGATCGTGTTAATTTTTAAAGGAATATGCAATGGCAAACGATTACTTCTTTACCTCAGAATCTGTTTCTGAAGGTCACCCCGATAAAGTAGCAGACCAAATCTCTGATTCCATCTTGGATGCCATCTTGGCTCAAGATTCTACTGCACGTGTTGCGGCAGAAACTTTGTGTAATACCGGCTTGGTAGTGCTTGCTGGTGAGATTACTACTAACGCAAACGTTGATTACATTCAGGTAGCGCGCAATACTTTGCGCGAAATTGGTTACGACAATACTGCCTACGGTATTGATTACAAAGGTTGTGCAGTGTTAGTTGCTTATGACAAGCAAAGCCCAGATATTGCTCAGGGCGTTGATAAGGCGCATGATGATGGTCTAGATCAGGGCGCTGGCGACCAGGGCTTAATGTTCGGCTACGCTTGCGACGAAACTTCCGAACTCATGCCTTTACCAATTCATCTGTCTCATCGTTTGGTAGAGCGTCAATCACAGTTGCGTCGTGATGGTCGTTTGACATGGTTGCGTCCTGATGCAAAGTCACAAGTAACCTTGCGTTATGTGGATGGCAAGCCTGATTCTATCGACACTGTAGTGTTGTCTACGCAGCATGATGAAGATATTTCTCTTGAAAAGTTACGTGAAGCAGTCATCGAAGAAATCATCAAGCCAGTGTTGCCTAAGCATTTGATTAAGGGCGCTATTAATTTCTTGGTAAACCCAACCGGTCGATTTGTTATCGGCGGCCCACAAGGCGATTGTGGTTTAACTGGCCGTAAGATTATTGTGGATACCTATGGCGGAGCTGCTCCTCACGGTGGTGGCGCTTTCTCAGGTAAAGACCCATCTAAAGTTGACCGCTCTGCTGCATACGCTGGTCGCTATGTGGCCAAGAACGTGGTTGCTGCTGGTTTAGCAAGCAAGTGTTTGATTCAGATTTCTTACGCCATTGGCGTTGCAAAACCCACTTCAGTGATGGTGAGCACGTTTGGCACAGGCAAGATCTCTGATGAAAAGATTGCACAATTGGTATCCGAGCATTTTGACTTGCGTCCAAAAGGAATTGTGAAGATGCTTAATCTCTTGCGTCCTATTTATCGCAAGACTGCTGCTTATGGCCACTTTGGTCGCGAGGAGCCAGAATTTACTTGGGAGCAGGCTGATAAGGCGCCTGCATTGCGTGCAGCAGCAGGTTTATAAGCGTCTAAGGCTATCTAAAGGGCATTAAAAGGTAGTTATAGATGTATTGAGGCGAAATATGGCGAAATTGATTACAATTTCGCCATACCTTCAAGGAGCGTTGCAAGGAATGTTGAGACCCAGCATTTCCCCAGGCTTGAAGGGAGTGGACTCTAAGGTAACCCCCGGAGTTTGCTAATTGCAACCGCGCTCGCTAACCCATGATTCAATGGCTAGCGAGTTTCTACTCCAGCATTGGATCGTCTTTAGCTGGAGCATTAATGAATACCGTTTCTGATTTAAATAACTTTGTAGCAACTCGTTGCGCAATTGCTGATATTTCTTTGGCTGACTTTGGCCGCAAAGAAATCGCGATTGCTGAAACCGAGATGCCTGGCTTGATCGCCATTCGTGATGAGTTTGCTGCAAAACAACCACTACGTGGTGCGCGCATTACTGGATCATTACACATGACCATTCAAACAGCTGTTTTGATTGAGACTCTTGAGGCGCTTGGTGCAGAAGTTCAATGGGCTTCTTGCAATATTTTCTCAACCCAAGATCACGCTGCTGCTGCAATTGCAGCAAATGGCACCCCCGTTTTTGCGATTAAAGGCGAAACCCTTGAGCAGTACTGGGACTTTACCCATCGTATTTTTGAATGGGCTGATGGTGGTTTCACCAATATGATTTTGGATGATGGTGGCGATGCCACTTTATTGTTGCACCTGGGCGCGCGTGCTGAAAAAGATCAAGCCTGCTTGAACAATCCTACTAGCGAAGAAGAAACCATCTTATTTGCGGCTATTAAGAAAAAATTGGCACAAGATCCCACTTGGTATTCGACACGCTTAGAAAAAGTCAAAGGCGTTACAGAAGAGACGACTACAGGTGTTCATCGCCTGTATCAAATGTTTGCTAAGGGTGATTTGAAGTTTCCAGCAATTAACGTAAACGACTCCGTAACGAAGAGTAAGTTCGATAACCTCTACGGTTGCCGCGAATCCTTGGTTGACGCAATCAAACGCGCTACTGATGTCATGGTTGCTGGTAAGGTTGCTGTAGTTTGTGGTTACGGCGATGTGGGTAAGGGTTCTGCTCAAGCCTTGCGTGCTCTGTCCGCTCAAGTTTGGGTTACTGAAGTAGACCCAATCTGCGCATTGCAAGCTGCCATGGAAGGCTATCGTGTTGTGACAATGGATTACGCTGCTGACAAAGCAGATATTTTTGTTTCAGCAACCGGCAATTACCATGTGATTACACATGACCACATGGCCAAGATGAAGAACCAAGCTATTGTTTGTAATATCGGTCACTTTGATAATGAGATTGATGTCGCTGGTATAGAAAAGTACAAATGGGAAGAAATCAAACCACAAGTGGATCATGTGATTTTCCCAGCTGCCAATGGCAAGCCAGAGAAGCGCATCATCATTTTGGCTAAAGGCCGTTTAGTAAACCTTGGTTGCGGTACAGGACATCCTTCCTATGTGATGAGCTCTTCATTTGCAAACCAAGTGATTGCGCAAATTGAATTATGGAATGCTGTTGGTACAAACAAATACCCAATCGGTGTTTACACATTACCTAAACATTTGGATGAGAAGGTTGCGCGTTTACAGCTCAAGACCCTCAATGCCGAGTTAACAGTATTGTCTGATCAGCAAGCATCCTATATTGGTGTAACGAAGGAAGGCCCATACAAGGCTGACCATTACCGTTATTAATCCAATATTTAATAGATACCTAGGCCCAAAATCATGGAATTAAGCGTCGAATTCTTTCCTCCAAAAACACCTGAAGGTGAGAGCAAATTACGCCTGGTGCGCGAGCGTTTCAGTGAAACGCTTAAGCCCGCTTTTTATTCTGTGACTTTTGGTGCCGGTGGCTCTACACAATCTGGCACATTGAAAGTAGTGAGTGATATTCATGCGGCTGGTGCTGCGGTTGCTCCCCATTTATCTTGTGTTGGCAGCTCGCGTGATAGTGTCCGTGAGATGCTCAAGCAGTATCAAGATTTAGGTATTAAGCGTATTGTTGCTCTGCGTGGTGATTTGCCGTCTGGCATGGGTCAGTATGGTGAATTTCATCATGCCAATGAGCTCGTTGAATTTATACGCTCAGAAACAGGCAATTGGTTCCACATTGATGTTGCTGCCTATCCAGAAACTCATCCGCAGGCAAAGTCTCCTGCTAGCGATATTGATTTCTTTGTGCAGAAAATGAAGGCGGGCGCGAACTCTGCAGTAACTCAGTATTTCTATAACAGCGACGCCTATTTCCGCTTTGTAGATGAGGCTTATGAATTAGGCGTTACACAGCCTATTATTGCGGGCATCATGCCCATTACAAACAGTAGTCAATTGCTCCGTTTCTCGGATGCGTGCGGCTCAGAGATTCCGCGTTGGATTCGTTTGCGTTTGCAGTCTTATGGTGATGATATTGCCTCTATTCGCGCATTTGGCGAAGAGGTGGTTACTGACTTATGCGACCAGCTACTTACTGCTGGAGCGCCAGGCTTACATTTCTATTCTTTAAATCAGGCCGATGCTGTTTTAGCGATTGCTGATAACTTAGATTTAAGCAAGTAATTTAGCGTAGCAAGCCTGACTCAGTCAGTAATAGATCTAAGGGCTCATCATGAGTTTGAGCCGCCCATTGGGCATCATCTAATTTTTGCCAATCAAAACCAACACCAATGCAGATCAGATTGGGGTTGGTTTTTCTGAGTTGTGCCAAAGTGCGGTCAAAGTAACCACCGCCATAACCTAAGCGCCAGTAATGTGTTTTGCCATTTATATTTGAATTAGACCACCCCACACAGGGAATCAGAATGCAATCAGGATTGATGGCTGGTCTAAAGCTATTTTGGGGATTGGGTTCTGGTACGCCATGTTTGCTAGGAATTAAGACGTCACCATCTAACCACTCATAAAAGTCGAGATGCTTGTCAGGGCGAGCAACAGGAAGGGCTAGCTTACGGTTTGGAGCATTGTGAGACCAAGCAAGTAAGGTAGGGCGTAAATCTATTTCTTGTTGAATCGGCCAATACAGTGCTATCGAGTGAAGAGAACTACCCTCATTGGCCAAAAAAGCATTTAGCTTGGCAATTAAGCTATCTTGAACTTCAAGATAGCTCTGCCCACTAGCAAATGCTTTGCGTTGTTCCAATAAATCTAGACGAAGAGTTTTTAGCGAATTCCCGTGCATATCGACCATTATCAGGCGAAAATTAGAAGATATAGTAAACAAAATGAATACTAAGGTAGATAGTGAATAAGAAGTTCGGAACACAGATAAATCCTTGTGCAAAGTGGGCTCAATTTTTGATCCTAGGTATGGCATTAGCTATACCTAGCGCCTTTGCAGAAAAGCCTAAGAAACATAGCCTGCCCAAGTCTTACGAAAGTAAGCTCGCGCCAGCAGAAATTACCGACACCGATCGGATGTTTATTGATTTGCGAGAGGCTGCCAAAAAGAATGATGTCTTTCGTACTCAGCAGCTTTCATCGAATTTGGCCAACTACCCCTTCGATGACTATGTGACTTATTTTCGAATTAAGCCTCAGCTATTTGATGCTGGAGGCGCTGCTCGCGGAGATTACAGCGCTGACTCACAAGTGATCGCCTTTTTAAATCAATACCAAGGCACGGCTTTAGCTGACCGGATGCGTAATGATTGGTTGTTGGTTTTAGGTAAACGCAAAGATTGGGCGCGTTTTGATATTGAGTACGCTAAATTTGTTTTAGATGATGACACTCAGGTAAAGTGCTATGCCTTGCTCTCTAAGCTATCTCAAGGTGAAAATCCAACAAAATTAGCCATTGATGCACGCTCTGTTTTGCTAGACCCCAGTTATTTTGGACAAGCATGTCAGGAGTTGGTTCCGTCTTTGGTCGCCGCTGGCGGGATGACTCCGAGTGAGGCTAAGGCGATCGGCCGTGCGGCAAGCGAACGCGGTTTTGATACGATGGCACGCCGTTTGGGTGGCGATGATCCTATTGCAGATATTGTGAAGGCTGCAAAAGCAGACCCCGCTAAAGCATATCGAGATTTTTCACAAACAGCTTCTCGCTATAGCAAAGAAAATCAAGCCCTTGCATGGGGTGTGATTGGTCAATTTCTAGCGAGAAAATTAGACCCTAATGCAGACGATGCTTATCGTTTGCAACAAGAGCTTGGCTATAACGAATTACTTTCCGCTGACTCACAGGAGTGGAAGGTACGCGCGGGCTTGCGCGCAAAAGACTGGACTTTGGTAAAAGATGCAGTCGAGGGCATGAATCCAGCTGTACGCAATCGTGATCCTGCTTGGACCTATTGGTATGGCCGTGCTTTAAAGGCCGATGGGCAAGACGCTAAAGCAAAAGACAGCTTTGAGCTGATTGCCGAGCAGTACAACTTTTATGGACAGCTTGCACGTGAGGAGTTGGGTAGAGCTAATGGCGCCCCAAGTCGCACTAAGGTGAGTGAGCAAGAGGTTGATGCCATGGCCACCCGTAAAGGTTTTATCAGAGGCGAGCGTTTATATGCCATGAACTTGCGCTTTGAAGGCAACCGTGAGTGGAATTGGGAATTGCGCAATATGACCGATAAGCAGTTACTTGCTGCAGCTGAGTATGCCAAGCGTATTAACTTATATGATCGTGTTGTCAATACTGCGGATCGAACCAAGCAAGAGCATGACTTTAACTTGCGTTATCCAACGCCATTTAGGGAAGAGCTTTCTCCGATTGCGCGACAAATTGATTTAAATCTGGCTTGGGCATACGGATTGATTCGCCAAGAGTCCCGCTTCATTATGAATGCCGCATCCTCTGTAGGCGCCTCTGGATTGATGCAAGTGATGCCAAACACAGCAAAGTATGTTGCTAAAAAGATTGGTATGACAAATTACACCAACGATAAGCTCAGTGATACCAATACCAATTTGACTTTAGGTAGCAATTATTTAAATATGGTCTTAATTGATTTAGATGGGTCTTGGGTTTTAGCGTCAGCTGCATATAACGCTGGGCCTTCCCGCTCAAAGGCTTGGCGTGAAAAATTAACTACCCCAACTGAAGGCGCCATTTTTGTTGAGACCATACCGTTTAATGAAACACGTACCTACGTGAAGAATGTTCTATCGAATGCCAATTATTATTCTTCCGTAATGCATGGACAAACGCAATCTTTAAAACAGCGCTTGGGCGTGATTACACCTAAAGCAGCTACTCAATCTGAGTTGCCTTAAATCACTATAGGAATTTAGATGAAATACGACATTCTTCTCATTGGCGGCAATGGATTTGTGGGGCGCGTACTGGCCGCTCAACTTCAAGCAGCTGGTTATTCTGTACTGTTACCAACTAGCCATCTTGCTGCTGGCCGCGAATTGCGGATGTTACCCAAAGTACATTTAGAAGATGCAGATGTTCATGAATTTGATGAACTGCAATCTCTTTGTGCGCGTATTAAGCCAACAGGAGCGGTAATAAATTTGGTAGGTGTTTTACATGACAAACTAGCTCAACCCTATGGAAAAATATTTAAGGCGGCGCATGTCGAATTAGTAAACAATATTCTTACTGCTATGCAGATGCATGGACTAAGACGTTATTTGCATATGAGTGCATTAGGTGCAGACTCTGATGGGTCCTCTATGTACCAGCGCAGCAAAGGGGATGGCGAAGCAGCAGTGAAGGTAAGCAATCTAGATTGGACTATTTTTAGACCATCTGTAATTTTTGGCGACCAAGATCAATTCATTAATTTGTTTGCCAAGTTGACTAAATTATTTCCGGCAATGCCTTTGGCAAATCACCAAGCTCAGTTTCAGCCGGTAAGCGTGGATGATGTGGCGCTGGCCTTTACTAAGGCATTAAAGATGCCTGAGACTATTCATCAATCTTATGATTTAGTAGGGCCTAAGGTTTACACCATGCGGGAAATTGTGGAATTTGCTGCGCGTAAATCTAAAACCTCTTGCGCCATTATTCCCGTCCCAGCATTTGTTGGCTATCTCCAGGCTTTAGCATTTGAGTTCCTGCCCGTTCCAACCTTGATGTCACGTGACAATATTGCTTCGATGCAATTGCCTAATGTGCTGCCGATTGGTGGAAGAGATGCATTGGCAGAAGTTTTCAAGATGAGTCGGCGCACCTTAGAGGGTATGCAGTAATGAAGATCTACGCAGTCGGTGGCGCAATTCGGGATACCTTAATGGGTTTGCCGGTGCACGATATCGACTATGTGGTCGTAGGCTCAAGCGCCGAAGAGATGGCGGCTCAAGGCTTTCGCCCTGTAGGCAAAGATTTTCCCGTCTTTTTACATCCAGATACGCAAGCGGAATACGCGCTTGCTCGAACAGAGCGTAAAACGGGCCAAGGATATAAAGGCTTTCATTTTTATGCAGATCCATCAGTGACCTTGGAGCAAGATTTACAGCGACGCGATTTAACCATCAATGCAATGGCGCAAGAAGTTGGGCCTGATGGAAAACTATTTGGCCCTGTGATTGACCCCTATAACGGACAGGCCGATTTGGCTGCCAAAGTATTTCGTCATGTATCAGATGCCTTTGCAGAAGACCCTCTTCGCTTATTACGCATTGCACGTTTTTCAGCTCGCTTCCCAGAGTTTCAGATTGCCAATGAAACGATGGCTGCATTGCAGGCGATTGTTCAATCAGGAGAACTCAACTCTCTTTCAGCAGAGCGTATTTGGCAAGAGCTAGCCCGAGGTTTGGTGGCAAGCAAGCCTATGCATCTTTTTCAAGTTCTGCTCAACACGGGCGCAGCTAAAACAATTCTGCCGCCTTCACTGACGACCGCTCTTGTAGACCAGACTTTTCGTGAAGGGTTGATTAAAAATCTTGAGTTAGCTGGTGGCGCACTAGAAGAGCGCTGCGCTGTCGTCTTAATGGACTTATCAGCAAGTGAGATTCGCTCTTGGGCTGAGTGCGTACGGATGCCCATTGAGATACGTGACTTTAGTGAGATCTTTAGTAGCTTGAAATTACTGCTCGATCAATTCCCTAAGGGCGACTTCCAGGCTGCAGATGTTTTAGTTTGGTTTAATCGCGCTGATGTTTGGCGTAAGCCAGATCGTGCACAAGTATTGCTCAGTCTTTCAGAGAGACTGGGATTTAAGACATCTTTATTGATAGCAGCGATGCGCCATGCACAAGCATTAAACACTGCAGAAATTATTGCGGGAGTGGCTGCGCAAGATCGTTCAAACGGTGAGCGCATTGGCAGTGCTTTTGAATCTGCAAGACTGGCAGCCATTACGGCCGCGCTTTTGTCCTCAAAACTTTAAAGCCTATTTCTACCCCCTAGCCCGGGAAGATCTTCCAGAGTATGTCCTGGAAGCAAGGCGTTTAAATTTTTAGAAAAAGCGAATACTTTAAAGAGTTCACCCATCTCGGCTTCTGAGAGTAGTTTTTGTAAAGCATTGGAAATCGGTAAGAAAGTTTCTGGATTACTAGGATCGCCAATCTCAAGTGCAATATCACCAATACCGGCATCCAATAAATAAGATGCTTGGTTAGCAAGATAGACATCATCAACATTTTCTGCAATCGCGCTTCGAGCAATTTGTGACCATTCAACATGGGTGGTTAAATCGCACAGACCTGGCAGATAAAATAGGTCTTGGATCGCATGATGACGATGGTGGGCCATCAAGGTGCCTTCGCTTCTTTGCGGATGGTAATACTCGGCTTCTGGGAAGCCATAATCAAAACTTAAAAATAAGCCAGCATCCAAATGGCTGGCTATCTGTCGCATCCAGGCATTTGCTGGTGTGTGTAGTTCAGTGATATAGCCTTCTGAGAAGTTCCTGGTGAGCAGGCTTTCTGGCAATAAGTCCTGCGCTACGGGCTTACCAGTCTTCCAGACAAACTCGTTATCAGCGAGGGTAACTCCATACCAATACCAAAAACCATCTTGAAAAATAATGGTGTCACAAGCAATAGCATCAATTACTTCATTAGCCAGGATAATGCCCTTGAAATCTTCTGGCAACTGATTAAGCCAGTTACATTGAGTGGCTAAAGCTAACTGCTTCACAGTCTCACCAAGCCGCTCTTTTTGTCGCTGGGCTAAGTCTGGAGAAATTTCAATGATGTTGTACTGATCTAATTGAAAGCCAAGATCGTTGAGGCGCTCGAAAATCGATGTTGCTAATTTGCCGGTGCCAGCGCCGAATTCTAGAATTTGAGTGGGCAAGCCCTGTGCTTTGAGGCCTTCTAAAACTGGCAAGAGCGTTGAGCAAATTGCAGCGCCAAATAGAGGGCTTAGCTCTGGGGCGGTAGTGAAATCGCCACCCGCCCCCAATTTATGGGCTCCCGCACTGTAGTAACCCATACCAGGCTCATATAAAGCCATCTCCATATAACGTGAAAACGGCATCCAGCCGCCCTCCAAAGCGATTTGAGTGGCTATTTTGTCCTTTAGGAGCTGACTATGCTCCGCTTCAAGGCTGGTCAAGGTAATATCCATAGCTCGCTAGTCTAAGAGAATTTAATTGAACACACCCACTTCCCGGAAACAGAAGGCAGTTTTAGTGACTGGCGCTGCTAAGCGTCTAGGTCGAGAAATTGCATTGCAGTTTGCACGCCAGGGATGGGATGTTGCTGTTCATTATGGGCGATCTGAGCAAGATGCCCGGGATACGGTTGCTCAAATTTTGCAGTTGGGGGTTAAAGCCCAGGCTTTTCAGGCCGATTTAGCTGATGAGAAAGCAATCACTGATTTATTCACTGCAGTTGGTAAAGCGTTCCCTGATTTACATTGCTTGGTTAATAGCGCATCTCTTTTTGAATATGATCGCGCTAACTCAAGCGAACCATTAAGCGGTAAAAGTTTGCATCAGCATATGCAGGTCAATTTAGTGGCGCCAATCTTGTTAGCGCAGTTGATGTTTTCGCAACAAAGGGATTGCGCAAATCAAAGTGCTGATTTGCCATCGGTGATTCAGTTGCTTGATCAAAAGCTCATCAATCCGAATCCAGATTATTTATCCTACACTTTGTCTAAAGCGGCCTTACTGAGCTCAGTTGAAATATTGGCAATGGATTTTGCGCCGCATTTGCGTGTGGTTGGCTTAGCCCCGGGCATATCTTTGCCATCAGGTGATCAGACGCAAGCAGGATTTGCTAAGGCGCACCAAATGACGCCGTTAGGAAGATCCTCTACACCCGCCGATGTTGCCAAGGCGGCAGTTTTCTTGGCAGAATCTGGCGCCATTACCGGCACTACCTTGTATGTTGATGGTGGCCAACATCTAATCTCTTCATCACGTGATGTGATGTTCAAAACTGATTAATTATTTATGCACACTATTCTTTCTAATCCAGCCCTAGTTGATTGCCGCCGTTTATTTTTGCGTGATTACGAAATTTATATCAATATTGGCGTTCACGACTTTGAGAAAAAAGCCGAGCAGCGTGTGATATTGAATGTTGATCTTTATGTTCCGATGGCAATGAATACGCCAACTCAAGATCAATTAGATGAAGTTGTCGATTACGATTTCATGCGCGAGACCATTAAGGCGCGTGCTTCTAAGGGCCATATCCATCTACAAGAGACTTTTTGTGACGATATTGTTGCTGCTATGTTGGCTCATCCAAAAGTATTGGCGGCCCGCGTAAGCACTGCTAAACCGGATGTGTATCCAGATTGTCATTCGGTAGGCGTTGAGGTTTTTCGGATGAAGTCGGTCTGAAACAAAGAAAATAGAAGCAAATTGCTATGAGTGATATCCGCAAAGTCATTTTCGAAGAGAACAAGCTGGAGAAAAAGCTATGTCGCTTAGTAGGTCAAGCCATTGGTGACTTTGGCATGATCGAAGACGGTGATAAGGTCATGGTTTGTCTATCGGGCGGCAAAGACAGTTATGCCATGCTCGATATCTTGCTGAAGTTACGCGAAAGAGCGCCCATTCACTTTGAAATAGTGGCCGTGAATTTAGATCAGAAGCAGCCAAATTTCCCCGCCGAGATCTTGCCTAATTATTTAAAGAGTTTGGGCGTGCAATTTCATATTGAAGAGCAAGATACTTACAGTATTGTGAAGCGCGTGATTCCAGAGGGTAAGACTACTTGTGGATTGTGTTCGCGTTTGCGGCGCGGTATTTTGTATCGTGTTGCTGATGAGTTAGGTGCTACCAAGATCGCCCTGGGCCATCATCGTGACGACATTCTTGAAACACTGATGCTCAATATGTTTTACGCCGGCAAGTTAAAGGGTATGCCACCAAAATTACGTTCGGATGATGGCAAGCACATTGTGATTCGACCATTGGCTTATGTTCCTGAGAAATTACTCGAGCGCTATGCCACCGATATGAATTTCCCCATCATTCCTTGTGATTTGTGTGGTAGCCAACCAAATCTACAGCGTCAAGTCATGAAAGAAATGTTGCGCGATTGGGAAAAGAAACATCCTGGACGCGTTGAAAATCTATTCCGCTCGATGCATCACATAGTCCCCTCCCATTTAATGGATGGCGAAGCGTTTGACTTCCAAAATTTAGAGATTTCTACTGAGTTAACCGGAATTGCCGCTCGATCCCCTGGGGACAAGGCAATTGATGAGTCTGAATTAGATGAATTGGCTTGTGGAACTCTGATCCAGGGGTCTTATAATCCCCCTTTATGAATATCGTCATATTGGCTGCTGGGCAAGGAAAGCGGATGAAATCTGCATTGCCCAAGGTCCTGCAAACTTTGGCAGGCAAACCGCTTCTTGGTCATGTACTAAATACTGCTTTAGATTTACAAGGCAAACAAGCTAAGAATGGTCCTGTTGTAGTCGTGGGTCATGGAGCAGCAGATGTCAAAGCCTATCTAACTCATGCAATTACAGAAGATGCAAGATTTGCGAAGGTAGTCACTGCACTGCAAGCTGAGCAAAAAGGGACTGGTCACGCACTTTTACAGGCCTTACCAAAACTAGATGTACAAGAGCCTACTTTAGTTCTCTATGGCGATGTGCCGCTGACTAGTAAAAAGACTCTCGCTAAATTAGCCAAGTTGGCCGATGGTGTCAGGGGTAAAGATTCTGCCTTGGCCTTGCTGACTCAAAACTTAGCTAATCCGACGGGTTATGGCCGTATTGTGCGCGATGCTGATGGCGCCGTTACAGAAATCGTAGAAGAAAAAGATGCTAGTGCATTACAAAAAGCGATTCAAGAAATTAATACCGGCATTATGGTCTTACCAACCAATGCTTTAAAGAAGTGGCTCAAGTCTTTGCGAGCAAGCAATGCCCAGGGCGAGTATTACCTGACTGATGTCATCGCCATGGCTGTTAAAGATGGCGTGCCTATTCGAACAACCCAAGCTGATGATGAATTTGAGACTATTGGCGTTAATAGTCGTGATCAACTCGCACAGTTAGAGCGTGTATATCAATTGAATATCGCCAAGCAATTGATGGACGCCGGTGTTTCTTTGGCAGACCCTGCCCGTATTGATGTGCGTGGCACTCTAGAGTGTGGCACAGATGTATCCATTGATGTTGGTTGCGTATTTGAGGGCTGCGTTACCTTAGCAGCCGGCACCAAGATTGGTCCTTACTGCGTTATTCGAAATAGTGTCATTGGTAAAGAGGTTGCGGTACATGCGCATACCCATATTGATGGAGCCAAAGTTGGCAATCAATCTGTGATTGGTCCTTATGCGCGTTTACGTCCTGGCGCTGACTTATCGAACGATGTCCATATTGGTAATTTCGTTGAAGTGAAGAATAGTAAGATCGCCGCCAATAGCAAAGCAAATCACTTAGCTTATGTTGGGGATTCTATTGTGGGCTCAAGAGTAAATATTGGCGCCGGCACGATTACTTGTAATTACGATGGCGTCAATAAACACCAGACCATTATTGAAGATGATGTTTTCATTGGCTCGGATACTCAATTAGTTGCCCCAGTCCGTGTTGGACGTGGTGCTACATTAGGCGCGGGCACAACACTGACCAAAGATGCGCCACCGAATCAATTAACAGTTTCTAGAGCGAAGCAGGTTTCCTTGCAATGGCAAAGGCCTGTAAAGAAGGCTGTAGCAAAAAAACCTGCCAAAAAAGTATCTAAGGGTAAAAAATAATGTGTGGCATTGTTGGTGCAGCATCTCATCGTAATATTGTTGATGTACTAGTTGAGGGCTTGCGTCGCCTGGAATATCGGGGATATGACTCTTGCGGTTTTGCAGTCATTAATGGCGATGATGCCAAGCATCCCATTGAGAGGGCGCGGACAACAGCACGTGTTTCTGAGTTGGCCGAACAAAGTAAAGAGTTTATTGGCACGATTGGTATTGCTCATACCCGCTGGGCAACACATGGTAAGCCAGATACGCAAAATGCGCATCCCCACATCTCTAATGGATTAATTGCAGTAGTGCATAACGGCATTATTGAGAATTACGAAACTCTACGATCAGAGCTGAAGGCTGCGGCTTATGTTTTTACTTCTGAGACAGATACCGAAGTCATTGCACATTTGATTCATCAGCAATACGTCAGTGATGGCCAAAAAGATATCGCACAATCAGTTAGAGCGGTTTTGCCTAGACTACATGGCGCATACGCCATTGGAGTGATTTCGCAAGACAAACCCAGCACCTTAGTCGGCGCACGCGCAGGCTCGCCCTTAGTGGTTGCTTTGGGGGAACAAGAAAACTTCTTGGCTTCCGATGCACTTGCTCTAGCTGGTCACGCACATTCCATGATGTATTTGGAGGAGGGTGATGTAGCCATTCTGAAGGCCGATAGCGTCGAGATTCTGAATCACACCGGACAGTCCGTGCAAAGGGAGCGTAAGCCGATGCCTGCGCAGACAGACTCGGTGGATTTGGGCCCTTATCAGCATTACATGCAAAAAGAGATTTTTGAGCAGCCTAGAGCGATTGGCGATACTCTGGCCAATATTGCTGCGTTTGGTCCAGAGCTGTTTGGTGCAAAGATCGATGACTGGAAGGCATTTGATCAAATTCTGATTCTGGCTTGTGGCACTAGTTATTACTCTGCTTGTGTTGCCAAATATTGGTTAGAAGATATTGCAGGTATTCCAACGCAAGTTGAGATTGCTAGTGAATATCGTTATCGCACAACAGTAGCAAATCCCAAGACGCTGATTGTGGTAGTTTCTCAATCGGGCGAAACCGCAGACACTCTAGCTGCTCTGCGTCATGCTAAAGCCTTGGGTCACCGTTATACCTTGGCAATTTGTAACGTTGCAAGTAGTGCCATGGTTCGTGAAACTGATTGGCACTTTTTAACTAAAGCAGGTGTTGAAATCGGCGTTGCTTCAACCAAGGCATTTACTACACAGTTGTTAGCTTTATATCTTTTGACTGTGTCACTGGCGAAGCGTGCCGGCAGAATTTCTGCAGACCAAGAAAAAGAGCTACTTCGTGAATTGCGCCATTTACCCAAAGCGTTGCATGCGGTCTTGGCATTAGAGCCACAAATCATTGCATGGAGCGAGGCCTTCTCTAAGTGTGAGAACGCACTCTTTCTGGGGCGTGGCTTGCATTACCCGATTGCATTAGAAGGGGCTCTGAAATTAAAAGAGATTTCTTATATACATGCAGAAGCCTATCCTGCGGGTGAGTTAAAGCATGGACCCTTGGCGCTTGTGACTGACAAAATGCCAGTAGTTACCATCGCTCCTAATGACGTTTTATTGGAAAAGCTCAAATCCAATATGCAGGAAGTCAAAGCCCGAGGTGGAAAGCTCTATGTTTTTGCTGACCATGATACTCAGATCGTCAACAGCGACGGCATCAATGTGATTCGATTACCAGAGCACTACGGCAATCTCTCACCCATCTTGCACGTACTACCTCTTCAGCTATTAGCCTATCATACGGCCTGCGCTAGAGGTACCGATGTCGACAAGCCAAGAAACTTGGCAAAAAGCGTCACAGTTGAATAAACGCAGGTAATTTGAGCCTTCCAGACTGATCATCAGTTTTAGCTGTCATCCCCAGCAAGATCTAATTTTTTAGAGTACTATTTTTTTCATAAGCTCATTTAATAGGGACTCATGATGAAAATGAAACGGATTGCAATTTACTTGGTTGGTTTATTTACTGGTGCTGGCATTGCAGTAGGCGTTGTTAGCTATGCGACTGATAAAGCAATTCCTTACACCTTTAAAGATGGACAAGTTATTTCAGCAGATACGATGAATGATTTGTTCTCAAGATTACAGAACGTAGTGGTCGGATTTAGTAGCGAGACTGAGCTCAATGGCGCTTGGACTTGTACTACTTATGATCCTGATTCAACTGCAGCTGGTGCAGTAACTGGCGCTCCTAATGGTGCTGGTGCAAGAAACTACTCCTTGGATAATGCTACTGGCTTGTATAAGCTCGTACAAACCTGGACCTTTTCTAATAGTGGCGCTAGCTTAAATACGACAACGAATACCAATTTTGGTGGCGCAAATAAAAATATTACAGGCGCATGCCCATCTGCTACAAGCATTAACTACAGTGCCAAGGTGATTCAATCCACCCTTTTGTTATCAGGCGCTGGCGGGGGTTGCGCTGCTGGGAATGGTTTTGCTCTACAGTTAATAAAGAATTCACCGTATGAGTTTCATACTGTTTATAGCCCGACATTCATCTCTTGTGTCGCAGTTAATCAGCCACCAAATATTCCAACAGGTTTAGCCGCCACGGTTAGTGGAAGTGGCGTGAATGTGAGTTGGACAGATACTTCAAATGGTTCCGCTACTGGTTTTACTATCTTGAAAAAAGTCAGCGGCTCTTATTCCAGTATTGGTACTGTTAGCGCTGGAACAACAAGCTATACCGATACCTCTGGTGTAGCAGGTGCCCTGTACCGTGTTAAAGCAACTAACTCTTCAAATGGTTTAGATAGCTTGCCGTCGATGGCTGGAATGGCTCAATAAGATGAAAGTATTTTTATTTGCTTTGATCTGTGCTGGAGCACTCATCGGATGCGGTGGTGGCGGAAGTAGCAGCTCTACCAGCGGTGCTAGCGATACGGTTACGGCTGCCTCCTGCAATCAAACTCCCACTTTGGGCAGCACCTCTTTTGGTAACGGGTGCTTTAAGTAAATTTAAGTAGGCAAATCAGGGCTTTAGAGGGCCCTGATAGCATTTTTGTGTTCAAATAACTCTTCTAAAGAGGATATTTGTTGCAATTCATGTTTCTGTCGAAGGTGCCCACACTCTCACGTTTAAATTTGCTCCTGCTCATTTGTGCAGGAGCTTTGTCTGCGTGTGCAGTTGGACCAGACTTTAAGCAGCCTGATCCTCCTAAAACTTCCTCCTATACCGAGAAGACCCTTTCTCAAAAATTGACAACGGCCCCTGGCGTTCCTGGTGGCAGTGATCAAGAATTTGTTGAGGGTGCAGATATAGAGGCTCAGTGGTGGGAGCTTTATAAGTCGCCTGAGCTAGATACGCTGATTAAGAAAGCACTACAGCAAAATCCGAACTTAGGCGCTGCTGATGCTGCCTTACGTGCTGCTCAAGAAAATGTGAATGCCCAAATAGGCGGCCAATATTTTCCGGCTGTAGGACTTGGTGCTTCAGCAGTTCGTCAAAAGCAGCCATCCGCTGTCTACGGTATGAATTACGGCACAGATACCTATAACTTGTACAACACGTCTGTCAATGTGACGTACAAGCTTGATGTTTTTGGTGGAGCGCGTCGTGCCGTTGAAGGTGCCCGAGCGCAGGCAGAGGTTGCCCAGTTTCAACTTGAAGGCGCCTACCTTTCCTTAACTGGGAATGTAGTAACTGGTGCCGTTAAAGAGGCGGCACTACGTGCGCAGATGCAGGCCACGGAAGAAATTTTAAAAGCACAAATGAATTTAGCCGAAGTTACTGAAAAGCAATTAAAAATTGGCACAGTCAATAAGGTAGACCTGACATCACAGCAGGCCTTAGTCGCTAGCTCTCAAGTAGATTTATTTAACTATGAGCGTAATTTAGCGTTCGCGCGCAATCAATTAGCCGTTCTAGTTGGTGAGTTGCCTAGTAATGCCAATATTACAAAGTTTGATTTGAGCAATCTGCATTTGCCAGAGAAGTTACCGCTGACTGTACCATCTAGCTTGGTGCGCCAGCGTCCTGATGTCCGCGCGGCTGAAGCCCAGTTAAAAGCACAGAATGCTTTTGTGGGTGTAGCGACAGCAAACTTATTGCCACAATTTAATATTACAGGCTCCATTGGTGCTGCAGCCCTCACATCAACGAATTTATTTGGACCAAACTCTTCGTTGTGGACGCTTGGCGGCGGAATTTTGCAACCCTTGTTTCAGGGTGGCGCACTCTTAGCGCAACGTCGTGGTGCGATCGCTAATTATGAGCAAGCAGCCTTTCAATATCAGGCTACGGTGCTAAATGCGTTTCAAGAAGTTGCTAACGCATTGCGTGCGCTTGAAACTGGAGCGCAAGCACTTAAAGCGGCATCAGATGCTGAGCGTTATGCCTATGAAACTTTAGATCTCGTACAGCAGCAGTACAAGCTAGGTACTGCAAGTTATTTGGCAGTTCTCTATTATCAAAATCAGTATCAATCAGCAAAAGTGAAGTCAGTATCGGCACAGGCAACACGTTTTTCTGATACAGCGGCATTATTTACAGCATTAGGTGGTGGCTGGTGGAATCGCGACGGCCCCGCTTTCAAACCAAAAGACATAGCGAACAAAGATCAAAATGAAACTTCTGGAACAAATTAAAAGTAGGCTCATTGCCATGGTTCTTGCCTTATGGGCATGGACACAGCGTAAAGCGTTGGAATGGAAGCTGCACGAAAAAGGCATTGCCCTGTGGGAAAAAGTAAAAGCCTTATATGCTCGCCTTGGAGAAAAATGGCGTAATACAAAAGCTTATGCAAAGTTAATGGCCATGGAACCATTGCAGCGGCGTATGACCATCATGTTATGCGGAGTCTTTTTATTGCTCGGCTTGATTTTTGCATTTAATCAATTCAAGAGTTTCATGATCAAGTATTTCATCTCAGGCATGGGCTTGCCACCTGCAACCGTGTCTACGATGGTCATTGCCTCTTCTGAATGGCAGCCTAAACTTACCAGCGTGGGTAATGTTCGTGCCTTTAGGGGTGTAGATCTGAGCTCTGAAATAGGTGGTTTAGTGCTGACTGTGCCAGTGAAGTCTGGTCAAGATGTGAAAGATGGCGAACTACTGATTAAGCTCAATGATGCTTCTGATGTCGCGCAATTAAATTCTTTAAAGGCGCTGGCTGATCTTGCTAAAGTGATTAATGAGCGAGATAGGCAGCAGCTGGCGATTCAGGCTATTAGTAAGAATGTCTTTGATACGAGTGCCGCAGATGCAAAATCTAAGCAGGCCCAAGTAGAGCAACAAACGGCCTTAGTTGCCAAGAAAAATCTCAAGGCCCCATTTGCTGGACGAGTTGGTATAGTTTCTATCAATCCTGGTCAGTATGTTAATCCGGGCGATAAGTTACTTACATTACAAACCTTAGATCCTATTTTTGTGGATTTTAATTTGCCTCAAAGTAACGCAGAGCAAATTCAGGTGGGCCAAGAAGTGACGGTCACTACCGATGCATTCAAAGATGTCAGTTTCACTGGCAAGATCACTGCAGTGAGCCCTAAGGTAGACACCAATACTCGTAATATTCAAGTAGAAGCGCAGCTTGCAAATCCAGATAAAAAGATTCTTCCAGGCATGTTTGCAAACGTTGATATCAAGTTGGGCGATCAGGTAAAGCTGCTCACTTTGCCGCAAACAGCGGTCACTTATAACCCCTATGGATCAACTGTATTTGTTGCTAAACCTACAGGCAAAAAAGATAAGCAAGGTAATCCTGCTTTAGAGGCGCAGCAAGTATTTGTTACCACCGGCGCAACTCGCGGAGATCAAGTGGCAATTCTGAAGGGGGTTGAAGAAGGTGCCACAGTAGTGACTAGCGGCCAGTTAAAGCTAAAGAACGGTACCCCGCTCATCATTAACAATAAGGTGCAACCTGCAAATTCACCTAACCCTAAGCCGCAGGAATAATTAGCCCATGAATTGGACTGATCTATTTATTCGCAGACCAGTGCTCTCGCTGGTGGTGAGCGCACTCGTGTTGGTATTTGGTCTAAAGTCGATTGGCTCATTACCAGTAAATCAGTATCCGCAGACCCAAAATGCAATTGTGACGATTACCACTGCCTACTATGGTGCTGATCCAGAAACAATTGCTGGCTTTATTACTCAGCCACTAGAGGCTTCGATTGCCCAAGCACAAGGGATTGACTATTTATCTTCATCTAGCGTGAGCGGCGTTTCAACCATCATCGCCACCTTGAAGTTGAACTATGACTCAAATGCCGCATTAACTCAGATTCAGACGCAAATTAGCGCAGTTAAAAATCAACTACCTCCTCAAGCCCAGCAGCCAATATTGACAGTACAAGTAGGCCAATCAACGGCCGCAATGTATATGGGCTTTTATAGCGATGAGATTCAAAACAATGCGATTACTGATTATTTACTCAGGGTTGTCAAGCCGAAGCTAGATTCAGTGGAGGGCGTGCAGAGTGCTGAAATTACTGGCGGTAGAAAATTTGCCCTGCGTGCTTGGTTAGATCGTGAAAAGATGGCTGGCCTTGGAGTGGGTGCTGATGATGTTTATAGTGCCATGTCTGCGAATAACTACTTGTCTGCAGTTGGGAGCACTAAAGGGGATATGGTTGCGGTTGATCTCGTAGCTGGAACCGATCTACATACCCTAGAAGAGTTTCGAAAGTTAGTAGTTAAAAAAGATGGTGTGAATATCGTCTATTTAGATCAGGTGGCTAATGTCACCTTAGGCTCTGAAGACTACAACACGAACGTCGCGTTTAGCGGCAAGAGATCGGTATTTATTGCGATTAAAGTTGCGCCCCAGGCGAACTTATTAGATGTTGCCCAGCGGGTCCGTGATGTAGTACCGGATATTCAGAAGCAGTTGCCTATTGGAATGACTGGCAAGATTGTTTATGACTCCACTGAGTTCATTACAAGCTCAATTGATGAAGTGATATTGACACTCGTTGAGGCATTAATCATCGTTACGTTTGTTATTTACTTATTCTTGGGTAGCATGCGGGCAGTTGCTGTGCCGGTGATTGCAATGCCACTTTCTTTAATTGGTACCTTTTTCTTAATGCAAGTTTTGGGCTACTCCATTAATTTGTTAACCCTCTTGGCTTTAGTACTGGCGATTGGATTAGTGGTTGATGACGCAATCATCGTTGTAGAAAACGTGGATCGTCATATGAAGGAGGGCAAATCTCCTTTAGAAGCATCTTTAATTGCCGCCCGCGAATTGGGTGGGCCGATTTTGGCGATGACGGTAGTATTGATTGCGGTCTATATCCCAATTGGCTTTCAGGGTGGATTAACGGGGGCACTCTTTACCGAGTTTGCTTTTACTCTAGCTAGTGCCGTCGCAGTCTCTGGGCTGATTGCATTAACGCTTTCGCCGATGATGTGCTCGCGTATTTTTACTGAAGAGCAAGAAGCCTCTTCTTTTGTTCAAAAGATTGATCGAATATTTGAGAAGGTTCACCACAGTTATCAGACTACTTTGAGAGATTTATTGAGTACCTGGCAGGTCATTATTGTGATGGGTGCAATTCTATTGGGTGGGGTGGCGTATTTATATGCAACTGCTCGTGCTGAGTTAGCGCCGACTGAAGATCAAGGTATTGTCTTAATGCAAGCGTCTGGACCGCCTAACAGTACCGTGAATCAGATGCAGACTTACGCAGATCAAATCTTCCAGATCTCTAGTGCTGAGCCTGAGTATGAGCAAATGTTCCAAATAACCAGCCCAACTAGCAGTTTTGGCGGCGTGTTATTAAAAGATTGGAGTGAGCGCAGTCGTAATGCCACTAAATTTCAAGAAGACATGCAGAAAAAGTGGAACACGATTGCGGGTGCTCGTGTAGCCGCCTTTCAGTTCCCGGCCTTACCAGGGGCTCAAGGGTTCCCGGTACAAGTGGTGATTAATACAACCGAATCTTATGAGCAGTTAAACGAAGTGTCTCAGGCAGTTTTAGATAAGGCCCGTCGCAGCGGAAACTTCTTCTATGTGGACTCCGATCTAAAAATTGATAAACCACAAGACGTACTTGTTATTGATCGAGAAAAAGTTGCTGCATTGGGTATGACCCAGCAACAAGTAGGCGCTGCCTTATCTGCTGCTTTAGGCGGCGGTTATGTGAACTACTTCTCTGTCGCTGGCAGATCCTATCGCGTGATTCCTCAAGTGAAGCAAGTCGATCGTTTAAACCCTGATCAGATACTCGATTACTACATTCGTACTCCCAGTGGTGCCATGATTCAAGCCCGCACTATCGCTAGCATTAAACAAAAGGTTGTGCCGCAATCTATCAATCATTTCCAGCAACTGAACTCTGCAACGATTGCAGGCGTGAGTACACCATTTATTTCCCAGGCAGATTTATTGGAGTTCATGCGACAAGCCTTAAAAGAGGTAGCGCCTAATGGGTACAGCATGGATTACGCCGGACCATCACGTCAATTTATGTCTGAGTCTGGTGGCTTTTTAGTCACGATGTTCTTTGCGATTCTGATTGTGTTCTTAGTACTTGCTGCCCAGTTTGAAAGTTTCCGTGACCCAATAGTGATTTTGGTATCCGTGCCTTTGGCATTATTTGGCGCACTGATTTTTATTAATCTGGGCTTTACAACCTTAAACGTCTATACCCAGGTTGGTTTAGTGACTTTAATGGGCTTGATTAGTAAGCACGGAATTTTGATTGTGGAATTTGCAAATGAGCTCCAAGAGGCGGGGCGCAGTAAGCTCGATGCGATTGTGGAGGCTAGCAGCGTTCGTTTGAGACCGATTTTGATGACCACTGCCGCCATGGTCTTAGGGGTATTACCTTTGGTAATCGCCTCTGGCGCAGGCGCTGCCGGCCGTAAATCTATGGGTATTGTGATCTTTACTGGCCTATCGATTGGCACCTTATTTACTTTATTCGTGGTGCCAGCGATGTATTTATTTATCGGCGCTGATCACCACGCGAAGAAGTTTAAACAAGAGTAAGTAGAGAAAACTATTTAACGATATTGAGTTCTTTTTCAGCAATATCGTTAAAGCGGGTTTCCTGCTCAAGACGTTTGATCCAGGCATCAATATTTTTAAGATCTGCACGCGGTCCCGTTTGCTCCGGAAAAGTTTTATGAAGTAGCATCCAACGGCTTGCACAAAGCGCTAGTGCAATATCGCCAATATGAAATTGTTTACCCGAGCAATAGGCTTGGTTGGCTAAGACGCCATCGAGCAGATCCAGTAGTGCATTGGTATCTTGGTAGCCTTTTTTGATTGCTTCGTAATTACGCTCATTCTCTGGTACACGGGTTAAGCCCAGAAAGGGCGTGCGTAACATTGGCCACAGAGTGCCCACTTGCCAATCAAGCCATTTTTCTGATCCGTATTGACTAGCAACATCTGTTGGAAAGCGTTTACTTTTGTCATGCTGACGTACAAGGTAGCGCATGATGGTATTCGATTCCCATAACACGAGCTCGCCATCTTCCAGGGTGGGAACAAGACCATTGGGGTTTAACTTTAAAAACTCAGGAGTACGATTTTTGCCAAACTGAAGCCCAGCATCTATACGCTCGAAGTCTTTGCCCTCTTGAAGACCAAGCTCTGCCAGGCACCATAGTACTTTTTGAACATTGATGGAACTTTTGCGACCCCATAAGCGCATCATAAAAACCCCTTGATAAAAAATTAATTCGTGGCGATATCCGTGAAATCGAGACCAACAAATTTACTGCGTGCAAAAATAAGTGGCTCTTTATCTGGATAATTTTTGAGATTGATGACTTTAGCAACGATGATGTTGTGATCGCCACCAACATGAACAGAGATCGTTTCGCACTCATAGTAGGCGACACAGTGATCAATTTGAGTAAGGCCGCTAGCGCTTAATTTGTGGCCAACGCTGGAAAACTGATCTACCTTGATGGTGGCAAAGTGCATTGCCAAATCTTCTTGAGAGCGCTCAAGCACATGAATCAGATGTTTTTTGCCAACCTCAACCCAGGGCATGAGGCGCGATTGTTTCTTCAGGCTCCACAAGATTAGTGGCGGCTCTAAAGAAACGCTATTGAAGGAGCTGATCGTGATGCCGTGATGATTTTGATCCTCATCAAGACAGGTAATCACGGTGACCCCAGTTGCAAAAGATGCAAACCCCTTGCGAAGCTCCTGTGAGGTGAAAGGGGCCATTAGTCTTTGCTTACTTTGCTTCAGTAGAAATCGTTGTGCCTGGAATAGGGATCAACACTTCATTTTCTTCGGCTCTAACGCACTTGAAGCGATATTCCTTGCCTGCTTTAGAGATAAAGCTGGCGCCCACATAGTAATCATCCTTACAGACCTTGTTTGCATAGTCCATCACGGACTGCGCATCAGCCCCGGAGGTGATGAGGCGCATGTTTCCCATGGACATATTGACCTGAGTTGAATAGCATCCAGCCAATAAAGAGCCAGAGATCGCAGTTAATAGTAGAATTTTTTTCATGGAAGCCTCCATAATTAGCAATGCTCGTTAGGATAAACCTATTGGGGAAAAGTTGCGGGGAAATACCTCGATCTATAAGGAAGAGACATGTTTAAAGCAATATTGATTAATAAAGACGACCAGGGATATCGCGCCGAGCTGGGCCAGGCAGATGAGGCCAGCCTTCCAGAGGGCGACGTGCGGGTTAAGGTTCTCTATTCCACCCTGAACTACAAGGATGGCTTGGCGATCACCGGCAAGGGCCCTGTTGTGCGAAGCTTTCCAATGGTTCCGGGGATTGATTTTGCTGGCGAGGTCATCGAAAGCTCTAGCCCGGACTTTAAGGCTGGCGACATGGTGCTTCTCAACGGTTGGGGTGTTGGTGAAGGCCATTGGGGTGGCCTAGCTCAGCAGGCAAGGGTTAAGGCTGATTGGTTAATTCCGTTACCAAAGGGATTTACAGCTAAGCAAGCTTTGGCAATTGGTACGGCAGGTTATACCGCCATGTTGTGTGTGATGGCTTTACAAAAACATGATCTCAAGCCAAGCGATGGCGAGGTCTTGGTCACTGGCGCTGCAGGCGGTGTGGGAAGTTTTGCAGTTGCTTTGTTAAGCAAGCTAGGTTTTAAGGTAGTTGCTAGTACCGGCCGTATGGCCGAGGCAGATTATCTGAAGAAATTAGGCGCTGCTGAAGTCATTGATCGCACTACTCTGTCAGAGCCAGGTAAGCCTTTGGCAAAAGAGCGTTGGGCTGCAGTCTTAGATAGTGTTGGCAGTCATACATTAGCCAATGCTTGCGCGCAAACCAAAAGCAATGGCGCAGTTGCTGCTTGTGGTCTTGCACAGGGTATGGATTTTCCAGCATCTGTAGCACCATTTATTTTGCGGGGCGTTACTTTATATGGCGTTAATAGCGTTACCGTCCCACGGGCAAAACGAATTGCAGCTTACGAACAGTTAAGCAAACTAGTGGACCTAAAGACTTTAGATGAGATCTCTCATGAAATTACTTTAGAGGAGTCTCTCAAGTATGCAAAAGAGTTGATGGCTGGTAATGTTCGTGGTCGCTTGATTGTTGACGTCAACAAATAAGTTACAAAATATTTACGATGTTGTTTGAGGTTTGCGTTCTTCCAGTTTTGAGCAAATCTCAAGCTTCTCGGCATTGGAAAGTTGAGACCACTCTGCGATTTCATTTAGCGTGCGATAGCATCCACGGCAATAGCCATTTTCAGGATTGATATCGCACCAATTGATGCAGGGTGACGGGACGGTTATCAAAACAAGCCTAGATGTAAAAAGAGTAATAAAAAAGAAAATAACTATGAGTAAACCAACCACTGCCGAAAGCGCCATTCATTATCCCTTAGGCGAGACACTTCCGCCGACCGGCAGCTCTGTTGAGCTAGCCCCTGGTGTGCGTTGGCTCAGAATGCATTTACCGTTTGCTCTAGACCATATCAATCTTTGGCTATT
The DNA here is from genome assembly GCA_947453825.1 of Betaproteobacteria bacterium. Lineage (GTDB taxonomy): Bacteria > Pseudomonadota > Gammaproteobacteria > Burkholderiales > Burkholderiaceae > Polynucleobacter. The sequence goes on from CANGHN010000002.1 coordinate 40,938, forward strand.
ACGCGATGAAATCAATGGAGTGACTGGTTGGACAATTATTGATTGCGGTATTGCTAATGATGAGACCAAGGCTGCATGGGAGCAAATATTTGCAAGTCAACTAGATGGCTTACCTGTATTGCGTGTGTTAGTAACTCATATGCATCCTGATCATGTTGGCTTAGCGCAATGGCTTTGTGAGAAGTGGCAAGCGCCACTTTGGATCTCCATGACAGATTACTTAACTGCGCAGTGGTTAAGTTGTAAGGAGGGCGGTGCCGCAGTGGGAGCTCGTGCTGGTGGTGGTGGATCTGCAGATCATTTTCAAAGACATGGCTTAAGTTCCCCAGAAGATCTAGAAAAAATTCGGGCGCGCTCTAGTTACTACAGCAATATGGTCCCAGGTGTGCCAAGACAATATCGGCGTATTCTGAATGGCGAGCATATTTTGATTGGCGGGCATCAGTGGCAAGTCATCATGGGATACGGCCATGCACCCGAGCATGCTTCTCTCTATTGCCAAAAACTGGGAGTATTAATTTCTGGAGATATGCTCTTACCTCGCATCTCTACTAACGTCAGTGTTTTCGATGTGGATCCTGATGCAGATCCATTGGGCTTGTACTTAGACTCGATTGCCAAATATTTAGTGCTACCTGAAGATACTTTAGTGCTGCCTTCACATGGCAAACCTTTTACGGGTATGAAGCCCCGTATTGCACAATTAAATGCCCATCATGATGAGCGCTTGGCAGAAACTTTGAGTGCTTGTAAAAAACCGGCAACTGCTCGTGAGATAGTCCCGGTTTTATTTAAACGTGAGTTAGATATTCATCAGCTGACGTTTGCCATGGGTGAGGCTATTGCTCATCTGAATTACCTACTTCGTCGAGGTAAGTTGCATCGCCAGCTTTGCGACGACGGCGTGTTGCGCTTTTCCGTGGCTTAGCTTTAGTAGTTTTGGTGGCGCTTTCTTCCGAGGGTCCGCTAGCAGCAGCTCCTGCAGCTGAAACGGCATCACCGAAGGATTTCAGGGCCATCATGGTTGCGTGCTGGACTTCAAGACCCTGAATAGTCGATTTGAGGATATTGAGATTGAGATTAAGCCAGTTCTCAACGCTTTTAAGGTCTTTAATCCGTTTTTCAAGCTCTTCTACGTCTAAACCCGGGAAGGCTGAGGCAAAGCCGCCAGCAGCCTTGGAAGGGTCTGTAGTGAAGGGAAATTGACCTGCTTGACCAGCAGCGCCCTGCCCCCACATTGTTTTAAACATTTCAAGGCTTTGATTAAATTCAGGAATTGTTCCAAACATAAGGGCTCCAGGTTAAATAAAAACTCGCTTTTCCAATAGAATAAGGGATTCTAGAGATTAATCCCGGTTCAGCAATGCAATTTAATGGTTTATCCCAGCCTTACACGCGTGGTCAGGCTCTACCCGAGCTACTAAAGCAGCGCATCCTGATTTTGGATGGTGCGATGGGTACGATGATTCAGCAATACAAACTCACTGAAGCCGATTATCGCGGCTTGCCGGGCAATACACGCTTTGCTGATCACCCTGGTGATATCAAAGGTAATAACGAACTTCTAGTTCTGACGCAAGCGCAAATTATCAGCAAGATTCATGAGCAGTATTTGGATGCGGGTGCAGACATTATTGAAACCAATACTTTTGGTGCCACTTCAGTAGCTCAAGAAGATTACAAGATGGCTGGTTTAGCGCGAGAGATGAATGAAGTCTCAGCTAGGCTGGCTCGCGCAGCTTGTGAGAAATACAGCACTCCTGATAAACCACGTTTTGCTGCTGGCGCGATTGGGCCAACGCCAAAAACGGCAAGCATTTCGCCCGACGTCAATGATCCTGGTGCACGTAACGTTACCTTTGATGCTCTGCGTGCTTCTTATCGTGAGCAAATTGAAGGATTATTCGCAGGCGGAGTAGATTTATTTTTAGTAGAAACAATTTTCGATACGCTAAATGCTAAAGCGGCGTTGTTTGCGCTTGACGAATTCTTTGAAGAAACGGGTGAGCGTTTGCCGGTGATGATTTCTGGAACGGTGACGGATGCTTCCGGTCGTATTTTGTCTGGTCAAACAGTTGAAGCATTTTGGAATAGCTTGCGTCATATTAAGCCACTCACTTTTGGCCTCAACTGCGCCTTAGGGGCAGCCTTAATGCGACCTTATATTGCAGAGTTGGCGCGTATTTGTGATGTAGCAATTTCTTGTTATCCCAACGCAGGTCTGCCCAATCCGATGAGCGATACTGGCTTTGACGAAACTCCGGATATCACCTCTAGTCTTGTAGATGGCTTTGCTAAAGATGGTTTAGTCAATCTCGTAGGGGGTTGTTGCGGAACTACGCCCGATCATATTCGCGCCATTGCCAACGCAGTTGCCAAGCGCAAGCCTCGTGCTTTCTATCGTGAAAATACAGAGGCAGCAGCATGAGTAAGTTAGATCAAAAACAGATGCCTGCAATGAAGTTATCTGGACTCGAGCCATTTAATGTGACTGCTGATGTTAGATTTGTAAATATCGGTGAGCGCACTAATGTCACTGGGTCCAAAGCATTCGCTCGCATGATTTTAAATAATCAGTTTGATGAGGCCCTGGTAGTAGCAAGACAGCAAGTTGAAAACGGTGCGCAAGTGATCGACATCAATATGGATGAGGCCATGCTCGATTCAGAAGCAGCAATGACACGCTTCTTGAATTTGATTGCATCCGAACCCGATATTGCTCGTGTACCGATCATGATCGACTCCTCTAAATGGAGCGTGATTGAAGCTGGGTTGAAGTGTATCCAAGGAAAACCGATTGTTAATTCAATCTCTTTGAAAGAGGGCGAAGAACCCTTCAGAAAGCAAGCACGTTTAATTCGTCGTTATGGCGCCGCTTCAGTTGTGATGGCTTTTGATGAAGTTGGTCAAGCAGATACCTTTAAGCGCAAAACGGAAATTTGCCAACGTTGTTACAACATCTTGGTCAATGAAATTGGCTTCCCCGCTGAAGACATTATTTTTGACCCTAATATCTTTGCGATTGCGACAGGTATTGAAGAGCATGACAACTATGCAGTGGACTTTATTGATGCCACTCGCTGGATCAAAGAAAATCTTCCTGGTGCCAAAGTCAGTGGCGGTGTTTCAAATGTGAGCTTCTCATTTCGCGGCAATGATCGCGTGCGTGAAGCCATTCATACGGTATTTCTGTATCACGCTATTCAAGCGGGCATGGATATGGGTATTGTTAACGCTGGCCAGTTGGGCGTTTACGCTGACCTTGATCCTGAGCTGCGCGAGCGCGTTGAGGATGTCGTTCTCAATCGCTTCAAAGAAAAAGAAGGCAAAACGCCTACTGAGCGCCTCTTAGATATTGCTGATCAGTTCAAAGGTGGGGGCGCTAAGCAAGTTGAAAACTTAGTGTGGCGTGAGGCGCCAGTGCGTGAACGCCTAACGCATGCCTTGGTACATGGCATCACTACTTTTATTGAGGAAGATACCGAAGAGTTGCGCGCAGAAATTATGGGCAATGGTGGCAGGCCAATCGAGGTTATTGAAGGCCCCCTCATGGATGGTATGAATGTTGTTGGTGACCTATTTGGTGCTGGCAAGATGTTCTTGCCTCAAGTGGTTAAGAGTGCGCGCGTAATGAAGCAGGCGGTTGCCATACTCATTCCTTATATCGAAGAAGAAAAGCGTCAACATATTGCATCAGGTGGAGAAGCCAAAGCTAAGGGCAAGATTGTGATGGCTACAGTCAAAGGCGACGTCCACGATATTGGTAAAAATATTGTGACTGTAGTGTTGCAATGTAATAACTTTGAAGTTGCCAATATGGGCGTCATGATCCCTTGTGCTGAGATTCTGAAGCGTGCCAAGGAAGAGAAGGCAGACATTGTTGGGCTATCAGGCTTAATTACACCTTCGCTTGAAGAGATGACTTATGTTGCGCAGGAGATGCAACGTGATGATTATTTCCGCGAGCGCCAAATTCCACTCATGATTGGTGGGGCTACAACCTCGCGTGTTCATACTGCCGTGAAGATTGCTCCACATTACGATGGTCCAGTTGTATATGTTCCAGATGCATCCCGCTCAGTATCAGTCGCCTCTAGCTTGCTCTCAGACGAGAGTGCTCAGAAGTTTATTCAAGATTTACGCGATGACTATGTCCGTATTCGTGAGCAACATGCTAATAAAAAAGCTGCCCCAACGATTTCATTAGCGGCTGCTCGCAAGAATCGGGAGATGATTGATTGGTCGGCTTATGTTCCTGAAAAACCAAAGTTCATTGGCCGTCGCGTATTCAAAAATTTTGCGCTCAGTGATATTGCAAAATATATCGACTGGACACCATTCTTCCAAACTTGGGATTTAGCTGGTAAGTTCCCGGCTATCTTAGATGATGAGGTTGTTGGCATTGAGGCACGCAAGGTCTTTGAAGATGCGAAGGTATTGCTCGATAAGTTGATCAAGGGCCAATGGTTGCAAGCAGATGCCGTAGTGGCGTTTTATCCAGCCAATACAGTTGGCGATGATATTGTTTTGTATAGCGATGAAGCGCGAGAGCATCCACTTTTTGTATGGCATAACTTACGTCAACAGGCAGAGCGTCCGATTATTGATGGCGTTCGCAGGCCGAATCGTTGTCTTGCTGATTATGTCGCGCCAAAAGATTCTGGAGTAGCAGATTACTTAGGTTGTTTTGCGGTAACTACAGGCCATGGGGTAGAAAAGAAAGTGGCGGAGTTTCAGACTAAGCACGATGATTACAGCGCCATTATGTTGAAGGCCTTAGCCGATCGATTGGCTGAGGCATTTGCTGAGTTGATGCACCATCGTGTGCGCACTGATTTGTGGGGCTATGCCACCGATGAGATCTTGACTAATGATCAAATGATTGACGAACAGTACCGCGGTATTCGTCCAGCACCTGGTTATCCAGCTTGTCCAGCTCACGAAGTTAAGAAAGATTTATTAAGAGTGATTGGATCTGAAGATATTGGGATGACCTTAACGGAGTCTATGGCCATGAATCCAGCTTCTAGCGTGAGTGGTTTTTACTTGGCTCACCCAGATGCGCGTTACTTCAATGTCGGGAAGCTGTCTGTTGATCAGGTAGAAGATTTGGCTCAGCGTCGCGGTGAATCAGTTGAAGATGTCCGCCGCCAGTTAGCTAGTTTGTTGGATTAAACACCCCACAATATCGGCTCTTGCTTGGCATTAGCCTGCTTCATCAGCTCGAGAAAAGGGTAAGCTCTTTGGCCAAGGCGATCTGCAGACTTGGGCTTTTCTGCAGCTTCATCAGTCCCGCTATTGGGTTTCTGTGAACGCTCTTCCAAGTCTTTCAGAATGGCTGTTTCTAGAGCAATGATGAGTTCAGGAAGCCGTTCGGCAGTGAAGACGCCCCTAGGTTCCAGCGGTCGACCCAAAATGTCAAAAATCCGCTTAGTCAGGTCCGCCAGCATGATGACGTCAGGACCTGCTTTGGAGCGAAATTGATAGATCATTTCATTAGCTTACCACCTGATAAACTCACTCTCCTATGTTGCTGACTAATAAAAATCGTCTAATTGAGATGCTCAGTAGCGCTCTACAGGGTATCGCGCAGGAGCGCGGCTTGGCAGAAGTGCCCATGCCTCGCCTTGAGCGCCCTAAGGCCGTAGATCATGGCGATGTCGCCTGTAATATCGCCCTCCAGCTTTCGAAAGCATGGAAGCTCAATCCTCGAGAATTAGCCCAGGCTTTAGTAGAGCGTTTACAAAAAGAGCCAGGTTTTGATCGGCTCATTGCATCCTGCGAAATTGCTGGACCCGGCTTTATCAATTTCCGCTTAAGTAATGTTGCTAAAACAGCAGTGGTAGGCGAGATTCTTTCTGCTGGTACTCACTTTGGCATACTTACTCAAACCAATCCCTCAGTGCCAAGCGCTATGATTGAATTTGTTTCAGCAAATCCGACTGGCCCATTGCATGTGGGTCATGGTAGGCAGGCTGCTTTAGGTGATGCCCTTGCTAATTTATTAGCTACTCAAGGAATTAAAGTGCATCGTGAGTTTTATTACAACGATGCTGGTGTACAAATTGCAAACTTAGCTTTATCTGTCCGGGCACGTTTACAGGGCTTAAAACCAGGCGATGCTAATTGGCCAGAGCAAGCTTATAACGGTGAATATATTGCAGAGATTGCTACGGCATTTAAAGCCTCTCCTGAATTTCGTGATGACCTTGAGGCCATTCGCCAATTTGCAGTTGCGTACTTGCGTAATGAGCAAGATATCGATTTGAAAACTTTTGGTGTGCAGTTTGATTGCTATTACCTAGAGTCGTCCTTATATACCGATGGCAGTGTTGCCCAAATTGTTCAGGATCTTCAAGGTATTGGTAAAACCTACGAAGCGGATGGTGCCTTATGGCTTAAGACGACCGACGATGGTGACGATAAAGATCGCGTGATGCGAAAGTCTGATGGCAGCTTTACTTATTTTGTGCCCGATGTGGCTTATCACGCGAGTAAGTGGAATCGTGGCTTTAAGAAAGTCATTAATGTTCAAGGTAGCGATCATCACGGCACCATTGCTCGTGTACGTTCTGGCTTGCAAGGGGTTGCACAAAAGCGTGGTTGGGATCTCCCGAAAACTTATCCAGACTACGTCTTACATAAAATGGTGACAGTCATGCGCCATGGTGAAGAAGTGAAAATTTCTAAGCGAGCAGGTTCCTATGTCACCGTCCGTGATTTAGTGGAATGGTCTGGTGGCGTTACGCCAGAAATGACTGCAGATGAAAGATCCTTGGCATTGCAACGGGGTCGAGATGCGGTTCGTTTTTTCTTAATCTCTCGTAAAGCCGATACAGAATTTGTTTTTGATATTGACTTGGCCCTGCAGCAGAACGATGAGAACCCCGTGTTCTACGTGCAATATGCCTATGCCCGTATCAGCTCAATTTTGCAGCAATGGGGCGGTCAAACTTCAGACTTAGCGGCAGCTGACTTATCTTTATTACAAAGCAAGGCTGCAGATCATCTCTTGCGTCGTTTAGCTGAGTACCCAGAAGTGTTGACAGATGCCGCTGCAGAGCTAGCTCCGCACGCGCTTGCTTTTTACCTACGAGATTTAGCGGGCGACTTCCATACTTTTTACAATGCTGATCGTGTTTTGGTAGATGATGAAAGCCTAAAGCGGGCCCGTTTAGCTTTGTTATGCGCTACGCGGCAAGTGCTGCAGAATGGTCTAAAGGTATTAGGGGTATCTGCTCCAGCGAAGATGTAAGATGAGGAAATGATGAAAAAATCAAATCAATCCACTGGCTTTGTGAAGCACGATGGCAGTAAACAAGGTCAATATGGTGGCACCCTCCTAGGTTTCATTTTGGGTTTAGGGGCTGGCCTAGGCATTGCCTTTGTGATTGCGTTTTATCTTTCTAAAAATACCCCCCAAGAAAGACCTGGAGTTCGTGCACCGAGTCTACCTTTGATAATTAAGCCTGCTACTCCTGCAGAGGGAGAATCTGCAGCGCCTGTAGAGCAGTTGGATTTAAATAAACCTTTGCAAGGTAAACAACCTGCTGCACCCGCTGCCGATCCAATTGGCGATTTAGCGAATGGTAAGAAGCCTGCTGAAGTTACAGCACCTCCAGCCCCAGCGGCAAAGGCAGATTTTATTTATTTCTTACAAGTAGGCGCATTCGTTAAGCGTGCTGATGCGGATGCACAAAAAGCCAATTTAGCCATTCAAGGCATACAAGCCCAATTAAGTGAAGTCACTAGTGATGGCAGCACTCTTTGGCGTGTGCGTGTCGGTCCCTACAACAGCGTTGATGAGAGCAATCCTGTGCGCGATAAATTAAATAGCCTAGGCATTAAACCAACCTTGATTAAATCTAATAAACCATGATTTCATTTAGCAAAAGATTATTTACTGTTGCGATACTGCTTTCTTTGAGTGGTATCGCTGTTGCTCAGGGCCAAAAGATTGAAGAAGGTTTTGATTACCGCATCCTTCCGGTCGCTCAGCCTTTAGAGACAAAGAGCAAAGTTGAAGTGATTGAGTTCTTTTGGTACGGTTGCCCCCATTGCTACGACTTTGAGCCAGAGCTCAGTAGTTGGATAAAGCGCCAACCTAAAGACGTCTCGTTCCGTAGGGTGCCAGTAGCTTTCCGTGACGACTTTATGCCCCATAGTCAGTTGTTTTATGCGCTTGAATCTATGGGCAAAGGCGATGCACTGAATGAAAAAGTCATGTACGCGATGCATAAAGAAAATAAGCGTTTATTAACTGAGCCAGAGATTGCAGACTGGGTTGCAACTCAAGGAATTGATCGCAATACCTTCTTAGCCACTTACCGTTCTTTTGCTGTAGTTTCTAAGGCTCGTGCAGCAAGGCAACTCGCAGAGGCCTATCGTATTGATGGTGTTCCTACCATTGTGATGCAAGGCAAGTATGTTACTTCTCCTTCAATTGCTGGTACAAAAGCTAAAGCCATTGGGGTGATGGATTATCTAGAAGAAAAAATTCGTAAAGATAAATACAAACAGTAGTTGATTGACTAATTGCTGACGCTTAAATTTTGACGAAGCGGCGCACAATCCAAAAGTAGACCGGGTAGGGAAGGATTCTGAGAAATTTTAAGAATCCTGAGAATCGTTTGGGAAAGTGAATATCAAACTCACCTTTCTGAATTCCGGCCAGAATTTCTGTAGCCGCCTCTTTAGCGCTAATGAGTGCAGGCATCTCAAAATCGTTTTGGGCTGTAGCTTCTGTAGCTACAAACCCCGGTGAAATCATATGCACGCTCAACCCTTGGGGCAGCAAGTCGTAATACAGGGTTTCGCAGAAATTAATGATGGCGGCTTTACTTGGACCGTAAGCAAGCGCTTTTGGAAGGCCGCTGTAGCCGGCGACGCTACCTACAATCGCAATGTGACCTGTATGGGCCTTGAGCATTTCGGGTAAGACCAAGGCAACTGCCCTCATGGGACCGAGCAAATTAGCATCAATAGTTTCCTGGACAACCTTGATATCGAAGTTATCAGCCCGAAGAGGCACATAAACACCGGATACAAAAAGAAGCAAATCAATACCGCCCCAAGCTTGCAAAATTTGCTCGTAGCCAGCCTCCAGTTGAGCTGGATTGGTCACATCGATTGGAACCACAAGCGCTTGATTAAGGGCCGCTGAGGCTGCCAGTGTATTTAGGCGATCTACCCTGCGACTTGAAAGTGCCAACTTTGCGCCAGCACGAAGTAGCGCTTGAGTGCACGCCTCACCAATCCCACTTGAAGCACCAATGACCCAGACTCGTTTTCCAGAAAAATTGTCGATGCCTTTTTGTTTCATGCGCTTAAGGCATGAGTTGATGCCTGTTGATTTTGGTGGCTAAGGGTAAATTGCACGACATCAATATTGCGCTCAGAAAATCCTGCAGCGCAATACATCAGATAGAAATTCCAGAGCCGGATAAAGGCCTCATCAAATCCTAGTTGACGAACTTCATTTAGCTTTTGATTAAAGCTATCGCGCCAGAGGCATAGTGTTTTGGCATAGTCTGTACCAAAGGCAAATTCATCTTCTATTTTGAGTCCAGCTTGCGCAGCACTGATCTTGAAGCTAGTACGTGAGGGTAGCATGCCACCTGGGAATACATACTGCTGAATAAAGTCAGTGTTTTGGCGATAGCGATCAAATAGATCTTCAGCAATCACAATCGTTTGAATACAAGCTTTGCCGCCCGCCTTTAAGCAATGAGAAATAGTTTGAAAGTATTCTGGCCAATGCTTTTCGCCAACAGCTTCAAACATTTCTACTGAGGCAATACCAGAAAATTGCTCTTGGCAGTCCCGATAGTCTTGAAGGCGAACCTCAAATGAAGTGGGCGTCACCATTTCTTCTTGGACTTTTTCTAGACGTTTTTCTGCGAACGCTTTTTGCTCGGTAGATAGCGTTAAGCCAGTAATAGAGACTTTGTTACGGAGCGATTCCTCCATAACACCGCCCCAGCCACAACCAATCTCTAAAATATGATCGCCTGGCTTAGTATTGATAGATTGCAGAATACGTTCAATCTTGGCGCGCTGGGCACTGGCCAGAGATTGTTGATCTCCTGACGAAAACCATGCACTTGAATAGCTCATGCTTGGATCAAGCCACAAGGTATAGAAAGCATTTCCGAGATCGTAATGCGCATGAATATTTTTGCGACTTCCCGATTTCGTATTGTCACGCAGCCAGTGTTTGAGACGATAGAAAAGTGAGCCGTACCAACTTCCATAGATTGCTCTCTCAAGAATGGTGCGATTACGAATCGCCAACTCAAGAATCGCTTTCAGGTCTGGGGTATTCCAGTCGCCACGAATATAGCTCTCGGCAAACCCTATATCACCGTGTGACATGACTTGCTTAAATACGGACCAATTGTGAATCTGAATCTCTGCATGAAGATCATCGGCTGTATTACCAAATTCTCTGATCTCACCATTAGGCAGAGTCATACTGAGATGACCACTGCTCAGTTGAGATAAGAGACGTAATAAGGCTTGTGTTTTTAGCTCGTATTGTTGTGAAGAAGCTGCGCGTTTTTGTGGGCGCGAGAAATTAAGGCGAGAGAGCAGGGATTGTCCGGGGCGGTTCATCTACTAACTTCTAGTTCAGGTGGTTTAGGTTTTGAGTAAAAGGGTACACCTTTTAGCCATAATTTCAATGCTTGCCAATGAATGCGAAAAATTACCCCAATACTCATCAAAGGGTAGCGTAAGAATGCCAATAGTAGTGCAGACCGGCACAGCTGCCTACTAGTGCCGCTGATACTGGTATTAATGAGGGGCTGCCCATCTTCATGCAGCTCTATACGATATACCGAGTCTTTATTAGAGCTGCTGTCTTGGGGAAATAGAAATCGAAAGCGATATTCACCGCGCACATCACAAAATGGTGATACATGAAACACTTTTTTGCTGCTGATAGTTTCCCCAGAGCGTAGTGCGTCCCCAGAATCTTTATGTAATAAATAGCAATGACGTTCGCCAAAAGTATTGTTTACTTCGGCTAGCACTGCCTGAACTTGGCCATCGACCCTTGTACAAATCCAAAAACTGACTGGATTAAAAACATATCCCAGAACACGTGGGAAGGTCTGTAACCAGATTTCTCCATCTACATGGGGTACTTGATTGTCTTGCAGAATTTGTTCAACCCAGGCCAAGCTATCGGCATGGCTAAATCCGTAGTCCTTGTCAAAGAATGAAAATAAACCAAGACGGTTATCTCGTACTCCATGCTGATTCAGCAGTTCGGGATTGCGTTTTCTAGCGCGCATCGGAATTGATAGGGTGAAAACCCCATAGCTAAAGGCGTTCTGTGCCGGCCGAAGACGTCGATGATTGACTACTCCAAAGTTAATCTTTGGTGAACTCATTTATTGTGCGTCTTGTCGCGATTGATGCAGTGGTGAGTGAGTGCTTTCAATGATTGCTTCTGCAACCAATTCACCTGAGCGTAAACCATCTTCATGAAATCCAAATCCTGTCCAAGCCCCGCAATACCAAATAGATGATGTGCCCTGAATGAGGGGTAGCTCTTTTTGTGCCTGAATGGCACCCATATCAAAAACAGGGTGAGCATAGTGAATTTCTTGATGGACTAATGCTGAATCTGGTTCGCTGGCGGGATTTAGACTCACAATGATTGGGAGCTCTCGCAATTCTGGAGGGAGAGGCTGCAGACGGTTAATGAGATAGTTGACACTGACATGCTGCTGAGAAGTAGCTTGTGCACCTGATTTAGCGGTGTAGTTCCAGGCTGCCCAACAGCCTTTAGTGTCGGGTAGGAAGCGAATATCAGTATGCAAAATCGCGCGATTTTTTTGGTATGGAATTGCGGCGAGAATATTTCTGGCTTCTTGGTTGATGCCATGAACTAATTCAAGGGTTTGATCGCTGTGACAAGCCATGACGACCTCGTCAAAATAGGTCACTCCTGACGGACTGTGTATTTCTACTGACCCAGTGCCATCTTGGCTGGTGTTAACTCTGCTAACAGCTTCACGCCGGATCGTGACACCATGTTTTTCTAAGGAAGCTACGATCCGCTTCACATATTCACGTGAGCCGCCTTGAATGGTCAGCCATTGAGGGCGATTTTGAATCTGCAAGAGGCCGTGGTTATGGCAAAAGCGCACCATCGTTTGGATTGGAAACTCGAGCATTTGCTCGACTGAGCAAGACCAGATGGCGCCAATCATTGGAAGAAAATAGTTCTCTTTAAAGCTTTGGCTAAAGCGATTACGCTTTAAAAAGTTAGCAATCGTTTCATCGGGTTCTTTGTAAAGATGGCCGGCATCAATTTGCTGTTGGGCAAGATTGGTGGCTAAGCGATTAAAGCGCAAGATATCGTAGGCCATTCTCCAGAAAGAAGGCGACAATAAATTTGAGCGTTGCCCAAAGAAGGAGTTGAGATCATTACCAGCCCACTCTAATTTTTTGCGAGAGTAATTTGCATCGGTGGGATTGATGGATACAGAAAATGACATCTCAGAGGGTGCAACGGGGGCTTGTATTTCTTCAAAGAGCCGAACAAGGCGCGGATAGGTTTTTCGATTAAAGACCAAAAAGCCAGTATCAACCCCGTGCGTGATGGTTTTGTCGCCCAGTTTGTACTTGAAATCAACCGTGTTGCTATGACCACCGATGTGATCACCGGCCTCATATAGCGTAATTTCAATTTCTGGATGTTGCCTTAATGCGTAAGCGCAGCCAAGCCCAGAAATGCCTGCACCAACAATCGCTACCTTCTTTTTACTCACTGCGCCTTCTCTCCTAAAAGCTTTTCAATTGGTCCAGTAATACTACTGCTAGTGGGCTTGGTGAGACTTCCGAATGAGTCGATCACATTACCATTGCGATCAATCAGATATTTGTAGAAATTCCACTTGGGCGTAGTTCCCGTTTTAGCAATGAGCATCTTAAAGAGGGGGTTGGGATTATTTCCCGATACAACACTCTTGGCAAACATTGGAAATTTAACGTCATAAGTGTTTTTACAAAAATCTGCAATTTCTTTATTGCTACCAGGCTCTTGTTGTCCAAAATCATTTGATGGAAAGCCTAGCACTACAAAGCCTTGATCTTTATATTTGGCGTAGATCTTTTCAAGATCCTCATATTGGCTTGTAAAGCCACAGAAGCTAGCAGTATTGACAACCAGAATGACTTTTCCTTGGTATTGGCAAAGATTCTGAGGCGCTTCATCTTGGAGGCGCAAGAAGGTGTGAGAGAGTAAAGGGCTGCAACTGGGCGCCGCTATTACGGCCTGATTTCCTAGCATTAGGGTAAACAGAGAAAAAAGCCAGGTCAGTAGGAAGCGGGGCATATTGCGCCTTCTTTTATTGGGATAAACAGTATCGCAGTCTAAGACATTTTCCCTAATATCGCTGGCCAGTAGTCAATACCTTTAATATTGCGTTATGAGTTCTTTACCACCCCCTTCTTTTGAGTCTAAGGTTTGCCCTCCAGAGCAGTTGGCTGAACGTATTGCAAAACTTCCAAGACCGCTCGTTTTTACGAATGGGGTTTTTGATATTTTGCATCGTGGCCATGCAAGCTATTTAGCTCAGGCACGCGCTTTAGGTGCAAGCTTAGTGGTGGGCGTCAATTCTGATGCCTCTGTCAAGATGTTAGGCAAAGGCGATGATCGACCGATTAATTCAGAAGCGGATCGTCAAGCTTTACTAGCAGCATTGGCGAGTGTAGATATGGCCGTGATATTTACCGAGCAAACTCCAGTGAATTTAATTGAGAAAATTCGTCCTGATATCTATGTCAAGGGTGGCGATTATGAAATCGATACTTTGGCAGAAACGAAATTAGTAAAGACTTGGGGTGGTAAGGCTATTGCCATTCCCTTTCTATACGAGCGCTCTACTACTACCTTATTAGGGAAAATTCGTTCTTAAGTATTTTGTAGTAGCCAGGCCCAAGTGCCACGTAGAACGAGCCCTTCACTGATTTCAATGTTAGGTTGATCCTTGAGGGGGAATTTCATCAGTTCACTATGCAGGATCTTGGCGTTGCCACCATCAATCCATACACGCTCAACAGCCTGATTCATTTCTTTGGCTAGTCGAAGAGCATATTGAATAGCACCAATCTGTGCTGCATCACAACCACCAATAATGGCGTCATTTGTAGAGGTAGCAAAGCCCGAGTGATGTTCATTACGCTGAGCCAAAGGCAATTGAGCGGTATTTACTTCTAAGCTTTTTTGCATCAAGCTAAGGCCAGGCAAAATCCATCCACCGTAATGTACGCCATTAGCGCCAAGTAAATCAATCGTGCTTGCTGTTCCCGCGTTGATGATGAGAGTATTGACACTCGATAAAGCACGACCCCCAATGACCGCTGCCCAACGATCGGCGCCTAGTTTGCGAGGATCTTGATACAAGCTGCGCAAACCCTCATAGGGACTATTGCCATGTAGCTGTTTCCAGGAGAGCTCACTCCATTGAGGAAATAGGGATTGCAAATTAGCGATGGCATCGTTGCCAGCAACACAAGTAAATCCAATGGCATCCGGTTTCGGTAAAGTTTTTGCAATGTAATCCGCTAACTCGGCTCTATGTTCGACAGATTGCAAAGATTTACTCGAAAACGATCCAGAGTAAGCCCACAATTTTTTCTGTTGAGCAGATGGGTGTTGCGTTGATTCAACGGCAGCCCATTTGAGGCGCGTGTTGCCAACGTCAAATAATAAATAAAGACTCATGATTGCACTCGCAAAGAAACATCACCTGCATGAATAGCTATAGTTTTAGCATCTTGTCGTAATAGTAATGCGCCAGTTTGATCAATTCCTTTTGCGACCCCATAAATAGCTTCTTTACCTGCACCAGAAATGCAAACCGTTTGACCTTGGTAGGCATCCCATCGTTCCCAGCGGTGTTGAAAAGGATCGAATCCAAGACGATCAAATGCATTCAGATCTTGTTCAAATGCAGAAATCAGTTTGAGCCAAAGATATTCAATGTCGGGTAGAGCTTTTCCTTTGGGCAAGATCTGATCTAAAGCACCAGCTTTGAGGGGTAATTGATTACCAAGCTCAGTCTCAATCAATTTTGAATAATGTAGATTGATGCCCACACCAATAATCATCCAACTACGATCATGCGTTGTTGCCTGGCCGCCCTCAATTAAGATGCCACCAACTTTAGTGTTATTGACAAGCAAATCATTTGGCCATTTGAGGCGCAGGCCTGCTTGGTGAAGTGCGTCTTCTGATAAATCGCAAGCTTGTGCAATTCCTGAAATGGCCGCCATGCCAACCACTAGGCTTAGTCCAGCGAGCTGGGCAGGGCTTCTCTGAAATGGAAAGGCCATGGAGAAGCACATCGAGTCTTCTGGGCTTGCGAACCAGGTTCGGCCAGCCCTACCCTTACCAGCAGTCTGTCGATGGGCAATTCGGGCTACTGGGTCGATCAGCTGACCAGCACGCCAACGCTCCAATAGATCATCATTGGTGGATCTAGTTTCAGCAACGCGCTCTAGGATGCAATTCATAGTCATTTCGCCATTGTAGAAAGGTCTGACCTAGAATTGTGGGATGGATCAAAAAGACCAGCGTCCTTATAAGCTTGTTTGGCCTCTTCAGGCCATGCCGCTGGCTCGGGCCATGAGCTTTAGCTATGCGCTGCTGATTATCTATGTGAGCCTAAATCCTTTTGACTTTGACTTTCAGAATGGAATTGCCGCTTGGGATTGGTTAGATGCCCCATTACCGCGCTTTATGACTCTTTTTGATCTGAGCGTTAATGTTTTAGCTTACATCCCATTTGGCTTTTTGCTGGTTTTCTCAGCATATCCTCGATGGCAGAACTTAATTGCCTTGCTGATTGCGATTGCCTTAAGTGCTTTTCTTGCACTGAGTGTTGAGACACTACAGTCATGGCTACCTACCCGCATTCCGAGTTTGATGGATTGGTGGGCCAATGTCTTTGGCGGGTTCTTAGGTGGCTTGCTAGCGATACCGCTGGGTCCTCAATGGTTATCAGGCAGCGCAATTCGCCGTCGTTTTGATCAATGGTTCGGGTCAAATTGGGCAGCATGTGCACTTTTTATATTATTTCCATGGTCCCAAATCTATCCACAAAGTTCATGGTTAGGGACGGGTGTTTGGGGGCATGTCATCTTTGGTTCAATTGATTGGGGAACGCTGGTGATTAACCACGTTGTACAAGAAACTCTGATTACTGCACTTTGCTGGCTTGGCGTAGCTTTATTACTCTCCTTAGGAATGCGCTCTAAAGCGCCTCAATGGAAGATCTTGAATGGTTTGCTGTTATTTACAGTAGCAGTCAAAACAGTCTTCACAGCTCTGCAATTTGGTGGCGAGTTTAGTTTTTTATGGTTTACTGCGGGGGCGCTTTGGGGAATGGTTTTGGCTAGCATTTTACTAAGATGGACTTTGCGCTTGAGTGGTAAAACAAAGTTTGCATTAGCTTTGTTGTGCCTCATCAGTGCCACCATTGCGATTAACATATTGCCTGATAATCCCTATTTCATATTGACGCTTAGACATTGGCAGCAAGGACGCTTATTGCACTTCAATGATTTAATGGAGTGGGTATCTTTGGTGTGGTTGCCGTTGGCTTTAATCTGGATGCTTCACAGCAATCTCAACCTCAAAACAAAACCTTGATAAAGATAATTTTTCTATGAGCTTTTCACACCATGTATTTTTTTGTTTAAATCAGCGTAGCAATGGCGAAGATTGTTGTGATCGCCATAATGCTTTCGCTTTATTTGAATACGCAAAAAATAGGGTGAAGGAGCTTGGTCTTAATGGCTCTGGCAAAATTCGAGTTAATAAAGCTGGATGCCTAGATCGGTGTGCTGATGGCCCAGTGATGGTAGTTTATCCAGAGGGCATTTGGTACACCATGGTTGATCAGGATGATGTCGAAGAAATTATTCAGTCTCATCTGATTGAGGGACGTCTGGTTGAACGCCTGCAGTTAGCTTAGCTGTTTTTGTTGAAAGTGCTTGCACATGAATAGCCGTACAAAAGTAATACATATTGAGGGTATCGTTGGATTAATTGAAATGTCGATTGATCTTCCTGATGAACTGAAAAATGATCCTGAGTTTGCTGTGAGGGGCATAGCGCTAGTAGCGCACCCGCATCCTTTGATGGGTGGCACGATGGATAACAAGGTTGCGCAAACTATGGCGCGGGCCTTTAATCAACTAGGGTATGTCAGTGTGCGCCCTAATTTTCGTGGTGTTGGCGGTACTGCTGGCGTGCATGATGAAGGCGTAGGCGAGTTAGATGATTTGTTGCACGTGACAGATTGGATGAGGACACCATCGAGCTGGGCTGAGTGTGAGGTCACGGCAAATCAAGCTTGGGTTACTACCGCTAATGTCTTGCCATTAGTAGTGTCGGGCTTTTCATTTGGTAGCTTCGTTGGTAGTCACTTAGTCCAAAGACTTTCGGAACTGGGTCGTCCCGCTGAACGATTTGTGATGGTTGGTAGCGCGGCTGGTAAGTGGGATCTTGCGCCTGTTCCTGCTGATACCATCATCATTCATGGTGAAGTAGATGAAACTATTCCACTCATTGCTGTTTTGGATTGGGCCCGACCACAAGAATTAACTGTTCAAGTAGTGCCAGGCGCCGATCATTTTTTCCATCGTCGCTTACATTGCATCCGCAACATCATTACTAGTGCATGGCTAGGTATGCCAGATTATCGTAAACAATAAAAGGCGCACATCATGGCTGAAGAAAAATCACTAATAGAGTACCCATCTCTTTTTCCGATTAAGGTAATGGGTAAGGCCACGCCAGAATATTTGCCAGCAATCATCCATATTGCAAAACAGTTTGATCCGAGTTTTGATGAGAGCAAAGTGGAGCAACGACCCTCTAAAGACGGAAATTATTTAGGGATCACCTTACCAATTACCGCTACTAGTCGTGAGCAGCTCGACGAGCTTTATAGAACTTTATCTACCCACCCTTTAGTGAGCATCGTTCTTTAATCTATTTCATGCCTGCTTTAGTAAAACATCTTGGTTTGGCAGATTACGCATCGACTTATGAGGCGATGCAAGCTTTTACTAAAGAGCGCAATAGTGATACTCCAGATGAGATTTGGGTTTTAGAGCACCCCCCTGTTTTTACTTTGGGGCTTGCAGGCAACGCTGGTAATTTGCATTCGCCTAGTAAGCACATTCCCTTGGTGCAAGTCGATCGTGGTGGCGAGATTACTTATCATGGTCCTGGACAGATTGTGGTGTACCTCTTGCTTGATCTCAAACGTCTAGGCATCTTTGTTAAAGAACTCGTCTCGCGTATTGAGCAAGCTCTGATTGATACTCTGGCGGATTTTGGAATTCAGGCAGAGAGGCAGCAAGGAGCCCCCGGAATCTATATTTCAGAGCAGGCTGGAGTGCCAGCGCAATGGATTGGAGCTAAGGTAGCTGCCTTAGGTCTGAAGGTCTCTAAAAGCTGCTCCTACCATGGCCTTGCCTTAAATGTAGCGACTGATCTGGAGGCGTTTGCTCGTATCCACCCCTGTGGTTATGAGGGCCTAAAGACAGTTGATATGCAAACCCTTGGGATCAAGGACAATATAGACATTATTAGCCAAAGGCTTTTGAAGCATTTACAAAAGCAACTGATGTCACATGACCACAAATAAGATCGATTCCAAAGCACCCGTCGAAGCTCGTCAAGACTTGAGTTATGACGCGACTCGCAAGCAAAAGTCTAGCGAGAAGACCGCACGTATTCCCATCAAGATTATTCCGCTTACAGAAGTCTTAAAAAAGCCGGATTGGATTCGGGTAAAGGCTGCATCGGGCAATTCTCGTTTCAATGAGATCAAAAAGATTTTGCGCGAGAACGAATTGGTCACCGTCTGCGAAGAGGCGAGCTGCCCCAACATAGGTGAGTGCTTTGGTAAGGGCACAGCTACATTCATGATCATGGGCGATAAGTGCACCCGTCGTTGTCCTTTCTGTGATGTTGGTCATGGCAGACCAGATCCCTTAGATCAAAAAGAGCCTGCCAATTTAGCGCGCACCATTGCTGCCCTCAAGCTCAATTACGTGGTGATTACCAGTGTCGATCGCGATGATTTACGCGATGGTGGAGCGATGCATTATGTAGATTGTATTTCTCAATCACGAGCACTTTCACCAAATACTCGGATTGAGGTTTTGGTGCCAGATTTTCGTGGTCGCTTAGATAAGGCTCTTGATATTTTTGCAGACCATGCACCCAGTGGTTTACCAGATGTGATGAACCATAATTTGGAAACCGTGCCACGCTTGTATAAAGAAGCACGACCAGGCGCAGATTACCTTCACTCTTTAAAGTTATTGAAGGATTTCAAAGAGCGTTTCCCTCGCATTCCAACCAAGAGTGGATTAATGGTGGGTCTTGGAGAAACTGATGAAGAAATTCTTGAAGTAATGCGTGATATGCGTGAGCACAATATTGATATGCTCACAATCGGCCAATATCTTGCGCCATCAGGCCATCACCTGCCAGTGCGTCGCTATGTCCATCCTGACATTTTCAAGATGTTTGAGGAGAAGGCATACGCTATGGGCTTTTCTCATGCCGCAGTAGGCGCTATGGTGCGCTCTAGCTATCACGCTGATCAACAGGCGCACGGAGCGGGAGTTGTTTAGAGTAGTTGCAAAGCTTAGCGCCTTAATAAGCATAATCATTTTGCTAGTAGCCTGCAGTCCAAAGCTGGATTGGCGTACTATCCAATCTCCCCAAGAACGATATACCGCTTTATTTCCGGGTAAGCCAGATAAGTTAGAGCGTCGTATACCGTATGAGAATCAAGAGTTTGCTCAAACTCTTGAGGCAGTCAAAATCGATGATGATATTTATTCGATTAGTTCTATCCATGTGCCTATGATCCAGGCTGCATTAACCGTCAAGCTTATGACTGAGCTGCAAAATAATATTTTGGCAAGAGCAAAAGCATCTGGCGGCAAGGTTGATGAGGTGGATGCAATATATCAAGCTAGTAATCAACAACGGTTGCCAATTAAAGATTACTTTATTACTTTCAGAATCAATGAAAAATCTCAACAGTTCATGCGGGTTCGTTGGATCACACGCTTGGCAAGTAATGGCGATGCCTGGATTTATCAGGTCTCAGTCTTGCATCCCAATATCAATGCTGAAGATGCAAAAACACGTTTATCTCAAGAAGAGTACGCAAACTTCTTTAATGAATTTTGTCCAGAGTAGGGCCGTAAGGTGAGCTCGTAAAGCTTATTGAGTTTTTTCTAGAGCAGCCACTTTAGCTTCCAGTGCTTCCAGTTTCTCTCTCGTCTTAGCAAGCACTTTAGTTTGCAATTCAAATTCTTCGCGGGTTACTAAGTCCATTTTCTGAAAACCTTGATTCATCATGGCGCGAACATTCTTTTCAATCTCTTGTGCTGGTGAATTGCGAATCGCATCACCTACCTTGTTTTGCATATCGTTTGCGATACGTTGGATTTGTTCGAGGATTTCACCGGGTTTTTGCATGATGGGGTTTCGCAGTTCTATCGAAAGTTGCTTAAAAGATACACATTCATATTTTAAGTTGAGTGGGCAAAAATGCCTAAATAGGGGGTAAATCAGTACAAAAAGCCCAAAATTCACAGCTAGGGTGCATCAATTAGCACCAAATTAGTGCAATTGCCTCAATAAGGGGATTTGTGACAAATCCATGAACGCCCAAACCTTCAATATCGCCTCATGCATTAAGCATTCAACCCTTTTTTATTTACAACCAGTAAGGAGCATTAAATGAAAACTATTCACAAGACAGCAATCTCTGCGGCAGCAGTAGCATTGTTATCTGGCGTTGCAACTACAGCAGCTTTTGCTGCTGATGCACCAGAGCCAGAAGTTAGCCCAATCGCAGCTAACGTCACTGTTGCCAGCAACTACATCTATCGTGGTTTGACGCAGACTAATAACAAGCCAGCAATTCAAGGTGGCTTTGACTACGCCCATGAGAGTGGTTTCTATGTAGGTAACTGGAACTCAAACATCAGCTGGATTAGCGACCAATACGGTGGCTATGGTGGAAGTGGTACTGGTTCAGTTACTGCCCCAATCGAAATGGACTTCTATGCTGGTTTCAAGAAAGAATTCCTCGGTGAAGGTTATGCCTCTGACTTTGGTGTATTGCAGTACTACTACCCAGTGTCTGGCATGGTTTCTAATGCCCCAACTTCAAAGCAAATCAATGCATACCCAACTGCTCGCCAGTCTTCAGGCGCTTCACCTAGCACAACAGAAATTTATGCAGCACAGAACTTCACAGCCGGTCCTGTAGCAGGCTTCTTCAAGTTCTCATATGCATTGAGCAACCTGTTTGGTATCTACAACTCTAAAGGTTCTTTCTACCCAGATTTGACAGCGAACTATGACACTGGCATGTACGGCATTACTTTGAATGCTCACGTTGGTTACCAGTATGTGCCTAACAACGTCGTTGTTGGTTCAACCTCTACAACTGCAATGCCTGGTACTTACAACCTCAGCTATGCAGACTGGAAATTTGGTTTGACTAAAGACTTCGGTGGTGGCTTGTCTGGTTCTGCTTACTACACAGGTACTTCTGTACAAAAAGTGGGTAGCACATACATGTACACAACACCTAACGGTGGCAATCAAGGTCGTGCCAACGGCGTAGTTGCTTTGACCAAAACTTTCTAATTTCCACCTCTGAACGGAGAAACACATGAAATTAATTACCGCAATCATCAAGCCCTTCAAGCTTGACGAAGTGCGCGAAGCTCTCTCGGAAGTGGGAGTTTCGGGCATCACCGTCACTGAAGTTAAAGGCTTTGGTCGTCAAAAAGGCCATACCGAGTTATATCGCGGTGCTGAGTATGTAGTTGACTTTTTGCCGAAGGTAAAAATTGAAGCTGCTGTTGAAGATGGCATCTTGGAGCGTGCGATTGAAGCAATTGAAAAATCTGCACGTACTGGCAAGATTGGCGATGGCAAGATTTTTGTCTCTCCAGTTGAGCACGTCATTCGCATTCGTACCGGTGAAACCGGTGCGTCAGCACTTTAAAGAGAGGTTCAAAATGTTAACTTGGATGAAACGACTCGTTGCTGGTGGAGCTATGGCCTTGGCTATTGGCGCTACTGGTGTGTTAGTAACTTCACCAGCTCACGCTGATGAAGCTAAAAAACCTGCAGTTACTGCTCCTGCTGCTACTCCTGCAGCTGCAGAACCTGCGCCCGTTCTTTGCTCTGAAAAGTGCAATAAAGCCGATACTGCTTGGATGATGGTTTGTACAGCATTAGTGCTGTTGATGACTCTTCCTGGTTTAGCTTTGTTCTACGGCGGTTTGACACGTAGCAAAAATATCTTGTCTATCTGTATGCAGTGTTTCATGGTCTTCTCCCTGATATCTGTGCTTTGGGCAATTTATGGCTACAGTTTTGCCTTTACCGAAGGCGGAGCATTTATTGGTGGACTTGATCGCTTGTTCTTGGGTGGTATGAATCCAGACTCAGTAGCAGCAACCTTTAGTAAAGGTGTTGTGATTCCTGAGTATGTATTTATGGCTTTCCAAGCAGTGTTCGCAACCATTACTTGCTGCTTGATCATTGGTTCTTTTGCTGAGCGCGCTAAGTTCTCTGCAATCTTGATTTTCATGATCCTTTGGTTCACCTTCAGCTATATTCCAATCGCTCACATGGTTTGGTTCTGGCCTGGTCCTGATGACATCAAAGACGCTGCATCCCTCGAGGCTATTACCGCTCGTGCTGGCTGGTTGTGGCAAAAAGGTGTTCTCGACTTTGCTGGCGGTACCGTTGTTCACATCAATGCTGCTATTGCTGGCTTGGTTGGTTCCTTCGTTATCGGCAAACGTGTTGGTTACGGCAAAGAAGCAATGAAGCCACATAACTTAGTTTATGTAATGGCTGGTGCTGCACTCTTGTGGTTCGGCTGGTTTGGTTTCAATGCTGGTTCAGCATTAGAAGCAAACGGTAGCGCTGCATTGGCATTCGTGAATACTTATTTAGCAACTGCTGCTGCTGTATTGGGCTGGTCAGTAGCTGAGTGGGTTCTCAAAGGTAAGCCATCTATGTTGGGCGCTGCTTCTGGTTGCGTAGCCGGCTTGGTTGCTATTACTCCTGCTGCTGGTTTTGCTGGCCCAATGGGTTCTATCATCATCGGCTTGATTGCTGGTGTAGTTTGCCTCTGGGGTGTAACTGGTCTCAAGAAAATCTTGGGCTCTGATGACAGCTTGGATGTATTTGGTGTTCACGGCGTAGGTGGTATTACTGGTGCTTTATTGACCGGCGTATTTGCTGATCCAGCATTAGGCGGTTCTGGTATCTGGGATTACGTAGCCAATGCTGTTGCTCCTGACTACTCTATTGCTAGCCAATTGTGGATTCAGGCTCAAGGCGTGATTACTACCTTGATCTGGTCTGGCGTGGTCTCTTACATTGCCTTCAAATTAATCGATATGGTGATTGGTTTGCGTGTGAAGGAAGAGGAAGAGCGCGAAGGCTTGGATATCAGCTCACATGGTGAGACTGCCTACGAGTCTTAATCAGTAGATTTACCCCTCACCCGGCGGTCCTGGTTGGCTGCCTGGTTTTAAGCGCGGGATCCTCGGATCCCGCGTCTTTCTTTTAATAATCTTACAATGGTGGAATGGTTCCACATCTCATCACAGCCCTAAGCGGCCCTTTGCTCGAATTAGAGTCAAAGGTACTAGAAGCGACCCCAACCATTGAGCGTTGGTTCAGGCTGGAGTGGCAAGAACATACGCCGCCATTCTATTGCTCGGTAGATTTACGCAATTCAGGTTTTAAGTTAGCCCCGGTTGATACCAACCTCTTTCCTGGTGGTTTTAATAACCTATCGCCTCAGATGTTGCCTCTTGCAGTTCAGGCTGCTATGGCAGCAATTGAAAAGATCTGTCCAGAAGCCAAAAATTTATTATTGATTCCAGAGCGCCATACTCGCAATACTTTTTATTTGCAAAATATTGCGCGCCTGTCATCCATCTTGCGTCAAGCTGGTCTTAATGTTCGCTTGGGTACTTTCTCTGAAGAAATTAAAAAGCCAACTTGGATTGAGCTACCTGATGGCAATCGTCTTTTGATGGAGCCTTTGTCACGCTTAGGTTTGAAGAAACAACGCCTGGGTTTAAAAGATTTTGATCCTTGCTCGATTCTCTTGAACAATGATTTGTCTGCTGGCATCCCCCCAATTTTAGAAAATCTACATGAGCAGTACTTGTTGCCTGGCCTGCATGCAGGCTGGCACGTGCGTCGTAAGTCAAACCATTTTGCAGCCTATGACGATGTTGCTAAAAAGTTTGCCAAAGTAGTAGACATTGATCCATGGATGATTAATCCATACTTCACGAGTTGCTCTAATGTGAATTTTCATGAGCGCAAAGGTGAAGATGAGCTTCAAGCAGCTGTTGAACAGGTTTTGAAAAAGACTGCTAAAAAATATCGTGAATATGGTATTAAAGAAAAACCTTATGCTGTTGTGAAAGCGGATGCAGGTACCTATGGCATGGGCATCATGGTAGTAAATGATGCTTCCCAGCTAAAGGACTTGAATCGCAAAGAGCGTAATAAGATGAGCGTCGTCAAAGAAGGCCTTGAGGTAAGTGATGTATTGGTTCAAGAAGGCGTATATACCTTTGAAAAAGTCAATGAAGCAGTAGCTGAGCCAGTGGTCTACATGATTGATCGTTATGTCATTGGCGGCTTCTACCGCGTACATACTGATCGTGGGCCAGATGAAAATCTCAATGCGCCTGGTATGCACTTTGTACCTTTAGCCTTTGAGCAAAACTCTATGCCAGATATGACTGCTAAACCCGGCAGCGCAGCCCCTAATCGCTTCTATTTGTATGGCGTAGTTGCCCGTCTGGCCTTGCTTGCAGCTTCTTTGGAGCTTGAGCGCACCGATCCTGATGCCGAGGCTGCATAAGTAGCGCATAACCATATGGATTTCTTATTCATTGCTGACCCCCTCGAATCGTTCAAGATTAAGAAAGATTCCACTCTTGCAATGATGCGAGTTGCGCAAGAAGCTGGGCATCGCTTATGGTTTTGTCAAAGTCGCAATGTATTGTGGAAAGACAACTCAGTAGTGGCTGATTGTCAGGCTCTTGAAATAAAGCCCAGCTCGACTTCCTGGTTTGAGCTTAGCGCTGTTGAGTCTCGGTCCTTAAAGTCCTTCTCCGCGGTGTTGATGCGTACTGACCCGCCGTTTGATATTGAGTACCTCAATACAACTTGGTTATTGTCTGCCGCAGTTCGGCAAGGCGCAAAGGTATTCAATCACCCCACTGCTGTTCGCGACCATTCAGAAAAGCTTTCCATTACCGAGTTTCCAGATCTGATTCCGCCTACATTAGTAACACGTGAACTTATTGCTGTTGAAGAGTTTCATCAAACGCATCGCGATATTGTGATTAAGCCTTTGGACGGCATGGGTGGCATGGGCGTGTTCCGGGTGGGATCTGATGGCTTGAACTTGGCTAGCATTGTTGAAACCCTAGGTGAGAATGGCTCTAGAACCTTAATGGTGCAACGCTTTTTACCAGAGATTGCAGAGGGCGATAAGCGTGTCCTCTTAATTGGTGGTGAGGTGGTGCCCTTTGCTTTGGCGCGCATTCCTCAGGGAAGTGAAATTCGCGGTAATTTAGCGGCAGGCGGCAAAGGCCTTGCTATGCCATTAAGTGATATTGAGAAGCGGGTAGCTACAAAACTCGCACCTATTCTTAATGAGCGTGGTTTATTTTTGGTTGGACTAGACCTCATTGGTGGCTACCTGACTGAAATTAATGTCACCAGCCCTACTTGTTTTGTTGAAATCACAGAACAGAGTGGTTTTAATGTTCCACAGTTTTGGTTAGCAGCACTTGAGAAGGCATTGTCATAACATGGCTGGAATCGTAATTGTTGCCCACACACCGCTTGCTACTGCAATGCTCAGTTTTGCTGAGCATACATACGGTGTTGTTCCCGAGCGCGTCAGGGCGGTTGATATTCCGCCTCATGAAGATACTAAGGCGAGCTTTGATCGAGTGATGAAAGCAGCATATGGTGTTAACTCGGGCAATGGCGTGTTGATTTTGACGGACGTTATGGGCGCAACACCGGCGAACGTGGCATCAAAGCTAGAGGCGCTCGGCCCCCTATCGGGACTGAATGCACCAGTGGTTGTGCTTGCTGGCTTGAATTTACCGATGCTGATGCGCTGTATTTCTCATCGCGGTGAAAGCTTAGAGGACTTGGCGCAAAAGGCGCTATCTGGGGGCCAACAGGGAATCTTGCGCCTTGGCGTCAAAGTTAACCAAGAATAATCAGGAGCGAGTTTGCAATGCCAGTCGCTGAAATTGAAATCATCAATAAATTAGGTTTGCATGCCCGTGCTTCGGCTAAGTTATCGCAACTAGCCGCTCAGTTTCCATGTGAAATACTGTTGTCACGCAATGGGCGTCAAATCAATGCTAAGAGCATTATGGGGGTCATGATGTTGGCTGCTGGTATCGGCAGCACAGTGACCCTAGAGACTGTAGGCGAGCAAGCAGATGAAGCTTTGCAAGCCCTCACAGAGTTAATTAACAACCGCTTTGGTGAAGGCGAGTAAAGATGACCTTTGCATTGCACGGCATTCCAGTATCGAAAGGCATTGCGATCGGCAAGGCGGTACTGATTTCACGTGCAGCATTAGAGGTGAGTCATTATTTAGTAGAGCCTGGTAAAGAAGAGGCTGAAGCCCAAAAATTATTGGAAGCATTTGATCAGGTCCGCTTAGAACTCGATCAATTACGTCACGGCTTACCTAAAGATGCGCCACAAGAAATGGCAGCATTCTTAGATGTCCATGGCATGATCTTGGCCGACCCTGCATTAGCGCAAAAGCCAATGCAGTTGATTCGTACCCAGCGTATGAATGCTGCTTGGGCGCTCACAACGGAATTAAATGACCTGTTAGAGCAGTTCGCTGAAATTGAAGATGCTTATCTTAAAGAGCGTGCGAATGATATTCGTCAGGTAGCAGAGCGTGTCATTAAGGCGTTGAATGCGCAGAAAAAAGAGGCCTTAAGCGACTCAGATTTATTGTCACCTAGTGATGTTGGGGTTGATTCAATTATTGTGGCTCACGATATCGCGCCGCACGATATGTTGCGCTTTAAGGAGCATGCCTTTACAGGGTTTGTCACGGACCTTGGCGGCAAAACGTCACATACTGCCATTGTTGCTCGCAGTATGGAGATTCCAGCAGTAGTCGGTGTTCGTCATGCTAGTGAAATGATTCGCCACGGTGATTGGCTAGTGCTCGATGGTGAGCGCGGTATCGTCGTAGTGGCACCTGACGAGAGCTTGCTTGAAGACTATCGCAAGCTGCAGAACCAATCCTTGAAGGAGGCTCGTAAGCTACAGCAATTAAAGCATGCAAAAACGGAAACTCTGGATCGCGTTGATATTGAATTATTTGCCAATATTGAATTACCAGAAGATGCCACTCAGGCGATTAAGTTGGGGGCAGTTGGTGTTGGTCTATTCCGCTCAGAGTTTTTATTTATGGATCGCCATCAAGCGCTGCCAGATGAGGATCGCCAATATGAAGAATATCGCCGAGTTGTAGATTTAATGCATGGCTTGCCGGTCAATATCAGAACAATTGACGTTGGTGCTGATAAAGCCTTGGGAGCTGGCGGTAGCGATGTTTCTCAGACGGGTACATCACCATTAGGTTTGCGCGCCATTCGTTGGTCACTTACTGAGCCTGAAATTTTTCTCACTCAGCTAAGGGCTATTTTGCGTGCTTCAGCTCATGGCCAAGCTCGCATCATGATTCCGATGCTGGCTCATGCTAAAGAAATTGATGAAACCTTACGTCTGATAGAAAAAGCAAAAATGCAGCTGCATTCACGGGGCCAGGCTTTCAACCCCAATATTCAGGTGGGCGCTATGATTGAGATTCCTGCCGCTGCCCTTGTTCTTCCTTTATTTATTGATCGTTTTGATTTTTTATCAATTGGTACCAACGACTTAATTCAGTACACCTTAGCAATTGACCGTGCTGATCATGCAGTAGCCCATTTATATGATCCTTTGCACCCTGCTATTTTGTATTTATTGGCAAGCATTATTGATCAAGCTAAACGAGCAAATGTACCGATTGCCGTTTGCGGTGAAATGGCTGGCGATCCTTCATTAACTAGACTGTTGTTGGCAATGGGCTTAACAGATTTTTCAATGCACTTTAGTCAGCTACTGCTAGTAAAGCGTGAGATTTTGAAGGCTGATGTTGGCATGCTCAAAGCCCGCATATCCAGAGTCCTTAAGGCTTATGAGCCAGAAGCACAGGCAAAAGCCTTAGAGCGCTTGCTCGCTTAAAACATTTGGCAGAAAATATATTCAGAAATTAGTGAGACTGACCACAAACTGAGCATTCGCCATTGCGTGAGATTTTGAATTCATCTATTTGGGTAGTGCGTGCATTCCACAGTAGCATACGACCCATTAAAGGCTCACCAAATCCAATTAAAACCTGTAATGCCTGCGCCGCTTGCATGGCACCAATAATGCCGACGAGTGGGGAAAAGATTCCCATTGAAGAGCAGCTGACTTCCTCGAATTGTTCATCTGGTGAGAAGATGCAGGCATAACATGGAGATACTTCATTGCGTGGATCGAATACCGATAGTTGACCATCAAAGCGCAGCGCTGAGCCTGAAACTAATGGGGTTTGATGTCTTACACAGCTCGCATTAATGAGGTGGCGAGTTGCAAAATTATCCGTGCAATCCAAAACAATATCGACACTTGGTAGTAATTCATCTAGTAGGGATGAGCTTGCTTTGGCTTCAATAGCCTCAATTCGAATACCTGTATTGAGGTGCTCTAAGAATACTTTTCCTGAATCTACTTTGCTGCTGCCAAGACTACTTTCAGTGTGCATGATCTGGCGTTGTAAATTGGTAAGCTCAACTTGGTCATGATCTACCAAGGTAATATGGCCTACGCCTGCAGCTGCCAAGTAGGGCGCAGCAGCGCTACCTAGGCCACCAGCTCCGATAATAAGGGCATGGGCATTGAGAAGTTTTTCTTGGCCCGCTACATCAATCTCTTCAAGAAGTAGATGTCTTGAGTAACGAAGTAACTGTTCGTCATTCATATGCAAGATGACAAGCGATTACTCAAGTTTGGATGAAGAGCGCTTCACTGGTTGACCATTAATAAAGGCCACTGCTTGAGAGAGCATGAAATCATCAGCGCTGCCAAGTTCAGGAGGCTTTTTATTCTTCTCCTTTTCTTTTTCTTCAGGAGTTTTCTTGGCATTCTTTTCTTCAATGCGCTGTAACTCTTCAAGGCGACGTTGCTCACGATCTTTGATGAGCTTGTCTTCGGCAGATTGTTTATTACGCAGATGTTTTTCGCTATCAATCTCGCGAGTGATCAATACATCGTCTGGATCACCATCTTTATTTTGATCAACTGGAATATCGGGTTTTACTCCAAAAGCCTGAATCGATTTGCCACTAGGAGTGTAGTAATAGGCGGTGGTGATCTTGAGGGCGGAATCATTCGTGAGGGGACGTACGGTTTGTACTGAGCCCTTACCAAAGGTAGTTTTGCCAATAATGGTTGCGCGCTTGTAGTCTTGCAGGGCGCCAGCAACAATCTCAGAGGCAGATGCTGAGTAAGCATTGACTAAGACAACCATCGGCAGTTTTTTGAAGATTGCTGGTACGCCGGCTAAAGGATCGCCGGGCTCATTTAAACGGTACATCGCTGGTGTGGCATTAAACACTTGTTTAGAGTCTGGCGCCTGGCCTTTAGTAGAAACAATCACTGCATCAGCCGGCAAGAAGGCTGCTGCTACACCAACAGCACCTTGTAATAGACCGCCGCCATTGTTTCGCAGATCCAGAATGATGCCTTTGAATTTGGGATCTTGATTGGCGATATCGGTTAATTTTTTCGCTAAATCGGGAACAGTACGTTCTTGAAAGCTGGTGACGCGAACCCAAGCGATATCGTTGTCCAAAATTTTAGTCTTGACGGACTGCACTTTAATTTCTGCGCGAGTAATCGTGACCGGAAAACTGCGCTCTTCGCTCTTACGAAATACAGTAAGCGTAATTTTAGTACCAGGAGTACCACGCATAGTCCGTACCGCTTTATCCAGAGACATGCCACGAACAGGCTTGTCATCTAAGCGGGTAATCAAATCACCGGCTTGTAAGCCTGCACGCGCTGCTGGGCTATCTTCGATGGGGTTGAGAACTTTGACGACGCCATCTTCAGAGGTAATTTCTATTCCAAGTCCTGCAAATTTTCCAGAAGTTTGCTCCTGCATCTCTGAAAAATCTTTTTTATCTAAGAACGTAGAGTGCGGATCAAGACTACTCACCATGCCTTTGACAGCATCAGTTAGTAATTGTTTGTCTTCAATTGGCTCAACGTATTCACGTTTGATTTGTGCAAACACATTCGAAAGTGTGCGCAGTTCATCAAGCGGTAACTGAGCATTTTGTTGGGCGGTAGCCGATAGCTGAATAGTGGCTGCAACCCCAGCAATGAGGCCCACAGCAATCAGGGCAAAGTTTTTGAGAAATTGGCGCATACTTCTTTTTACCCTAGTCCAAGTAGAAATGTTGAATTGGTTTGAGATCATCGTCTAACTCATAAACGAGCGGTACACCATTAGGAACATTGACTTCCATAATGGATTCGTCAGACATTTGATCCAAATATTTAATGAGCGAGCGGATGCTATTGCCGTGTGCTACTAATAGTACGCGCTTACCAGCTTTGAGTGCGGGAGCAATCGATTCATTCCACAAAGGCAGTACACGCTCGACATTATCTTTAAGGCATTCGCCGAGCGGAATTTGCGTAGGACTTAATTTTGAATAACGACTGTCATTTTTTGGATGGCGCTCATCACCTAGTTCAAGTAATGGTGGGCGCACATCATAAGAGCGACGCCAAATATGTACTTGTTCGTCACCATACTTGGCGGCAGTTTCTGCTTTATTGAGGCCGGTTAATGCTCCGTAATGGCGCTCATTTAATCGCCAACTATGGACCACTGGAATCCACATTAAATCCATAGCATCTTGCACGTGCCAAAGAGTGCGAATGGCGCGTCTCAAAACAGAGGTATAGGCCAAATCAAACTCATAACCCGCTTTACGTAGGTTTTCACCAGCGGCTAGGGCTTGTTCTACCCCTTTAGGGGTTAAGTCAACGTCCGCCCAGCCAGTGAAGCGGTTTTCAAGGTTCCAGGCAGATTCGCCATGGCGAATAAGGACAAGTTGTTTCATAGAGCCATTCTATAATCCGGTGATGAACTTTCTCACGCAAATTGATAATTTAGCGCTTATCGCCCTCTTGTGCGTTTCGGGCGCAGCACTTTTCTTACCCTCATTATCTACGCTTATTGGCGGAAAAGGCTTATCGCCTACTGAAGCCACTATCTGGATTAATCGTCGCAAAGCCCATGTTTTGGATTTGCGCCCCGAAGAGGCATTCAAGGCCGGCCATTTACCTGGGGCTAAATTAGGCAATGCTACTGGTTTGACCGCTGCTATTGAGAAGCTAAAGCTTGATCGCAAGCATCCGCTTGTCTTGGTATGTGAGACTGGCTCACAGTCACGCAAGGCGCTTGCCGAGGTACAAAAACTGGGTTTTGCAGAGGTGGGTGTTTTAGACGGCGGTGTAGTAGCTTGGAAAGCAGCCGCCCTTCCATTGGTTAAATAAGAGAACTTATGCCTTCAGTAATGATGTACAGCACTCAGGTTTGCCCATATTGCGTAATGGCTGAAAAGCTCTTGCTCAAAAAAGGCGTAGCAAATCTTGAAAAAGTATTGATTGATCGTGATCCCTCACAACGCGAAATCATGATGACGCGTACTGGTCGTCGTACAGTCCCACAAATTTATATCGGCGATACCCATGTTGGTGGGTATGATGACTTGGTGGCTTTAGATCGCGCTGGTAAGTTAGATCCTTTATTAGTTTGATGAAGTAAATATTGAAAGAACATTTGCAATGACTGAACAATCTTCTGCTCCTTCAGCACAGGCTGAAAACTCAACAGAACCTGGATTTCGTATTCAGCGAATTTATTTAAAAGATTTGTCACTAGAGCAGCCCAATGCACCAGAAATTTTATTGGTTGCATCCGATCCTCAAGTGCAGGTAGAGATCGATATTTCAGTTGCACCTTTGAGTGAAGGTATTTTTGAAGTTGCCTTGATTTCTACCGTTACCGCAAAAGTAGAATCAAAAGTATTGTTCTTGGTTGAAGCTAAGCAAGCTGGCATTTTTGAATTTAGCAACATTCCGCCTGAGCAAATGGATCCAATGTTAGGAATTGCTTGCCCAACCATTTTGTATCCTTACCTGCGCTCCCATGTTGCCGACATCATTAGTCGTGGCGGTTTCCAGCCGATTCATTTAAATGAGATTAATTTCCACGCGATGTATGAGCATAGACTCATGCAGGCACAACAAGTGGCTGCTAGCCAGGACGGTGCAGGAGATGAAAGCAAAATTATTCTCCCCCATTAATTAAGTTACGAGCCCACACATCATGAAAGTGACACTGCTTGGTGCTGGTGCTTGGGGAACGGCGATGGCCGCTCAAGCGGCTCGCTACCTTGAGGGTAGTGATGTTTGTTTATGGTCGCGCAGTCAACAGCAATTATTAGAAATTCAGAAGGGTGGCGAGAATTCTATTTACTTACCAGGCATTAAATTGCCTAAGACCCTCCAGTATGAAAGTGACTTCACTCGTGCAGTAAAGAGACTCTCTGCAAAAGATTTGCTGGTGATTGCCACACCAATGTCAGGCTTGTCCGAAACCATTGCGCAGGTATTAAAAATCGCTGAGCAGCCACTGAATATTATTTGGTTATGTAAAGGCTTGGAGCCTGCAACAGCTCTATTGCCGCATCAAGTTGTTGAGCGTGAGGATCGACTTCACAGTCGTGGCCTGCAGCATGCCTATGGCGCTTTGTCTGGCCCAAGTTTTGCTCACGAAGTGGGTGCAGGTATGCCTTGCGCATTAACCATTGCAAGTACATCCACCAATCTATGCGAGATTGTCCAGGCCGCCTTTCATCATGGCAATATGCGTGTTTACTCCAGCGATGACTTAATTGGAGTTGAGTTAGGTGGCGCTGTCAAAAATGTTTTAGCGATTGCTGCAGGTATTGGCGATGGACTCAATCTTGGTTTAAATGCGCGCGCTGCGGTACTGACGCGTGGCCTGGCTGAGATGATGCGTTTAGTGAAAGCTGCTGGCGGTAGATCAGAGACTTGTATGGGCTTGACGGGTGCCGGTGACTTGATTTTGACGGCCACTGGAGATCTTTCTCGCAATCGACGCGTTGGTCTTGAGCTTGCTAGCGGTAGGTCCTTAAGGGAAATCCTAGCAGGATTAGGTCATGTTGCCGAGGGAGTGCTTTGTGCAGCAGCAGTGGCGGATCTCGCAAAACGTTTAAAAGTCGAAATGCCGATTACTGCAATGATGGGTGAAGTACTTTCTGGAAGGTTAGACCCAAAAGAGGCAGTGAAAAAACTGATGGGCCGAGATCCAAAAATAGAAGCTTAGGGTTTATTGGCGCTTCTACTTGCCGCCGGCAAGACCGTTCTGGCGCCATGCTTCATAAACCACAATAGCTACTGTGTTCGATAAGTTCAAACTGCGACTACTGTCTTGCATCGCTAAGCGCATTTGATTGCCGACAGGAATCGAGCTTCGTACTTCATCGGTAATGCCTTTCGTTTCAGAACCAAATACGAAGTAATCATGGGGGACATATTGACCATCATGAAACTTGCCCGAACCTTTTGTGGTTAAGGCAAACAAATGCTGAGGGTCAGGTTGCTCATCTTTTAAAAATTGCGCCCAATTGGCATGCACTTTCACTTTGGCAAATTCGTGATAGTCAAGTCCAGCTCTGCGTAACTTAGCATCTTCCATGGGAAACCCTAGCGGCTCAATCAGGTGTAACTTTGCGCCCGTGTTTGCGCAGAGACGAATAATGTTGCCAGTATTTGGTGGAATTTCTGGTTCGAATAAAACAATATTAAACATGTGCTGTTTTTGCCGTTCTTAGTAAAACCCAGTTGATCACTCGTGATACGCCATTGTCCTTCAGAATGCGGGCAATTTCATTCAGAGTAGCGCCACTGGTCATTACATCATCAAAAATAATCACGTTTTGATTCTGCAGAAGTTCAATATAGTTCTTATCTACATAAAACATCCCTTGAATAGCGGCACGTCGACTTGATAACCTACCTCCTGCCTGGGAAGATTCATAATGATTTCGCTGCAGGGCATGAGACAGTTTTTTAATATAGGCACATTCAATACGTCTGGCAATTTCCCAGCTTTGATTAAAACCCCGCAGCGCTAATTTTTGAGTGCTGAGCGGAACTGGCATGAGATACACCGAATGGTTTACATCAAGTTGTGAGGCCATGATGTGATTCCAAACAGTAGCAAGGCCATGCGCGTAGGCAAGTCGCTTTTGATACTTCAGTTGATGTAAGGCATTTTGTAAGACACCTTCGTAACGATCAAGACAATGAGTCTCATCGAAATAGGGTGGATTTGATACGCATTGGGTGCATATTCTTTGTGCTACTTCTGTTGCCTCAAGGCTAATTCCGCACTGGTGGCAGCATTCGTAGTTGATTAAACAAGTGGCGTGGCATGACTCTAGGCAGCCAGTACAAATGAGTGCTAGTTGATGGCGTTCACAGACAATGCATGCAGTTGGTAAAACTTGTCTACTTAGGGATAGAAAGAATCTCTCTAGAAATCGCATGGGGCGCTGAGTATACTCAGTCTATGACCCAACCAATTAGATGGTTACAAGACGAAATTGCAGATCGTATGCTGCAAAAACTTGATATCGTCAAACTCGATGTCAAAGATATTTTGATTGCGCCTGATTTTCCTGGAAAGCATTTAGCTTCTTTTGCAAAACGCTTTCCTAAGGCGTGCATTCATAGTCTTGTAGAAGATGATGTATCGCACTTTGAATTGTTGCGCTCTAAAGTACTGGCTCATTGGCGCGCTGTATTACAGCCTGGCAAAACAAGCGCTCTAGTAGCTTATGGTGCAAGTGAAAAATTAAATCTTCCTGATAATTCTGTAGATCTGGTATTTAGCAATTTGCTATTACAGGACTTACCCGATCCTCGACTCTTTTTGCAGGAGTGTCATCGCGTACTGAGAGAAGGGGGGCTGGTGAGCTTTAGTTATCTTGGCCCAGATACAGGCAAGGAATTGCGCACTTTAGAGTCTGGTGTAGTGCGTATGCAGAATTTATTAAGCCCTTGGGATATGCACGACATGGGAGATGCTTTACTAGCCGAGCGTTTTTCCGATCCAGTAATGGATATGGAATATTTGACCTTGGAATATGAGCAAGCCAATCTTTTATTGGCCGATTGTGATGCCCTGGGATTGATTCAAAAACCCCTTTCTGAAGTCGCTAAGGAAGATATTTTTCCTAAAAAGCTAACTCTAGAAGTGGTTTATGGGCACGCTTGGGTAATCGGAAAACACCTTTCAAAAAATCAAGACAAGCTCGCTTTCATTAGCCCAAATCAAATTGGACGCAATACTAGGTAAGATTCTGCTTAAGTGTGAGTGCTTACTATCATTAAAAGGTACGTCAAGATTGGATCAAGCTGAGCTGGCTGGGTTTGTTTTCGAGCCTAATTAACCCTATAATCACGGCTGGTTGTATTGGCTTTAGACCGCTTTTTGGGCATTCTGTGGTGTTTTTAGCCACTTCGCTCGCGACAATAAACAGAGAATAAGATGAATTTATTTGGAAAAGTCACTAGGGCTTCGCTATCTTTAATAGCGGCCTTCGGCGCTGCTTTTGCACAGGCAGCTGAAAATATGCCAGGAGGGCCAGCTGTTTATCAGCTGAATTTCACTGCTCCTGCAACCAAAATCATGCAAGAGATCCACTGGCTCCATTGGATGATGTTGGTAATTTGTGCACTGATTTTTGTTGGTGTTTTTGGAGTAATGTTCTATTCCATTTTGAAGCACCGTAAATCCTTAGGCCACAAATCGGCATCTTTTCATGAAAGCACCACTGTTGAAATTATTTGGACAGTGATCCCTCTTTTGATTGTGATCGGCATGGCATTGCCAGCAACTAAAACTGTTGTAGCGATGAAAGATACAACCAATTCAGACATCACAATTAAAACCACCGGCTATCAGTGGAAATGGGGTTATGACTACATCAAGGGCGAAGGCGAAGGCATTAATTTCTTGTCTACCTTAGCCACTTCCCGTGAAGCCATTAATAACCTTGCGCCTAAATCAAATACGTATTTGATGGAAGTCGACAACGAAATGGTTGTACCAGTGGGTAAAAAGATTCGTTTAATTACCACTGCAAATGACGTAATTCATGCTTGGACTATTCCCGCATTTGGCGTGAAGCAAGATGCGATCCCAGGATTCGTGCGCGATACCTGGTTTAAGGCTGAAACCATTGGCACCTACCGTGGTCAGTGTTCCGAGTTGTGTGGTGCTGAGCATGCTTTCATGCCGATTGTTGTGAAAGTAGTTTCACAAGAAGATTATTCAGCTTGGGTTGTACAGAAGAAAAAAGAAATGGGCGCTGGTGGTGATGATCCTACAAAGGTCTACACCATGGATGAGCAAAAAGAGCGTGGTGCAAAAGTGTATGCAGCAAACTGTGCTGCTTGCCATCAGCCAAACGGCAAAGGTGCCGGCGCATTCCCAGCACTTGACGGCAGTAAAGTGGTAAATGGCCCTAAAGCAGGCCAGTACAACATTTTGCTAAACGGTAAAAATGCAATGCCAAAATGGGCCGGCGTGCTTTCTGATGGCGATATCGCTGCAGTGATCACCTATACCCGCAACTCATGGGGTAATAAGACGGGTGAAGTAATTCAGACCCAAGAAATTATTACCGCACGTGGCGGCAAGTAAACCATTCATCAATACAGATAAAACGAAACCGGAGTAATTCATGAGCACAGTCTCTACTACCCACG
Source organism: Betaproteobacteria bacterium (assembly GCA_947453825.1). Taxonomy (GTDB): domain Bacteria; phylum Pseudomonadota; class Gammaproteobacteria; order Burkholderiales; family Burkholderiaceae; genus Polynucleobacter. The sequence goes on from CANGHN010000002.1 coordinate 78,025, forward strand.
ATCACGCACACGATCACGCGCATGATGATCACACGCCACATGGTTGGCGTCGTTGGTTGTTCGCAACCAACCACAAAGACATCGGCACGATGTACCTGATCTTCTCGTTTGTTAGCTTATTAGCTGGCGGCGTGATGGCCTTGGGAATTCGTTTGGAACTATTCCAACCAGGTTTGCAATTTTTCCGTCCTGAGTTTTTCAATCAGTTAACTACTATGCACGGTTTGGTCATGGTGTTCGGTGCGATCATGCCGGCCTTCGTTGGTTTTGCTAACTGGATGGTGCCCTTGCAAATCGGTGCATCTGATATGGCATTTGCTCGTATGAATAACTTTAGCTTCTGGATCCTGCCAGTAGCTGCAACCTTGTTGTTAAGTTCCTTCTTGGTTCCTGGCGGTGCACCAGCAGGTGGTTGGACTATCTATGCACCTTTGACCTCACAAATGGGGCCTGGTATGGATATGGCTATTTTTGCACTCCATTTATTGGGCGCCTCTTCCATCATGGGCTCTATCAATATCGTTGTGACCATTTTGAATATGCGCGCTCCTGGTTTGACCTTGATGAAGATGCCGATGTTCTGCTGGACATGGTTGATCACTGCTTATTTGTTGATTGCTGTGATGCCTGTATTGGCCGGTGCAATTACTATGGTGTTGACTGATCGTCACTTTGGTACTTCTTTCTTCTCCGCTGTTGGTGGTGGTGACCCAGTGATGTTCCAGCATATTTTCTGGTTCTTTGGTCATCCAGAGGTATACATCATGATTCTGCCCGCATTCGGAATCGTGAGTGAAATCGTTCCTGCTTTCTCCAGAAAGACTTTGTTTGGTTACAGCTCCATGGTGTATGCAACATCGTCTATTGCGATCTTGTCATTCATCGTTTGGGCCCACCACATGTTTGCAACTGGTATGCCAGTCACTGGTCAACTGTTCTTCATGTATGCAACGATGTTGATTGCTGTTCCAACAGGCGTGAAGATTTTTAACTGGGTAGCAACAATGTGGAAAGGGTCTATGACCTTTGAAACTCCAATGTTGTGGGCTATTGGTTTCATCTTCGTCTTTACGATGGGCGGCTTTACTGGCTTGATCCTCGCAATGGCTCCGATTGATATTGGTCTGCAAGATACTTACTACGTTGTAGCGCACTTCCACTATGTGTTGGTAGCGGGTTCGTTGTTTGCAATGTTTGCTGGTTTCTATTACTGGTGTCCAAAGTGGACTGGTTATATGGCCAGTGAGACTCGTGGCAAGATCCACTTCTGGGCTTCCATGATTTTCTTCAACTTAACCTTCTTCCCAATGCACTTCTTAGGTCTTGCGGGTATGCCACGTCGTTATGCAGATTACCCAACTCAGTTTGCTGACTTTAATTCCATTGCATCAATTGGAGCGCTCGGTTTTGGTTTGGCGCAGGTGTACTTCTTGTTCTGCGTTGCATTGCCTGCTTATCGCGGTTATGGTGAGAAGGCTCCAGCAAAACCTTGGGATGGCGCTAAAGGTTTAGAGTGGACTGTGCCTTCGCCAGCCCCACACCATACCTTTGAAACACCCCCTAGCGCAGAGCAGTTACGTGAAGCAGGAATTTAATACGCCTTCTAAAAAAGCCTTAGCAGCGAATAATCGACGCTTAGGCTTAATTCTTCTAAGCATTGCTGCGGTATTCTTCGCTGGCATTGTGATGAAGTGGAGCGTTTTGGGTTAAGCCCAACTTGCCAAAATGACAGCAATTCATTCCTTAAACCGCCAAATCTTACTGAAGCTACTCATTGCTTCAGTCATGATGTTTGGCTTTGGTTATGCATTAGTCCCAATGTATAAGGCCTTATGTGAGGTCACTGGAATTAATGTCATCACCAGTAAGAATGATTACGGCGTCAGGGCTATAAGCCCGAATAAGGTTGGCAATACTCAGGTGAACTATTCCCGTACTGTGACCATTGAGTTTGATTCCAATAGTCGTGGACCATTTACCTTTAAGCCAGTCAAGAATTTTTTAGAGGTTCACCCTGGTGAGATGACTGAAATTGTTTATGAAGTAACTAATAATCTTGGTCGTGCAGTACGAGCTCAAGCAATTCCGAGCTATGCCCCGAAAAGTGCAACCGAGTTTTTTACTAAATTAGAATGTTTTTGTTTTCAGGAACAAACATTAGCCGCAAATGAAACCAAAAAGATGCCTGTGGTGTTTGTGATTGATGCGGGCTTACCGGATGATGTGAAAACTATTACCTTGTCTTATACCTTCTTTGAGTTGGGCTTAGGAGGTACACCGCCAGCACCAAAGTCCAAGGTAGTTTCATGAAGAAGAAAAGTACTTTTATGCAGTCCATGAAAGCCGTGATGTGGGGTTTTTTGGGTGTTCGTAAGAAAGCTGGTTTGCAGGAAGATGTAGCTTCACTCAGTTTTGTACACATTATCATTGCAGGTGTTATTGGGGCCTTGATTTTTATGGCTGTCCTGCTCTTGATAGTGAAAGCAGTTGTGTCCCATTGATTACTTTTTGATTGAATAGAGAGAATAAGATGTCATCCAATTCAACCCCTTACTATTTTGTCCCTGCGCTATCCAGGCATCCAGCAATGGCGGCATTCGGCTTAATCGCCTTTGGCTACGGAATGACCGGCTGGGTCAATCACACCTCATGGGGTGGTCCTATGAGCTTGGTTGGTGTGGCATGGATTTTGTTCGTGCTCTATAACTGGTTTGGCGACACGATTGCGGAGTCCAATGCTGGTAAGAATGGTCTGAATGTAGATATTTCTTATCGCTGGTCCATGGCATGGTTCATTTTCTCTGAAATTATGTTCTTTGCGGCATTCTTTTCTGCCTTGTTTTATGCGCGTAATATTGCAATGCCTTGGCTAGGTGATGTTGAGAGCAAATTAATCTGGCCTAATTTTCAGGCCGTTTGGCCTAATGATGGCCCTGCTGGTTTGGTTGAGAAATTTACCACTATGGGCCCATGGCCAATTCCAACAATCAATACGCTCTTGTTATTGAGCTCTGGTGTGACAATTACTTATTCACACCATGCCTTGGTTGAGAATCACATGAAGAAAGCCATTGTTGGCTTAGCTGCAACCGTGATTTTGGGCGCGATCTTCTTGGGTTTCCAGGCTTATGAGTACTACCATGCTTACCATGAGCTCAATTTGAAATTGACCTCTGGTATCTACGGCTCAACCTTCTTCATGTTGACCGGCTTTCACGGTTTCCACGTATTCCTAGGCGGCACTATGTTGGCGATTGTCTTACGTCGCATGATTCGTGGTGACTTTACTTCTGATCATCACTTTGCTTTTGAAGGTGCTGCTTGGTATTGGCACTTTGTTGACGTTGTGTGGCTTGGTCTTTACATCGCTGTTTACTGGATGTAAGTTGAAATTAAAATCGGGGCGTAAGGCCCCGATTCATTTTATGGTGTTCTGTTGCTTGTGAGGCGTCTTTAATTAACACCCACTTTGATTCCTGTTGGCTGTATGTAACCAAAGTGGTAGGCAATCAGAATGCCAAGAAACAGTAAAAGCGATAAGCCAATACGTAGCATGAGTGAGCGAACCATTCTAGGACTACTGCCTTTATCTTTCATCATGTAATACAGGGCCGATCCTAGGCTAGCAACAATCATTAGTAAGGCAAGCGCAATAATCCACTTCATCTCAAATCCTTATTTTGAATCTCGTTAAATATCTCTTTTCTGTACTCATTGCTAAGCGCATAGTCGCTACTGTATCAGCCTTGCTCGTGATTGCCATTGGCTGCGGCGCTGGTATTTGGCAACTGAGCAGAGCGAATACCAAAATTGCCCTGGCGGCGAATTTATTGGCAAAGCAACAGATGCCAATCTTGCAAGCAAATACTGGGACTTGGACCTTAGAGGAGGCCAGTCAGCGCCGTATGATTGCTCGTGGTCAATATATTCCAAATGCTGCTATTTGGTTAGATAACCGCCCAAGACCTATTCCGCCAGAAGGAAGTAATGCCTCTCAATCAGGTTTTTATTTAATGATGCCCATGAAATTAGAGGCAAGTAATGACATTCTCTGGATTAATCGGGGCTGGGCCCCACGGAATAATCAGAACCGAGAAACCTTGCCCCTGGTGAAAACACCTTTAGGAGTAGTCAATGTAGAAGGTATCGTCTTTGCTCATCCTGGTAAGGTGTATGAGTTGGGTGTTAGCAAGCCCGCCATTGACGAGGGGAAGCCTCGCATTGAGCAAAACTTTGATTTAGCTGGAGAAGCAAAGCTTCGGGGCTGGTCTCAAAGCCCTTATATATTGCGCGAGGTCGATGCTGGCGTTGATGATGGCCTATTACGCGAGTGGGCTCCGCTCACAACCGGAGTCGATCGCCATTATGCTTATGCATTCCAGTGGTTTGCTTTAGCAACATGTGGCTTCTTGTTTTGGTTAATTACCGGCCTGCGGCAACATCGGCGTCAGAATCTTAATGGGGATCAAGGGTGAGTGATAAAGAGTTATTAATTCCAGCTTCGCAAACAGATGCATCGACAATCGATGCTCAAACGCGCCGTGGCCGGATTCAAATGTTACTGCTTTTATTGGCATGCGCCGCTCCGGTGATTACATCTTACTTTGCTTACTACGTCATTAAGCCTGAGGGTGGAAAAACAAACTTTGGAACGCTAGTCTATCCAGCACAAGAACTGAATACCGCTTGGTTTGATGTTCCTTTACAAGGAAAGTGGACAATGCTAATTGCTCGTCCTGCGGGCGAGTGTCAATTCAAAGATGAAAAATGTATTGAGGCTTTATTTTTAATGCGCCAAGTCAAAGTTGCAATGGGCAGAGAAAGTAAACGTGTTCAATTATTGTGGGTCAATACCGATGGAAAGACTGTGGATCCGGAGGTAGCTAAAGTCTATGATGAGCAGACTGCTGGCTTTAAGGTGGTTAATTTGCCATCTGACTCTCAGTTAAGAGCAGAGTTTTCAGCTTGGCTCAATAAAGAGGGCGCTGGACAACAGATTCAGTTAATTGACCCTAGCCCCGCCAAGATGATGTACTTTCCCGTCACCAATTCCCCTAAAGAATTTGCAGGGATTAAGAAAGACTTAGAAAAACTCTTGCGTCTGAATCACAAGGGTGAAAATTTGTAATGCCTAGTTTCATATTGCTACTGGAGCTTGCCTGCATTGCCATTGTTTTTGCGGGCTTGCCATTGGCCTATCTATGGACTAGGCCGGGCTATAGCTTTTTTCAAAAACTCAATTGGGTTTTAGTCTTTATGACTTTTGACTTAATTGTATTTGGCGCTTTTACCCGTTTGACAGATTCCGGATTAGGTTGCCCCGATTGGCCTGGCTGTTATGGCACATCAAACCCTTTTCATGCGCTTGGAGAAATTCGCTTAGCCGAAAGCGCCCTTCCTACGGGGCCTGTCACGGTGATTAAAGCGTGGATTGAAATGATTCATCGCTATTTAGCGATGACAGTCGGCGCATTAATTCTGATTCAAGTAGGTCTTGCCGTGAGTAAGGTGAAGGCTTTAGGAAGCGCCCCCCTGTTAGGCAGTCTAGGCTTGCTCTTATTGGTCTGTATTCAAGGCGCTTTTGGTGCTTGGACGGTAACCCTGAAATTGCAACCCATTATTGTCACAATCCATTTAATGCTAGCTTTAGTTTTGTTAGCTAGCCTGACTGCTTATGCACAGCAATCTTGGGAGACGCATTCTTCTACTGTGCATCGTTTGCATATACGACCTTTATCTGCCAAATGGTTACTAGCAGCATTTATTGTGCTCTTCACCCAAATCTTTTTGGGAGCTTGGGTCAGCACTAATTACGCTGTCTTAGCGTGCCCAGATTTTCCTACTTGCTTGGGAAGTGCCTGGCCAGAAACAAACTGGGCTGAAGGCTTCACCCTTTGGCGCCAGTTAGGTCAAAATGCCCAAGGCGAGTTTATTTCCCCGCTTGCTCTGCAAACGATTCATTGGGCGCACCGCTTATTTGCTGTCTTGGTTATCTTGGTTCTGGGTACCCTGGCCTGGAAAGCGGGGCGGCTCGCAACGCCAGTTCTATCAGGCCTTAGTCGATTGGTAAAACTCTTGATAACCCTCCTGGTACTGCAAGTGCTTACCGGAATATCGAACGTCGTATTTCAGTGGCCTTTATTGGCAGCGTTATTACACACTGCAGGCTCAGCCGCTTTAGTATTCTGTTTAGTCAGAATGAGTAATTGGGCATCTTGGGGCTCATTGAAGCAGAAGAAAATGGCAAGTTAATGAGTACACCACAAACATCTACACGAGTAGCTATGCCACGTTGGCGTCAATACTGGGTTTTAACCAAACCTAGGGTGACACAGCTTGCTGTTTTTTGCGCTTTGATTGGAATGTTTTTGGCCACACCAGGAATGGTGCCTTATCCCATTTTGATTGGTGGATTTATTGGGATTTGGTTATTAGCAGGCGCTGCATTTGCAGTGAACTGTTTAATTGAACAAGCAGTCGATGCCAAAATGAGACGCACTGCGTGGCGTCCTTCGGCAACTGGTGAAATAACACCGCTTCACATCATTATTTTCTCGATTATTCTGGGTACCTTAGGAATGATCGTTTTATGGTATTTCTGCAATCCATTAACCATGTGGCTCACACTAGCAACCTTTGTAGGTTATGCCGTCATTTATACCTGGCTCTTGAAACCAGCGACGCCGCAAAATATTGTGATTGGCGGTCTATCGGGCGCCATGCCTCCTGCATTGGGCTGGGCTGCAGTTACGAATACAGTTTCTGCTGAAGCCTGGCTATTGGTCTTGATTATTTTTGTTTGGACGCCACCCCATTTTTGGGCTTTGGCCTTATATCGTCGTGAAGACTATGTGCAATCTGGCTTACCTATGTTGCCAGTAACGCATGGTGAGCGCTTTACGCTCTTAAATATCTTGTTGTACACCATGATTTTGATTGCTGCGACTTTATTGCCTTACATCTATGGCATGAGCGGAATAATTTATCTGATATCTGCTGTTGTGCTGGGTCTGATCTTTTTAGGCTATGCAATTGCTTTATTTATTTCTTATAGCGATGCTTTAGCTAAGAAAACCTTCCGCTTCTCGATTAGCTATTTGTCTTTGTTATTTGCAGCATTGCTGATAGATCACTACTTCCTTTGATATGAATATTTCTTTTCTACGTACTTGTTTTATCGCCTTGCTCATCATAGGCTTTACTGCTTGCAGTCCAAAGCCAGAATTTAAGAATATTGATATCACTGGTGGCACTGCTTTTGGCAAAGACTTTAGTTTGCTTGATCCTGAGGGCAAGATCAGAATCCTGTCAGACTTTAAGGGCAAAGTCGTAGTGATGTTCTTTGGTTATACCCAGTGCCCTGATATTTGCCCAACTACTTTGACTGAGATGCAGCAGGTCATGACTTTGATGGGGCCCCAAGCGGATAAGGTGCAGGTACTTTTTGTGACGGTTGACCCAGCGCGCGATAGCGCCGCCATTTTGAAGCAATATGTTCCCGCATTTGATCCACGTTTTTTGGGTCTTCGTCCAGCGGATGAGGCTGCTTTAGAAAAAGTGACTAAGGACTTCAAGATTTATTACAAGAAGGTTCCTGGAACTAGTCCAGGTTCTTACACAATGGACCATACTGCAGGCAGTTACGCTTTTGATCCTGAGGGTCGATTACGCCTCTACATCAAACATGCGCAAGGTCCTGAGACCTTGGCACATGATTTGAAAGAACTTCTAAAGTAAGGTTGATCGCTCAAGCTACTTGAGCTTGAAGCATGCCGCGCATCTTCTTCAGCGCTGCAGTCTCAATTTGGCGAACCCGTTCAGCTGAGATACCGTATTCATCGGCCAGGTCATGCAGAGTTTTGGTGCCATTACCGTCAGCGTCCATCGCCAACCAGCGTGATTGCACTATATTGCGACTACGCTCGTCTAAGGCCATTAAGGCGCGATCTAACTTAGGACCTTGCAAGGCATCTGCCTCAGCGCTAGCAATGCGTTCTGTAGGCTCTTGAGTGTTATCAGCAAGCCACTGAATTGGGGCGTAAGCTGCCTCTTCATCGCTATTGTCGTTTTCTAGAGCAACGTCACCACCAGCAAGACGCATTTCCATCTCTTTTACATCTGATCCTTTAACGTCTAATGCTTTTGCTAAAGCAGCTACTTCACCTGGGGTCAGAGCGCTCAGCGTAGGTTTATTGCTGCGTAAATTAAAAAATAATTTACGTTGTGCTTTAGTGGTCGCCATTTTTACTAAGCGCCAATTCTTGAGGATGTACTCATGAATTTCTGCTTTGATCCAATGAATTGCATAAGACACTAAACGAGCACCATTATTAGGATCGTAGCGTTTTACTGCTTTCATCAAGCCAATGTTGCCTTCTTGAATTAAATCAGCGTGCGGTATGCCATAGCCAAGATATTGACGCGCTACAGAAACAACGAGACGTAAATGGGAGAGCACTAAAGTTTTAGCAGCATCAACATTTTCAGTACGACGAAATTCTTGCGCAAGATGTAACTCTTCCGCAGCACTTAACATCGGTACGCGATTAACGTACGCAATATAGGAATCGAGTGTGCCAACTCCAAGGGATGGCAGCATTGGAAATGAAGACGCCGCCGCAGTCTGCGCGACAGGCAGTCTTTGCATATTCGGTTTATCTAATTTCTTTTGAACCATTTTTTTATGATCAATATAAGGTGTTAATAGACTACTATTTTAGCACTCCTGTCAAGAGAGTGCTAATGGATTTTGAAGTCTATAAGGTATTGATTTAATTGAATAATTCTGCAGAATATTGGTCCGCTGTAAATGGAGCCAAATCCTCAATTCCCTCGCCCTTGCCAAGAGCCAATACAGCCGGTTTTGAGCCATCTTGAAGGGTATGGGCCAGAGCGCAAATAACGCCGCCCTTAGCGGTGCCATCGAGCTTAGTAACGATGATTCCAGTCAGACTCAAAGCTGCATGGAAGGCTTTGACTTGGCTTAGACCGTTCTGACCAGTATTGCCATCCAGTACTAACAGGGTATGGTGTGGTGCGCCAGGAAGGGCTTTGCCAATCACGCGTTTTACTTTTTTGAGTTCTTCCATCAAATGATCTTGCGTAGCCAAGCGGCCAGCAGTATCAATAATGAGGATGTCATTTTTGCGTGAGATCGCTGAATGAATTGCATCATGTGCCACCGCTGCAGCATCTCCACCTTCCTGTGCAATCACGTCAACTTGATTGCGTTCACCCCATTCTTGCAATTGGTTCCGTGCAGCAGCCCTAAATGTGTCACCCGCAGCCAAAAGAACCGATTTGCCTTGCGACTGAAAAAGTCTGCATAGTTTGCCAATCGTGGTGGTCTTGCCCGCACCATTTACCCCTACTACTAACCACACTTCTGGAGAATGGGCCTTATCCGTGCTAAATAGTGGATTAGGCGAAGGTTCTAGTACTTTTAATAGGGCGCTGACTTCATCAATGAGGAGTGCTTGTAACTCTTCGGGGCTCGATGCTTTTTCTGATTTAGCAGCTTTACGTAGTTTGCTGATCAATTGTTCAGTCGTAGGTAGGCCTACATCACTTTGAATCAGTGACTCTTCTAAGGTATCAAACCAAGCCTCATCAGTTTTGCTTGATTTAAAAAGAGATCCGAGGGTTTTACGTAAGCCGAACATAATCGATACAATTTAAACCTTGCATCTTATCAATTTAATTCTTGGGATATGGTGATTTAGTACATGCGTTCCAATTTACTCCGAATTTCCTTTTTATTCCTGCTGTTTATCCAAGCATCTTGGGCAGCAAGCGTAGATACATATGAATTCACCTTAAATAATGGCCTAAAGCTCATCGTGAAAGAGGATCACCGGGCACCTACCGTGGCGCATATGGTTTGGTATCGTGCGGGCTCAATGGATGAAGTCAATGGCCGTACAGGTGTCGCACATGTGCTCGAGCACATGATGTTTAAGGGTACTGACAAAGTTAAAGCTGGCGAGTTTTCACGTCTAGTAGCAGCAGTTGGCGGTCGTGAGAATGCTTTTACATCCCGCGATTACACCGCATACTTTCAGCAGGTAGAGAAATCCAAGCTAGATGAAGTGATGAAGCTTGAGGCAGACCGGATGTCTAATCTCAATTTTGATGATGCAGAATTCTTAAAAGAAATTCAGGTAGTCATGGAAGAACGTCGTCTTCGCACTGAAGATAATCCAAGCAGTCTGTTAAATGAATCATTAATGGCTACGGCCTATATGAGTTCACCTTATCGTCATCCCATAGTAGGCTGGATGAATGACTTGGAAAATATGAAAGCTGCTGATGCCAGAGATTGGTATCGCAGTTGGTATGCGCCAAATAATGCCACCGTAGTGATTTCAGGTGATGTTGACCCGAAAAAAATTCTGCAAGCGGTAGAAAAATATTACGGTGTGGTTCCTGCTCATGAATTGCCGGTTCGCAAACCTCAGATCGAGCCACCCCAAAAAGGGATGAAGCAAGTGCAGGTCAAAGCCCCCGCAGATAACGCTCAATTAGCCATGGCCTGGAAAGTACCGCGTTTAGTGCCTGGTAAGTTAGATGATCCTGAGCCCTATGCTCTCGAGTTATTAACTGCTGTCTTAGATGGTTACGACAATGCGCGCTTCAATCGGGTCTTAGTTAAGCAGGAGAAAGTGGTTAACGATGTTGGTGTTGGCTATGACATGATCTCGCGTGGCCCTGAATTATTTTTAATCACTGCTTCTTTAGCAAAGGGCAAGACCGTGATGCAAGCTGAAGCCAGTATTCGGAAGTCATTGAATGAGCTGAGGCAAAAAGGTATTTTAGAGTCCGAGCTCAAGCGCATTAAGGTGCGCATTCTTTCCGATCAAATTTATAAGCGTGACTCTATTTTTGGTCAGGCGATGGAGATTGGTAGCGCTGAAATGGCTGGATTCTCATGGCGCGATATCGATGTGATGTTAGAAAAGATGCAAACCATTACGCCAGCTCAAGTGCAAGCAGTTGCGCAAAAATATCTAGTAGATGAGGGCTTGACGATTGCCGTGCTAGATCCGCAAGCGCGTAAATCAGAAAAAAATCAGGAGAGTAAATAATGGACTCTCTCAAAAAATATCTTTTCACCATCCTATTGAGTTTCGGCTTATTCAATAGTGCCTTTGCAATCTTGCCGATTGAAAAACTTGATACCTATAAAGGGGCAAGAGGGTATTTAGTCCAAACTCAAACCTTGCCAATGATCGATATCGAGGTCAGTATTGATGCTGGTGATCGTTATGACCCAGTGGGTAAGAGCGGTCTTGCCGATATGGCGGCAGGCTTGATGCAATATGGGGTACGCGGCGATAAGGGTTCCTTGAGCGAAGCTCAAATTGCAGATGAGATTGCAGATCTTGGCGCCAATATTGGTTTATCGGTCAGCGGTGAGCGAGCTACCTTACGTATACGGAGTTTGAGTAGAAAAGATTTGCGTGATCGGGCCGTGCAATTGGCTGCTGCAATGTTGAGCGCTCCTGCTTACGAATCTAATATCGTTGAGCGCGAAAAGCAAAGGACCATTACAAATTTACGTGAGGCCGAGACGAAACCTGATTTTGTATTAAGTCGCCGTTTTATGAAATTGATATATGGCGATTATCCTTTGGCAAATTCACCCACAGTAAAGTCAGTGGGGGCTGTGAGTGCTGCAGATTTATCGCAATTTCATAAACAGTTCTATCGTGGCGATCGCATGATCATTAGTATTGTGGGTGATGTAGACCGTACGCAAGCAAATGAGATTATTCATGCTTTATTGCAAAAAATTCCTCAATCGGGCCCAGCCATTGCACGGTTACCAGAATTGCAGCGCTCACCTGTAGAGCCGTTAGCACAGCGTGAAATCCGAATCCCCTTTGATTCTCAACAGGCACACATCGCGATGGGTATGACTGCCGTCTCTCGCAGTAATCCAGATTATTTTCCTTTACTAGTGGGTAACTATATTTTAGGTGGCGGTGGTTTTGTATCGCGCTTAATGAATGAGGTGCGTGAGAAACGTGGGCTTGCCTATAGTGTGTTTAGTTACTTTGCTCCCGGCAAAGAAAATGGTATTTTTCAGGCAGGCTTACAGACCAAGAGTGATCAGGCTGCACAGGCATTAGAGGTAATGAGCTCAACAATTGGACAATTTATTGCAGATGGTCCTAACTCTACTGAATTGCTTGCTGCGAAATCAAATTTAATCAATGGCTATCCATTGCGTATTGATAACAATCGTAAGTTGCTTGATAACGTCTCATCGATTGCTTGGAATGACTTGCCACTCGACACGATGGAAATTTGGACAAAGCAAGTTGAGGCGGTTACCTTAGAGCAAGTGAAGGCAGCCTTTCAAAAATATCTAGCAATGGATCGCATGAAGATTGTGGTATTGGGAGCAAAAAATCAGCAAGCCAAATAAGGCTTTCAGAGCAGAGCCACCCAAGAAAGTGCGCATTATTGGCGGCACCTGGAGAAGTCGCTTATTAACCGTCTTAGATTTACCAGGTTTACGTCCTACAACCGATCGCATACGAGAGACTGTGTTTAATTGGCTCGGGCAAGATTTAACGGGCTTCCACTGCCTCGATCTTTTTGCAGGGACTGGTGCTCTGGGTTTTGAGGCTGCTTCTCGTGGCGCTTATTCAGTCGTCTTGTTAGAAAAAGATAAAAAGGCGCATATAAACTTACTCAGTAATTTTGCGCTATTGCAATCTTCACCAGTGACTGGTCAAGTAGAAATTTTGCATAGAGATAGCATCGAATACTTGAAACAACAAGCAGATCGCTCTAGCAATCTTATTTTTATAGATCCACCTTTCCAGGATGCGGGATTACTGGAAAGCGCTGTCATTGAGGCTAGCCGGGTTTGTGATGACTCTCAGGGCGGTGGTATTTATGTAGAATTTCCCGCAGAACGTGCTCGTGAAGAGCTTGAGGCCCTATTGCCAGGATGGCATTGTGGAAAATACTTAGAGGCGGGGCAGGTAAAAGCCTGTCTATTTCGGGGTGGAAGGGACTAAACTCTTGCCTGTAGCTGATAAAGCCTTAGGAGATTTATGACTGTCGCTGTTTATCCAGGAACATTTGATCCTTTTACCCGTGGTCACGAAGATTTGGTTCGTCGTGCATCTAGTATTTTTACTGAATTGATTGTGGGTGTTGCCTCGAGTCGCAGCAAGCATCCTTTCTTTTCATTAGATGAGCGTATCGCCATTGCTAAAGAAGTGCTGGGTCATTATTCCAATGTCAAAGTAGTTGGCTTTGATGGCTTGCTAAAAGATTTTGCGCGCGAGCACCATGCGCGGGTGATTGTGCGTGGTTTGCGTGCTGTTTCTGACTTCGAATATGAATTTCAGATGGCGGGCATGAACCGCTATCTCTTGCCTGACGTTGAAACTTTGTTCTTAACGCCATCTGATCAATATCAATTTATCTCTGGCACTTTTGTGCGTGAGATTGCCTCTATGGGTGGCGATGTTAGTAAGTTTGTCTTCCCATCAGTTGAAAAATGGCTAGTGAAAAAAATTGCTGATGCAAAGCAAAAGTCTTAATAAGGCTAGTAGGTAAAAATGGCTTTAATGATTACAGACGAATGCATCAACTGCGATGTATGCGAGCCGGAATGTCCTAACGATGCCATTTATATGGGGCTTGAGATTTATGAGATCAACCCTGATAAATGTACAGAGTGTGTAGGTCACTACGATGCACCCCAATGCCGTCAAGTCTGCCCGGTAGACTGTATTCCATTCAATCCAGACCATACCGAGACTCAAGATCAGCTCATGGTTAAATTTAAGTTATTAAGCGCAAGCAAAAAACTCAATTCTGCTTAGCCTTTAGAGTGCAGCTCCAACATGGCTGTTTGAGCGTCACCCTTTAAAAAGAGCGACAAGATCTGTAAACCATTTTCAATGCTGGCATCGATGAGTTTTTGTTCGGCTAGTTGTGGTCTACGTAAAACATAATCAGCAACATCCATTGGCTGACCATCGCCCGCTAAATCTCTTGGGTGTCCAATACCTAAACGCAGGCGCCAATAATCAGGGGTGCCTAGATGCGCTTGAATATCTTTTAAGCCATTGTGGCCACCAGTTCCACCGCCCAGCTTAATGCGCGCAGTACCAGGTTTAAGGTCAAGCTCATCTTGAACAACCAAAATATCTGCAGGCTTTATCTTGTGAAAGCGACAAAGTGCACCAACTGCTTGGCCACTCAGATTCATATAAGTAGCAGGCTTTAGTAGAAAGAGATCTTCACCGTCCCATTTGGCTTTCGCCACTTTTCCATGAAAGCGTTTTTCAGATTCAAAGAGGGTATTCAATTGTTTTGCTAAGGCGTCAACAAACCAGAAACCAGCGTTATGCCGATCTTCTTTGTGCTCATCTCCAGGGTTGCCTAGGCCAACAATTAATTTAGTCATGACGAGAGTTTAAAGATATACAGGCTTTTCTACAAAAAGGTAAAAAGAAAGCCCGCTTGCGCGGGCTTCTTCGTGCAAAGCATGCAGCTTAAGCAATTAAGCCTTATCTGCCTTGTCTTTTGCTGGTTCAGCGGCGGCAGCAGGAGCTGTAGCAGCAGGAGCGGCCTCTTCAACTTCTGCGGCTTTTACTGCTGGGATACGTGCGTTAGCCAATACTGGGTTTTCTTGTTCAACGTGTAGTACCAAAGAAACACCTTTTGGTAGCGTTAAATCTTTAGCGTGAACTGAATGACCCACTTCAACTTTGCTCAAGTCCACTTCAATGAACTCTGGCAAGTCTGCTGGTAAGCAAGAAATTTCAAGGTCATTGAGAATGTGACTAATAACAGCGCCCTGCAATTTCACAGCAGCTGAAGTTTCAGCATTAGTGAAGTGCAATGGAACGCGCATATGAACTTTCTCAGTCGCAGATACGCGCTGGAAGTCAATGTGCAATACCAATGGCTTAAATGGATGCATTTGGTAATCGCGCAACAACACTTTTTGTGTCTTGCCACTAATTTCCAAATCTAAAATGGATGAGTGAAATGCTTCCTTGCGGAGAGCATGAAACAGCGCATTGTGATCTAACTCAATAACAGTTGCTGGATCTTTACTACCGTAAACGATTCCCGGAGTTTTTCCGGAATTGCGCAGACGGCGGCTCGCACCCGTTCCCTGTACGCTTCTTTCAAAGGCTACTACTTTCATAATGAATTCCCTAGTTAAGGTTAATTTCCATTCGCGACCAAACAGAAAAGCCTTCGATTATATCGTGGGAATGGGAGTTTTTGCCTACAAATGCCCTAAAACTACCAAAAAACGGGGTAAAACAGGTCTTTTTGGCTTATTCAGCAAACATCGACATGACTGAATCACCCTTGCTAATGCGGGAAAGGGTTTCAGCAAGTAGGGGTGCCACAGTCAGCTGACGGATTTTGGAAATCTTCATGGCTTCTGGGGTCAGGGGAATGGTGTCTGTAACAACCAGTTCATCTAACTGCGAGGCAGCAATCCGAGCTACTGCACCGCCTGATAGGACGGCATGAGTACAGTAGGCGGTAACACCCTTGGCGCCACGCTCTTTTAGTGCTTCAGCGGCCTTACAGAGCGTTCCACCGGTATCGATGATGTCATCCATGATGACGCAATGACGGCCTTCTACTTCACCGATGAGGTGCATTACTTCGGATACGTTAGCTTTAGGGCGGCGTTTATCAATAATCGCCAAATCAGTGCCTAATTGCTTGGCCATCGCACGGGCGCGAACCACGCCGCCAATGTCTGGGGAAACAATGATGAGGTCTTTTTGGGTTTTTTGCGCTTGCAGGTCAGACAAGAGAACCGGAGAGGCGTAGATGTTGTCCACGGGAATATCAAAGAAGCCCTGAATTTGGTCAGCATGCAGATCCATGGTGAGAACGCGCTCAATTCCAGCAACCGACTGAAGCATATTAGCAACGATGCGGGCAGAGATCGCAACCCGAGCCGAGCGTGGACGACGGTCTTGGCGAGCATAACCGAAGTAAGGAATCACTGCGGTTATGCGGCTTGCTGATGCTCGTTTCAGAGCATCAATCATGATCATGAGTTCCATCAAGTTGTCGTTAGTAGGGGCACAAGTGGATTGAATCACCACAACATTTTTGCCGCGCACGTTTTCTTGAATCTCTACCTGGATCTCACCATCTGAGAAGCGGCCTACAAACGCTTTGCCCATCGGGAGTTTTAATTCTTTGGCTACAGCCTCTGCCAAAACGGGATTTGCATTGCCTGTGAAAATTGTCAATAAATCTGTGTTGTTAGAGGCGGACATAGGCTTTAGAAGTGTAGTGAGGTCAAAAGGGTAGCTTTATCGTTTCTGCAATATTTGGCAGGGGAAGAAGGATTCGAACCTTCGCATGCTGGAATCAAAATCCAGTGCCTTAACCAGCTTGGCGATTCCCCTACAGGTCATACTGAAGAAATCAAATTGTAAGCGGGATTTTTATTTAACCCTCGAACAACCCGACCTATCCACCCTTTTGGAAGATTTTGTAAAAGATTCTCTAGTTCTGCGGTATTGATCTTAGGGTCTAAGACGGCAAAAACGCTACTTCCAGAACCAGACATTCGGGGCGCTGAGCCCGGCACTGCCTGGGTAATCCAATTCAAAGCTTGCTTCACTTCAGGACAAATCCGCATCGCTACCGCCTGACAATCATTTGCTAGATTCGACCATGGCGATGCAAGAAAGCCATCAATTGTAATCTGAGCATGGTCTCGGGTCAATTCCGGGTATTGAAAAATGCTTGCAGTCGTAATCCCTTGGTTCGGGAAAATCACCAAAAAGTCACGATTTTCTAAGGAAATTTCTTGGATTTTCTCGCCGATACCCTCAACAAAAGCATTTTTTCCAAAGATGAAAAAGGGGACGTCAGCCCCAAGTTTGAGGCCCAAGGTGCATAAGGCTTTTTGATCAAGCTTGAGATCCCATAAGGTATTGAGACCAATGAGGGTGGCAGCCGCATCTGAAGATCCGCCCCCTAAACCTGCGCCCATCGGAATTTCTTTTTTGAGAGCAATTTCTACCCCGCCCTCAACTTGACAAAACTCTTTCAACAATTTGGCAGCGCGCACTACTAAATCTTGATCAGGCAAAACACCAGGTATTGGATCAATACGATGAATGGTATTTTCTGAAATTTTTTTTAGTGTGATGGTGTCGCACCAATCAATCAATTGAAAAACCGATTGCAATAGGTGATACCCATCGGGACGTCTTCCAACAATATGAAGGAATAGATTGAGCTTGGCTGGTGCGCGTAGCACCAATGAATTTTTACTCATTCGGCTGATCAAATACCAAACGAATATCAATAGATCCAATATTCGAGCTGCGAGTCATCGTCAACTTGTTTAAGCGGTTGCTATTACTCCAGCTGTAAACCAGGTTCCAACCATCTTGGTTGATATTGGTAACCTGACCTTGCGCATTTCTTTCGACGCTAGCATTACTACCCGGTCTTATTTGTCCGCGTAACCAATCTGATAGACCGCGCGCAGGCAGGGGCAATCCCAAGGTATTTTGTACTAATGTATCGGCATCAATAGCAGTAATAACTTGACCATCACGCTCAAGCGTAGCCTCTCCAGGAGTAATAGTAATTTTTGCAATCGAGCCGCCAACCGGATTACGAATTTCTAAAATATCTTTTAGTGCTTCTTGCGTTAAGGTGAAGCCACCTGAGCCGCCTTGATTTTGGCTATCAGTTAAGCCGGTGACTTTCACGGCAAAGCGACCATCCCATGAGCCTTTTTGGGATTGATCAGCTGGCGACCAGTCAGGTTTTAAGCGCTTCAGGGTTTCTTTGAGGGTGGGATTATTAGCGTCTAATTTTTGGCCTTGGCGCCACATCTCTTCAGCTTCAGCAGGGCGATTCATGGCCCACAATACTTCTCCTGTGTGTGCAGCGATATCTGCTTCAGGTTTCATATTGAAAGCTTGCTGTAGTTGCTCTAAGGCCACTGCATTTTTGCCAAGACGAAAGTTCACCCAGCCAAGACTATCGAGAATGAAACCATCCTTTGGAGATAGTTGATGCGCTTTGTTGATTAAGCTATAGGCCTCTGTTAATTTCAAATTACGATCAGCTAAAGAGTAGCCCAATGCATTTAAAGCATTCACATCGTTTGGGCTTTTGCGTAAAAGATCTCGCAAAGTTTTTTCCATCACGTCTAGTCGCCCCACTTTTTCAGCAGATAGGGCATAGGTATACATGAGGGCTGGATCTTTTGGTGCTGGCTTGGCGCTTGATGCAATTTCGTAGAAGGCACGCAAGGCAGTTGATTCATCAGATGCCTTAGCTAATAGTGATTGCAACTGCATTAAGGTATTTTCTTGTTGAGTAGCATTTTGTCTGCTAAGTAAAGCGATAGCAGGTTTGACTGCATCGTTCCAGCGATTACTCAGCACCAATAGTGTTACCAGCACTTCTTTCGGCTTGGTTTCCGTGGCTGGTGAGAGCTTATCCCAAACTTGGGCTGCCTGTAGGGCAAGATCTGGTGCTCCGCCGGCAATGGCAATTTCCATGGCTCTTTGGGCCAGACGTGGATCTTGATATTGACCCGCCATTTCAAGGTAAGTATTGAAGGCTAAGCCCGCTTCACCACGTTGCAGAGCGATTTCAGAGGCCAGCACTTCAAAAATCGCTTCACCAGTTTGCTTGCCGTTTACTTGGGCATGTGCCTGGGTGGTCAAAGCCCCACTAATCAGTGCTGCCAGGAATAAGCTCTGAAAAAGGGGCTTTAGCGTGTATTTGCTCATAAGCACATTCTAATCTGCGAATCTACAATCCATTTATGCCAGAACTTCCAGAGGTAGAAGTCACCAAATTAGGAATTGCCCCTCATATTGAGGGGCGCAAGGTCAGCGCCGTCAAAGTAATTGATGGGCGTTTGCGCTGGCCTGTGCCTGCCAGCCTAGCAAAGTTACTCCCTGGGCAAAAGGTGCATTCAATTCAAAGACGTGGAAAGTATCTTCTTTTTGAAATGGATACCGGGCACTTACTCATTCATTTGGGCATGACTGGCACCCTACGCATCCTACCTGGCTCCGATGTATTGAAGACCCACGATCGCGTGACTGTGGAATTTGGTAAGTTGAGTTTGCGTTTGCACGACCCCAGAAAATTCGGTGCAGTGCTGTGGCATCCCAAAAATCAGGGACCTATTGAAAAAAATGCACTGTTACAGAAGTTGGGTGTCGAACCTTTTTCAGATGAATTTGCTGGCGATCTTGGAGGAGAGATTCTGTATCGGACATCTCGCAAGCGCAGTGTTGCAGTAAAACAATTCTTATTGGCTGGCCAAGCAGTAGTGGGCGTGGGTAATATTTATTGTTCAGAAAGTTTGTTTGAGGCAGGTATTCATCCGGTGAAGGCTGCAGGTAAATTAACGCACCCTCAGTGTGCTCGCCTCGCAAACGCGGTAAGGCGCATCCTTAAAAAAGCAATTGCCGCCGGTGGAAGTAGCTTAAAAGATTTCGTCAATAGTGATGGCGATCCTGGATATTTCATGATGCAAACAAAAGTGTATGACCGTAAAGGCCAGCCCTGCAAAGTTTGTAAAACGCCGATTGCACAAATCGTACAGGGGCAGCGCTCCACTTATTTTTGTCCTCAATGTCAAAAACGTTAATAAGCTCTTTTTCTCAGAAGCTGATTGCTTGGCATCAGGTCAGTGGCCGCTCTGGTCTACCTTGGCAAAATAATCGTGATCCCTATGCGGTATGGGTTTCAGAGGTGATGCTACAGCAAACTCAGGTGGCGACAGTGTTAGAGCGTTACCCCCGTTTTATGAAGCGCTTTCCTACAGTGAAAAAATTAGCAGCTGCCCATATTGATGAAGTTTTGGCTGAGTGGGCTGGTTTAGGTTACTACTCGCGAGCTAGGAATTTACATGCTTGTGCGCAACAGGTGATGCATGATTTTTCTGGAAAGTTTCCGAGTGATCCATTACTGCTTGAGCAGCTCAAAGGGATAGGGAGATCAACCGCAGGCGCAATTGCAGCCTTTGCTTTTCATGAGCGAGCCCCCATTTTGGATGCCAATGTCAAAAGAATTTTGGCGCGATTATTTGCTATTGAAGGCGCAATTCAAGATAAAGCAGTCAATGATCAACTTTGGGTCTTGGCGGAAAATTTATTACCAACTAAGCCAGAGGACATGCCGGTCTATACGCAGGCCTTAATGGACTTTGGCGCAACTTGGTGTACAGCTCGCAAGCCTGCTTGTCTGGGAAGTGAGAGGAAATGCCCTTTTGTAAAAGACTGTCAGGCCAACTTAAGCGATCAGGTACTTGTACTTCCTCAAAAAGTGGTTAAAGTGAAGTCTCCCGAATTTAATTGCGATATGGTCTTAATTCGATCAGGCAACTCCATACTTTTACAAAAACGCCCCAGCAAGGCAATCTGGGGAGGTCTATGGTCCTTGCCAGAATCACCCTGGAGACTAAAAGCCTTAGGGATAAAACAGCTGACACCAGACTTAAAAACCTTGCTTGAAACCACTTTGCCAGAAATTCAGCTTGCACAGTTGATGAAATCTTGCAAAGGCCCAAGGCAGGGCGAGCAAATCAAGCATGTATTTACTCATCGTCGCTTGTGGATCCAGATTTGGGAAGTGCAGTCTTCTAAGAATGTCGATGCTTTGAGTGAAAACTTAAAGTGGGTGCCCCTCAATCAATTGGGGCGCCTTGGTTTACCGCAGCCGATTAAGATTTTGCTGCAAGAATTGAATCAAGCTCGCGGTGACGATCTAAAAAATTAAGTTGCAGCGCAATTAAATCTTTTTGGGCGCGAAAGTGTTCACTGATTCTGTTGACGAGATATACCGATCGGTGTTGACCACCCGTACAGCCAATGGCTACTGTTAAATAGCTACGACCATCAGCAATGTAATGGGGCAACCATTTCTCAATGAATTGGATGATGTCACCTTCCATGCTAACCACCTCAGGAATTTTTTCTAAAAATTCTTTGACGGGTTTGTCATTACCGCTTAAGGGTCTCAAGACTTTGTCGTAATGGGGGTTGGGAAGACAGCGCACATCAAAAACTAAATCAGCTTCACTGGGAACACCCTTCTTAAAGCCAAAAGATTCAAAGACTACGGTGAGTCCAAGGGGCTTATCTTTGAGGAGATCCTGTATCCAGGATCGCAGGGCATGGGCAGGTAAGTTACTAGTGTCAATGCTGTGTGCTTGCGCACGTAAGGGCTCAAGTAAATTTCGTTCTTTATTAATTGCCTCAATCAAGGTGGCAGATTGTGATTGATTAGCATTGCCAGATAAAGGATGGCGTCGTCGCGTTTCTGAAAAGCGCTGTATCAAAGTATTGGTATCAGCATTGAGAAAAACAATACGTACCTGATGATTTTTACGCAGGTTTTCCAGGATGGATGGAAGATCTACAATCGATTGACCGCGACGTGCATCTATTGCCACTGCTACCCGCTCACTCTTTTCTTTTTCAAGAGTGCTAATGAGGTCTTCCAAAAGGGAGACGGGTAAGTTATCTACGCAGTCGTAGCCCGCATCTTCAAAGGCCCTGAGGGCAACTGATTTACCTGAGCCTGAGATTCCGGTAATCAGATTGATTTGCATAATTTAAAGCAAGCGCCCTTGGGTTTTGATGGATTCTGCCTCTGTATTCATTTGCGCGCGTTGGCGTTCAATGAATTCTTTGAGTGTGTCGATGCCACGAAGTTGCAAAATCGTATTGCGAACTGCGGCTTCTACAAGAACTGCTAAGTTACGACCAGCAGCTACTTGAATCTTGACGGTCCGAATGGGAACACCCAAAACATCAATATGTTGGGCTTCAAGTGGTAGTCGTTCAAACTCGCCATCGTTTCTACGAACCAACTGAACGATCAAGCGTAGTTTTAATTTACGACGGACAGCGGTTTCACCAAAAATGGTGCGGATATCCAGTAAGCCTAGGCCGCGTACCTCAAGTAAGTTACGCAAGATGATCGGGCAACGACCTTCAATGTAGTCTGGACCAAGGCGCGCAAAGTCGACCGCATCATCAGCAACTAAACCATGACCGCGCGAGATCAACTCAAGACCTAATTCACTTTTACCAAGACCTGATTCACCAGTAATCAAAACACCTAATCCTAGGATATCCATAAATACCCCGTGCATCGTGATTTGAGGGGCGCCAATTTTAGTTAAGTAGGTGCGTAAATGATCAATCACCTCTGCAGCAGAGGTGGTGGTAGTAAACAGCGGTGTCGAGGAGCGTTGACAGAACAGCTGTAGGTCTACATCTGCAGGCTTGCCATCAGCAACAATTACGCATGGTGGCGTCTTAGAAATCAGATTGGCAATTTGTTCTTGTTTTTGTTCGGCATCGAGTGCTGCATGATAGGCAACTTCTTGCTCGCCAAAAATTTGAATACGGCTTGGGTGGATGAGGTTTAAGTGACCTACCAAATCAGAACTAGCCGCGGCTGCTTTTACTGCTTCGGGTGGGAAGGTGCGATCAGCGCCTTCAAGTCCACCAATCCAAGAAAGTTTCAGATCAGAAATGTTGTCATCAAAGATCTGTTGGGCAGTAATACCTTCTAGGAGCAGAGGTTGCATCATTTAGCGCCCCATTGCTGCAAGAGCTCACGAACTTTGACAGGATCATTTGCAGTTTCAAGAAATTGACGCGCATCTGGGTCAGATAAAAGTTGGGCAATAGAAGACAGAATTTCTAAATGCTGTTGAGTTGCTTTTTCGGGAACCAGTAAAAATATCAGAATGGATACTAGTTCACCATCAGGGGCAGCAAATTCAATGGGATCTTTTAATTTTATAAAAGCAGCGGCAGGCTGTTTAAGGCCTTTAACGCGACCATGAGGAATCGCAACTCCAGCACCAAGAGCAGTAGATCCTAAATCTTCACGCGCAATGAGAAATTCGACAACAGCACTTGCATCAAGACCAATTTGTTGTGCAAACAATGCACCTGCTGCTGCAAATGCATCTGCTCGGCTTTTGGCTGGGCTATTTAATGCAATGCAGTCAGAGGTGAAAAGATGGGTCAGGGCATTCATAAGAGTTGATTATAGGTGTCCCTACGCTAGGAATTACTCAAATCGCTTGTCGTGATGATGATCTTGGATCTTTTCTTTATGTTTCACGACTTGGCGTTCAAGCTTGTCGACTACCGCATCCATGGCGTGGTAAAGATCTGCATTGTGGGCTTCGGCAAATAATTCCTTACCTTTGAGATGAATAGTAATCTCAGCACTCTGACGGAGCTCTTTTTCTTTAGCGTTATCCACCACAAAAAAGGCAGAAGCATCAATAACATGGTCAAAGTGCTTACGAATTTTTGCCATACCCGCTTCAAGGTGCGCCCGCATCGCAGGGGTAACTTCAATATGACGGCTATTAATTTTCAAATTCATTAGCATCTCCTTCAATATATGCGTGCGCATGCTGATGCATGGGGTGCGCAGCAAGCCCCTGAAATCGTTTGAGCAGTATTTTTGGAAAGGAACTTCATGAACCTCCAGCGTATCAGCGAATTTGCCGAAAACCAAGAGGGAAAACCATTTTTATTCCTTAGTTGGCCGGGGAGGGCCGCCCAGCTTACATCCGGAAGTTTTCGCCTAAGTAAACTCTGCGAACAGCGTCGTTTTGGATGATTTGATCAGGTTTGCCTTCCGCCAGAACGCTACCCTCGCTAATGATGTAGGCATGGTCACAAATACCTAGGGTTTCACGGACGTTATGGTCGGTGATCAGAACGCCGATCTGGCGGTCACGTAGAAAACGCACAATTCGCTGAATTTCCCCAACAGCAATAGGGTCTACGCCGGCAAAAGGTTCGTCCAGCAAGATAAATTTAGGATGCGAGGCTAAGGCCCTAGCAATCTCTACACGGCGTCGCTCACCGCCTGAAAGCGATAGGGCTGGGTTATTGCGAAGATGGCCAATTTGGAGTTCACCTAGAAGCTCATCTAGTCGATCGGCAATCTCCGCCTTACTAAGCGGTTTTCCGCCTTGTACTTGTAGCTCTAATACTGCTTGAATATTTTCTGCGACATTCAATTTTCTGAAGACTGAAGCCTCTTGAGGTAAGTAAGACAGACCCATCCGAGCACGTTCATGAATCGATAAATGGGTAATATCGGCGCCGTCGAGAATAATGCTGCCGCCATCAAGTGGCACAAGGCCAACAATCATGTAGAACGAAGTCGTTTTACCGGCACCATTAGGACCAAGCAAGCCAACTACTTCGCCACTTTCAACTTGTACGGATACGTCGCGTACAACAGTTCGAGAACCATAACGCTTTTGTAAGTGCTGCGCACTCAGTGTTACTGGCTTATTCGGTTGAGCTAAATCCGTTGTCATTTCTCTAGTGTGGCTTTTCGTCTTGGTGAAAGGATTGCTCTAGCCAAAGGCAGGTCGTCCGGTTTTGCATTTTGTGGAGGTATAACTCGATAGTACTGCTTTACATCATCGTATTCAATTTTCCAGCCATTTAACTTGTCAAGCATTTGCATATCTAGCAAGCGTTTTAGGCTGGCATCGCCAGTCAGGGTTAACAATTCTCTTTTGGCATCATAAATAACTTGCGAGCCGTTTCCTTGCATAAATTCTTCAGCACGGCCTTCACGTCGTTGTCTAAAACTCGCTGTTTTATCAGGCTCGCCTTTGACATCCACAAATTCATAACCTTCAGAATCGACTTGCAGATGACCATCTTGGCCAGTGACGATGATGCTACCTTTAATGAGTAATACTTGACCATTCAGATCGTAGATCTGCTTGACATCATTTACGGAGACTTTTTCAGCCTCAAGAATCAGGGGTTTATCTTGATCTGCTTTTTCAGCATAAGCAAAATTTGCAATGGTGCTGAATATTGTTAGACAGAATGCAAAAGTTTTCATCTGCATGATTTTACTGGGCTCTACGTGGAGCAACTTCAATGCGGCCTTTCACTTGACCAGTGAGCACCATGCTTTGTTCGATATTATTAAATACCCCGCCATCCGTAGACTGCATGATGGACATGCCTTGTTCAAGCGTAATAGGTCGGTCAGTTTGAATAATATCGTCGTTAATGAGTACTTTGAAATAGCTGGAGGTTGCCAGCATTCTCAAGGTAGCAGGCTCTGTCGCACTTGCAGCTTGCGCAGGGCGGAAGATAGAGGCGTTATCAATTAAATCCAAAATTGTCAGGTCACCATCTAAGTGTCCGGTATCTGACTTTACGGTAACTGGCGCTTTACCATCTTTAAAGAGACGAATTCTTGGAGTTTCAATATCAATCGATGCGTCATCATCGTAGTGCGTTACTTTCTTGCCAAGCACTCGGTATTTAGTATTGCCTTGCTCATTTAATGCAGAAAGAGCACCTTCTTTAATAATGTAGTCAGGCTCATGAAGGCGCACACGCTCTAGTAGCGATTTTTCTGGGGGAGTGTTTTTCTGTACAAGCCAAAAAGTGACAAGCGTAAAAATACCCATCAGAATCAAAGGCATCAGGCGTAAAATTAGACGCCCAATACCCAGCTTGATTCGTTGAGAACTCAATGGCATTACTTAGCTGCGAGCCTTATTAAGCAATTCCTCATAGCGATTTTGTGCCTTGAGGATGAGATCACAGACTTCTCTCACTGCGCTATTGCCGCCACTTTGGGGAGTAATAAAGTGAACAAATTCTTTGACTGCCGTATGTGCTTGTGCGGGGCAAATTTTGAAGCCAGCATTTTTCATCATCTGGAGATCCGGCCAGTCATCACCCATGACAGCACAGTCAGCAGGAGACAGTCCTTGTGATTTAATCACTTGCTCTAGGGCCAGCGCCTTATTTTCTACGCCCATGTGGACATGCTTAATGCCAAGCTCTTCGCAACGCGCTAAAACCATTTTGGAATTTCGGCCAGTAATAATGGCTGTGGGGATGCCGCATTGCTCTAGAAGTTTGATGCCCAGACCATCTTGAATATCAAATGCTTTTAAAGATTCCTTGCCATCGGCACCAATCCATACTTTGCCATCGGTTAAAACACCATCAACATCTAAGACCAGTAACTTCACCTTACCCGCACGCTCCCAAGCTTGAGGATATTGGGCTAGGGGATTAGTGTTATGGGTATTGAAAGCAGTAGGCATGAAAGTGCAGTTGAAATAAGGTGCTTAATTAAATGACTTTGGCAGCAAAGAGGTCATGCAGATTGAGTGCGCCTAAGAGTTGACCTGCACTATCGGTTACTACCAAATGATTGATACGGTGTTTCTCCATCATCTCAATCGCTTCTTCAGCGAGTAGCTCTGGGGGGATAGTGCGCGGATTTGCAGTGGTGGCATTTTTAAGTGTGATGCCCTCAAGATTGCTGCTTTTCTCTAGTAGGCGACGTAAGTCACCATCGGTCAAGATGCCATGCACTTTTTGATCTTTGTCTAAAGTCACGACCATACCCATGCGCTTGGCAGTCATCTCCAATAACGCTGCTTGTAATGGAGCGTCAATGGAAATTTTGGGTGTGTCATCCAAACTACGCATGACTTCACTAACATGCATTAATTGTTTACGGCCCAGTCTGCCGCCTGGATGAGAGCGGATGAAGTCCTCCGCTTCGAATCCTCTAGCATCGAGCAAGGCAACTGCTAATGCATCGCCCATTGCTAGTGCAGCAGTAGTGCTTGTCGTTGGCGCGAGGTTAAGTGGGCAAGCTTCTTTCTCAACGCTGGTATCAAGATGGGCGTCAGCAAGTTTTGCAAGCGAAGAGCTTGGTGCGCCAGTCAATGCAATCAGTTTTGCACCGGTACGTTTCACAATAGGAACGATGGTTAAGAGTTCATCGGTTTCGCCAGAGTTTGATAGGGCAACAAACACGTCATCTCGCGTAACCATGCCCAAGTCACCATGACTAGCTTCTGCAGGGTGTACAAAAAATGCCGGAGATCCAGTGGAGGCAAAAGTAGCAGCAATTTTGCGGGCAATATGACCAGACTTGCCGATACCTGAAACCACAATTCTGCCTTTGCAGGCATGCAGTAGTTCCACCGCAAGTACGAGAGCATCTGCATTGACCCCTTCGAGGCGGTCACGCATGGTTTGCAGTGCAGCAGCCTCAATAGTGAGGGTGTCGCGCGCAAGCTTTAGGGTTCGTTCACGAGTCTTAGCTATCATCGAGTAAGTATATGCCGTCAGTCCTTCAATTAACTCTCATTCTCTTGGCCGCTGGTGTGGCCGGAGTGGTTATTTTCCGCTATTTTGGCTTACCCCCCATTTTGGGCTATTTGGCGATTGGCGTGTTAATTGGACCAAACGCACTGGGCCTAGCAAATGATTCGGCCACCGTGAAGTATTTGGCGGAGTTTGGGGTGGTCTTCTTAATGTTCTCCATTGGCTTGGAATTTAATCTACATAAGTTACGGGCAATGCGCACCATCGTATTTGGGCTTGGGGGTAGCCAGGTCATTTTGACGATGCTCTTAGCGGTGCCAGCCAGTCTCTTGATGAATTGGATTTATCCCATTTCTTGGCATGCAGCAATTGCTTTAGGTGGTGCGCTGGCAATGTCTTCTACGGCAATTGTCACTAAGCTTATTTCGGATCGTTCTGAATTAGAAACTGAACACGGGCGCAATGTAGTCGGTATTTTGTTATTCCAAGATCTAGCGGTGGTGTTTCTTTTGATTTTGTTGCCCTCAATTGGCAAAAATCCAACAGACCTTCTTGTTGCATTAACTGCTGCCTCGATCAAGTTAACGGTTGCTTTGGTTCTGATTTTCTTCATCGGCCAATCGCTCATGAGTCATTGGTTTAAGTTAGTTGCCAACTTACGTTCCCAAGAGCTATTCATGTTGAACCTTTTGCTCATTGTTTTGGGCATGGCAGGATTGACTGAATATTTTGGATTATCCCTCGCGCTCGGAGCATTTTTAGCAGGCATGTTGATCGCTGAGACACCCTATCGTCATCAGGTGGAAGAGGATGTCAAACCGTTTCGCGATGTTTTGCTCGGGCTCTTCTTCATTACTATTGGCATGCTGCTCGACTTCAATGTGATACGTGAGCAGTGGCCCCTAGTTTTGACGCTTTTACTGGGCCCACTGGTTTTTAAGTTTGGCCTGATTACCTTGCTCTCGCGGGTCTTTGGCTCTAGCCCAGGTATTTCTATTCGAACTGGTTTGTGCCTTGCTCAGGCCGGTGAATTCGGTTTCGTTTTGCTGACCCAAATTGATGGCCTAGATTTAATTGATCCTGTTTTAAGCCAAGCCGTGCTAGCTGCAATGCTGCTGTCAATGTTTGGCGCCCCCTTCTTGATTGAATACAGCGATCGTATTGCAATGCGCTTCTCGAGTAATGAGTGGCTATTGCAATCATTAGCATTGACACGAGTTGCCGCAAAAAGTGTTCGCAATGAGAATCATGTGATCATTTGCGGCTTTGGTCGATCAGGTCAAAGCTTAGCGCGGATGCTTGATCAAGAAAAGATTCCCTATATTGCTTTGGATTTAGATCCTGATCGCGTTAAAGAGGCTGCAGCAGCTGGTGATAACGTCGTTTATGGCGATGCCAGTCGAGAAAACTATTTAGTTGCTGCAGGGCTTGCTAGGGCAAAGACGGTGGTGATTACTTATGCTGATACTCCAGCAAGTTTAAGAGTGCTGTATCAAGTGGAACATTTACGTCCAGGCATGACGGTGCTAGTGCGTACTAAGGATGATGCTGACATCAGTAAGCTCCAAGCTGCTGGAGCAACAGAAGTAGTGCCCGAGCTCATTGAGGGTAGCCTGATGATTGCTTCTCACGTGCTACTCATCATGGGTGTGCCCATGCGCAAGGTAGTGAGACGAATCACTACTGCCCGTGAAGAGCGCTATAGCCTATTACGGGGTTATTTCCGGGGGGGCGCAGACGATGACTTTGGTTCTAACGAATCCTGGCGTTTGCACTCGATCACTTTATTGCCGCACTCTCAAGGAGTTGGTAAAACCTTGGGAGAACTCCATCTGGAGGACGAGGGAGTTAGTATCCAGGCGGTAAGACGTAAAGAGCGCAATGCAGATTACGTCAAGCTTCCTCTTAGCCCCTATTTGCAACTACAAGCAAACGACATTTTGGTGGTCTCAGGCAATTCAGAGGCGATTGAACTGGCCGACGCTAAATTACTCTGAGACTCAATACTTTGATTACGACCTTTATTTTTTCTTCTTGCTAACAACAGGCTTGCGAGTAAGTAAAGGTGCTAAGTAGTAACCAGTAAAACTCGCTTTATTCTGAGCCACATCCTCGGGTGTTCCGGTGGCAATAATTTCTCCACCGCCAGCGCCACCTTTAGGCCCCAAGTCAATAATCCAGTCTGCCGTCTTAATCACATCGAGATTGTGTTCGATGATGACAATGGTATTGCCTTGTTTCTTAAGCGTCTGAATCACAGTAAGTAAAAGCTGAATGTCGTGGAAATGCAAACCGGTTGTGGGTTCATCCAATATATAAAGTGTTCTACCGGTATCGCGTTTAGATAATTCAAGCGACAGCTTGACGCGTTGCGCTTCACCGCCTGATAGGGTCGTAGCGCTTTGGCCCAGCTTCACATAACCCAAACCAACATCAAGCAGTGTTTTGAGTTTGCGTTTCACAACTGGAACCGCTTCAAAGAATGCATGGGCTTGCTCGATAGTCATCGAGAGCACTTCATGAATATTCTTACCTTTGTAGCGAATATCTAAAGTCTCGCGGTTGTAACGCTTGCCATGACAAACATCGCAAGGTACATAAACGTCTGGCAAGAAGTGCATTTCTACTTTGAGAACGCCATCACCTTCGCAAGAATCGCAACGACCACCTTTGACGTTAAAGGAGAAGCGACCCGCTTCATAGCCCCGTTCACGTGATGCAGGAACGCCTGCAAAGAGTTCGCGAATTGGCGTAAAGAGGCCGGTATAGGTTGCAGGGTTAGAGCGTGGCGTTCTTCCAATTGGCGACTGGTCAACGCTAATCACTTTGTCAAAGTGCTCTAAACCCTTCATGGAATCATGTGCTGCAGGCTCTGCATTTGAACCATAAAGATGCTGAGCCACTGCATGATGTAAGGTGTCATTGATCAAAGTTGACTTACCCGAGCCTGATACACCGGTGACACAAGTTAAGAGACCCACCGGAATCTTAGCGTGCACTGATTGCAAGTTGTTGCCACGAGCACCAATGATTTCCAGAAAACGATCATTCACTGGAATGCGATTTTCTGGTACAGCAATCGCTTCGCGACCAGCTAGATAAGCGCCTGTTAAGGATTTTGGGTTGGCCTCTACTTCTGCTGGAGTACCTTGCGCAACAATCTCGCCACCATGAACACCAGCACCTGGGCCGATATCGATCACCCAGTCAGAAGCGCGAATCATGTCTTCATCATGTTCAACTACTAAAACGCTATTACCCAAGTCACGTAAATGTTTGAGGGTGCCAATCAGGCGATCGTTATCGCGCTGATGTAAGCCAATTGATGGCTCATCGAGAACGTACATCACACCGGTTAAACCAGAGCCAATTTGGCTGGCAAGACGAATACGTTGAGCTTCTCCGCCAGAGAGAGTATCAGCACTGCGCTCGAGTGAGAGGTAATCTAAGCCAACGTCATTTAAGAAGCGTAGACGGGCACTGATTTCTTTAACAATCTTATCGGCAATTTCTCGTTTTGCACCTTTAAGCTCAAGAGCTTCGAAGTACTCTTTCGCTTCTTTGAGAGGCAATGCGCTGATTTCATAAATAGCGCGTGATTGCTTATGATCGCCCACCTTTACAAAGCGCGCTTCTTTGCGTAAACGGCTACCATTGCATTCTGGACAAGTTTGCACGTTTTGGTAGCGCGCCAATTCTTCTCGTACAGTCATTGAATCAGTTTCGCGATAGCGTCTTTCAAAATTGGCAACGATGCCTTCGAAGGCATGCTCACGAATTGAATTTTTGCCGCGCTCGTTGATGTATTCAAATGGAATAGTGACATCACCTGATCCCAGCATAATGAGATCTTGTTGTTTCTTAGAGAGCGTCTCAAAAGGCTTCTCTACATCGAAGCCACCATGCTTAGCTAGGGTCTGCAGTAGTTTGAAATAAAACTGATTACGGCGATCCCAGCCTTTAATTGCACCAGAGGCTAGCGATAAATCCGGGTGAGCAACGATACGCTTTGGATCAAAGAATGACTGATGACCAAGACCATCGCAGGATGGGCATGCACCCATTGGGTTATTAAAGGAAAAAAGTCGTGGCTCCAATTCTTGGAGAGAGTAAGAGCAAATTGGGCAAGCAAACTTACTTGAGAAAATCATCTCTTTGCCGCTATCCATATCTACGATCATGGCTTTACCATCCGCCAAGCGAAGAGCCGTCTCAAAAGATTCTGCCAGGCGTTGTTGAATATCAGGACGTACCTTGATGCGATCAACTACAACCTCGATAGAGTGCTTATCGTTTTTCTTTAGTTCAGGTAATTGATCTACTTCAAAGATTTCTGCTTTGGCGGCATTCGCTGTACCACCACCAGAGCGCACCCGAAAGCGGACAAAGCCTTGTGCTTGCAAGTCTTGGAAGAGATCAACAAACTCACCTTTACGCTCACTGACTACGGGAGCCAGAATCATTAACTTTGTATCTTCTGGTAACGAGAGTACGGTATCGACCATTTGGGAAACACTTTGTGCTTCCAATGGAAGATCGTGATCAGGGCAATGTGGTGTTCCAGCACGCGCAAATAACAAACGCAAGTAGTCATGAATTTCAGTAACTGTGCCGACAGTGGAGCGTGGATTGTGACTAGTGGCTTTTTGCTCAATCGAAATAGCTGGTGAAAGACCTTCGATGGTGTCGACGTCTGGTTTTTCCATGAGTTGCAAAAACTGGCGTGCATAGGCAGAAAGAGACTCAACATAGCGGCGTTGACCTTCCGCATACAAAGTGTCAAAAGCGAGCGAACTTTTGCCTGAGCCGGATAATCCAGTAAGGACAACGAGTTTCTCTCTAGGGATGTCTAGATTGATGTTTTTGAGGTTGTGGGTGCGGGCACCGCGGATCTTGATTTCGTTATTCATGATTTTTTAGCGTAACTTGTTAATATAGCGCTTTCCCATGAATCCTTCTGAACTTCGCTCCACTCTGGCCTTAGCAGGCATCTTTGGCCTTCGTATGCTGGGCCTGTTTCTGCTTTTGCCCGTCTTTAGCATTCATGCCAAGGACCTGCCTGGGGGCGACCAAGCCTTCTTGATAGGGCTGGCACTAGGAATTTTTAATATTGTCCAGGCTTGTTTCCATATTCCCTTAGGCAGACTTTCCGATCGAATCGGTCGAAAAGCAGTCGTTTTATGGGGGCTGTCCTTGTTTGTTGCTGGGGCATTAATTTGTGCCACCAAGGATGATTTGCTTTGGATCTCGATTGGAAGGGGGATCATGGGCGCTGGCGCAATTTCTGCGGCTGTTTCTGCTTGGGTTGCCGATCTGACTCGAGAGCAGGTGCGCAGTCAAGCTATGGCTATAGTCGGCGCCAGTATTTCTCTCTCATTTGCTATTTCATTAGTAGTTGCTGCTCCCCTTTATCGTACGATTAGCTTAAGTGGGATGTTTGTGGTTTTAGCAATCCTAGGTGCAGTAGCGATGGCAGTAGCGTATTTTGTATTGCCGGATAACAAACCTGAAGTCCTGGCGCAACAAGACTCACTCAAAGTTGTGTTTCTGCGCCCAGAGCTCATGCGTCTCAACTTAGGAGTATTTGTATTAAATGCTACCCAAGTAGCCATGTTCTTAGTGGTGCCACGTTTATTAGAGCAGGCTGGGTTTCCAC
Source organism: Betaproteobacteria bacterium (assembly GCA_947453825.1). Lineage (GTDB taxonomy): Bacteria > Pseudomonadota > Gammaproteobacteria > Burkholderiales > Burkholderiaceae > Polynucleobacter. The sequence continues at coordinate 110,839 of CANGHN010000002.1, forward strand.
TTGCCTCACATTGGCAAATTTATCTCTCAGTTGTTTTGCTCTCTTTTGTATTTATGGTTCCGCTATTAATTTACGGCGAGAAAAAACAGCGTATACGACTTGTACTATTGATCGCCATCATTCTGTTAGTGATTGCTCAAATCATTTTTACTCAAGCTGTAACTGTGAGCCTTATTACAGTGGCACTACTGATTTATTTCATCGGCTTTAATTTATTAGAAGCTCTGCAACCATCATTAGTTACTCGTTATGCAAAAGAATCAAAGGGAACGGCTTTGGGTGTTTACAACACCACGCAATCTATTGGCCTCTTTTCTGGTGCATTGTTAGGGGGGTATTTAATGGATAGCCATGGCAATGCATCGGTCTTTGCAGTAGGTGCAGCCATGCTAGTTGGCTGGCTTATAATTGCTTGGTCGATGGGTGAAATGCCAACAAGAGCAACAGAATCAAAAGACATAGCCGCAGCTAAATAGATTGAATACAAGCAAGCAGTTCATTTTTAGTAGTACTAACAGTAGTAATTTTCTTCGGGAGACAACATGGCTTCGGTAAATAAAGTCATCATCGTAGGTAACGTAGGACGTGATCCGGAAACGCGTTACATGCCAAGCGGCGACGCAGTTACTAATATTTCAGTAGCAACATCTGATCGCTACAAAGACAAACAAACTGGCGAGATGAAAGAAACCACAGAATGGCACCGCGTTGCATTCTTTGGCAAGCTTGCAGAGATTGCTGGTCAGTACCTTAAAAAAGGTTCCCAGGTTTATTGTGAAGGCCGTTTACGTACACGTAAATGGACGGATGCTAGTGGGCAAGAAAAGTATTCCACCGAGATCGTTGCAGAAACTATGCAAATGCTTGGTGGCAAGCCAGTAGGCGGAAGTGGTGATGGTGGCGAGAGCTATAGTCGCTCAAAGACGGCTGAGCAGTCTACGCCGGCAGCCTCAAACGCTGCATCACTCGGTGCAATGGATGACGATATTCCGTTCTAAGCAATTCCGGTAATAGCAAAAACCCCTTCTAGGATTTCCTACAAGGGGTTTTTATTTGCCTATAGATTGCATTACTTACTGCCTTGCATGCCGAATATTCTCTGGCCAGGATGAATTGTGATCCGTGCGGAAAGGGTTGATATCTAAGCCGCCACGTCTTGTGTAACGAGCATATACAGAAAGTTTTTCAGGTTTACATTGGCGCTTGATATCCATAAAGATGGTTTCTACACAATGTTCATGAAATTCGCCAAGCTGTCTAAAGCCAATGAGGTAGCGCAATAAACCTTCTTCCAGGATGGGGCGTCCTTGATAGCGAATCTGCACACTCGCCCAATCGGGTTGACCGGTAACGGGGCAGTTTGACTTCAGGAGATGCGAGACTAGGCATTGCTCGATTGGGCCAAATGACTCATTTACTTCAAGTAGGCTTGGGTCTGCAGGTAGGCTTGGGTCTACTTCAATATCGAGGCGATCCATCAAAATACCGCCCATCTCTTGCATTCCTTTTTTACTAATGAGCTCTGCTGAGTTGATGCGAGCGGTGATTTTGCTGCCAGCGACTGCAGATAAATCAGTGATGAGCCGTTCTTTTACGGCACGCTCATCTTCAAAGCGGGCGCTGTTCAGGCTGTTGAGATAGAGCTTGAAAGATTTGGACTCAATCATGTTTGGAGAGTCTGCAGGAATTTGAAATTCTGCCAGTGCAATTTGTGGCTTACCTTTTTGGTTGAGCCAACTCAGCTCAAACGCATTCCAAATATCAATACCTACAAAAGGCAATGCTTGACCTTCTTTGAGACCGAGTTTTTTGCGGTTCTCAGTTCTTAGTATGGGAAATAGCAAACCCGGATCATATTGATCTGGGTATTGCGTTGATTGTCCGAGAGCTATTGTTGCCATTGAGAAAGCTTACAGCCTTACTGACTTTTTGGTTTATTGGATACGCCCGAGACAACATGGCCTGTTGGGGCTACAGAAGCGGCAGATTGGCAGTGACCTGTTTGATCATCAAAGAAAAAGTCTGGCTCAAATTCTCGTAAGAACTCGCTCTTCGACAGGCCACCCAAGAACATGGCTTCATCCACATCGATACCCCATGCCATGAGGGTGCGAATAGCGCGCTCGTGTGCTGGTGCAGAGCGAGCAGTTACTAGTGCAGTACGAATACGCATACCGTTTTCACTGGTGGAACGCTGCAATCTGTGTAGCGCCTCCAATAAAGGCTTGAATGGTCCCGGTGGCAGTGGAATGTCGACTTTTTTACTCTCGTGGTCGACAAAGGCCTCCAAACCTTTTTTCTGAAACACTTGTTCGGCTTCGTCGGAAAAAAGTACTGCATCTCCGTCAAATGCAATTCGAATTTCTTTAGGGTGCGACTCCGCAGTTTTACTAGATTCTGGATAGACACGTGCTGCTGGGAAGCCTGCATCAATAGTAGCTCGCACATCGTCTTCATTGGCAGATAAGAAGAGGTTTGCATGCAATGAACGTAAGTAATGGTATGGTGGGCGCCCTCTTGTGAATACACCGCGCTCTAGATGTAAGCCATGGTGTTCTGCAGAGCGGAAGACACGTAAGCCGCTGACAGGATCATTGCGCGAGAGAATGACGACTTCAACACGCTGTTCACCCTCTTCATTAAATGCAAGTAGTTTTTTGACAAGCGGAAATGCCACGCCAGTTTGGGCCGCCTCACCAAGACGCTCGAGCTGTAATTTCATATAGGCACTGTCATCGGTCGATTCGAAGATGCGATTCTCTTCTTCAAAATCAAACAGGGCGCGCGAAGAAATCGCAACGACAAGTTTTCCGGTGAGCGTATATGACATGGATATGGGTGTCTTATCTATCTAATCTTATTTGAGGAAGAGGCGATAAGCGGGATTATTGCTTTCATCCCAATAGGGATAGCCAAGAGTAGTTAAGAAGTTTTGAAATTTCTTCTGTTCATTCTTGGGAACCTGAATCCCTATCAAAATGCGGCCATAGTCGGCACCATGGTTACGGTAGTGGAAAAGACTGATATTCCAGTTGGGCGCCATGCTGGTTAAGAATTTCATTAAGGCACCAGGACGTTCTGGGAATTCAAAGCGGTAAAGTAATTCATCTTTAGCAAGTGCAGAGTGACCGCCAACCATATGGCGTAAGTGAGATTTTGCTAGCTCATCATGGGTGAGATCAATCGTTGCAAACTTTGCTTTGCGGAAATGTTTTGCAATAGCTTCGCTGTCACCAGATTTTTGTGTGCTGATGCCCACAAAGATGTGCGCCTCACTTTGATCACCGATACGATAGTTAAATTCTGTCACGTTGCGTTTGCCCAGTAATTCACAGAAACGCTTAAAGGAGCCACGCTCTTCAGGAATCGTTACTGCAAATACCGCTTCGCGGAATTCGCCAACGTCTGCACGCTCTGCAACAAAACGCAAACGGCTAAAGTTCATATTGGCACCACAAGCAACGGCTACCAACGTTTTCTTTTTTATTCTTTTTTTCTCAACATACTTCTTCATGCCAGCAATGGCTAGAGCGCCAGCAGGCTCAAGGATGCTGCGGGTATCGGTAAAGACGTCATTAATCGCTGCGCAGATCTCATCAGTATCAACCGTCACAATTTCGTCGACTACTTTTTTGCAGATACGAAATGTTTCTTTGCCAACCAATTTGACAGCGGTGCCATCCGAAAATAAGCCAACATCTTTCATCTCAATGCGCTTGTTTGCCTTAAGTGAGCGATTCATCGCATCAGAATCTGAAGCCTGGACACCAATTACTTTCGTTTTTGGGCTCACTGCCTTGACATATTCACCAATTCCTGAAATGAGTCCACCACCACCAATAGCTACAAAAACTGCATCAATCGGATCTTGATATTGAGCAAAAATTTCTTGAGCGATCGTTCCCTGACCTGCAATGACATCAGGATCATCAAATGGATGAACAAAAGTCAGGCCTCGTTTTTTACCTAAAGCCTCTGAATATTTGAAGGCGTCGCTATAAGACTCGCCATGCAAAATGATCTCTACCCAAGAGCCGCCCCTAGCTTTAACAGCATCAATTTTGACGCTGGGTGTGGTGATCGGCATCACGATGACTGCCTTGCATTTCATTTTGGCTGCTGATAGAGCAACACCTTGAGCATGGTTGCCTGCCGAGGCTGCAATGACCCCACGTTTAAGAGCAGCAGGTGGTAAATGGGCCATCTTGTTATAGGCGCCACGCAGTTTGAAGGAAAAAACCGGCTGGTTATCCTCCCGTTTCAGTAGGACCTGGTTGCCTAAACGTTTGGTGAGTTCTGGAGCTAGCTGGAGCTCAGTTTCTCTGGCTACGTCATAGACGCGAGCCGATAAAATTTTCTTTAAATAGTTCGTTGCCATCTGATGAGCGTACCACGGATGGCTCCTAAGCCCTTAGATTTGCAAGGGTTTATCCCTTCGGCCAACAAGTTTCACCGATTCCTGCCACTATCAGGTTTGCTCAATTAAAATGCTTATTTATCAAATATGTTGCTATGAACGCCCCATTAGCTTTGAATCAGTTGTTGGACGCCGAGGCGGGTTCACCCCGTCTGCGTGAGATTCCCTACAACTACACCTCTTTTTCTGACCGAGAAATTGTTATTCGCCTGCTGGGCGAGGAGTCATGGCGCGTTCTCAATGAATTACGTGGTGTTCGTCGTACGGGCCGCTCTGCGCGCATGTTGTTTGAAATCCTGGGAGATATTTGGGTGGTTCAGCGCAACCCATTTTTACAGGACGATTTATTAGATAGCTCAAAGCGTCGTCAACAATTGATTGATGCTTTATGGCATCGCTTGGGCGAAGTCAAAAAACGCAATAGTGGCGACTCTGCAGAGCAAGTTGAAGTTTTATTAAATGCCGCTTATCGTGCAATCGAAAGTTTTGAGAACGGCTTTAAAGAAGTTGAGCAAATTCGTAAACGTGCTCATAAAGTATTAGGTCGTCATACAGCCAGTGACAATATTTGTTTTGATGGCATGTCTCGCGCTGCACACGTAACGGATGCAACTGACTGGCGCGTGGAATTTCCACTCGTTGTTCTTAAGCCTGATTACGAATCTGAAATTCCTGGCTTAGTGAAAGCTTGTGTGGAATTGGGCCTCACTATTATTCCGCGTGGAGGTGGCACTGGCTATACCGGCGGTGCGATTCCACTGTATGCCATGTCGGCAGTGATTAATACTGAGAAACTTCAAGATATTCATGCAGTCAAGAGTAAGCATCTACCAGGTGTAAATCATGAAGTGCCAACAATTTTTACTGGTGCTGGTGTTGTTACTCGTCGCGTAGCAGATGCTGCTGAGCATGCTGGACTAGTCTTTGCGGTCGATCCTACATCAGCTGATGCAAGTTGTATTGGCGGCAATATTGCCATGAACGCAGGCGGTAAGAAGGCAGTGCTTTGGGGAACTGCTTTAGATAACTTAGCTAGCTGGCGCATGGTAGATCCACAAGGAAATTGGTTAGACGTTGAGCGTCTTGAACACAATCTTGGCAAGATCCATGATGTGGCAATGGTGCGCTTTCAGTTAACTTGGTCTGATGGTAATAGCGAGCCAGGACAACGTGTTCTGAAAACGGAATTATTAGAAGTAGAGGGTAGGCGTTTTCGTAAAGAAGGTTTAGGAAAAGACGTTACCGATAAATTCTTATCAGGTTTGCCTGGTGTACAGAAAGAAGGTTGTGACGGATTAATCACTAGCGCAACTTGGATATTGCATCGCATGCCGAAATACATGCGCACAGTTTGCTTGGAGTTTTTTGGTCAAGCGCGAGAAGCGATACCAAGTATTGTTGAGATTAAGGCTTATCTAGATGGTTTAAGCAAGCAAGGCGGCCCAATTCTGGCTGGCTTGGAACATTTGGATGATCGTTATTTAAGGGCTGTCGGTTACTCTACAAAATCCAAGCGCAATAGCTTACCCAAGATGGTCTTGATTGGTGATATCGCTGGGGATCATGAAGAAGCGGTTGCTGCAGCTACTAGCGAAGTAGTGCGGATGGCGAACTTACGGGTTGGTGAAGGTTTTGTTGCGGTTAGCGCTGAGGCGCGTAAAAAGTTCTGGTTAGATCGTGCGCGCACTGCCGCGATTGCTCGTCATACCAATGCATTTAAGATTAATGAAGACGTGGTGATTCCTTTGCCAAGGATGGGCGAGTATACCGACGGTATTGATCGTATCAATATTGAGCTCTCTCTCAAAAACAAAATACAAGTTCTTGATGGTCTTGAGGCGTTCTTGAAAAAGAGTGCTTTGCCATTAGGCAAAAGTACTGAAGACTATGAAATTCCTACTGCAGAAATTTTGGGTGATCGCGTTCAGCAGGCTCTTGAGTTAATTGCAAAGGTCCGTACTCGCTGGGCTGACTGGCTCATGCAGATGGATACCTATTTCCCGCAGCTGCAAGATTACAGCTTGCGCGCTTCTTGGAAAGAAGAGGTGCGTTCTGAGTTGCGTATTATTTTTGGTGGCTTAGCGTTTGAACCTATTCTGAATGAGCTTGAGGCGATTCATAAAAAGATACTGCGTAAGCGAGTCTTTGTTGCGCTTCATATGCATGCTGGGGATGGTAACGTACACACCAACATTCCAGTGAACTCTGATGACTACGAGATGCTGCAAGATGCACATCGCTCAGTCGATCGCATCATGAAGTTAGCGCGCTCTTTGGATGGCGTGATTTCTGGCGAACATGGTATCGGTATCACAAAGTTGGAGTACTTGACTGAGGCTGAATTAAAAGATTTTCGTAGCTATAAGAATCGCGTAGACCCTGAGGGCCGTTTTAATAAAGGCAAGCTGATGCCGCATGCTGACCTGAGTATGGCTTATACGCCAAGCTTTGGTTTGATGGGTCATGAGTCAATCATCATGCAGCAAAGCGATATTGGTGCAATTGCCGATAGCGTCAAAGATTGTTTACGTTGCGGTAAGTGCAAACCAGTGTGCGCCACACATGTGCCACGGGCAAATCTTCTATACAGCCCGCGCGATAAAATTTTGGCGACCTCATTATTGATCGAAGCCTTCTTGTATGAAGAACAAACTCGTCGTGGTGTTTCGATCCGCCATTGGGAAATGTTTGATGATGTTGCTGCACATTGCACCGTTTGTCATAAGTGCTTGACTCCTTGCCCGGTCAAGATTGACTTTGGCGATGTGACGATGAATATGCGCAATCTCTTGCGTAAGATGGGTCAGCAACGCTTTAATCCAGGTACTGCGGCTTCCATGTTCTTCTTGAATGCCACTAGCCCTGAATCGATTCATTTGGCACGTAAGACCATGATTGGTTGGGGCTATAAGTTACAGCGCCTAGGTAATGATGTACTGCGCAAGTTTGCTAAACAACAAACGGCACATCCCCCAGCAACTGTAGGTAAGCCCAGCATTAAAGAGCAAGTGATTTTCTTTGTGAATAAGAAGATGCCTGGCAATTTGCCAAAGAAGACTGCGCGTGCTTTATTGGATATCGAAGATGCAAACTACGTGCCTATCATTCGGGATCCTAAGATAACCTCAGCTGACACTGAGGCGGTCTTTTATTTTCCTGGTTGCGGCTCTGAGCGTTTGTTCTCACAGGTTGGGCTAGCAACACAAGCGATGCTCTGGAATGTGGGTGTGCAAACCGTCTTGCCTCCAGGCTATTTATGTTGCGGTTATCCACAACGCGGTAATGGCGATTTTGATAAAGCCGAGAAGATGATCACGGACAACCGGGTCTTATTTCATCGGGTTGCGAATACCTTGAACTATCTGGATATCAAGACCGTCGTGGTGTCATGTGGAACTTGCTATGACCAATTGGCTGGCTATCAGTTTGATCAGATCTTTCCGGGCTGCCGCATTATTGATATTCATGAATTCTTAGCAGAGAAGGGTGTCAAACTCTCTGGAGTCACGGGCGTCAAATACATGTATCACGATCCTTGTCATTCCCCTATGAAACTGCAAGATCCACTCAAGACGGTCAATGAACTCATTCAATTAGAAGATGGCATGGCCATTGCTAAGAACGATCGTTGCTGCGGTGAGTCTGGAACCTTGGCTGTTACACGTCCTGATATTTCTACTCAAGTTCGCTTTCGCAAGGAAATTGAAATGAAAAAAGCTGCGAATGATTTACGTCAGGACAACTTTACTGGCGAAGTTAAAGTATTAACTAGTTGCCCGTCTTGCCTACAAGGCTTATCACGCTTTGATGCAGATAGTGATACCACTGCGGATTACATTGTGGTAGAAATGGCTCAGAAATTACTGGGTGATAACTGGATGCAAGAGTACGTAGCTAAAGCAAACCAAGGTGGCATTGAAAGGGTTCTCGTTTAATGATTCCGAGCAATATCGTAGTGCATCAGCAGTCGAAGGTATTAGAGCTTTCTTACGAGAATGAAGAAGCCTATCGCCTTCCTTTTGAATTCTTAAGAGTCTTATCTCCTTCTGCCGAAGTGCAAGGTCACGGCCCTGGACAAGAGACTTTACAAACAGGTAAGCGCGAGGTATTAATTGCAAACCTTGAACCCGTGGGCCATTACGCTTTAAAGCCTAGCTTTTCAGATGGCCATGATTCAGGTCTATATTCTTGGGATTACTTGCGCTATCTATGTGAGAACCAAGAGCAATTGTGGAAAGAATATTTAGATAAATTGGCAGCTGCTGGTGTTGATCGCGACACACCCATGACTCAGGCTGGCCATTCTTGTGGAAGTCATTAATGAGTAAAACCCACTTCGGTTATCAAAGCGTTGATGAGGCAGAAAAAGCTGGCAAGGTGGCCGAGGTATTTCATTCGGTAGCTAGTAAATATGATGTGATGAATGACTTGATGTCGTTTGGCTTACACCGTGTTTGGAAGAAAATTACGATTACTCGCGCCAATGTACGTCCTGGTCAAAAAGTTTTGGATATTGCCGGCGGAACAGGGGACTTGGCAGCAGCATTTGCAAAAGCAGCTGATTGGGGCCGTAATCCCGATGCCCAGGTTTGGTTAAGCGATATCAATGCATCGATGCTGGGTGTGGGGCGTGATCGCTTATTAGATCGTGGTATAGCCTTGCCTTGTGTGCAGTTTGATGCTGAAAAGATTCCCTTTCCAAATCATCATTTTGATGTAGTGACAGTTGCATTTGGTTTACGCAATATGACGCACAAGGAGCTTGCCTTAGGTGAAATGTGTCGCGTGATTAAACCGGGTGGCCGCGTTCTGGTTTTGGAATTTTCTAAGCCAGATGCGTTTTTACAGCCCGTCTATGACACCTATTCCTTTAAGGTTTTACCTTGGCTGGGCGAAAAGATTGCCCAAGATTCAGAAAGTTATCGTTACTTAGCCGAATCGATTAGGATGCATCCCGATGCCCAAACCTTGAAAGAAATGATGTTAGACGTGGGTTTTGATGAAGTAGAAACCCACAGGATGACTGGGGGTATCGTTGCTTTGCATATTGGTATTAAATACTAATAGTTGTATAGTTTTTAAACTCTTAGAGACTAAAGAAATACAGCAGTTATGAAGGGGTAAATAAAAAAATGAAAAAGCATTTCCTTAAAGCAGTTTTGTTAAGCATGAGTTTGTTCTTGGTGTCAGTAGGTCCTGTCGAGGCTGCTCGCTTAGGTGGTGGCAAAAGTATTGGTCGAGCACCAAGCGCTCCAATACAGAAGCAGGCTGCTCCAGTACAAAAACCAGTTCAACAAGCACAACCTAGTGCACCTGCACCTGCTCCTCAGGCTCCAGCCCCAAGTCGTTTTGGTGGCATGGGGGGACTTTTGGGTGGCTTAGCTGCGGGTCTGGGCATCGGTTACCTCTTATCTCATTTTGGTTTGGGTGAAGCAGCATCTTCAATGGTGACGGGTTTATTAATTGCCATGTTGGCTGGTATTGCCATCATGTTCGTTATTCGTAGATTGATGCCAGCAATGTCAGGCGCGGGTCAAGCTGCTAATACGCCAACACCTGGTATGCAACGCACCTCTCTTGAGCAGTCGCCTAAGCAAGAGCCAGTCTTTACACCTGCAGCCAATGCTTTTGGTGGTGTAGCTACTGCACCAGAGTTATTTCAATCAACCTTACCACCAGGGTTTGATGAGCATTCTTTTTTAGAAAATGCTAAACAGTATTTTGTTAGTTTGCAAAAAGCTTGGGATCAAGGCGATCTTGCATCTTTGCGCGAGTTCACCACCCCAGAAATGTTCACGACCATTCAGCAAGATTTAGCGGGTCGAACTGACACCACTAATCAAACAGATGTAGTCACGATTAATGCCCAACTCTTGGGAATTGAGACTGCTGATGGACACTATTTCTGTAGCGTTCAATTTAGCGGGATGATTCGTGAGCAGCAGGGTGCGCCAGCAAGTGACTTCTCTGAAATTTGGAATCTCAGCAAGCCTGTTGAGGGCCCTGGAGGCTGGGTACTGGCGGGTATCTCTCAGTTGGTTTAAGCTTTAGGTACTTTCCATTGGAAAACCCGCACTAGTGCGGGTTTTTTACACTCATGAATACGCATTTATCTTCTACCCATACGATTGCTGCCGGCGCTGCTTGCCGGGGTATAAACCATGTCTTGGGTAGCGAGTTTTGGGCCTCTGCAGAGCTCGGCAAGCATGCTGGTAAGTCCATTCTTTTGCAGTTACCACTTGGTAATCTCAGTTTTGAGATTAGCCCAGCCGGTCTGCTGACTGTTTTAAAAGAAGTCGATGCGCCATCACTTACCCTTGAAGTTTCCAGTAAAGCTTTGGGTGAATTGGCCGCTAGTTCGGGTAGCTTGCGTGAACAAGCTTTTAAAGCGGTAAAGATTAGTGGCGACGCTGACTTGGCGCAATTACTGGGACGCTTAGCTGGCCAGCTGCGTTGGGAGTATGAGGAAGATTTGGCACGCTTTGTAGGTGATGCGCCAGCAAACTTTGCGGTTAGACAGGGAAAGAAATTCGTTTCGGCTACCCGCTCAGCAGCAAGTGATTTTTTAGACAATATAGTGGAATATGTCAGCGAAGAAAAAAAAGTGCTATTAAATCAACGAGACTTTGTAGTGCGTAAATCTGAAATCAATGATTTACGTGAATCTGTAGATCGTATGGAAAAACGGATTCAGTTCATAGCGCAAAGGGCTAAATCATAATGCGCCGAATTGCCCGCCTATTTTTTATCTTCTTTACTGCCTGGCGTTATGGCCTATTACCGCTACTACGGGATGTTCTTAAGCCAGGGATAAGTCGCAGTCTATTAACGATTGTTTGTTGGACTTCCCCAGGCACCAAATTACCCAGAGGCGAGCGTATTCGTTTGACTCTTGAAGCGCTTGGCCCAATCTTTGTGAAGTTTGGCCAGGTACTTTCAACACGCCGTGATCTATTGCCAGAAGATATTGCCAATGAATTAGCTAAGCTGCAAGATCAAGTTCCCCCTTTCTCGAACGAGGAGTCTCGTCGCTTAATTGAAGAGGCTCTAGGACATTCAATCGAAGAGATCTTTGTGAGCTTTGATGCCACTCCGGTTGCTAGCGCTTCTGTGGCACAAGTGCACTTTGGCGTTCTACGCGCCACCCAAAAGCATCCTGAGTGGGAACATAAAGCAGTTGCTATTAAGGTACTTCGCCCTGGTATCTTGCCAGTGATTGAGGGTGACTTAGCGTTGATGTACGACTTAGCCAAAATTATTGAGAAGAGCTCTGAAGATGGCCGTCGTTTGAAGCCACGTGAGAATGTTGCTGAATTTGATACTTACTTGCACGATGAATTGGATTTAATGCGCGAAGCCTCCAATGCAAGTCAGCTACGTAGATACTTTGTAGACTCTGATAAGTTAATGATTCCAGAGATGTATTGGGATCTATGCCATACCAATGTGATTGTTATGGAAAGAATGTATGGCATCTCTATTGGACGAACTGCAGAATTACGTGCCGCAGGCGTTGACTTTAAGAGGTTGGCTGCTGATGGCGTAGAAATATTTTTTACTCAAGTATTTGAGTACGGATTTTTTCATGCGGATATGCATCCTGGAAATATCATGATTAGCCTTGAGCCCCAAACCTTTGGGCGCTTTATTTCTCTGGACTTTGGTATTGTGGGCGCTTTAAGTGAATCCGATAAAAATTATTTAGCACTGAATTTCTTAGCTTTTTTTAATCGGGACTATCGTCGTGTTGCTGAGCTCCATCTTGAGTCTGGATGGGTGCCTGCTAATACTCGTGTCGAAGAACTAGAAGGTGCAATACGTGCTGTATGCGAGCCGTATTTTGATCGCCCCTTAAAAGAAATTTCTCTGGGCATTGTCTTGCTACGTTTGTTTCAGACCTCACGTCGTTTCAAAGTAGAAATTCAGCCGCAACTTACCTTGCTGCAAAAAACCCTATTAAACGTAGAGGGCTTAGCGCGCCAATTGGATCCGGATCTGGATCTTTGGAAGACCGCAAAACCGATTTTGGAAAAATGGGTCAGCAAGCAGTTAGGCTGGCGCGGTTTCCTGGATGGACTGAAAGCGGAGGCTCCTACTTGGGCCAAAATCCTGCCCACCTTGCCGCGCTTAGTCGCAGATAGCCTGGCCCAGGGTTCTCATCAAGCAAAGGACCAAAATGGTGAATTAGAGGTCCTAAAAGCCCTTTTGCAGCAAGAAAGGCGCACCTACCGTCTGATAGTGGGTGCTTTACTCTTTGGCGGCGGGTTTTTGTTGGGAATTTTCATCACTGGGCTCGGTATTCGCTAGCCTCTCGCCGATTGGCTGCTAACCCGTTAAAATAGCGGGTTAGGCAGATCACATGAAAAAATACTTTATCGCTGGCATTCTCGTATGGGCCCCCATGGCCGTCACTATTTGGGTGATTACTTGGGGCTTGGGTTTGCTCGACGGTGTATTTGGATCAGTGATGCAGGCCATCATTGTAGTGTTCCCACATCAATTTACAGGTGATCTGCAGCATTTCCGTGAATTACCTGGCGTTGGTATTTTGATTGTTTTCACGGTCATTATTTTTACCGGTGTGCTGGCGATTAGTTTTGCAGGCCAATGGTGGATGAAGGTCTGGGATAAGCTAGTAAATCGTATTCCTATTGTTCGCTCAATCTACTCCAGCGTTCAACAAGTTTCCTCCACATTATTTTCCGGTAAAGGCCAAGCCTTTAGTAAGGCTTTATTAATTCGTTACCCACATGCAGATTCTTGGGTGATTGCATTTCAAACGGGCGTTCCCGCAAAAGAAGTGACCGCTAAATTAGGTGAAGATTACGTTAATGTATTCTTGCCAACAACCCCAAACCCAACCTCTGGTTTTTTCATGATCGTGCCCCGTGCGCAAACGATTGAGCTCGAGATGAGTGTGGAAGAGGCCTTGAAGCATATTGTTTCTATGGGCTCTGTACCACCCAATAGTTCTAGTGGATTGACTGATACCAAGTCACCACACCATTTTTGATTTATAGGAAATTGTTATGTCGATGCGAAGCCATACCTGCGGCCAGGTAACTGATTTACTAATTGGTCAAGAAGTCACCCTTGTTGGATGGGTTAATCGCCGTCGTGATCACGGAGGCGTGATCTTTATTGACTTGCGTGACCACGAAGGCTTTGTGCAGGTAGTATGCGACCCAGATCGTCCAGAGATGTTTGCGCTTGCTGAGCAAGTTCGTAATGAGTTTTGCATCCAGATTAAAGGTTTGGTTCGTGCGCGTCCAGCTGGCACTGAGAATAATGATTTGGTGAGTGGAAAAGTAGAAATCCTTTGCCATAGCCTAGTGATTGTGAATGCATCCGTTACACCTCCGTTTCAGATTGATGATGAGAACTTGTCAGAGACTACGCGTTTGACGCATCGTGTGTTAGATTTGCGTCGCCCACAAATGCAGAAGAATTTGCGTTTGCGCTATAAAGTAGCAATGGAGTGCCGTCGCTATTTGGACGATGCAAGCTTTATTGATATCGAAACTCCAATGTTGACTAAGAGCACGCCAGAAGGTGCGCGTGATTATTTGGTGCCATCCCGCGTTCATGATGGCCAGTTTTTTGCATTGCCACAGTCTCCGCAATTATTTAAACAGTTATTGATGGTGGCTGGTTTTGATCGTTATTACCAAATTACTAAATGTTTCCGTGATGAAGATTTGCGTGCAGATCGTCAACCTGAATTCACTCAGATTGACTGTGAAACTGCCTTCTTAAGCGAAATTGAAATCCGTGATCTTTTTGAAAACATGATTCGTCATATTTTCAAAAAAACAATGAATGTGGAATTGCCGAATCCATTTCCGACCATGCCTTATTCCGAAGGCATGGCGCGTTTTGGTTCCGATAAGCCAGACTTGCGAGTCAGCTTTGAGTTCACCGAGTTAACGGATTTAATGAAGGACGTCGATTTCAAGGTCTTTTCAGGCGCCGCTAACCAAGAGGGCGGCCGTGTGGTCGGTTTATGCGTACCGGGCGGTGCTGGAATTAGCCGTAGCGAAATTGACGACTACACCCAGTTTGTGAGTATTTATGGTGCCAAAGGTTTGGCATGGATCAAAGTCAATTCTGTTGCCGAGGGACGTAATGGCTTGCAGTCACCAATCGTCAAGAATTTACATGATGCAGCAATCGAAGGTATCTTAAAGCGCACTGGTGCAAAAGATGGCGACATTATTTTCTTTGGTGCAGATAAAGAGAAAGTGGTGAACGATGCTATCGGTAATTTACGTTTACGTATTGGTCACTCTGCTTGGGGTAAAGAGCATGGTCTCTTTACTGAAGGTTGGAAACCATTGTGGGTGGTTGATTTCCCAATGTTTGACTACGATGAAGGTGAGGCACGTTGGGTTGCTTGCCATCATCCATTTACCAGCCCTAAAGATGAGCACATGAAGTATCTGGAGTCTGATCCAGGCAAGTGCTTGGCTAAAGCGTATGACATGGTATTAAATGGTAGCGAAATCGGCGGCGGCTCTGTCCGTATTCACCAAGAGGCAGTACAAAGCCAGGTATTCCGTGCTTTGAAGATCGGCCCTGAAGAAGCGCAAGCTAAATTTGGATTCTTATTGGATGCCCTGCAGTATGGTGCGCCTCCACATGGTGGTATTGCTTTCGGACTAGACCGCATCGTCACCATGATGACTGGTGCCGAGTCGATTCGTGATGTGATTGCCTTCCCGAAAACACAGCGCGCGCAATGTTTGTTGACTCAGGCACCTAGCCCAGTAGACGAGCGTCAATTGCGTGAGTTGCATATTCGTTTGCGTCAAGCTACGCCAGCTGCTTAAAACAACTTTAGTAGTTCATATTTTGAAAATCCCTATCTCGGTTTTAGTAGTTATCTACAAATCGAATAGGGATGTTTTGTTAATTGAGCGTGCCGATCGAGATAGCTTTTGGCAATCCGTTACCGGTAGCTTAGATGCTTCAGATGAAGATCTGGCTGCAGCTGCTATTCGTGAGGTCTTCGAAGAGACGGGTATTGCAGTAGACCAGCTTCCGGCGGGTGCCTTGCAAAATATGCATCATCACATTGAGTATGAGATTTATCCGGCCTGGCGTTTTCGATATGAACCTGGAGTAACCAGAAATACTGAGCATTGGTTTGCATTACAGGTCCCAGATAACACCTCTATCAAGCTTTCTCCAAGAGAGCATGTGGCATATCAATGGTTACCATTTGCAGAGGCAGCTAAGAAATGTTTCTCTCCCAGTAATGGTGAGGCCATTCTCAAATTGCTCTTAGGCAATAAGGAATAAGATAGAACGATGAGACCTTCATCGGGACACCATCACCGTAGTACAGATTCCAAAACGCCTCAACGAGGCGATTGGAAAGTCATTCGTGACCTTCTCCCTTATCTTTTGGAGTATCGCTTCAGGGTAATAGTTGCATTGAGCTGCTTGGTAGCCGCTAAATTTGCCAATCTTGGCATCCCGATTTTGATGAAAGATCTCATTGACTCTTTAAATGTCAAAGTAAATTCTCCTCAGGCCCTATTAGTCGTTCCGGTAGGCATCATCGTTGCTTACGGCTTATTAAGAATCTCTGCCTCTTTATTTGCCGAGCTTCGTGAAGCCTTATTTGCACGCGTTACTCAAAACGCAGTGCGCAAGGTCGCACTTCAAGTCTTTCAGCATTTACATTCTTTGGCGCTCAGCTTTCACTTGGCACGTCAAACGGGTGGGGTAAGTCGTGATATTGAGAGGGGTACGCGCGGCATTCAGTCGCTAATTTCTTATTCGCTCTACAGCATTTTGCCAACCTTAATTGAGTTCTGCTTAGTCCTTGGCTACTTTGCCTACTCTTATGATATTTGGTTTGCTGCAATCACTCTAGTCGCATTGGTTTTGTATATTATCTTTACGATTATCGTGACAGAGTGGCGCACCCACTTTCGGCGCACGATGAATGATATGGATTCAAAGGCCAATCAGAAGGCAATCGATTCATTGCTGAACTTTGAGACTGTTAAGTATTTTGGTAATGAGGCTTTTGAAGCAAGCCGTTATGACGAAAACTTATTGCGTTATCAAACTGCTGCTGTGAAGTCCCAAAAGACTCTGGCCTTTCTGAATTTAGGTCAGCAAATCATTATTGCCGTTGGCTTGATGCTGATTCTGTGGCGCGCTACCCTTGGGGTACTAAATGGCACGATGACCCTGGGCGATCTGGTTCTAGTAAATACACTCATGATCCAGCTCTATATCCCCCTCAATTTTCTAGGTGTGATTTATCGCGAGATTAAGCAGTCCTTGACGGATATGGATCGCATGTTTTCTTTATTAAACACTGATAAAGAAATTGCCGATTCTCCAGATGCCATTCCATTACAGATTCAACATCAGGACCATGGTCCTGATGTTCGTTTTGAGAATGTTTCTTTTCATTACGAGAGTAAGCGTGAAATTTTGCACAATGTCAGCTTTAATATTCCTGCAGGTAGGATTACTGCAGTGGTAGGTCAAAGTGGAGCGGGTAAGAGTACTTTGGCCAGATTACTATTTCGTTTCTATGATGTGCAATCTGGAAAAATTTTGATTGATGGGCAAAATATTCAAGATGTTACTCAAGCCAGTTTGCGCAAAGCGATTGGTATCGTGCCACAAGACACTGTTTTATTTAATGACACCATTGGCTACAACATTGCTTATGGCAACCCTGCTGCTTCTATTGAGGAAGTACAAGAGGCTGCTAGGGCTGCTCAGATTGATGACTTTATCAAGCGTCTGCCAGAGGGATATGACACTCAAGTGGGTGAGCGTGGCTTGAAGTTATCAGGGGGCGAGAAACAGCGCGTCGCAATTGCTAGAACGCTTCTTAAAAAGCCAGCGATGCTGATATTTGATGAAGCCACTTCTGCATTGGACTCCAAAACAGAGAGGGCTTTTCAAGAGGAGCTACTGAGTTTGGCTAAAAACCGGACCACCCTGATTATTGCGCATCGACTTTCAACTATTGTGCATGCTGATCAGATTCTGGTCATGGAGCATGGGCAAATTATTGAGCGGGGAACCCATCTTGACTTATTGGCTAGCAAGGGCAGGTATGCTGAGATGTGGCAAATGCAGGAACGTGCTGCTCTTGATTAGAATAGCTTGATGACTCAGCAAAATAAACACCCACTACCCCCAGAAGCGATTCTGAAAAATGCCTTTGCAACTGCAGTCGCAGTGGCTGATCCTCAGGTCATTATTCCGCAGTACTTAGCAAAAATATTTTCAACGGGACAAGAGCCCAAAGGGAGATGCTTGGTAGTTGGCGCTGGTAAGGCTAGCGCTTCGATGGCAAGCGCGCTAGAGGCTTATGCCAAAACGCACTGGCCGCAAACGAAAATTTCAGGAGTGGTCCTCACGCGTTACGGCCATAGTGCCCCCACTTCGCATATCAAGATTGTTGAGGCTGGACACCCGGTACCAGATCAAGCCGGCATGGATGGTGCCAAAGAAGTGCTTGCTTTAACCAAACAACTTGACCCTGGCGATGTATTGATTGCTTTAGTTTCTGGTGGAGGCTCTAGCCTACTTACTTTGCCTGTCGAAGGTGTATCGATTGAAGATATGCGTAAGACTACTGAAGCACTTCTTCGTAGTGGCGCGCCGATTGAAGAAATGAATATCGTACGTAAACACTTGTCTGCGATTTTAGGTGGCAATCTAGCAAGAGCTGCTATTGCAAGGGGTGCACGGGTTGAGGCTCTATTGATCTCTGATGTGACTGGTGATTCCCCAGCCGATATTGCCAGCGGCCCTTGTGCGGCCGATTATTCAAGCTATCAAGACGCTGTCAATATTTTGACAAAGTATCGTCTAGATGACAAAGTCATTCCCTCATCGGTTTTGACTCATCTCAAACAGGGTTTGGCTGGAGAAAAACCAGAGACTCTAAAAGATGCTGATCTAGTGAATGTTCAAGTGAGCAACCATGTGATTGCTACGGCTTATAAAAGTTTGGAAGCTGCCGCAGAATATGTGCAAACTCAAGGTTACGAGCCTATTATTTTAGGTGACACGATTACTGGAGAGGCGCAAACAGTTGGCGTTAGTCAGGCGCAATTACTACGAGAGTATTTACTGAAGGGTGTAAGCAAGCCGCTGGCTTTTATCTCGGGTGGCGAATGTACGGTGACTATTCCTGAGGGTATCAAAGGTCGTGGCGGTCGCTGCAGCGAATATCTACTCTCTCTTTTTGCTGCCACTCAAGATATAGCCAATATTGCGGCTTTAGCAGCCGATACCGATGGCATTGATGGTAGCGAGAAGAATGCAGGCGCTTGGTTTGATGGCGCTATTCGAAAAGCGGGGCAATCTCAGGGGCTTACTCCAGAAACATTCTTAGCGAGTCATGATTGCTATGGTTTCTTTGCAGAATTGGGGGCTTTAGTGGAAACTGGTCCTACACTAACGAATGTGAATGATTTCCGCATCATCTTGCTCGATAAAGAACATGAATAGCCCAACACAAATACAACTGATTCAGCCAGATGATTGGCATTTACATATTCGTGATGGCGAAGTCATGAAAGACGTATTGGCAGATACTGCGCGTCAATTTGCGCGTGCCATCATCATGCCGAACTTAAAGCCTCCAGTGACTACAGTCGAATTAGCTAAAGCTTATCAATCTCGTATTAAGTCGAATTTGAAGCTACTGGGCATAAGTAGCTTTATCCCACTGATGACTTTGTATCTCACCGACAATACGTCGGCTGATGAGGTTCGTAAGGCCAAAGCAGAGGGTATTATTGGCTTTAAGTTATACCCCGCAGGGGCCACCACCAATAGCGATGCTGGTGTCAGTGATATCAAGCGTTGCCATCAAGCTTTAGAGGCTATGCAAGCAGTTGGGATGCCTCTCTTAGTTCATGGTGAGGTCACAAGTGCTGATATTGACATTTTTGATCGTGAAGTAGTATTTATCGACACAGTTCTCGAGTCTTTGCGTAAAGATTTTCCAGAACTCAAAATTGTGTTTGAGCACATTACTACCAAACAGGCGGCACAGTATGTGCGTGATGCTTCGACTGGTGGAAAAAATACCATTGCAGCAACCATTACACCGCAGCATTTGCTCATGAACCGCAATGCCATTTTTGCTGGCGGTATTCGTCCGCACAATTATTGTTTGCCAGTACTAAAGCGTGAAGAGCACCGTGTTGCATTACTAGAGGCTGCTACCAGCGGTAGCGCGCGCTTCTTCTTGGGTACCGATAGCGCACCGCACGCTAAGGGTGCCAAAGAGGCCGCGTGTGGTTGTGCCGGTTGCTATAGCGCCTTCAATGCCCTAGGTTTATATGCCGAAGCTTTTGAGAGTGTTGCTAAGTTAGATCGCTTAGAAGGCTTTGCTAGTTTCTTTGGCCCTGATTTCTATTCTTTGCCGCGTAATGGCAAAACAATTACGCTCGTCAAACAAGCGCAAAGTATTCCTGCCCAATTACCTTTGGGTGATGCCACCATTGTTCCACTGCGTGCTGGTGAAACGATTGCCTGGTCGCTGATTTAAGCTTCCGCTGTATTCCTTTTTGTTTTTTTAAACCAAAATTGTCCGTCTGCGTTAGACTGCAGGCGCAGAGTCAATTGGGCAATCGCCGCCTCTTTATTGAGGGGGAGGAAAGTCCGGACTCCATAGGGAAGGGTGATGGCTAACGGCCATCCACGGCGACGTGAGGAATAGGGCCACAGAGACGAGCGTATTTAG
>CANGHN010000003.1 GCA_947453825.1 Betaproteobacteria bacterium
ATAACAACTTAGAGTAAAAATCTCCCTTAGACAGCCTCACATGCTTACGTTGAACTCGAAAAAATGGGTTTTTTGGGGAGCTTGGATTCCGAACTGCTCTATTAACGGCGATATCTTGCGATTACAAAAGTTAAATCAAATAGTCAATTTTTTGATGAAATTATTACCGCTAGATCTGAAGCAAGAAACTGACTTAATTATTACAAGACGGACTTTCTACTCTGGAAAAGATAAAGTACAGCAGCGATTGCCAGCAATGAAAAAGCGATCGGCCCGTGATAGCTAGCATGAGCAAGTTGCAATTCCCAGCCAAAGCCCAAGAACAAAGCTAGCCCCAGAAGATTGATCTTCTTATTCATCATGAGGTAGATGGCCAGAGAGGCAGCGGCAGTAAATACAGCCCAAGATCCTGTAAGACTCACAACAGATCCAACTCCGCCAATCCAAGAGTCAACCCACATCACATCCAAGAAGCGTTGAATTACATGCGCATCGTATGCGCTGATTTCTCCTGCAGCAAAGAGTTGGTCAATAACAATCAATTGGCGACCTAAGGCAATACCACCAATACTATCGAGCACTGTAAAGTAAACAACGAAGATAAAAATCGCCGCTCTGGAAACCCAGGCAAAGAGTTTTCCTTTGCGCTCTTCCTGAGAATCTTGCTCAAATGCCCCACCCAGAATTAAGAGTCCAATACCCACTAGGACTACTAAGGGTGTTTGCACCATATGCAAAATGAACCACCAGTTTGGGCCGAAATAGGCCAAGGCATCATAGTGCGGATCATGTGGTTGTGGATGACATAAATAAGCCGTCATTCCAGGATTTGCTGTGAAATGCGCAGGATGAAATAACTCCATCCCCATCAAAATAAGTGGGGACAATACCAGACAAATAAAAATCATGATACGCATCACTTATCTCCGAAATTGGATGAATATCCACATATTAATCTGCCAGCTCTTGCAATACAGCTCTCACGTTTGCTGGAATAGGTGTTGGCTTGTTAGTCTTACGGTCCACATAGACATGCACAAAGTGACCCAAGGCTGATGCAATATTTTCATCGTTTCTAAAAACAGCGACTTCATACTTCACACTACTGTTTCCCAAATGCACCACCTTGATGCCTATCTGAATCAAGTCTGGATATACGACTGGAGAAAAATAATTGCAATGCGTTTCAACGACTAG
Organism: Betaproteobacteria bacterium; assembly: GCA_947453825.1. GTDB lineage: Bacteria > Pseudomonadota > Gammaproteobacteria > Burkholderiales > Burkholderiaceae > Polynucleobacter. The sequence goes on from CANGHN010000003.1 coordinate 1,198, forward strand.
GCCAACCACTTCACTTTTGGCGATATCTAATACGTGATGGTTAATTAAATAACGATTAACGGCAGTATCAAAGAATGAGTAATACACTACATTATTGATATGCCCATAGACATCGTTATCCATCCATCTCGAATGAATTTCTTCAAAGGCGTGATAATCAGCTCGGCTAGTAGGGGATACTTTTTGCGCACTCATAAAGCCTCTTGATAAAGCATCGCGGCATCGCTCAAAGTAATCTCACGTGGGCTATTTTGTAGTAAGCGCGTTTGCAGCATAGCATCAGCTGCAAGTTGATCAATAGCTGCAGCAGTAATGCCAACATCGGCCAAACGTTTGGGCAGCCCCAACTCACCAGCCAGGCCTCCAAGGTAATCAGCTAGTTGTTTAGCCTGCTGCAGGGTTGAACCTTGTAATCCTGGTCGTATGACTTGCCCTAACTCAGCGTACATGGCATGTGCTGCTTCTATATTGAAACGCATAACTGGTCCCAGCATTAAAGAATTGGATAGGCCATGCGGTACATGAAATCTAGCGCCAATCGGATAAGCCAAGGCATGAACACCGGCTACTGGGGCATTTGTAAAGGCCATGCCTGCAAGACATGCACCGAGTAACATATTTTCACGAGCAACAATATCACCACTATTTTTAACAGACCTGTGAAGATTGCCAGCTAATAATCTCAAGGCTTCTTTTGCTAAACAATCTGAAACAGGATTCTTTAAACGCTTAGTAGTAAATGCTTCAATTGCATGCACCATGGCATCAATACCTGTTGCAGAAGTGACATGGGCTGGTAAACCAAGAGTTAACTCTGCATCTAGCAAAGCAACATCCGGTAGAAGCTGTGGGGACACCACGCCCTTTTTTTCACTTTCACTAACCGTTACTATAGAAATCGTAGTGACCTCTGAACCAGTACCAGCAGTAGTGGGAACCAAGATCAACGGCAAGCGTGGCCCCTTAGCCATACCCACACCATAGACATCCGATAAACGTTCCTTACCTGAGGCTAATAAAGCAACCAACTTAGCAACGTCCATTGAGCTACCACCACCAAAACCCACAATAAAGTCTGCTCGACATTCTTGCGCCGCCTTTACAGCCTGCTCAATTATCACAACTGGTGGATCTGCCTGCACTTCAGAATAAACAGTGAGCGCTATTCCCAATTCTGTGAACTGAGACAAGGAAGGATTTAATAGGCCAGCAGATAAGACCCCAGGATCAGTAACAATCAACGCAGACTTTCCGCCCCGCTCCTGAATCCGTTTTGCTAAATGAGCAGCGCCACCTCTTTCCACCAAAATGGAACGCGTAGAGTGAAAGTCAAATTGCATATCTTTACCTTCTAAGCAGTTAACTTCTTTTGAAACTGGGACGAGTTTATAGCTTACTGGTCAACAATAAATCCATCGTAGTGTGGACGCATCGATATTGGCTTGACTAATGGCGGTCTAATCTTATGTGCGTCAGGCAAGATATTCATGCCAAGCCCTGGGCCATTCGGAATATCTACAAAGCCATCTTTTGGTAAAGGCACCTTATCCACCACATTGCTGCCCAAATGAATCGGCAAGGATTCAAAGGTGCCAGCCTCAAAGCCTGTGGCATATTCTTGAATGGCAAAATTAGGGATCGCTGCAGCTAATTGCAAACAGGCCGCTAAACCGATTGGTGACAATGGATTATGTGGCACGATTTGAACCTGATGGGCTTCTGCAATTGCAGCTACCTTCTTAGCTCCAGTAATACCTCCGCACAAACATAAATCAACCCGGGCATATTCCACTCCGCCTCTAGCCATTAGCATCTGAAACTCGTAGATATTGGAAAAACGCTCACCAGTTGCTATAGGCACATGAATCTTTTCAGCGACGCGCGCCATAGCGTCATTACTTTCTGGTCGAATTGGGTCTTCAATAAACATTGGATGGGTATGCTCAATGCCTCTGGCAAAGACAATTGCTTCTGCGGGTGTCAAACGGCGGTGAATCTCTAATAGCAAGTCAACCCGATCGCCAACTACCTCACGCATTCTTTCGGTATTCTCAATCGCATCACGCATTTTTTTGATGTGTGTCTTGAAATACACCTTGTCATTTCCCTCATCTAAGAAAGGATTCAGGTGACCAAAGGCAGTAAAGCCTGCATTCATTTTGACCTCACACTCCTCTAGCATCTTCTCAATCGTGCTTTCATAGATGTGGCCATAAATACGAGCTTTAGTTCTAGCAGCTCCCCCTAAGAGCTCATAGATAGGAACGTTCAAAGCCTTACCCTTGATATCCCACAGCGCCATATCAATTGCAGAAATAGCGGCATTCTCAGCCAAGCCTTGGAAATAACTAAAGCGGTGCATTACATTCCAGTGATGCTCAATTGGAAAAGGGTCTTTACCTTCTAAGTATTCTGCAAATCGCTTAATACAAGCACCAGCAGCTTCGATATGACCCCATGTACCCGCCTCTCCAAAGCCAGTAATACCCTCATCCGTTTCCACGCGCACAAACATAAATTGACCAACGTGCCAAGGAATTACTTTTACTATTTTCATTTCAATACTTTCTTTGATAAATGGGTATAGATTTAATTGTCGGCTTTGATTCCGGCTTTTCTAATCAGCTCACCCCAGCGATTACCTTCAGCAGCAATAAATTTATTTGCGTCAGCAGGAGAAATATTGACAGGCTCTGCACCTGCAGCGATGAGCTTCTCTTTGAATTCTGGTTTAGCTAATGTCTTAACAAGTTCGCTATTGAGCTGATCAATAATTTTTTGCGGTGTATCTTTTGGCGCGGCCAACCCAAACCAGTTGGCAACCACAAATGCTGCCAAGCCGGCCTCGCTTGAAGTGGGCACAGTAGGAAGGGTTGATACTCGTTTGTTGCTCGCAACTGCCAATGCTTTAATCCGGCCAGATCCCAAGTGCTGCGCTACTGTAGGGGCTGCAGTAATTAATACATCTACTTGTCCACTCAGTAAGTCTTGCAATGCAGGGCCAGATCCCTTGTAAGGAATATGGGTCATCTCAATACCCGCTACTGACTTAAGTAACTCGCCAGCCATATGGGGGCCGCTACCGGAGCCACCAGAAGCAAAATTAACTTTGCCAGGGTTAGCTTTGCAATACGCAATGAACTCTTTTAAGTTAGAAACGGGAACCTTGGAGCTAATGGCAAGCACATAGGGTGCTTCAGCAAAAATACCTGCAGAGGTCAAGTCTCGAATCGGGCTAAAGGTCAACTTTGGAAATAAAGCGGGGACAATCGTTTGCGTCATTTCATTGGATAAAAGCGTATAGCCATCAGGAACTGCATTCGCTACAAATCCCATTGCAATCGTACCGCTCGCCCCACCCTTGTTATCAACTACAAAGGATTTTCCAGTTGCGGTATTTAAAGCTTGCGCCAGAATGCGCGCAACAATATCAGTAGTACCTCCAGTGGAGTAAGGCACGACAATCGTTACCGGTCTTGAGGGGTAATCACTTTGAGCAATCGCCTGATTGGCAAAAAGTAACAGGCTAGCCATGAGGGCTTGCAACAATATATGCATATCTTTCCTTTGGAATGTGCTTACTTATCTCACTATAAAGATAAATTTTAGTTAACTTGCATTGCTAAGGCCTACTGTAATACCGCCACATACATATAAGGTCTGTCCAGTGACAAAACTTGTCCGGTCATCTATTAGGTAGGCTGCTGTATTTGCAACATCCTCAGGCTGGCCCATTCTCTTGACCGGAATGTTCTTAATGATCTTAATGGTTTTAGGTGCATCGGGCGGATTACCCGAAGTAAATAATTCTGTAGCAATAGGTCCAGGGCCAATTGCGTTAACAGTCACGCCAAATTGCGCCATCTCTAATGCCCAGGTCCTGGTCATACCAATTAAGCCCGCCTTGGTAGCAGCATAAGCAGTGCGCTCTTCTTTTCCTAAAGCGGCACGGCTGGCAATATTCACGATCCGACCAAAATTTGCCTTTTGCATGTATGGCATCAGACATTGCGCTAACACCATTGGCGCCTTGAGATTGAGTGCGCATACCGCATCAAAATCACTCTCAGTGACATTTTCTAGTGCGCCGGGTTTAATAATGCCTGCGTTATTTACTAATCTCAAGATAGGGGTATGACTAGCGATCTCATGTATCAAGGCTACAACTGCTTTGCTATCGGTGATGTCAATTAAATGAAAGTCCTCACCAGCCAATAGACTTGATGGAGCCGACTTATCAAAATTGATGATGCGATAACCATCTTGTGTCAGGCGAGTTGCAATCGCTCGCCCGATACCTCGACTAGCTCCAGTAACTAAAACATTTTTTTGAGAATTCATTACATCACTTTCAATCAACGGTTGCGCCAGAGGCTTTCACAACTTTTTCCCATTTTTGGGTATCGCTCACAATAATCTTGCCAAAATCTTCAGGGGTGCCTGGTATTAATGTGCCACCCAAATCGGCTAAGCGTTTTTGCATTTTAGGATCTGCCAATAACTGATTAACAGCGGCATTTAATTTATCAATTACCTCACGGGGGGTTCCTTTTGGCGCACCGATACCAAACCAAGCACTAGCCTCATAGCCTGGAACTGTTTCTGCTACGGTTGGCACGTTTGGAAGAGAGGCTTCACGCACAGAAGTAGTCACAGCTAGGGCACGAATTCTGCCATCTTTAATAAAGCCTGAAGAGGAAGGCAAGTTATCAAACAAGACTTGCACTTGACCAGCGATCAAATCATTCAAGGCTGGGCCAGCGCCTTTATAAGGAATGTGCGCCATCTTGCAGCCGGTCATGGTTTTAAATAACTCACCGGATAAATGAATTGAGGAACCACTACCTGAAGAGGCCATATTGACCTTAGTTGGATTGGCCTTGCAATAAGTAATGAACTCGGCAACCGTCTTCACGGGCAATGAGTTGGTGACCACCATCACATTCGGTGTTCGAATAATGCCAGCTACTGGCGCAATATCATTAATAAAGTTGAAGTTGAGGTTTTTATAGAGCGTCGCATTAATCGCATTGGCAGGATTAACAATGGTCAAGGTATAACCATCTGCTGGTGAGCGCACTACATATTCAGTGCCGATATTATTTCCACCACCAGGCTTATTTTCAACCAACACTGTCTCGCCCAGCTTTTCCGATAAGCCTTGCGACATAATGCGTGCCAAGACATCGGTTGTTCCCCCGGGGGAGTAGGCAACAATGAGTCGAATAGGTTTATTCGGGTAATCTGCCGCAATAGCAGAGCCAGTCAATGTAAGCGAACTTACTAGCAACATTAAAAAGTAGCGAGGGATATTGAACATCATGAACACTCCTTCCATTTTCAACAGTTTGATTTATGAGCAATCATTTTTAAGCAAATTATTTTGTCATACATATTGCTGGCCTTCTTTGGGCAAACTGGGTTTTTTGCTCAAAGGCATGGGCCAGTTGCAAAACTCCAAAATCATCGTGATGACGACCCACAATCTGAATGCCTACTGGCAAATGAGTGTTAGTAAAGCCCGCTGGAACTGAGATAGCGGGATTACCAAGAGCACTGATATGGTAGGCCGTTTTTTGCCAATCAATATAAGTTTGCATTTTTACTCCGTTAATCGAGGTGGGGTACTCTTCATCAATTGAAAATGGTGCAACCTGAGAAACTGGCAGCACTAAAAAATCATATTTCTTGAAAAATTCCCGCATGCGGTGATAAAGCTCTGTACGCTTAGCTTCTGCTCTTGCCAATTGTGGGCCAGTAATTGGAAGACCCTGCTCCGCATTCCAAATGACCGTGTCTTTAATCTGATCACGATGTTCTTTTAACAAAGGAGTAATGCGTAACTCGGTTCTCCAAGCGCGCCAGAGCATAAAAATTTCATCTGCCTCTGCAATATTAGGCTCATCATTGATTACCTGGCAGCTAAGCTCCTGAAAAACTGCTCTAGAAGATTCAACGACTCTTGCTACCTCAGGCTCAACAGGTAAACCTCCTAAATTTGCACTAAAGGCAATCTTGCAATCTTTAAATGATCTTTCTAGAGGTCGCGCAAAAAACTCTCCTGGAGTTTCTAATGCTATCGGTGATCGATCATCCGGTCCAGCCATGGCTGCCAATCCCAAAGCAAGATCTTGCACAGAGCGCGCCATGGGGCCAGGAACACTCATGGTGTACCAACCCAAAGATTCAGGCCATGAAGGCACCCTTCCAACCGAAGGTCGAATGCCCACGATATTGCAAAAGCTTGCTGGGTTGCGTAATGAACCTCCGAGGTCAGTGCCATCAGCTAAGGCAATCATGCCCGTCGCCAAAGCGACTGCTCCGCCACCTGAAGAGCCACCGCAGGTCTTGCTCAGATCATAAGGATTGGGAGTCACCCCAAAGACTGCATTGAATGTTTGGCTGCCAGCACCAAATTCTGGTGTATTGGTTTTACCCAAACTAATCGCACCCGCTTTTTTCAAACGCTCTACCGGCAGTGAATCGACATCGGGAACATAATCTTGGTAAGCAAGTGACCCAAAGGTAGTTCTAACACCTTTTGTTAAGAATAAATCCTTATGCGCCACTGGCAGCCCATGCAGCAAACCCAAGGATTCATTGGTCTGGATTTTTTGATCTGCAACGGCAGCCTCTGCCATGGCAGATTCGGCAGTCAGGGTCACAATCGCATTCATCGTGGGATTTAAGCGCTCAATTTGATCGAGATGAGCGCGAACTACTTGTTGTACTGGTATTTTTTTCGCGCGCATCAGCTGCGCTAATTGTGTTGCCGATAAAAAACACACATCATCATTTAGCATTTCAAATAAGTCCCCGTTTAGTGCTTTTGTTATTTAGATAGTATAGGTGAGCACTTTGATCTGAAGCAAAATGATATGGTGCAGTACAACAAATTAAATACTCAACTGTAATCACACTAAGCCCTAAATAAAAATTTAGGGCTTAGTCACCTCTATTGCAAAGGCTCAAGCTTCACAATACTGGCGCCATGATTGCTGCCAACCCAAAAAATTGGCTGAGGCGCATTATCTTGTACGTACACCCGACGCACATTGGTAGGACGTGGCAAGAAATATTCAATAATTTCATTGCTATTGAGATTCAGACGCGCAATTTTGTCGGTGGTCATCGAGCCAGTCCAAACATAGTTATTACGGTCCTTGATGGCATCGTAGGGTGCTGAATAGGGGGTTGGGACAAGCCATTCCTTTACCTCCCCACTTTTGGTGTCAAGCATCCCAATCCTGTGGCCTCGATACTCACCAAACCAGAGACGATCATTCTCATCCATCGAGCCGCGACGTGGTGATGCGCCTTTGGTTGGCAGCGTCACCAAGGTAATCTCACCTGTTTTAGCATCGATACGACCAATCTCTTGCTGACGGAAATCGGTAAAGAAAGCATTGTTCTGAGAGTCTGATATCACATCATAGATATTGTGCTGCAGCTTAGAGCCTGCAAAGGGAGCCCATGTTTCGACCTTGCCAGTAGCTACATCAAATCGATGTACTCCTGCAAAGCCACTATTTTGGGCCCATACCTTGCCATCCACATTGCGGTTATAGGGTGCAACTTGATTTAACTGTGTAGAAGGTAAATTATCTTTAGGAGGAGGTCTAAAATATTCAAACTTTTCAGTCTTAGGATCAAAACGTGCAATTGCTGCTTGATACATATTGCCGATCCACAAATCACCAACTCTATCTTCACGAATTGCCAAGATACCTTTAGGGAATTCTGGTTTTGAAATTTCAACCTCATACTCCTGTACCTTCCCAGTAATTGGATCCAGTCTGCCGATGATCTGCTCACCAAAACTTGAATACCAAACCTGACCTGTCTTCGTGACAATCACATCGTGGGGTTGTAATAATTTTCGGGGTATATCGTATTCGGTGTAGATAACTTTAGTTGCCTCCCCGCTTGGTCTAGGAAAGCTTTTCAAAGGGTAAGTCCAGGTTGACCTACCATGTAAATTAATCTGCGCTAAAAATTCACCCATCTCACGATAAATATTGACACGATCTTCGCCTTGCTCCTCCATGAGGCGCGCACCTTTTCTCATTTGAGGGGCGCCAGGCATGCTCTGATTTACATAACTTTGCATACGTGGCAGAACAATGGTTAAAAACTCTTCGCTACTATATTTAGATTTAACAACGCGCTCCAAGGTATGGCAAGTTACACAGGTTAATAAAGAGCGCTTCTCGCGATCTGAACCAGGCATACTAGCCATCCACTCGGCATTAGTCATTTGACTAGATATATCCTTAACCTCTTTTAAATTAAGATTCAGAGTTTTGGATACGTCACTCGGAATATGAACCGTAGTTTTTTTAGGAAGATCGTAACCGACGGCACGAATCGTGATTTCATAATCGCCTGAGGATAGCCTATCCGCAGGAAATTGATATACACCTTGCTGATTACTGACAACTGATACAGATATGGGTGTACGGATATTTTTAGCACTTACTACTACGCCCTCCATTAATCCCTCTTTAGTAGAGCTGATACTACCTTTTAATGCAGCCGCATCAGCGCAATAAGCCCACGCTGGATACAAAGAAGAAAGACCAATAAATGCATATATCAAGTAGTTTTTTGTTATGCGCATTATTTTTCCTTTCGTGTATTGCTATTCAATAGCTAAATCAGCCTCAAAGAAATTCTTTACCGTGTTCCAAAGCACCTTGCGATGAATACCGAGCGGTGTTACATGAGCTAGATCCGGCAAAATAGAAAATTGCTTACAAGAAGACTCGATCTTTTCAAAGAAATTAAGCTGATCAATAGCGGTCGCAATGCCATCGTGTTCACCCCGTACGATGAGCGTTGAAACCTTTAGAGCTGTTGGGTCGACTAAAGGTAATTTGGTAGTCATATCCAAGTAGCTTCCAGTGGGCACTGAGGAGCCATACGCCAACTCTGCGCTGGCACAAGCTGTTGCTACTGCAGGATCGGTCGTTCCAGGCATATCTCTTGTAAAAATACTGGAAATAAATTCATGGCTAATTGGTCTGCGTGTATTTTCCTGAAAGAATGCGATATTTTCTTTGCGTTTAGCTAGGGTTGGGGAATCCTTACCAGTCCAGACAAAGCCATCGAGCACCAACTTAGAAACACGATCAGGGAAACGGGTAGCAAACAGAGCAGCCCTCAAGGCGCCAGATGACAAGCCATAGACGTTCAGTGTTGGATGCCCAGTTTCATTCATAATAAAACGAGATATCACCTCAAGATCGTCAGCCCCACATGCTATGTCTGAATTGTTCTTAGTCACAGTTGATCTGCCATAACCCTCATGATCAAGAGTCCAGACATCATATCCGCGCAAGGCTAACCAATCCATAAATGAGTAGTCTGACAAACCAGGAACACTTAAATCATAGGTGGGCAATGCAGACATCGAGGAACCATGCACCAACAATACTGGTGGACGCCTTAAATTTAATTGAGCTTTTGCTTGTTTGCGCCAAACAAATAATGAAACATCTGCCCCATCATCGGCTGCACCACGTTTTAAGCAGGTATATGATGATCCTTCAATACTGGAATGCTGACTCATTTTTTTGGCAAGAATTCATTAGTAAAAGTTGTTGAGTAATCAATCTGCTTCTCCGGAGTCAACTGCAGATAATCAAATACCTTTTTTCCACCCTCAACAGACATTCTTCCGGTCGGACTCCAGATCTGCTTCACAACGGCATAGGCTCGATCATTAACATCAGGAGCTAAATTTGGAAACTCCTTTGCCATAATGGCTTTGCCCTTGTTTTCATTTAAGAGAATTGTTTGCGCTTCAGCAAAAATAGCAACAACCTTCTTAGTAAGCTCCGGTTTATCAGCGATAGTTGCAGGGCTAGAAACCAAGGTCATGTAATTTAAGTCCTTAAACTCATCTACCTCACCACTCATCAAATTGATATAAATTTTCCCAAGCTTTTCTTTCTCAACTTGAACACCAGCAGGCTCGAATGGCACAGCTGCATCAATCATATTATTTTTAAAGGCCCCAACATAAGCAGTTGCATCTGGGCCAAGGTAAACCAATTCGATATCGCCTGGGATTTGTAGGTTATATTTTTTAGCTAGCGTAGTCAGAATTTTTTCACCGGAACCACCAGCAGATGGCACTCCAATACGCTTACCTTTCAAAGACTGCACCCGGTCTTTAATATCTTTATTTTTATTTTCTTCGTAAAGTTTATTACTCACAATGACGTTATTAATTGGTCGACTAGTCACGTTAAATATCGAGACCAGCCTTCTACCTTGTGATGCTGCGGTCAAGATATGCTCGAAACTCACAATTCCGAAGTCAACCTGCCTTGTAAAAATTGATTGAAACACCAATGGTCCACCTTGAACATAGGTAATTTCAGGTGTGAGTCCGTATTTTTCAAACAGCTTCTCATTGACGGCTACATAAAGTGGTCCAGCATAGTAACCTCTACCAATATTGGCAATGCGCACTACCTCGGCAGCCAAGGCCTGTGAAAATGTGCAACAAGCTAATAGAGCGCACAGGGCATATTTAATTGCTTTCATGTCTACCTCCAAATGTCTTATTTTTATAAAAAATTACCGACTAATTTTTTTCCATTTTTGAAACGGAGCTTGCGAAATGACAAATAACTGATTAAGTAATACACCAATCACTGAAATGATGAATAACGCTGCAAAGACACCAGCAGTATCAAACTCACTCCCAGAGCGTTGCACGAGATATCCTAAGCCACGATTCGAGGCAATCATTTCTCCAATAATTGTGCCAATCAACGCATAAGGAATGGCTGTCTGAATGCCAACAAAAATCCAAGAAGAGGCATCCGGCAAAATCACTGTAGTCAGAATTTTTCGCTTCTTAGCACCCATCAACTTAATCGTATCGACTAAATCAGAATCTACCTGCCTTACACCAGCAAAGGTATTAACAAATACTAGGAATACAACTAGTACTGCAGCAAGAGCAATCTTTGACTGAATTCCAAGGCCAAACCATAAAACAAATAATGGAGCCAAGGCCACTTTAGGTGAGGCATTTAAGGCCCATATATAAGGATCTAACAGTCGGCTTAAGGTTGGAGATAAACCAAGCCAAACACCGGCAATTATTCCTGCGCTAGCGCCAATCAAAAATCCCACCGAGGTTGAATAAACAGTTGCCCAAATATGCACCCAAATGCTACCTGACGAAAACCAAATATACAGTTTGTTGAAGATACTCTTAGGATCGCTAATTAAAAATGCATCAATCAATGTTCCAGAGCTTGCTTGCCATGCAGCCAAAACAGCTACCCCTAGTAGCACCTGGAATACCGCCATTAATGATGCGCTAATGTTCTGATTGTTCATGCTAGATTTTTTCCTCAGCATATTGCTGACGCAAGTATTCCCAAATCTCATTATGAATATTTTGAAATTCTTTAGAAAAGCGTACCTGCATGACATCTCTAGGGCGCTCGAGATCGATCATCCTCTCATACGCAACCTTCGCTGGGCGTGGACTAAAAACCACTACACGATCAGCCAAAGTAATTGCCTCAACCAAGTCATGAGTCACCAGCACAATTGTTTGTTTGTGCTCAGACCATAACCTCAGAAGCAAGTCATGCATGGCAACTCTAAGCTGAGCATCTAGCGCTGCAAATGGCTCATCTAACAATAGAATTTTTGGGTTATATAGCAGCATTCTTGCTAAACACGCTCTCTTGCGCATACCACCAGAGAGCTCACTGGAGTACTTATCTTCAAAGCCATCTAAATTCACTAGCTTCAGAATTTTTCTAGCTTCTGCAAGGCGCTCTGCTTTAGAAACACCAGCAATTTCCAGTGGCAACGCCACGTTGTTAATGACAGTCCTCCAAGGCAGGAGATTGTCTTTTTGAGTCATATAACCTACATCTGTGTTCACATGATCTAATTTTTGATTGTTCCAGTAAACCGATCCTTCGGTTGGCTGATACAAACCAGCAATCATATTGAGCAAGGTTGATTTACCACAGCCAGATGGTCCAATTAAAGCCGTTACTGTATGCGGCTTGAATGTTAATGACACGTCTTTAACCGCGAGGAGCTCAGCTCGCTCCTTATAAAACGTTTTTCCTATGTGCTTTAGCTCAATCATCGACCAAATAGGGGAGCATCTTTACTCCCCTATCCCTTATGAAAATGAATCCCAATATTAAGGTTGGCATTTATAAAATACAAGAAGGGAGAACGAGCGTTAGCCCCATTCCCCGCTTCAAATCTCTACCATAGGCCCTTAAGGCGGCCGCCATCGAGATTTAATGAAACACCAGTAATGTAGCTTGCTCTCTCAGAGCATAAGAATGCAATAGCATTAGCTAGTTCTTCGGGTTTACCAAACCTACCCAAGGCATTTTTCTTCGTTGCAAGACGGCGAGCTTCTTCTTCATCGGTAACACCAAGCTCACGCTTCAGTCCGTCAGCATGAGTTCTCCATAACTGCGTAGCAACCCAACCAGGACAAACCGCATTAACCAAAACATTGTCTGGTGCAAATTCTGTAGATAGAGACTTGGTTAAATTTAGCAGGGCACTATTCGTCATTCCAGAACCAAACATGTATGGGTCAGGCTCTTTACCCGCACCACCAATGAGACTCACAATACGACCCCATTTTTTAGCTCTCATGATCGGGGATACCTCTCTAATCGCGCGCAAAAAGCCAAAAAGCTTAGTATCTAATTGGGTCTGCAGGCCTTCATCAGTCATCTCGGCAAAGCGTCCTGAATACATTGTTCCCGCGTTATTGATCAAGATATCAACAGTGCCATATACCTCAAGCGTCTTTTTGACTAGCTTCTTAATATCCTCTGGATTCGTCATATCAGCAACCATTGAATGAATCTCGCCACCAGTTAGGGTCGCCAATTCCTTGCAAGTTGCATTCAACTCATCCGCATGTCTAGAGCAGGTCATTACCTTTGCACCAGCAAGTAAAAATTCACGGGCTGTCTCTTTACCAATTCCGCGGCTACCGCCAGTCACAATGGCTACGCGCCCTTTAATTCCTAAGTCCATAGTCAATCTCCAATAGTTTTATTTAAGAATTAACGTTCTCTTTTCAGCATAGGCTATGCATTTCGTTAACCAATTCATTCTCGGAAGCTTGCCGGCGAATGTCAAACATTATTTACAAAATTGCCCTACAATTTTGACTAGTACTTGTACTGATAGGGTTGTCCTTATCCCGCTAAAACGCGCAAAAGCTATACTCAAATCACTCATTAACTAAAAAGAGCGTCTGAATTGCCAATTGCTACCAAAAAGAAGCGGGGTGGAACTGTTGAGCTTTTATGCCAACATTTGCAAAAAGGTATTTTGGGTGGAAGATTTGCTCCTGGCCAGCGCTTAATTGAACGTGACTTGATTGAAGAGTTTGGCTTAAGCAGAGGTCCTGTTCGAGAAGCCTTTCACCGGCTTTCATCTGATGGACTGGTTGATCTCATCCCTAATCGCGGCGCTACCGTACGTCGTCTCTATCGCAAAGAAGTGATGGAGTTATTTCAGATACGTGAATCGCTCGAAGGAATGGCTGCTGGCTTAGCCGCAAGAAATATCGATCAAGGGCAAAATCGCAAAATATTTAATGCAGTTTGGAAGCAAGTGAAGCCCACTAAAAAAGATCTACAGTGGAATGTGTTCATGGAAAATAATCGTCTCTTTCACAAAACGATTGTGGATATTTCCAATAACACCCAACTCAATGACCTTGTTGAAAAACTCAGGCTCGTAGTAGTGATGTTGCAAGTAGGAAAAGCAATGCAAACCACGCAAATGGATAAGTCACACCAGGATCACGTCGCTATTGCAGAAGGTATTTTAGATGGGGATTTTATTGCCGCAGAAACAGCTATGAGAAATCATGTTGCTAACTCTCATAACTGGATCTTAACCTTGCCTGATTCGATATTCAAGCCTGAGAAGTAATTAGGCAGCCCTGCAGTTTAAGGTGCAACCGTTAAGCCATTCACCTTGTGCTTTTCTATTAAAGAGGCAACAAAGCCTGACTTTTTTGATGCTTCAATATGCTTAGTAAGAAATTCAACGCCTGTAAGATTTTCTTTAGCAGTTGCTACGCCCTGCTGAACTGCCATGAATTGGCCATCTAATACTCTACAGCCAGGCAACCTTTTAGCATCCTTTATTAAGCCTGTTCTCAGGCCAGCAAGAGCATCAAGCTTTTGATCAAAAAATAAATCGACGCTAGCCTCTAAGGAATTGGCATGTACCAAAGTAGCATGCTTGATATTACGTGCCAGCCAAAGCTCATATGCACTCTTTTCAAATGCAGCAATACGAATTCCGGGGGCGTCCACATCAGATACCTTCTGTATGGCTGAGTTAGGCGGCACTAAATAGGTAGCCTCAATTTGCACGTAAGCAGGTGCGAAAGTAATTTTCTGTGCCCGATCTGGATCGGATCCCACTAAGCCTATACCGCATATACCTTTAGCCACCGCCTCAACCAGCTCACCCTGAGTCTCAAAAGGCATTAATCGTAGACTGACCCCTAATTCTTTGGCAATCGCCTTCGCCATATCTGGAGAAACGCCGTCTGGATTTCCTTGGGCATCTTTACCAGTCACCAGTAAAAAATTGCCTAAATAAATTCCTGCGGTTAAAACACCATCAGAAGTAAGTTGCTTAATGATGTCATTATTCATATTGTTCATTGATTAAATAATACGTTCGCTAAATTTTTTCATAGCAGCCTCTGACAATGTCAGCCCTAAGCCAGGCTGCTCTTTTAATGTCAACCAGCCATTTTTAATTACTGGTGGCTCTTCAAATAACTCTGCCTGCAAGGGATCGCGTTCGGGATCTGTAAAAGCCTCGACAATACAGCCTGCTGGACTGCCCGCAACAATGTGGGCATGGATGAAGCAATCATGATGTGGTGCAACTTGAACATGATTGAGTTCACATAGACCAGCCATTTTTCGGCCCTCAGTAAACCCCCCAAACATCGTACAATCAAACTGCAAGATCTGAATTGCTTGTTCTTCAATCATGGCGCGGCAGCCATAGCTCGTAATTTCACTTTCGCCACCAGAAAGCGGAATGCGTGTTTTACTCGATAGCAACTTCAAAGCCCTGCGGTCATCTTCCCATCTCACCGGCTCTTCCAACCATCTTGGATTAAAGGGCTCTAATAACTGCGCACCTTTAATCGCCGTCTCTAGATCCCATGCGCGATTCACATCAATCATGAGATCTTTATCATCACCAATTACTTCACGAATCAGCGCAATACGCTCGATATCTCTTTCTAATGGCAAGCCGCCAACCTTCGCTTTAAAACCAGTATGGCCTTGAGCCAATAATTTTTGCACCTCGTCGCGCAGCTCTGAGTCATCTTTGCCATCACGATAGTAGGCACAAGTGACATAAGCAGGTACCTGGCTACGATAGCCTCCAAAAATTCGGTACAACGGTAAACCAGCAGTCTTGCCAACAATATCCCAGAGCGCAATATCAATTGCCGATGAGATTCTGATGATCGCTTCTCTAGACCAACCTTTTTCACTCGCAGTTCTACTGGTAGTTAAAGCGAATAATTTTTTGTAGACGCGTTCTGGTGCAAGTGGATCCTCGCCAATAATCAAATCCCCAATACCAGATTTAAATGCTTTGACTGCAAAATCAATTGGTGTGTAACTAGTGGCTAAGCCAATGCCTTCAATACCCTCATCAGTATGAACGCGAACCAAAATTTCGTTAGCTGTTGGAACAATGAAGTGGCTAACCCAATGTGGCCTTCCGGATTGCGGAGCTTTTAGCGTAAATACTTCAAGACGGGTGATTTTCATATTAAAAATTCAAAGTAAAAAAATTATTCATCAATGGTGGCGCCAGACTCAGCAATAATTTTCTTCCAACGCAATGATTCAACTTGAATCATCTTGGTAAAGTCTGCTGGGGATGAGGTGGGTGCGATATCTAAACCTTTTTCAGTCATGCTATCGCGAAAATCTTTACTATTGATTGCCTTCTGAATATCGCTATGGAGTTTATTAACAATCTCCTTCGGGGTTCCAGCAGGCGCCAAAATACCAACCCACATATCGGGATTAAACCCAGGAACTGTATCGGCAATCGGAGGAATCTCTGGAGCAAGCGGGGATCTAGTTACAGAAGTAATTCCGAGCGCACGTAGTCTGCCGTCTTTGATCAATGGCAAAGCTAAAGGTAGGCTTGAAAAATTCATAGGCACTTGACCAGAGACAGTATCCATTGCAGAAGCGGCGGCACCTTTATATGGAACATGAACAATATTAGTTTTGGTTAAATACTTAAAGAGATCAAACAGCAAGTGATTAGGGGTGCCGTTTCCGGCTGAACCATAAAAAAGTTCGCCAGGTCTTGCTTGAGCGTAAGTAATTAGTTCTTTAATCGTTTTAGGCGGAAAAGCGGGATTAGTAACCAGAACATAAGGGGCTCTAACAATAGGTGCAACCGGCTCAAAGTCTTTTTGCGCGTCAAAACCAGTGCTCTTATATAAATAAGGGTTAATCACAATCGTATTACCCAGGGCAAGCAAAAGCGTATAGCCATCCTTTGGTGCCTTGGCGACATACTGCGCCGCGATATTGCCACCTGCTCCAGGGCGATTATCAACAATGAATGGCACCTTGAGCATCTCGGTTAACTTTTGGGCAATTGCTCGACCAGTAATGTCATTAGCACCGCCCGGAGCCTGAGTCAGAATAAAAGTGACTTGTTTATTGGGGTAGCCTGCCGCTGATTGCGAGTAGACATGGGAGCTGAGTAAGGCTGCGCTCAGTACGAATGTAGTAAAGCAGTTCACAAGGAATTGCAACATATTGTCTCCAGATGTCAGAATGTTTTACTACTATATTACTTAATTCAAGACCTTTAAGGCGGCTTTCACAATACTAACTGCATCCACACCAAAGAAGTCCCGTAAGGCCGCTCTAGTATCACTTCTACCAAAACCATCGGTACCTAAGGTTTCATAGCTTCTACCATTGGGAATATAAGCCCGAATGCTCTCAGGCACTGCGTGGACATAATCAGTAGCAGCAATAATCGGGCCTTTGCTCTGGCCAAGCAACTGAGTGATATACGGAATAGCACCATCTTGCGCCAACCTTCCCTCTCTTGAGAGCTCACTCCAGCTGGTAACACTGAAAAGCTCAACGCTAATTCCATGATCCGACAAAATTTCGGCAGCCTTGACTACCTCGGTCATGATTGCGCCTGAACCTAGAAGACTGATATGCAACTCTTGCTTACCATTTTTGGCAGGGATCGTTTTAAATTGATAACATCCCTTAATGACGCCTTGAGATACTTCCAATGGCAGATCAGGCTGCGGATAATTTTCATTCATCAAGGTGATGTAATAAAACACATCTTTTTGATCAACTAACATCTCACGCATACCTTGATCAACAATGATTGCTAACTCACCCGCAAAGGCTGGGTCATATGCTTTGCAATTTGGGATAGTGGCAGCCACCAAATGACTACTGCCGTCTTGATGCTGTAGCCCCTCACCGCCTAATGTTGTTCTACCGGATGTCGCCCCCAGTAAGAACCCTCTAGCACGCTGATCTGCTGCCGCCCAGATGGCATCACCAATTCGCTGAAAGCCGAACATAGAGTAATAGATATAGAAAGGCAGCATTGCAATGCCATGCACGCTGTAGCTGGTGGCTGCAGCCGTCCAGCTAGCTATTGCCCCAGCTTCACTAATACCCTCTTCCAAAATCTGACCATCTAAGGCTTCACGGTAACTCAATACAGAGCCAATATCTTCAGGCTCATAGCGTTGCCCCACACTAGAATAAATTCCCACCTGTTTAAATAAATTAGCCATACCAAAAGTACGTGCTTCATCAGCCACAATGGGTACTACTCTTGGCCCAAGCTTAGGATCTTTTAACAAGCCTCCTAAAATACGTACAAATGCCATCGTCGTTGACATCTCTTTACCATCTGCCGATAAAGCAAATCCAGCATAAGACTCCAATTGAGGAATATCGACAAGCTCACAATCCGTATAGCGTTTTGGTAATTGACCACCTAATTTTGATCGCCGCTCTTTGAGATACTGAATTTCAGGACTGGCTTCATCAGGTCTAAAAAACTCTAACTGGGTTGCTTGCTCATCAGACAAAGGTAAATTGAAGCGATTGCGATACTCAATCAACGCTGCATCATCCATTTTCTTTTGACTATGCGTGGTCATCTTGCCCTGGCCAGCTTGACCCATACCGTAACCCTTTTTGGTATGCGCCAAAATCACAGTGGGCTGTCCTTGGTGCTTAGCTGCTGCCTCATATGCTGCATAGATTTTGACTAAATCATGACCGCCGCGCTTTAAGCGATCAATTTGCTCATCAGTCATACCCTGTGCTAAGTGGGCTAACTCCTCGTTTTGTCCAAAAAAGTTTTCCCGATTAAAGCGCCCATCTTTTGCGGCAAAGGTTTGCATTTGACCATCAACAGTCTCTGCAAATGCCTTTACTAATGCACCCGTGGTATCCCTGGCAAATAGACCATCCCAGTCACTACCCCACACCAACTTGATAACGTTCCAACCAGAGCCACGAAATAATTTTTCTAGCTCATTAATGATTTGCCCATTACCACGTACAGGACCATCTAAACGTTGTAAGTTGCAATTTACAACCCAAACCAAGTTATCTAACTTTTCTCGTGAAGCCAAAGTCAATGCGCTCATACTCTCCGGCTCATCCATCTCTCCATCGCCAAATACTCCCCAAACTTTTCTATTGGAACAATCAAGAATTTGACGATCTGAGAGGTAGCGCATAAAACGAGCATGGTAAATAGAGCTAATCGGCCCAATACCCATCGACCCTGTTGGGAACTGCCAAAAATCGGGCATTAACCAAGGATGGGGATAACTGGATAAGCCTTTTGCACCAACTTTATGCGCACTAATCTCTTGTCGATAGCAAGCGAGATCTTGCTCGGTGAGTCTACCTTCCAAGTAAGCCCGTGCATACACACCGGGAGCGCTGTGCGGTTGAAAAAATACTAAATCACCTCGATCCCTAGGTTTACCACCCATCTCTCTTGCACGAAAAAAATGATTAAAGCCAACTTCAAAAAGATCTGCCGCACTGGCATAGCTTGCTATATGTCCACCTAGCTCACCATAAGCTGCATTTGCCTTTGCAACCATGGCCAAGGCATTCCAGCGCATGAGTGAGGCCAATTTTTCTTCAATCGCTAAATCTCCGGGAAATGGCGGCTGCTGATCGACTGGAATCGAGTTCACATAAGGGGTCACTAAATCCGGAACCCAATTGATCTGATGCTTATTGGCCAGCTTAACCAAATTGTCCAAAATAAATTTAGCGCGCTCTTGGTCACCAGAAGCCAAGAGATCGAGAAAGGCTTCATTCCACTCAGCAGTTTCGGCTGGGTCCGAGTCTATCTTTACCATCTCAAGGAGTTTTTCAAGGTTAGGAGCGTTCATCATTCTTCTCTTAAGGTATTAGTGGTTGATTTAATTACAAAACGGATTTACGAAAGTCAGTCAAGATTTGGGCAATGCATAAGTTAAAACGCGTTGCTAAGGCGCCGTCAACTACTCGATGATCAGCAGTTAGGGAAAGTGGACAGATGAGGCGCGGCACAAATTGAGCTCCATCCCAGATAGGTTTTATGGAAGATTTGTTCACCGCCAAGATGGCAACTTCTGGAGCATTAATAATTGGCGCGCAATAAGTACCGCCAATACCTCCAAGGGAAGAAATCGTAAAGCTAGCACCCTGCATCTGCTCGGGCTTGAGTTGCCCCTCTCTTGCTAGCCGTGCCATATGAGCAGTTTCTTGAGCAATTTGATTGATGCCCTTCTGATCGGCATTACGAATAACAGGAACTACTAACCCGTTTGGGGTATCAACTGCAAACCCAATATGAAAATATTTTTTCAGTACCAGCTCATCACCATCTAATGAAGAGTTTAAGCTTGGATACTTTATTAATGCAGCTACTGCAGCTTTAATTAAAAAAGCAAGTAAGGTGATCTTGGCTTTTTGAGGTCCAGCCTCACTATTTAAATCATTACGAAACTGTTCAAGCTCAGTAATATCAGCATCTTCATGATAGGTAACAGCGGGAATCATTACCCAATTACGCGCCAAATTGGCTGCTGAAATCTTCTGTATGCGAGAACGTGGCTGTCGCTCTACCTCGCCAAACTTTGTGAAATCTACTGTTGGCCATGCCAGCAGATTCAAACCTCCGAGCCCTTGATTGACTTGACTGGATTGAGTGCCAAGAACTGACATAGTCTGTTTAATAAATTGCGCAATATCCCCTTTACTGACTCGTCCGCGATTACCGCTCCCTTTTATTTTTTGGATATCCACACCAAACTGACGTGCAAACTTTCTAGCAGAAGGACTTGCCCATGAATGCTCTGATGGATCCTTGCCAATATCGGGAACAAAAAGCTCAATAGCCAAAACCCCTCCAAAAATGAATAAAACTCAATAGATTGGGTTTATTTTGTAGCAATATTTGCAAAATAGGATGCTATTTATTGGTAATAATTCATTTTAATCAGCATAATATGCTGTATTAATTAATTTTTAAGAAATTTTATGAATCTTGACACGATTGATATCCGAATCCTCAATGAACTCCAAAATGACAGCTCATTAAGCAATGTGGAGCTAGCCAAGCGGGTGCATTTATCTCCCTCACCCTGCCTGATGCGAGTTAAGGCCCTCAAGGACAAAGGTGTGATCAGAAATTATGTTGCGTTGGCAGACCCTAAGATTCTGGGTCTTGGTTTGAACGTCTTCATATCTATTAGTCTCAAAGAGCAATCTAAGGAAGCATTGGCTGAATTTGAAAAGCGCATCTCTGAGCACGATGAAGTCATGGAGTGTTATTTAATGACGGGTGATAGTGACTACCTCATTCGTGTTGCTGTATCCGATATGGGGGCTCTAGAGAAATTTATCTTGGAGCAATTAACTCCTATTGCTGGCATTGAAAAAATTCGCTCTAGCTTTGCCCTAAAGCAAGTACGCTACAAGACTGCCCTGCCCCTACCAAAATAACTAGGGCTATCCCCTAGCAATAGAAGTCAGCGCTTTGGTATTTATTGCCTCTGAACCCTTTATTATCTATATTGGGTTAGGTAAATTACTAGAAGAACTTTGGAGCTCAATATGAAACATACTCAACGCCGCAAGCTCATGGGCATAGCCATTGCGATAGGCATTTCATCAAGCTTTAACGCATTCGCTGCTCCAGATAGCGACTATCCAAATCGCCCAATCAAATTGATTATTCCCTTTCCTACTGGTGGTAGCACCGATGCCATGGCTCGTGCCATTGCACCAGCGATGGGAAAAGTACTAGGTCAGCCTATTGTGATTGAAAATAAAGCGGGGGCCTCTGGCACTGTAGCGGCAGACTTCGTCTCAAAAGCAAATCCAGATGGCTACACCCTCATTATGGGAACTTTGCATCATACGATTGCGCAATCTGTTTTTGCAAAACTAAACTATCGTTTTGATACAGACCTTGCACCTATTGGAACCGTCGGAATTATTCCTAATGCAGTCATCATTAATGCTTCGGTACCTGCTAACAATATTAAAGAATTGGTTGCGCTGACTAAAGCTAATCCTGGTAAATACGACTATGCTTCTGTCGGACCAGGATCTGCTCACCACTTGATTGGTGAAATGTTCAAACTAAGAACAGGTGCAAGCCTGATGCATATTCCCTATCGTGGTAGCGCTCCAGCAGTTGTTGATTTACTAGGCGGTCAAGTTTCCGTCATGTTTGACACCATTCCTTCAGCTCTACCCCATATTAAGGATGGCAAAACCAAAGCGTTGGCAGTCACTACAGCAAAACGGTCAAGCGCATTGCCTAATGTGCCTACGCTGATTGAATCTGGTGTACCTAATATTGATGTGGGTACATGGAACGGCATCATGGCGCCTGCAGCAACTGACCCAGCTATTATCAATAAACTTAATCGGGCTACAGTGATTGTGCTTAATGACCCTGAAATTCGTAAACAGTTACAAGCCATGGGCATTGAACCCACCCCAAGCACACCAGCTGAATTAAAAGCGCGCATTACTAAAGAAGTTCAAGACTATAGCAGTTTGGCAAAAGAACTGAAGCTAACCGTTGAATAAGTGATTCGCACTATTAGTACACCACTAGAAAGTTACTCATGACCAATCCATCGATCCTCGTTGAGAAAATCGAAACTCTATCTTGCGATGCCGGCTGGAGAAATTATTACTTTCTAAAAATTACCACCAAAGAGGGAATCGTTGGATGGAGTCAATACGATGAGGGATTTGGCTCGCCAGGCGTAACTAATGTGATTGAACAACTCGCTCCTGTAGTTATTGGTACCGATATTGCTCACCATGAGCGCTTTTTCAATGACGCTTATTGCAGAACACGCCCCGCCACTGGTGGCATTACCTCTGAAGCCATTGGCGCAATTGAAAATGCTCTACTCGATGCAAAAGCGAAGTCCCTTGGCATACCTTGCTATGACCTGCTCGGCGGAAAGATCAGAGACAAGATTAGGGTTTATTGGTCTCATTGCCCAACTTGGAGAATCAATCATCCTACCTACTATGGACCTCCCATTACCGATCTTGATGGCGTCAAGAAAATGGGTGAAATTGCCAAAGCAAGTCAATTTACTGCGCTAAAAACCAATTGGTTCAACCATGCTCAATCACCACTCAAATCCTGGCGCCCTGGATTTGCATCGCCTTTCTATCCTGAGTTAAATGTTGATAAGGTTGAAATTAAAAACATACTCGATCATCTAGCTGCCTTAAGGGATGGCGCTGGACCCGATATGGATATCTTGATCGACTTAAATTTCAATGCCAAAACAGAAGGTTATGTGAAAATTCTGAAGGCAATGGAAGATCTCGATATTTTCTGGGTAGAGATCGATAGCTATAACCCAGATGCTCTAGCCTTCATTAGAAGCAAAAGTCGCCATCCCATTAGTTCTTGCGAAACCTTATTTGGGGGAAGAGAGCTACTTCCCTTCTTACAGAAAAACGCCGTGGATGTAGCCATCATTGATGCAGTTTGGAATGGCGTTTGGCAGTCTATGAAGATGGCAAATCTTGCTGATATTCATGATGTCAATATTGCCCCTCATAATTTTTATGGGCATCTCAGTACTTTTATGAACGCCCACTTTGCTGCCGCAGTCCCTAATTTAAGAATTATGGAGACTGATATTGATCGGATTGCTTGGGAAAATGAGTTATTTACGCATGCTCCCGAATATCAAAACGGTCACATGCTCATTCCAAATCGTCCAGGCTGGGGAACAGATCCAATTGAAGAAGCGATTAAAGCTCATCCGCCAAAATTGGGTGGTGGGCTTTTAAAGCCATTAGTTAAATAAACTACTTCCCCTGGTATTTTGGTTCGCGCTTATCTAAAAAGCTTTGTAGACCTTCGTGTCTATCCGCGCTATCCTTAACTAAATCCACTTCTCGCAATGCCTGACTGACCTGTTCGATGGGGCTCTTAGGCATTGTTCTAATTCCGAATGTCTTTAGCATCTCCAAAACTAGTGGGGCATTTTTGGCCAATCGCTCGGCATAGACCATAGCACCCTTGATATGCTCACCAGGCGGAGTTAATTTATTCACAAGCCCCACCTGGTATGCACGTTCAGCACTAATCTCTTCACCTAGCAACATCAGCTCCATCGCAACCTTATGGGGAATGCGTGACACGAGACCCGCGATTAAGCCGCCTGCAAATCCTAACTTTGCCTCTGGATAGGTAAACCTAGCAGTCTCTGTTGCAACACATAAGTCAGCCATCTGCACCAAAGTAATCGCACCGCCAATGCACCATCCACTGACAGCCGCAATAATAGGCTTACGAACTTCAATATCACAACCTGGAACGAAGCGTCTGTACTCCGGAAAGGCGGCGTATTCCAAATCCTTGCCAACAGAAAAAGCTTTTTCACCTGAACCGGTAATAATAGCCACCCGATCATTGCTCTCATTAAATTGACGCCAAGCATTTGCCAATCCAATCTCGACCTCTTCATTAATCGCATTGAGTCGCTGTGGGCGGTTGATTGTAATTAGGGCGATATGATTATTTGACTCATAGGTCACTGTCTGGGTCATGGCTTTCTCCGATACATTAGGCAATAGTACTGATTAACTGAGACTTTAATACCTTACCATTCGCAGCCAATGGCAGGCTATCCATCAAGATAATTTTGCTTGGTCTTTTATAAGGCGACAATTGAGTACTCAAATAAGCAGTGACTTCCTCAACACTAAGCGTATGCTGCTTATCAGGCTCAATAAAAGCCCATACTTCTTCATTATCAGCTGTAGGACGACCCACTACTGCGGCATGTAGCACGCTAGGATGACTCAACAATACCGACTCTACCTCTAATGGGTATACCTTAAAGCCTGATCGAATAATCAAATCTTTAGTTCTACCCACTATATACATATACCCATCAGCGTTGAGATACCCAAGATCTTGGGTATTGAACCAACCGTCCCGATCGATTACCTGGCAATTTAATTCTGGATTTTTAAAGTAGCCGAACATTAAGTTAGGACCCCGTACCCAGAGCTCGCCAACTTCACCCACCTCTGCTAAGTCACCGTCAGTTTTTCTGAACTCTATCTCAACACCGGGAAGGGCTAAGCCAACAGAATCATCTGATTGATGATCCCCAAATCTAGTCCAGGCAACTGAAGGAATTTCTGTTAGACCATATCCATTTTGAAGGGTACATCCCAAGATTGTCGCAACCCCCTCTTTTAATACTTTATCTATCGGAGCCCCACCAGAGCCTAAAAATCGCAAGGAAGTAAATCCAGATAAGTCATGCTTTCGAATATGATCAAGCAATTTAGCAAACATCACGGGAGCGCCTTGCAATACCGTTATTTGAAGTTGCGCAATCAAATCCAAGCATTTTTCAGGAGAAAACTTCGGCAAGAAACAAATTGATGCTCCGGAATGTAGCGCGCCCAAGAAAACAGATGCCAAGCCCATGACGTGAGAAATTGGGAGAACGGCCAATACCCTATCCTGTGGAGTGATATCTCTGAGTTGATGCATCATCTTCGCAATGAAATTTAAATTTTCATGCGTCAACATCACCCCCTTCGGCAATCCAGTAGTTCCAGTGGTATAGATGATCGCAAAGACATTCGCTTTAATGCCATGTTCCGCTTGATGTTGCGCTTTAATAAACCCATATTCACCAAAGAACGTCGAGCGTTGAATGCCTGCCTTGAAATAAGTGGTGTGACTAATGCAATCAAGAGAATTGTCGTGAAAATAAAATTGGGCACTCGGCTCAGCATGCGCAATAATGCCCTCAATCTCCGGGGCAGAACGCCTTGCATTCTCCAGGACAGCCACCAAACCCATGCGAGCAGCGGACAATAAAAATACAGAGTAGCCAAGACTATTTTCACCGACCGCTAAGACTAAATCACCCTGCTGAAGTCCCAGTTGCTTAAGCTCTGCTATTGCACCTGCAATAGCATTTTCCAGCTGTCCATATGTTAAATCGCCTCTAGCATCATAAATAGCGATGCTTGTGGCTTGCTGCTGTGCCAACCTGGTAATTTCAGCGCTGATGTTCTCGCTCACAACTTGATTGAGTCGATCAGTCAATGTAATTAATCCACTGAAACGTTTAAGGGCTTAATAACAAGCTCCCATTTGCTCAGCTCAAGGTTGATATATTTAGAAAATTCACTGGGAGAACTGCCAACTGGAACGGCTCCAAGACTTTCTAATTTTTTGATCACGTCCGGTTGCTTGAGCGTTACCTGAATTTTGGTAGCCAACTCATTGACAATGGCTGGTGGAGTGCCAGCAGGAGCAAAAACACCGTACCAGGATGTCACATCAAACTTGGGTATGAATTCAGATACCGCAGGAAGATTAGGAACAAATGATGAGCGTGTTGGGGTTGTCACAGCTAAACCAATCAATCTACCATCCTTAATAAATGGCAATGCTTCATTAGCAACCGCAAAGGTCACTTCTCCAGCCATTGCACTTTGCATTGCAGCTGAGCCGCCTTTATATGGAATGTTGGTGATATTCACACCAGCCATTGATTTAATCATTTCACAAGTCAGGTACGTACTGGTACCAACGCCCGTGGTAGCGCAGCTAGTTTTCTCTGGAAATGATTTTGCATAAATGAGTAAATCTCTAAAGGTCTTTATCTCAGACTTGTCCCCAACCACAATGTAATTAGGAACGTTGATAATTTGCGATACAGGAACTAAGTCTTTTGAAATGTCATACAAAGGCTTCTTGTAAAAGAAGTGATTAAGTACATTGGCAACGCTACCTACTAAGAATGTATAGCCATCAGGTTTTGCCCTGGCGACCATCTGTGAGCCAATCATACTACCGGCGCCAGGCCTGTTATCTACAATGATTGTCTTGCCGATACTAGTCGAAACATTCGTGGCGATTAATCTAGCGACAGCGTCTGTATTGCCAGCGGGCGGAAAGGGCACGATAAAAGTTAAATCTCTCTCAGGCCATGCAGAAAAACTGGGGGCGCTCAAAGATGTAAGTAGCAGCCCGAGCAAGAAAACCTTGAGTAATTTTAATGATTTCATTGAACCTCCAGATATACCAATATTAGAACTACTGAACTGACATTATTCTGCTAACCATACCACTCTTTATTACTTGAAAAACTGAATCTTTCTAAGGCTTATCTTTAGACGCCTTAATCTCATTCAAAATCCATTCCTTAAACTTCTTGGTATGAATGCTTTCCTTTTTTTGGGAAGGCGTTATTAAATAATAGCTATTCGCACCACAATCATGGGTTTGCTCAACTGGCCTGACCAGTCGCCCAGCCTCAAGATCTTCATGAACCAAAAAGTATTGAGCCATGACAATTCCGAGCCCTTCTTTTGCGGCCGAATAAGCAAACTCTGAGTTTTCACAGATCATGCCCTCGGGTATAGGCTCTGAACCCAAACCATTACCAGTAAGCCAGTAACTCCAATCATGTGGGCGTCTTTTAATATGTAATAACTTATGGCTTAGCAAGTCTTTGGGCTTAGTAATCTTTTTTCCAGCGAGATATTTTGGGCTGCAAACTGGAATGATGACGTTATCGATAAGTTTGGTTGCACTCATATTTGGCCACTCGGCATTACCCATCCGGATGGCGCAATCTATTTCCTCGCGTGCAAAATCTATCGGCTCTAAGGATGTAGTTAATTCCAAGGAAATATCCGGATTGGCAGCTAAGAATTTTGCCGCATGAGGTATGAGCCAACGAATTGAAAAAGTAGTGTATGAGCGAATCTTTAGAACATGCTCTTTTGAGCCAACCTTAATCTTCTCAGTAGCCCCTTGAATATCCATCAGGGCCTGCGATATTGCCCGATGATATTGCTCGCCCTTACTATTAATGACAATCTCTCGATGGCCGCGTAAGAATAAATCTACGCCTAAGAATTCCTCCAACAATTGAATTTGCTTAGTAATAGCACCAGGGGTAACGCATAGCTCAGCAGCCGCACGCGTAATGCTGCCATGCCTAGCAACAGCATCAAATGCTCTTAATGCATTTAATGGTGGCAGTTGTTGTGTCACAATTATTCTGGCTTCAAACCTGAATCACGAATGGTCTTGGCCCACTTCTGGGCTTCACCCTTCTGAAACACCCCAAACGCTTCAGGTGTCATCACCTTAAATTTTGCACCCTCAGCCTCAAGTCGCTTTTGTACATTGGGCTGCTGCATGATCTTGATAATCTCAGTATTGAGCTTGCTAACAATCGGCGCGGGCGTTCCTGCTGGGGCAAAAATACCAATCCAATTGCTGACATCAAACCCAGGCAGGGTTTCAGCTACGGTTGGAACATCAGGCAAAGAAGGAGACCTAGTACTACCAATCACCGCTAAAGCCTTTAATTTTCCACTTTTTACATAGGGCAAAACTGTTGGCATCGTCGCAAACATGATTTGTGTTTGCCCACCAATTAAGTCTGTAATCGCTGGGGCATTTCCTTTGTAAGGAATATGAACGATATCTACTTTTGCTAATGACTTGAAGAGCTCTCCGGCTAAATGACTTGTAGTCCCAACGCCACCTGATCCATACGAAATTTTTCCTGGATTAGCTTTGATGTAAGCAATAAGCTCAGATACATTCTTTGCAGAAATAGAGGGATTAACTACCAATAAACCTTCTGCATCTAATACATAAGCTACCGGCTGAAAATCTTTCAGTGGATCGTATGGCATCCCCTTCATTAAGTATGGATTGACTGCATGGCTACCAATATTTCCCATTACTAAGGTGTAACCATCCGCCGGAGACTTAGCCACAAAGTCAGCGCCAATATTGCCGCCGCCGCCTGTTCTATTCTCAACAATCACTGGCTGCCCCCAATCCTCACTCAAGCCCTGTGCAATGACGCGTGAAAAGGTATCCGCTATGCCACCTGTTGCAAAGGGAGAAATGATCTTAATTTGTCGATCAGGGTAATTGGATGTCTGTGCTTGTGCTGGTAAGGTAGCAATAGATGCAACGAACAGTAATAGAAAACGCAATAGAAAAGATCGCATGCTATCAGTCCTTATGAGCTAGTAGACTTCGTTAAATAAGAATTCAAAATCTTGTTTAGTGAGTGGTCGCGGATTTGTGGCAGTGGAATGATCATTCATTGCTCCCTCGACCATCAGCGGCAAAACATCTTTCTTTAAGCCCATCTCGCTCAAAGACGCTGGCAAATGCAAACGCTGATTCAGTTTTGTGATGAATTGATCCAAGCTTACCGATGGATCAAGCCCAATCTGACGCTCTAAGGTTTGTAATTTTTCTTCACAAAAATTTCGATTAAAACGCAGTACGGCTGGCAAGATCAATGCATTGAGAGTGCCGTGATGAAGTGCTGGACTCTTAATGCCGCCTAAGGGGTGAGACATCGAATGGACTGCACCTAAACCTTTTTGAAAGGTGAGACCGCCCTGTAAAGAGGCCATCATCATGTTCCATCGTGCATCGCGATTAGAGCCATCTTGGTAAGCCACTTCGATCCACTTTGCAGCCCTTTGTGCGCCATCTAAAGCAATGGCATCAGCAGGTGGATTAATGCGTGGCGAGATAAACGTTTCAATGCAATGCGTCAACGCATCCATACCGGTTGCTGCCGTCAAGGAAGGCGGCAAGCCCAAAGTTAAATCGGGATCACAAACAGCAATTTTGGGGAAAAAGTGTGGACTTAAAAAGCCTAGCTTGCGGCCATCTTTTAAGGTAATCAGCGCACCCCTGCCCACTTCGCTACCAGTACCGGCAGTTGTTGGAATCGCAATTACTGGGGCAACCTTACTAGTAATTTTTGGTAACCCACCCAAAATCACTGCATACTCCTCAAGAGATCCTGGATGAGTAGTCATTAATGCCACACCTTTGGCCAGGTCCATCGAAGAACCACCGCCAATTGCGATTAAACCATCACATGCTTCTGCTTTGTAGAGCTCAATAGCCAACTCAAGTGCTTCTTGCGTAGGATTGGAAGGAGTACCAGAAAAAACGGCGGGCTTATAAGCTTTGAGAAGATCAACGATCTCTCCAACTACCGCTAATTTAGATAAGAATGGATCGGTCACAATCATCGGCTTTTTAAGCCCTAGCTCATTGACAAGTGCTGCAATAGAGCGCGAGGCTCCAAAGTCAAATTCAATACGGGTGAGGTAATTGATTGTTGCCATGATTAGACGCTTCTTAAGCTTTTTTCAACATATTGTCATAATTGACTTGCACGTGTGCCTCGACTGGGTCTGCTCCGGCGCGAATTTGTGCAATCACCTTTTCTTCGGTGGCCTTTACCTTTTGCGCAAAAGCAAGCACCTCATCTATGTGCTCCATTGGAACCACTACAGTACCGTTCTCATCTGCCAATATGAAATCACCAGGCCTAACTATGACACCACTTAATTTCACTGGCATTCCATAACCTGCGCAGGAAGATCTACCGCGCACAGATTGCTGCGCGATACCTCTTGCATATACCGGCAAACCATACACCTTATATTCATCTACATCGCGGACTACGCCATCAGTAACACAACCTGCCAGGCCATTATGTTTAGCTGTTGCTCCAGCGACGCCACCAAGTGAATTAACTAATGGATTTTCAGAAGCATCCACTACTAAAACAGAACCGGGGCCACCATGCACAATAGCTTTCAAGGTACCTAATACTGTTGACTCCTCAGCAGCTCCAAAGGGAACATACTTCAGGGTTGCAGCTGGCCCCGCAATCTTTGCACAAACGTAAATAGGTAAAATGCCATCTGTTGAGCCGACTAAACCTAGGCGATCAAGGGCGTCAGAAACGTTGGGTACAGATACATTCAAATATTGGCTAATGATTTTTTGATCAACGGTGCTCATTACAAAGTCCTTATTTACTTAAATTCATTGAAAAATACCTACATGCCATTATTTTCTTGATTGAATATGAGGTCAAAAGAATTTTTCTGCTTTAAGATTGAGTTTATCTCAATCATACGCCCTCGCCAACAGCTTGGACCACCCCAAAGTGCCCAGCTGCCAATTCCCCCGCCAAGACTGGCAGGGGGATGTGGCAACTAATCCTTCAAACCTAGCAGCTTGGCTGGATTCTTTTTCATCATGGTATCGATATCAGCCTGTGAAACCCCTGCAGCTTTTACTGCAGCAATTTCATTTTCCACGCCATCAGGAGGAGTCATCATGCCTTGTTGACCTAGGTCTGTAGAAAGCACTAAATGATCCGCACCAATTTCTTTGACAGCCCTGGCAACAGCGTTCGCATCAACCTTTTCCCAATGCGTCATCCATTTGTATTGCGCATCAGGGCCCGTCATAAATTGCAGATAACAAATCTCTATCTTGGCTCCCATGGCAGCAACCTGCTTAGCCTGATCCATCGTCAAGCCAGGAATATTCGTTAATCCATGGGTAATCAAAATATTTTGTACGCCAAGTTCCTTAGCACGCTTTACTACAGTAAGCACCTCATCTGCAGATACGTGACCCGTTGCCAAGATTAAATTTTCTCGTGCAATGATCTTTAAGACCTCATCCATTTCAGGAGTCACCTTGCCGTTGACCGCAACCACGAGACCAGATTGGTTTTTATCTACAAGAGTTTTGATATGTTTATCAGAATCGAATGTAGGGAGCCAAACGACTTTACCGCGACCACCAGACATCCGATGCATCCACTCGACTGCTGATGGGTTGACCCCTCCAACAGACTTATTGAGAACTATTCCGCCCCACACTTCAATTCCAGGAACTTGTTGCATTACCAATGCAGCGCGATCATTTGTTGTTACCACATGATTTTTAATCACAATGCCACGCATACCTTTGCGCTTAGCAATCATCGCCAACTCAATATCTGTGAGAGATCTACCAAATACATCAGGATCTGGATGGACATGCATATCAATCACACCAGCAGCTGGACTTACTTTAGGCGGTGGCGGAGGAAAGCCTACTTGCGCTATTGCTCCACTGGATATCGAAATAAAACCAGCGATTACTAGGCCAGCCATTAATAATTTTGAGGTCTTTGATTTATACATTGAATGTCTCCCTTTTTGTTATCAGACAACTCTACTTCAGATGGCACCTTCCGTATTTAAGTAGTTCCCCCTAAACACTGCTAAAGTAGCTCGAAAATACTGATCGGAGCATCATGCAAAAAATGAAACGCCTTGGCTTCTTAATACCCCCAGGAAACCCAAATACCGAGGGCGAGATCATCAAAATGTCAGGTCCCGAGTATTCAGTGCACTTCACCAGAATGGTTGCATTTGGGGAAACTGGTAGCTTGTCAGGACAAGATGAGCGCAATCAATCACAAATTGATCATCTGGATGAGAACCTCGCATTAATGAGCTTAGTTAAACCTAGCGTGATTGCTATGGCCCATACTGCTAATAGCTATACCCTCGCTAAAGCAGGAGAAGCCGAACTGGTTGAGCGCCTAGAGAAGCAATTTCAATTACCTTTTATTACAGCATTTGGAAGTGTAGTGACTGCCTTAAGAAAAATAGGTGTGACTAATATTGCTTTTGGCACGCCCTATAGTGAACAAAATACCTTGCGCTGCAAAAGATTACTTGAGGACTATGGATTTAAAGTAGTGAGCTTTGGAAATTTACCAGGCGTCAATAATATTTACGACGAAACACCCCAGAGAGCTGGACAATTAATGGCGCAGGTAGATTCATCTGGGGCAGATGCCATTTTTGTCAGTGGTGTCGGTATGCCGACGATTGAGGCGATAGAGCAGGCAGAGAAAAATCTAGGCAAACCGATTGTCTCGAGCATTGCCGCAACCATGTGGAACTCATTAAGAATTGCGGGTATACCATCGAATATTCAGGGGTATGGATCTCTGCTTTCCGGAAAATTTAACTAAAAATTTATCATGAAAATTACTCAACTCATTTGCTCTTGCGCATTTTTATGTTTATTTATTAGTCCAGCGTTTGCGGCGACTTTTCCTGACCATCCCATTCGCTTAATTGTTCCCTTTACTGCAGGCGGTAATGTGGATATTTCTGCGCGCACCATTGCACAAGGACTAACAGAGCAGCTAGGCCAATCGATTATTGTCGAAAATAAACCTGGTGCTAACACGATGATTGCCACTGAATTTGTTGCCAAAGCTCCAGCTGATGGCTATACCCTGCTTCTAGCCGGAGCAGAAGGTCTTGCGATTAATCCACACGTATACAAGAAAGTGAACTACGATGCCCTCAAGGATTTCAGCGCAGTGGGATTAGTCGGCAGCTTTCCATTTGCACTAGTGATCAACCCTAAGCTAGCAGTAAATAATCTCAGCGAGTTTATCGAGTACGCCAAAAGTCGCTCAGGGAAACTCAATTACTCATCTTGGGGCATTGGGAGTACATCGCAGATTGCTTTTGAAAAACTCAAGCAAACGAGCGGTTTAGATTTAGTTCACGTCCCTTTTCAGGGGGCTGCACCTGCAATTACCGCGGTCGCCTCTGGAGATGTAGATGCTATGATGGTTCCCTTATCTGTAGCCCTTCCCCAGGCAAGTAATGGTCGAATCAAAATACTGGGAGTGAGCTCTGAAAAACGCATAGCTTCCGCTGATTCAATTCCGACGCTTACCGAGCAAGGAGTTCCAGTAGTTATCAGTGGATGGCAAATAATGGTAGCGCCGAAAAATACACCAGCAGTAGTCGTACAGACACTCAATCAAAATCTAAATAAAGTTCTTAAAGGTGAAGTTACGCGCACTGCCTTAGTCAAAATAGGTATTACTCCATCGCCAGGAACTGCTGCACAGGCAAATAGTCTGATTGAATCTGAATGGTCGCGCTGGGGTAAGGTCGCAACCGAAGCGAAAATTAATTTAGACTAAGTTCAGCAGCCGCTGCAATGGCCTGATCAATTCGCTCTACCGGAATAGTCCGCAAGCCTGGGATCTTCGTCTTAGGCATATTTGCCTTGGGAATAATTGCAATCGTAAAGCCCAGTTTTGCAGCTTCTTTAAGTCGCTCCTGACCACGAGGGCAGGGACGAATTTCACCAGCCAAACCTACCTCACCAAAGACGATGAGTTCTTTCGGTAAAGCGCGATTGCGAATTGATGACTGAATAGCAAGCAAGACCGCTAAGTCTGCGGCTGGTTCAGAAATTTTGACGCCACCAACCGCATTGAGAAATACATCCTGATCAAAACAAGCGATGCCAGCATGTCGATGCAATACAGCTAACAGCATTGCCAAACGGGCTTGCTCAAGACCAACTGCCAAACGGCGAGGATTGGGCACATGTGCGGTGTCTACTAAAGCTTGTATCTCTACCAATAAGGGTCTACTACCCTCTTGCGTTACTAAGACACAAGCACCTGGCACCATCTGCTCATGCTGTGACAAGAAAATAGCAGAAGGGTTAGCAACGCCTCGCAAACCCTTTTCAGTCATTGCAAATACACCTAGCTCATTCACAGCGCCAAAACGATTCTTGATGGAGCGCACTAAACGAAAAGAAGAATGGGTATCGCCTTCGAAATATAAAACAGTATCGACAATGTGCTCTAGGACTCTAGGGCCGGCCAAGTGACCATCTTTAGTAACATGTCCCACCATCAATACGCAGATGCCACTCGACTTTGCTGCTCTGGTTAGTTGCGCAGCACACTCGCGTACTTGTGCAACGGATCCAGGAGCAGAACTCAGTACTTCTGAATATAGAGTTTGAATCGAGTCCACCACCAATACTTGTGGCTTGACGGTATCCATGATAGAAATCAATTTTTCCAATTGAATTTCTGCTAATACTTCTAATTGAGGTGCTTCAAGTGTAATGCGCTTTGCACGCAAGGCAATTTGTGCAGCAGACTCTTCACCGCTGCTATAGAGCACATTCATACCGGACGCACTCATTTGAGCGAGGGCTTGCAATAAGAGGGTTGACTTACCGATACCAGGATCACCCCCCAAAAGAACGACACCGCCAGGAACTAAGCCTCCACCCAACACACGATCGAACTCTTCCACGCCAGTGCTAAAGCGTGGCAAATCTTCTGCTGTAATTGCAGAGAGCTTTTGTCTTGGCAGGGATTGAGCCAAACCCTGAAAACGAGAATTTGAGCTTGTTTCTGGCAAGCCCTCTTCCATGGTGTTCCAGGCTTGGCATGAGGGGCATTGTCCCTGCCATTTAGCAGAAGTACCGCCGCATGACTGGCAGGTATAAACGGTTTTGACTTTAGCCAAGATGAATCCGGTAAGTTAAATAATAAATAAAAACTAGTCTAGTTGCGTGCCAGCTTTATTTTCTTGAGCACGCTTAGGCGCATCTTTACGACGCTGCTCTAAATCAGTAGCTCTTGCAGCCGCAGCTTTTTGCTTCTCTTCGTAATCACGTTGATTGCTAACTCGCTCAGCAGCCTTTTCTGGGCCGGCCCGCTCAACTGCACGCTTAACATCCTCTTGATCTTTAAGGTTCTTGCGTAACTTACGCTGCACCTCATGCAAAGCAATTTCTTGCTGAGTAATAGGGTCAATTTCTTTGCGATATTGGGCTCTAGCATTACTTAAGCAGTAATTGACCCAGTAATTTTGATAGCAATCTGAAGCTGCTTTGCCCCAGCGGTACTTTGCCCAATCACGCTGCAATTCAAGCTCTTGCTCTATTTTGTCTAAGCGCTCTAGTTCAGCCTCTTCCGAAGGGGTTGCCAATACCACCCCGCTCAGAGAGCACACTACCAAAAAAAATCCTAGGAGTATTTTTGAGCGTGTAGCAAGTCTTCTCAAATTTCCACCTTCGCGCCCAATTCAACCAATCGGTTCGCAGGAATTTTAATAAAGTCAGACTGACGGGCAGCATTTTGGTACATCCATCCAAATAAACGCTCACGCCACAACGCCATACCAGGAATCTCCGTAGAAACAATGGTGTCACGCGATAAAAAGAACGAGGTATTCATCGGATCTAATTTCAGATTAGATGATTTTTCAATCAACTCAGTGATTTGACCCACATCAGGCGTCTCATTAAAACCATACACAGCGCGAACTATATAAATACCGTTTCCGAGATCACGGAGCGTGATACGTTCCTCATCCTTCACGTAGGGCACATCCCAAATACTGACCTTCAGAAAAAAGACTCTTTCATGAAGAATATGGTTGTGCTTTAAGTTATGCAAGAAAGACACAGGCACATAGTCAACGTGTGCTGTTAAGAATACAGCTGTACCGTCTACACGATGAGGTGGATGCATCATTAAGGCTTCAATAAAGCCTTTTAATTCAATGCCGTTATTCATTGCATTTTGACGCAATATTTTGCGGCCCTGATACCAGGTCATCAGCAATACAAAGCAAACCGCGCCCAATAACAATGGGAACCAGCCACCCTCAAGAATCTTCAGAAGATTTGCGCTTAAGAAGGCGAAGTCAACGATCAAGAACGCGCTAATAACAAAGGTTACCAAAAAGGTATTCCAGCGCCACACTACTCGCATGACAATCGCTGCTAAGAACGTGGTGATAATCATCGTTGTGGTTACGGCAATACCGTAAGCAGCCGCTAAATTTTCTGACTTCTTAAATGCCAACACCACGATGATGACTAAGGCTAATAAAACCCAATTGACAAGCGGCATATAAATCTGCCCAATCTCCCGATCTGAAGTATGGCGCACCTTCATACGAGGTACAAAAC
Source organism: Betaproteobacteria bacterium (assembly GCA_947453825.1). Classification (GTDB taxonomy): domain Bacteria; phylum Pseudomonadota; class Gammaproteobacteria; order Burkholderiales; family Burkholderiaceae; genus Polynucleobacter. The sequence goes on from CANGHN010000003.1 coordinate 37,504, forward strand.
CCAACAAGATAGCCTGACTGGTCATTGAGAATGCGCCAGAGATCACTGCTTGGGAAGCAATCACTGTTGCTGCAGTAGCTAGAAGCACTAAGGGGAAAACAAATTCTTCAGAAACCATTAAGAAAAATGGATTGCTAATAGTCTCTGGACGACTTAAGAACATAGCGCCCTGGCCAAAATAGTTCAGCAGCAAACAAGGCATCACAATAAAAAACCAGCCCATACGAATTGGCTTTACCCCGAAGTGACCCATATCAGCATATAGAGCCTCGGCACCAGTCAGCACCAAGAAGACAGCGCCTAGAACAATGAAACCTTGTAATGCATGTTCATACATAAAATAAATAGCATGCATTGGATTGACGGCTGTGAAGATTGCTGGATTTTGCACGACTTGATTTAAACCCATCAAACCTATCACTACAAACCAAACTATCATGATCGGTCCAAAAAGCTTGCCAACAATATCAGTGCCCGTCTTTTGAATCAAAAAGAGCACTGTCAAAATAATAATAGTCACAGGGATGACATAACTACTCAGATCCTTGGATATGACCTCTAAGCCCTCTACCGCTGATAAAACTGAGATCGCAGGCGTAATGATTGCATCACCATAAAACATGCACGCACCAAAAACACCTGCCATGATAATAAGTAAAGAACGTTTTGACCCTGTCGGAGCCGTTCTTAATGCCAAAGCCATGAGCGCCAAAATTCCGCCCTCGCCATGATTATTTGCGCGCATCACAAATAAGACGTATTTCAAAGAAACCACAATAGCGAAAGCCCAGAAAACCATGGAGATCACACCATAGACAGCATCAGCAGAAAATGGAATGCCATGCTCTGGACTAAAACATTCTTTCAGTGCATACAAAGGGCTCGTGCCAATGTCACCAAATACAACGCCGATGGCAGCAAACATCAAGCTAATGGAAGCGCCTTTTTTATGTGGATGTCGTTCTCGGGAAACCTCCACAGGCCTTAATAGGGATGATTCCGAAAACTCGGGATTGCTAACTGACATTAATAAACCTTAGCGTAATGATGCGTAGCAATATATTACTCCTTAGCGTGCTCAATAAATTGAGAATTTAACCCTCAAAAACCGCTTTTTTATGCTTTTTTTGCAGGATTAGCTCGACAGAGACCCCCAAAAAATGGTAGAATTTAAGTCTCAGACGCGGGGTGGAGCAGTCTGGCAGCTCGTCGGGCTCATAACCCGAAGGTCGTAGGTTCAAATCCTGCCCCCGCAACCAAACAAGTAGAAGGCTTTGAAGGCGATTATGTCTTTGAAGCCTTTTTGCTTTTTAGGGCTATGTATTGGCTATGTATTGGTGATACATCATTAAACCCCAATTTCAGCTATCTTTTTCTCGGTCAGCAGCTTGGCAACAGATACTTCTAATGTACTTGCCAATTTAGCCATAATTTCAAGCGATGGGTTCGCAATCAATCTTTCAATCTTACTGACTAGCGTTCTATCGACCCCAGCTTCAAGCGCAAGCCTCTCTTGAGCCATTCCTTTAGCCCCTCGCAACTCTTTTATATTTATTGCAAGCACCGCTCTTAATTTAACCAAATCCCCTTCTCGCATAGCTTTCTCCCTAAATACTAGGGTTATCAGCTATTAGTTGCTGAAAATCCACGGTTATTGAGCCACGGTTTATAAGCAACAAATAAAGGTATAGTTATGCGAAGAAATTAAATGGGGAAAAATATGAATCTTAGAGAACAGCAATCAAATCCGAGAAACAATGAAACTCAAAATGAGTTGCCAACTCATCACATATATGAACCAAACTACATCGCTCTTTTTGCCAATCACTTGCCCGGCCTAAAGGTTGCAGAATATTTATCGAGATGTGCCCCATACGACCAAATAAGAGCACTTTATCTGACGGGCGAAAACATAGATTTTGATGAAACCATTATTCAAGCTACAGGTATATCGCGTGATAGAGTGTTCACGGGACCAGATGTAATAAAAAGTCAAAATCATTTAGATTGGCTAGAAAAACAAGAACTTGACGCAATCGTTTGTGTTTACTGGCCTTGGCTATTAAATGAAAATGTATTCACATTAGCGAAAAAAACAATCAATTTTCACCCAGCATTTCTTCCAATTAATAGAGGCTGGTTCCCCCATGTTCACAGCCTAATTGATGGAAGTAAAACAGGAGTGACATTGCATCAAATTGAAAAAGGAGCGGACACCGGGAATATTTGGGCACAAAAAGAAATACCCATACTATCAACCGATACGGCAAAAGATATATACGACAGATTACAGAATGAAATTGTAAAGTTATTTGAAGAAAAATGGGATGACATAAAGTTTGGAAGAATTAAGGCTACACCTCAAAATCATAGTGCGGCCATTTATCACTCTAAAAATGAAATAGAAAAACTTGATAAAGTCGACTTAGATGCAAGCTATAAAGCTAAAGACCTGTTAAACATATTGAAAGCAAGAACTTTTGGCAATAGAGGGTTTGCGTATTTTGAGGAAAATGGCGAAAAGATTTACATAAATATAAAACTTTCAAAAACAACCAAGTTTGAGTAAATTAGATATCCACAGGCATAATTTAACTTGGCCATCCACATTAGTGAAATAAATATTCATTAGGTGAGGCCAGGTTATCCTAGCTTTAGCCACCTACAAGCTGTTTACTTAAATTAACTCTTTTTGCTCACGCAACAATCCATTAATCACTTTAATTAACTCTCGCACCTCTAGGCTTTTGCCGGTTTTGTAGGCGTTCTGTGACGACCTTTTCTTACCTTCCGGTGTCTTTGCGCCCGTTGATTTTTCCCAAGGCTTCCAGCGTTGTATCAATTCCCTTTGGCGTTGTTGTTGTTCCGGTGTCCAATTCCGCATAGCTACCCTTTAATAGTTCGTTTTGTGGCGTTATGTTTTTTTCTGCCAAATTGTTTACTTGTTGGTGACCTTGGGCAATATTGGCTTGCTTAACAAAGGTTGTATTGCTTGGTTGCTTTAGGCGAACCAATGAATCTATCGTTGCCCTACTCTGGTTTTGCGCCTTAAAACATAAATTCATCAGCATCTGCATTGTCGATGCATCTGGCTGTCTACTAGCTCTTACTGAAAGGCTGTTAAACGCCATATTTAAAGCAAATGCCTGACTAAGCAGCATCTCCTCTAGGGTGGATAAATCGCCCTCCTGAAGCTCTTTAAATGACTTCTCCAGCACCTCTTTAGCGTACTCCAGCGAAATACTCTCATTAGATATGCCGCCATTGAAATTAAGGGATTTAGTGGTTGATGCGCCAATAGTTGATTGAGATAAGAAATACTCTGTAGAAGTCTTTAAGTCGTCTTGGCCGGTAATGCGTTTAAGAATGAATTCATTTGGATTGGTAATTTTGGGTTTAGCCATAAATGGGTGTCTCGTAAATATATAAGTTATGAAAGTCTGCCAACTACTAAAACCTCTGAAAGTTCTAAAAGTTCCATATACATATTGAAAGTTTCAGAAGTTTCAGAAGTTCTATGTTTTCAGACCCCCCACTCTTTTCGCAACTGCTCTGCATAGTCAGGGTCTATGACCCCATACTTAAAGCCAATGGTTGAGGCTGGGCTTGCAGTCCATTTGGGGTCAGGAGAGTTCCCAGCGCAATACCTCTTTAAAACCCTATCTATTCTTTTGCGGCTGTATTTAATCTGCTCTTGCAATGCTATGGTTCTTAACTCTGTTGCTGTTTTAGATAGTGGGGCTATATGCTCCAAGATAAAGTCAATAACTGGCTGGTCATCAGCTAAGTTCTCCTGATACTCATTGAGTGCCAAAGTATCGACATGGCGGTCTAACCTCTTAACCTCTCTATCAAGGGTAATTAAGAAGCTCTCCTCTCGAATGTCCGCCCTAGTCTTGTCTTTACGAGTGGAGACAGTAATTGAGCCATCAGGATTAGTAGATGGGATTAGATATATCAACTCATCAAAATCATTTCTAAGGTCTCCTGTACCCTCAAAGATAGGGTTACCGTCTTTATCGTCATACTTGTTGGTATGAGATAGACATATGACTGTTATACCTTTGGCGGTCAATGTTCTTAGCAAGGTATTGAATTGCTTTGCCTTGCTTTTATTCATCAAGTCCCCAAACTTTTTTAGGGTGTCCAAGATAATTACTACATTAGATAAATCATCCTCAGAAATCGAAATACGAATTAGTTCCTCAATTACCTTATCAACTGTCCCATTTGTTAAATCTGGGTTGATTAAGGTGTATTTATGCTCTATGGCATGAATGGCATAGTCTTTAATATCTGAAGCACCAGCATCCGCATTGATATAAATAACTCGATAGCCGTCTTTGGCCATCTCACTAGCAATAAAAGTCATGAGAGTAGTTTTGCCACCATTAGCCTTGCTACATATGGCTATCAGATGCCCCTGTGGAATTAACTGCCCCCAAGCAAATTTGGCATCGGCTATGTTCTGAATAATTTCTTCTGTAACTTGCATAGATAAAAGTCCTTTAAATGGGTCTGCATTAAGGGAAACCATTTTTTGTTTGTTTAATAACCTTTCGAGTTGGCTCATAAAGACATCCCACCGGAGAAGTAATCGTTCCAATCGGTAAAGCCTTGTGGGTTTTCACCAAAGTCTGGAATAAGGGTTGAACCATTGACTGCCTGTGATGCTTTTTCTGCATACTCTCTACCTACAGAATCAGCATCACCAGCAATCACAATCTGCGCTTTTGGAAGTTGTTTTCTTAACTCGGTGGCGACCTTGATTAAGTTGCCGGCATTGAAAGCTACAATCGTGAGGCATTGGGCGTCTTCGTAAACAGAGGCGGCGGTTGCATACCCTTCACAGATGTAAATTGGCCTTCCTTCACAAATCTCACCGATAAAGTGACAACCACCTTGTATCTGCCCACCCTTAAGAAACTTCTTTTCGCCATTACCATCAATAAATTGAATGGATTGGAAGTCTCCCATGACAGAATAAACAGGAATCAAAAGGTTTCCATCTAAGGCTTTTATGCCATAAGGCTTAACCTTCTTTTTGATTAGGTATGGATGGCTCTCAGAAGCATTGACAGCCGTGCCAAAGAGGTCTATCGCTTGTCTTGAGGCGTTGGTATAAGAGATTCTTTGCTTGGCATCATGGGCTTGTTTCAGCCCCTCTAACTCTTGTCTTCTCTTTGCATAATGATCGGATGACATAGCCCCTTGGTTAGCAAACCAATAAAACTTCTCGCCAGTTCTCCAATCATGCAAATAGCCACCCCCTTCATCGTCATATAACTTTGCAGATACGGCAGCCTTTCGTCCAAAGCGAATCCATTTACCAGCGATAACATCTGACTTTGGTTCGTAACCATGTGAACGAATAAATTCATTGAAGGAATGTGCATTAATCATGTCTACCCCCTTCTAAATCCACCAGCTTCCAAATGAGGCTATATTGTTCGGATTCTTTTTCGGTTAACTCGTCAAGTAGCCAACTTTCCTTAAGGTCAAAAACATTAAAGTAGTAAGCAAATCTTCGTCTGCGATATTGAGAATCTATCCAAGCCGACTGGTGGCATTCCTCATACGCTTCAATAATTTCTTGTTCTGATTTAAAATTGACATTCGGAATGCGTTTTATAAAGATGGCTGTCGTGCGGGCAGCCTTTTTTATTTCTGAAAAGATATTGAAGTTCATACAACCCCCTTCAATTTCTCCGCAATCTGGGCAACTGACCAAAGTAAGCGATTGCCTATTTTTATTGGCTTTAAACCATAAGCCTCTCCAGTTTCACAATAATTTTTTCTTACTGTCTGGTCAGCCACATTCCATATTTGTGCGTACTCTTTAGTCGTGATTAAGTCACGGTTTCCAGCAATAGCTGATAATCCTGCAGGCAGGGCTTGTGTTACTTCAGGGGATATTTCACTCATATATGTTGTCCAAATAGAAATTAGTAATCCAGCAGCCAAAAGGTCGCCGACATTACCTATTTCGTTGGAGCAACACCCGCTAGGGAAGCGGTTAGCAGTCTTTCCTGCTGGTCAGTTCTACTCGCTAGAACCGCACATTTGGGTACGCACACGGATGGTGAATCCGTCCTTGCTCCTCCTTTTACAATCAGTTTGTTACTAGCGATTGCATTAAGAAGTTCATTAATTTTAAGAGCATTTATTTTTATTGCAAGGGGTTTTAGTTAATTGCTTCACATATTTTTAAACAATATCGTGAAACATTAAGTCAACTTAACTTGCTAGTTACTTCTAACTACCTGTAGCCGCTTTGTTCCCTCTTGTGGCTGTGGAATACCAGCCTCATCAAGAATGAATTTCTCAATTTTGGTATGCCATTGACGCAATAAATCGATTGGGCGTTTTCGGTAGTGCTTCTCTGCAAGTGCACTTGGCTTATGCCCCATGATTTGTGCGGAAATACCTGTTGGGCACTCAACCCATTCAGCAAGTGTTCCGAAAGACCTTCTTAAGCCATGAATAGATAAGTTGGGAATACCAGCACCTTCAATAACCACTTGGTGGGCCTTTCGTGGCTCAGTTAATCGACCGCTTTTAGCTGTAGGGCTTGCGAATACATACTTATTCACCCTTTTTAGATTGTTAAGCAGCAGCTCAACATACGGCGTTAAAGGTATGGTTCGAGTTCCCTCTACCTTGTCCTTAATCAAAGCAGTGTGCCATTGGGTATCAACATCAGCCCATTCAAGTGCCGCTAGTTCGTTTCTTCTAGCACCGGTAAGTAAAAGGATTTGAAGATATGAACCAATGACAGGATTGTTAATTTTTTTCACCCCATCAAACCATGTCTTTAATTGCTCCTTTTGTAAGCAATCATCTTTAGCTTGTTTCGGAGGAAGTTCCTTAGTTAATCTATCGCAGGCTGTTGCATCTACCAACGCCTTGTAATCTTTTTGGTCTGCAGCCCATGTAAGAAAGGCCTTTAACGCAGATAATGCCAACCTAGCCCTTGAGGGTCTATCTTTAACTTCCTTCTTAACCAAAGCAAAAACTTTATCTCTTGTGATTTCATTAATCGGCAAAGATAGTAGGTCTAGCAAGATACCTTTTTGCTTGACTGCTGGCTGACCAACCTTTAAACCTCTTGTAATCTTCTCACCGCCCTTACGCACCATATCCTTGTGGTCAGCTTTATGCCTATCCCCCCATTGATGCTGTCTTGCTTTGATGTATTCATCCCAAACCACAAGCCCACTAATACCCCTTAGGCGGCTTGCCTTGTTCTTTGCTTCAGCCTTAGCCCTTTCCTCCCTTGGGTCGATTCCTTGGTCTGTAAGCACCTTTAATCGTCTTGCTTCTGCCTGAGCCGCGCCCAATGTCCAAGTTTCAATATCACCAATAGTTAAGCGAAGGTTTGTTCCGTTAAACCATGTCTGAAAGATATAGGCTCTGTTGCCGGTTGGCGTAACTCTTAAGCCTAGGCTGGCGGTCTTGCTGTCCCAATGGATGGTTTGTGACTTGCCGCTTTCACAAGCTAAGTCCTTGATTTTATTAGCAGTAAATCCAATGTGTTTTGTAGCCATTTACCCTAAAAATCCCATGTATTGGTCATGTATTGATTTTATATCAATTAAAGGGAATATCAAGGCATTCTAATGGTAGACTTCAAAGCCTTATATTTGTTGACTTCTGTAGATTTTACAAAGACTTAGGAATGATAATCAATGCTCAGAAATAGGCTGTTTTTCTTGCTCATAACCCGAAGGTCGTAGGTTCAAATCCTGCCCCCGCAACCAAATATTGGAAGGCTTCTAGGTCAATTGGCTCGGAAGCTTTTTTGGTTTCCCCCCCCGAAAAAAGATCAGCAGGTCATCAAGAGGCTAGTCCCCCAGCCTTCACAGTGCTCGCAGAGTATTTACTTGAAAAAAACTCTACTTAAGATGATAAATTTTCAATATAAATGTTGTAAACAAAAAACATAGGTAAATAACTGTTAAGCCTATACCATTTGTCCATGCATAAATCTGGTCACCAATATCTCCAGTTCTCAAATGCCATCAGGGATATTAATAAATACTACAAACTATATGACGCCAAAGAAGTCATGGTTCTGGAGGCGGTACTGGCTGCCCACTTTGATGACTCCCCATGCTCAGTTCTTGATTTAATCTTGCGTAAAGAAATCGCATCACAAGCCACTATCCACTCAATCTTAAAAAATTTGATCCATAAAAAATTGATTAAAGCTGAGGTATCCAAGATAGATGCCAGACGTAGAAATATCATCCCTACTAAATTAAGCATTTCTTGGCTTGACGATAGTTTGGCAGCTCTAAAATCATACGCTAAAAAATAATTGGTTTGCACTTGCCGGTGAGCAAGGCCACTAGAAACTATCTAGTCAATATTGGCAATATCTTTTTGCTACCATCTTTGTTTGTAATGTGAAGATCGTAGTCATCAACAATAGTCGCCTCCTGAAGTTCTGGCTCGTTGAACTCAAAAGCTAAGCCAAAGTCCTTATCCTCAACGAGGATATAGCCTGTTTCGGGATCGCAACGAGTAATTTCAAACATATTTCTTTTGCCTTTTATTTATAGTATTTATATTCATTATGTATAATTAATTATATAAAGCAACTGTAATTTGTGCTTTAATCCGAACCCATTCAACAGGCAATAAAAAACCCGATTTCTCGGGCTTTTTAATTGAGAGGAGGCAGAAAATCTAGTTGAGTACTTTGTAGCCTCTGCCACTTAAGCATTTTTTTACGACCGACTCTTGCGCTTGATTACCGGTAAATGCTCCGCCGGCACCACCAAGCACTGCGCCTGCTCCAGCTGCCTGAACAATACCAGTGGTGTTGGTTCCTGTTACCAATCCCAATAGACCACCAACGATCGCGCCTGCTCCAGCACCTTTTGCAGCAGTGCTACCCATGCCAGACTCTTGTTGAGCAATCGTTTGACAATCCTTTAGATCTTTTTCATAAGCAGCTTCATTGACACCCTTCATGTCAACAATGGGACGCACATCTGCGCCAGCACATCCAACCATAGCTATTACAGCCAATGAGCTCAAAACAAATAATTTATTCATTTTCATTACCCCTTTATTCATTTCGCTTCCAATCAATCACCATTTCGATGCCATAAGCGTTTTATATCATGCCTCCAAAAGCGTGTCGAATTTTTACTATGGTTTTTAAACATCCAGATCTGCGCTCCAGTTTTCGGTGTTTGATAAAACGGAATATTCAAATCTTCGTAACGTGCCGTTACAGTTGGATGTGGATGACCGTATCGGTTCCGATAACCATTCTGAGCAAACGACTGATCTGGCCTTAACTTTTTTAAGAGATCAATAGATGATGAAGTTTTACTGCCATGATGTGGGGCCATCAAAATCAATTCTCTATTGCCAATCTGAGATAGTGCTACTTGATCTAAGCGCTCGATGATTTCTGTCTCGCCCTGTCTCTCAACATCGCCAGTTAACCATAATGAAGTATTTTGATTGCGAACCTCAAGTACACAACTCATTTCATTTGGTTTGCGGGAGTACTGGCCTTCAAAAAGGGTAGCCTCATGCGGGTGCCACACTATAAATTCCACCTGATCCCAAGTCCAGCTCTGCCCATATCGACAGGGCAAGCTTGGAATTTTTCTAGCCTGAAGATTTTGTAGTAAATCGTTATTACTAGGCAAGGAGCCCATCATCGAATCAAACTGTATTTGTTTTAATAAGCTTGCAGCCCCGCCAATGTGATCGCTATCGCTATGACTAATCACCATACGATCAATTTGATTGATACCTTTGCCTCGAAGAAAGGGAAGAATCACTCTCTGACCAGCATCATCTTTTTTACCTTGAATAGGCCCCGTATCATAGAGTAATCTTTTATTGGCAGTCTCAATGAGTACCGCCGTACCCTGCCCGATATCTAACACGGTTGCCACAAACTCTCCAGCGATGAGATGGTTTTGCTGTAAATGCCTAGTTGATAAGAAAAATGGGGCAAGCAAACACAATGCTAAGCTACGCAGCCGCCAACTATTTTTTAGTGGGCCTGGCCGAATCGCATACACAATACCTATTCCAGAAAAGATCAGTACCCACCAGTCAGGCTGCCTTGACCAAACCACTGACCAAGTCCAGCTTGCCATCCAATCTAATACAGTCGCCAGAAATTCCATAGAGGCATGTGCGGGTAATAATAGCCATCGGCCAATAAACTCCGGCAATAAAGCACCAGCAATTGCTAATGGTGTAACGACATAACTGACTAAAGGAATAGCAAAGGCATTGGCAAGGGGTGAAACGGTAGATATCTGATAAAACCAAAATAAGGTGAGTGGTAGCAGTGCAATAGTCACTACTGCCTGAACGCGGCAAGCTTCTTGAAGCGCTTGGATCAGTCGCCTATGCCAATGAACCTCTAATTCCTTACCGGTAGGTATACCTAACAGACCAGAGGAGTCGCCCATCGCAAACAAAATAGCTGCAACCGCCCCGAAAGATAACCAAAATCCTGGCGTATAAGGCGCCATAGGATCAATCAGCAAAACGAATGCTAATGCCCACCACCAAATATCAAATGATCTGGGGTTTCTGCCAGTCCATAAAGCAAATGCCACTACTCCAACCATATACATGGTTCTCTGTGCAGGTATCTGAAAGCCTGCAAGCCATGCATAAATAAACGCTGTGATGAAGCCAGCCATTGCTGCAACCTTGCTGACCGGCACTAGGAGTGGCCAAGTTCGACGTCGCCAAATCCAAGCGGCAATTGCTGCGACCACACCAGCCAACATCGTGACATGCAAGCCAGAAATAGAAATCAAATGCCCAATGCCAGTTGCGTTGAATACCCGCCAATCATCTTGATCAATCGCGTTTTGATCTCCCATGACTAAAGCAATAAGCACTCCTCCATGAGGAGCATTGCTTGGCAACATTGCTCGAATCTTTTTACGTAATTGCCAACGCGCTAACTCCATCCGTAATTCAAATTCAGTAAAGCCAATTTCTTTTGCTTGTAGCAGCTCGCCTGATCTGACTGATCCCGTAGCACCAAAGTCTTGATGAAAAGACCAGCGTTCGAAGTCAAATGTGTATGGATTCAAGGCGCCGTAAGGACGCTTTAACTTAACCTTCAATTTCCAGCGCTGCCCCGGAATGACCTCTGGAATATCTTGAGGATTTCGCCAAGCAGGCTGCCAACTCAAATAGGCTCGCTGAGGGTGCTGATCTATCAACTCTCTGCCACTAGAGGTCTGCTCAATTGCAAAAGCAAACTTTGCCCCCAAATGATTAGCTTGTGGCAAGGCGGCAACTCGGCCGATAAGCGTTAACTCCCTGCCCTCTAATTCTGGGCTCAAAATATTGAGTAGCCGATTTTCTGCATAGTGGGCATTCCAAGAAAATCCTAAGATAAAGATAAATACAGCAATACCTATCCGCCTCCACAGACTAGCCTTTGGACTGAAGCAAACTACTGCCAGACACACTATGGCAATCGCCAAACTCATAGAAACCCAAGCATCTGGGATCTGCGGCAAAAAAAGTAGGAGTGATCCCCCGGCGATAAACGCCGTAATAGCTAAGCGCAAAAGCTTAAGGCGCTAAATGAGGATGGGGTAAATCAGCGCAAAGCACTGACCAACGAGGTAATACTTGCATAGCATTACGCCAGACTGCTTGAGAAAACTCAATGTCGTTTACCCCCCGAATGGATGCCAAAACTTGCGCAATACGAGGAAGAAAAGCTGGCTCATTAAAGCGAATACCTTCATCCTTCAACCATGCTGGTGGAATATCGGGTGCATCAGTCTCGGTAACAATGCTATCGATTGGCAACTCACTTAACAATCTACGAATTTGCAAGGCGCGCTCATAAGTAGCGGCTCCACCAAATCCTAACTTAAATCCTAATTCGATAAATTGCTCAGCCTGTTGGAAGCTGCCATTAAATGCATGTGCAATACCACCGGGTAGCTTGCGACGACGCAAAGCTTTCAGGATGGCGTCTTGAGAACGCCTGACATGCAAGATCACAGGCAATTGGTATTGCGCAGCTAAATCTAACTGTGCATGAAAAAAATATTCTTGCCGGCGAGGATCTAAGCCCTCAACAAAGTAATCCAATCCAATCTCGCCAATACCCACAAAACGAGGATCCGTCAGTGATTGCAAAATTTGCTGCTCCAAAATTGCAATATCCGCTTCTTGAGCTTGATTACTGTATAAGGGGTGGATACCTAATGTGTAAACCAAGCCTGGAATCTGCTGCCCATATTGATTAGCAATATTGCGCACCTGCTGACAATCGGCAGCCTTTACTGAAGGCAGCAAAATAGCTCGCACATTTTTTTCTAATGCAGCATCAATAATGGCTGGCAGAGTAGATGCAAATTCGGAGGCATCTAAATGGCAATGAGTATCTATCCACATTGGATGCTTACCGTGAGAATGTATTGAGTACTCCACGCTCTAAATGCAAGATACGATCACAACGTTTAGCACGTACTGGATCATGTGTCACGATTACAAAAGCAGTCTTTTGTTCTAGAGCAATATCTAACATCAAGTCAAATACACTATCAGCAGTCTCTGTATCTAAATTACCAGTAGGCTCATCTGCTAATACGCAGGCAGGATTACCAACCAAGGCTCTAGCTACTGCGACACGTTGACGCTCCCCACCAGACAACTCGCCTGGGGTATGCAGTTCACGGGCAGCCAAACCAACTGCTTTGAGCATTTTGCTGGCACGCTCCATTGACTCATCATTGCTCATGCCACGAATGCGCAAAGGTAAGGCGACGTTCTCGACGGCACTAAATTCATCCAAGAGATGGTGGAACTGATAAATAAATCCCAAACTTTGATTACGTAACTGATCTAATTTACTAGTCGACAAGCTGCTCAAGTTAGAACCGGCTAGCATGACTGAGCCAGAACTTGGAGAATCTAAGCCCCCTAAAAGATGCAGTAAGGTACTTTTACCAGAGCCTGAAGAGCCCACAATCGCCACCTTCTCTGAAGTCATCACGTCAAGATCGACTGACTTGAGTACTTCTACAGCGGTCATACCTTGGCCATAAGTCTTTGCTAAACCTCGAGCAGACAGTACTAAATTACTCATATCGTAGCGCCTCCGCAGGCTGCACTTTAGCGGCGCGCCGACTTGGGTAGAGAGTGGCTAATACTGAAAGCCCAAAAGCCATCAAGCCTACTGTTAGCACATCACTTGCCCGAACATCAGAGGGTAATTCACTAATGAAATAGACTTCGCGAGGCAAAAACTGAACACGAAATATCGCCTCAATTACTGGAACAATTACATCAATATTGAGAGCAATTAATAAACCAAGCACTACTCCTGCTAGCGAACCAAGCAGACCTATAGCCAAGCCTTGAATTAAGAAGATGCGCTGAATTAATCCTGGACTTGCACCCATCGTTCGTAAGATCGCAATATCAGCCTGTTTCTCATTGACTGTCATCACCAATGTAGAAACTAAGTTAAAAGCAGCTACTGCAATAATCAAGGTCAAAATGATGAACATCATTTTCTTTTCGGTCTGAACTGCAGCAAACCAATTACGATTTGAGCGTGACCAGTCAGTAACCCATAATGCTTGCGGCACAATCGTGGCTAACTCATTAGCAACCTCGGGAGCACGCTGCATATCATCTACCTTGACTCGCAGCCCTGATGGATCATGAAGGCGCAATAATGCTGCGGCGTCTTTCCAATGCATGATGGCCAAAGAACTGTCGTACTCATAATGACCGCTATCTACAATGCCAACGACTTGAAGTGTCCGCATACGAGGCATTGCACCAGCTGGAGTGAGATCGCTCTCAGGCACAATTAAATTAATACGGTCGCCTACATGCGCACCTACTATTGCGGCAAGTTGAGCACCCAATGCAACCCCAAAACTACCGGGCTTAAGATCATCAATACTGCCCGAAACAAATTGTTTTGGTAGGTCAGAAACCTTTCCTTCTTCGCTAGGCAAAATGCCACGAATCGCAACTCCACGCATCATGTTTTCACGGCTTAATAAACCTTGCGAGCTGACCATCGGAGCAACCCCGATTACATGGGGTTGTGCAGCAACTTTAAGGGATAAAGGCTCCCAATCTGTCAAGCCATCAGATGCGGTAATTTCTACGTGGGAGAGAACCGACAACATACGGTCACGCACTTCCTTCTGGAAACCATTCATGACCGATAAAACCACAATCAAGGAAGCAACCCCAAGGGCAATGCCTGCGGTTGAGATTCCGGAGATAAAAGAAAGAAAGCCATCACGCTTTCCAACCGTCTTGCGACGCTTAGAACGGGTGTAGCGCAGGCCAATTTCTAGCTCAATAGGAAGTCTCAACATAGCGACAGTTTAGACAATCGCAAGGGCAAACTGATGGATTATCTAAATGCCACCTAAAATCAGGGGAATGACTGCTAATTTGATCTCTCCAAAAGGCTCCATGCGCCGCTTTACCCTAATGCTTTCGGGGGAGGATGCCCTGGAAGGCCATACAAACAGCACCTCCCCACCTATGGGACTGCCGCATGAGCGTTTTCTATTAGGCGAGCAAGTTCCCCTAGCCCCAGTTTTGCTCCTTGGCCAATCTTCCCAAGCAGTGAACCCGGCCCAAATGATTGCTTGTTTACAGCCCGTTCATTTACACGCCACACGAGATCATCTCATCTTGATGAGTCAAAATCAGATTGATTTGACAGAAGATGAATCGAATCAGCTTCTCAAGACGGTCCTTCCTTTTATTGAGGAAGATTTTCAGTCAACTGTTTTATACCAAGGTCACTATGCTTGGTTCATTCCAGCGGGCCCATTTACTAGCTTAGCTAGCCATAGCATTGATCAAGCACATGGTCGCAATATTGATTGGTGGATGCCACGAGACACTCATGATGAAGGAGTCGCGAAACGTTGGCGCAAACTTCAAAATGAAATACAAATGCTTTGGCATATTAACCCTATCAATGAAGCGCGTGCGCTGCACGGCTTGCCTAGTGTTAATTCCTTGTGGATCAGCGGCATTGGCAAACTCAATGATGTGACTAGCCCTTCAGCCCTAAAAGAATCAAATCATCTATATGGCTCTCACCCAATACTTGCAGGCTTAGCAAAGCTATTCAATATTCCTTACAGCCAGGAGCTGAATATCTCCGCATTAGCCGGATCTTTTGCCTGGCTCGATGAGGCCGAAGGTTTCTGGTCACAAGTAAGTCAAGCCTTGATCAATAAAGAGTTAGATGAATTGCTGGTCATCGATTTTCCTCAAGGACTTGTTCGCGAACGTATCTTCACAGCAAAAGATCTGCACCATAAATCCTGGGCCTTCTGGAAAAAAGCAGAAGCTCTGACCTGGAAGGACTTGATTCGCTGATGGGTCTTTTTTCTCAACGCCCTCATTCAGAGCGCACTGTTAACTGGTTACAGCAAAGTGGCTTACATCCTTTGCTAGCTAGGCTATATGCTGCCCGCGGCCTAGAATCGCCAAATGAGCTCTCCTTAGATTTAAAGCAATTAATCTCACCTGCGGATTTGAAAAATTGTCTTAGTACTGCCACACTACTCGCAGATATTCTAGAAAAGAACGAGTCTATACTGATCGTTGCAGACTATGACTGTGATGGCGCTACTGCCTGTGCTGTGGGCTTGCGGGGCTTGCGGATGTTAGGCGGCCCAGAAACTCCGATTCAGTTTCTTGTTCCTAATCGTTTTACGATGGGTTATGGCCTCACACCAGAAGTTGTGGAACTAGCAGCACAACAACAGCCAAAACCAAAATACCTCATTACCGTTGATAACGGGATTGCCAGTGAAGCAGGTGTAGAGCGCGCTCTTGAGCTTGGCATGGAAGTGATTGTGACTGATCATCACTTACCCGGGGATCGACTACCAAAAGCAAAAGCAATCGTAAACCCCAATCAACCAGGATGCGCTTTTCCCAGCAAAGCACTAGCTGGTGTCGGTGTGATGTTTTATGTATTGGTTGCATTACGCGCAGAACTGCGTAAGCGTGGCAAATTTACCAATGAAACTCAACCTAAGTTAGAAAACTTATTAGACTTGGTTGCACTTGGTACCGTAGCCGATGTTGCTCAACTAGACCGTAATAATCGGGTATTAGTTTCTAATGGACTCAAACGTATTCGTGCCGGCATCTCTCAAGCAGGTATTCAAGCACTGTTTCAGGCAGCTACTCGCGATCCTCGCAAGGCGAACACCTTTGATCTTGGCTTTGCCATTGGCCCCAGACTGAATGCGGCGGGACGTTTGGCAGACATGACTTTAGGCATTCGTCTATTGCTGACTGACAACACCGATGAAGCCATGACCTTGGCGTATGAGCTCGACCGCATCAATCGCGAAAGACGCGTCATTGAAATCGGTATGCAAGAAGCGGCTCTAGCCCATCTTGCAGAAGATCAATTAGCTGGAACTATGTCACAACGCAATAGTATTTGCCTTTGGAATTCAGAGTGGCACCAGGGTGTTGTTGGTATTGTGGCCTCAAGATTAAAAGAACGTTTCAATCGTCCTGCTATTGTTTTTGCCCCTGCCGATGGTAATAGTGGCGAAGAGTTACGGGGCTCTGGCCGCTCATTAACAGGCTTTCATCTTCGAGATGCACTAGATTTAGTTTCTAAACGTGAGCCTGGCCTGATTCTGAAATTTGGCGGCCATGCCATGGCTGCAGGCTTAACGATTCATAAAAATGATTTCGAGCGTTTTGATGCCTGCTTTCAACAAGTGGCTAGTGAACTATTAAATGATGAATTATTAGAGCGTCGCCATCTTCATGATGGTGCGCTGGAAGCGAGTGAGTTCACCCCTGAAATTGGCGATTTACTTGCCGAAGAAATCTGGGGACAAGGCTTTCCTCAGCCTGTTTTTTATGGGGAGTTTGAGGTAACTCAACAAAGCCTCATGAAAGAAAAACATCTGCGCCTGATGCTACGCCCCCTAGGAACTGCTCATGGCAAACCTGCAGATAAACCCTTAACTGCAGTCTGGTTCAACCGCACCCAAAGCCTGCCAGCTAAAGCCAAATTAGCCTATCGCCTAGTAACCGACCGCTACCAAGGGCAGGCCCGGGTTCAACTCATGATTGAGGCTCACGACGAGAACCCTGGGAGCTAAAGGGTAAGGGCAATAACCCCCTTATAATTAGGGGATGGAAGCTGAACAACTCAATACGATTTCAAATACCTTGTCTGATCTGCTCACGCGCGAGCAAGCTCTTCGGGGGTATCTTTGACTTCGACGTAAAGTCACGTCGCCTTACCGAAGTTAACTCCATTCTGGAAGATCCCACGATCTGGGACGATCAAAAGAAAGCGCAGGCCCTGGGCAAAGAAAAGAAATTGCTCGATGGGGTAGTGGCTACTCTAACGGATTTAAATACCAACATCACTAGTGCGCTTGAGCTATTTGACATGGCTAAAGAAGAAAGTGATTTCGAAACTATTGCCGCTATCGAACAAGATGTCGAGGGCTATAGCAAAATTATTGGCGATCTAGAGTTTCGTCGTATGTTTCATAACGAGATGGACTCGTGTAATTGCTTTATTGATATACAGGCAGGTGCTGGTGGCACTGAGGCTTGTGACTGGGCCAGCATGCTCTATCGTCAATACCTGAAATATTGCGAACGTAAGGGTTATAAAACAGAAATTTTGGAAGAGTCCGATGGTGATGTTGCTGGTATTAAAAGCGCCACCATCAAGGTAGATGGTGAGTATGCTTATGGACACCTTCGCTCTGAGACTGGCGTGCATCGCTTAGTACGTAAATCCCCTTTCGATTCTTCGAATGGTCGTCATACTTCATTTGCATCTATCTATGTTTACCCTGAGATTGATGATTCAATTGAGATTGAAGTCAATCCGGCCGATATTCGCACCGACACCTATCGTGCATCTGGTGCTGGCGGTCAGCATATTAATAAAACAGACTCTGCTGTACGCTTAACCCACATTCCCACCGGCATTGTGGTGCAGTGTCAAAATGACCGTAGTCAACACCGCAACCGTGCTGAAGCTATGACAATGCTCAAATCCCGTCTCTATGAACATGAGATGCAAAAACGCCGTGCTGAGCAAGATAAGTTAGAAGCAAGCAAAACAGATGTGGGCTGGGGTCACCAAATTCGCTCTTATGTTTTAGACCAAAGCCGGATTAAAGATTTACGCACCAACGTCGAGATTTCCAATACCCAAAAAGTACTGGACGGAGATCTCGATGCCTTTATTGAAGCTAGCCTGAAGCAAGGCGTTTAACTGCAACACCATAGATATGAACGATAAAGTAAATCCAAGCCAAGCCACTGAAGTGGTCGATGAGAATCACATCATTGCAGAGCGCCGTGAAAAACTTGCGAAGCTACGTGCTGGTGGTGTGGCATTTCCTAATGATTTTGTACCCACACACTTAGCGGCAGACTTGCATACACAATATGACAGCCTGACTAAGGAAGAGCTTGCGACTAAAAAGATACATGTGAAGGTTGCTGGCCGGATGGTGCTGAAGCGGGTCATGGGTAAAGCTAGCTTTGCAACTATTCAGGACCGTAGTGGCCAAATCCAGTTTTATATTAATGATGAAATTAGTGGTGCCGATACTCATGGCGCCTTCAAACATTGGGATATGGGTGATTTCATATCTGCAGAGGGCAATCTCTTTAAAACAAATAAAGGTGAGTTATCAGTAGAGTGTAGTAATTTGCGCTTATTGAGCAAGTCTTTAAGACCCTTGCCCGATAAGTTCCATGGCCTCTCAGACTTAGAGACCAAGTATCGTCAGCGCTATGTTGACTTGATTGTGAATCCAGAAAGTCGCAATACTTTTAAAGCACGCAGCAATGCGATTGCCTCCTTACGCCGTCATATGTTGGACGCTGACTTCATGGAAGTCGAGACCCCAATGCTTCATCCGATTCCGGGTGGTGCTACAGCTAAACCTTTTATTACTCACCATAATGCTTTAGACATGCAAATGTTCTTGCGCATTGCTCCTGAGTTGTATCTCAAACGTTTGGTGGTCGGCGGCTTTGAGCGCGTCTTTGAAATTAATCGTAACTTCCGTAATGAGGGCGTCAGCCCACGCCACAATCCAGAATTCACCATGATGGAGTTCTATGCTGCGTACACAGATTACCGTTGGTTGATGGACTTTACTGAAGGCTTGATTCGGGCGGCAGCAATGGATGCCCAAGGCACTGCTGTTCTAACCCACCAAGGTCGTGAGCTAGATTTGAGTAAACCATTTCAACGCCTCACTATTACTGAAGCGATTCTGAAATACAGTGGTCAATCCGGTAAAAGTTACGAAGCTGCTCAACTAGAAGATGCTAATTTCATTCGCACTGAACTTAAAAAAGGTGGCGAGAATCCAGATACTCCAACATTAAAAAATGCCGGCATTGGTGCTTTGCAGTTGGCTTTATTTGAGTTGGTTGCTGAAGAGCACCTTTGGGAGCCAACTTACATCATCGATTACCCGATTGAAGTGAGCCCTCTAGCCAGAGAATCCGATACGCGCCCCGGAATTACCGAGCGTTTTGAGTTATTCATCACTGGCCGCGAGATTGCCAATGGCTTCTCAGAGTTAAATGATGCCGAAGATCAAGCTGCACGCTTCCGTAAGCAGGTTGAGCAAAAAGAAGCTGGGGATGAAGAGGCTATGTACTTTGATAGCGACTTTATCCGCGCCCTCGAATATGGCATGCCCCCAACTGGCGGCTGCGGAATTGGTATCGATCGCTTAGTAATGTTGCTAACGGATGCCCCGAATATTCGAGATGTCATTCTTTTCCCGCATCTGCGACGCGAAGAAGAGTAGCGCAAACAAAAGGCACCCTCGGGTGCCTTTTTTATTGAGCTAACTACCGACTTCATTAGTAAGGAGATAACTCGTCAAAGCCCTGAACGTCATGCTTTAGCACATGCTGAGCAATCAATAAAATACCAGCAAAGAAACTAAAGCACACCAGCAATGCAAATACATGGTATTGATTTAAGCCACTTTGATTTAATACTTCAAGATAAGTTGCGCTCTCCAAAGCAAGGTGAGTAGATAGCGCTAATAAAGCAATACCAATTGCTATTTGAGCAACGGAAAGTAATGGGTACGATTGTTTTTTCTGAATAGTTGTCATGATGTTGATTCCTTAAGCAGGCAGACCCTTCTCATCAAAGACGCCTTCAAATAAAGCTGAGCTCAAATAACGCTCAGCTGTATCAGGCAGTACGACCACAATAGTCTTGCCTGCATACTCTGGTCTCTTAGCAAGACGTACTGCGACCGCAGCTGCAGCCCCACAAGAAATGCCAACCAAAATGCCTTCCTCCTTGGCAATCCGACGAGCAAACTCAATTGCCTCCTCATTGCTCACCTGTTCCACTTTATCTACAACAGATAAATCTAAGTTATCAGGAACGAAACCGGCGCCAATACCTTGAATCTTATGTGGTGCTGGTTTGATTTCTTCGCCATTCAGTTTCTGGGTAATCACTGGACTCGTAGTAGGTTCAACCGCTACCACTTCAATGGCTTTTTTCTTGACATTCTTAATATAGCGAGCAACCCCAGAAATCGTTCCACCCGTGCCAACGCCCGCAACGAAGACATCGATTTTGCCGTCAGTATCTTCCCAGATTTCTGGGCCAGTAGTCTTCTCGTGAATTGCTGGGTTGGATGGATTACTAAATTGCTGAAGCAATACATACTTAACTGGATCAGACTCAGCAATTTCTTTTGCTTTAGCAACGGCGCCATTCATTCCCTTGGGGCCTTCAGTAAGCACAATCTTTGCGCCTAATGCGGTTAACAATTTACGTCGCTCCATACTCATCGTTTCAGGCATAGTCAATGTCAGAGGAATACCACGTGCGGCAGCTACGAATGCCAATGCAATTCCGGTATTACCGCTAGTAGGCTCAACAAGCTCTTTACCCGGACCAAGCAAACCTTTTTCTTGCGCATCATTGATCATCGCAACACCAATACGGCACTTGACTGAATAAGCTGGGTTACGGCCTTCAATCTTTGCGAGCACGATTGCCTTAGCGCCATCAGTGACGCGATTTAAGCGAACTAAGGGTGTTTTGCCAATCGTTTCTGAGTTGTCTTGAAAATATGTCATGAAAGACCTTTGCTATTGAATAAGGTAGATCTTATGGGTGGCGCTTATATTTGTAAAAGAAGTACTTTTCATAAGTTAAGTACTTTTAGATCTAAAGGAAGGGGAAAGCTGGTCTTAGCTAGCCTTTATTCCTAAAAAATAGGAAAACTAGTGTCAGAAATATCGCTAAAAACCAGAATAAGGACCATTCTGGGACCTGCAAACCCAGGATTGTGGGTAATTGAGCTGAACAAAGTCCATCAGCCTGAAATAACCAGGGCATCTCCTTGGCTAACTGGAATTGATTAATCCAAGTCTCTAAAGGATCAATACCGCAGGAAGATTCCGGGTGAGAAAGAAGCCAAACCTGCTTGCCAGCAACAGTCAATCCATATCCAGCTGCCGCTATTGCCAAACCATGAAACCACTTTCTGAATCCCGGAAGACTGGCGGCTAATAGGCAAAATACAGCAACTCCTAGATAGCCCACCCGTTGCAAAATACATAAGGGGCAAGGCAGAAAGCTGACTCCTTGATACCCAGTCTGCTGCAGTAGTAAGGCAAAAATAACAAGGCCCAGGCTAAGCAGGGATATCAAGAGGTATTTGATCGCTTTCATCATGACATCATAGACTGCGATCTGCCCCAAAAACCATTCGCTTTATTACCAGAAATTGGATGTTTATCACTACTCAATCCTACTTACAGACGGATTGACTGAATTTAACTCGTTAAGAATGGGATAATCATGGTTATATTAAATACCTAATTTTTTATTTTTCGCATTTATGGCCGCATACAACACCGAAACCGTTTTGACCGTTCACCACTGGAACGACACGCTTTTTAGCTTTACTACCACTCGTAATAAAGGCCTACGCTTTCGAAGTGGTCACTTTTTGATGATTGGTCTCGAGGTTGAAGGCAAGCCCTTGGTCAGAGCATACAGCGTGGCCAGCCCAAACTATGAAGAGCACCTTGAGTTTCTGAGTATCAAGGTTCAAGACGGCCCCCTCACATCACGCTTACAAAAAATTCAGGTGGGTGATCCCATTTTGGTCAGTGAAAAGTCTGTTGGTACATTGGTCTTAGATGACCTTAATCCCGGCAAGCATTTATATCTCTTTAGTACTGGCACTGGTCTTGCTCCATTCATGAGCATCATTCGCGATCCAGAGACTTATGAAAAGTTTGAGAAAGTCGTCCTGATTCATGGCGTGCGCTTAGTGAGTGAATTGGCTTACGGTGATTACATTAAAAATGAGCTTGCTCAAGATGAATACTTGGGCGAACTCATTCGTGAAAAGCTGATCTACTATCCAACGGTGACACGCGAGGCATTCAAGCACACTGGACGCCTTACAACTGCTATTGAATCTGGTCAGCTCTTTAAGGATATTGGTTTACCCCCTTTAGACCCAGCTGTTGATAGAGCAATGATTTGCGGCAGTCCGTCGATGCTCAAAGAAACATCTGAAATGCTAGATGCCAAAGGATTTAAAGTTTCACCTAGTCTTGGGCAACTTGGTGACTATGTCTATGAGCGCGCTTTCGTTGAGAAATAAGCAAGGTAACAACTCTATATACCTGGAAGTAATTTAGTTATCTCTTTATATTCCTTGTTGATATATCACCAGCTTGGTAAATTGTCATTAATGCGATATTTACCAAGGAATCAAGATGTCACCGGTTAGAGAGCACTACAACCCTATCATTACCAAACTCTTGAGAGAGCACGACAGCTTGCCTCACGAACAGGTTGAGGAGCGTAAGTCCTTTCAAAGACACATTCTGTTTTTAATGAACGCGATCAAGATGGAAGAATTTTCAGAATCCTTCGCATAATACAAAGTTGCACTTGACTAACGCTCTATGGGAATAAAACCATCCCGATTGGGCATTTTCACCAGTGGTAGAGTCTTCGCATCCATCACCTCATCCTTAGGGATGATCTTATTCAAATATAAAATATAAGCAGTTGCTGCATACACTTGGTCATTACTGAGTGATTGCGGTGCTTGATGAGGCATTGATCTTTTTACATAATCAAAAATTGTTGTTGAATAGGGCCAAAAACTGCCGACTGTCTTAACGGGATTATTGGTATTGAGTGCACCGCCACCAACCAAGCGATTAGCCGGACCACCCTGCCCTTGATCACCATGACAAGCTGAGCATTGTTGTTGGTATAACTTTTCCCCAACAAGCGCACTACCAGAGCCAGAAGGCAAACCAGCACCACTGGGACCAATATCAATATTCCAGGCCCGAATTTGGTTTTCAGAGATCGGCTTACCAAGACCTACTGATCCAGAGATGGGATACCCACTAGTACAAGCAGCCAATACTCCAAGAGTCGAAGTAAGGATGCTAACTTTAATCAATAATTTAGCGCGCATTGCTAACCTCCCCATTGGCAGCAACTCGCCATGGCTGAATCGCATTGTTATGGTAGAAAGTATTGGCACTCTTTGCCTTAATGACTGCCTCCATCGTAGGCTGCACCTCTCCACTACTATCCGTAGCACGACTTAATAATATCGCAGGCGCTCCATCCCACACCCACGGGTATCTAAAGCGTACTAAGGACTTGTCTAATATAGGCTCTTGTAATATGGCATCGCCCCAAGACTTACCGCCATCCGTTGAGACTTCAACGCGACGGATCTTGCCATTACCCGACCAAGCCAGCCCTGTAATCTCATAGAACCCTTGAGACTTCAGCTTCATCATTCCGGATGGCTGAGTAATGACTGATTTAACATCCATCGCAAAAGTAAATTGCAGTGCTTTGCCATCAGCACGTAAATCGGTATATGCAGAAGTCTCTTCACGTGTTTGCCATGGCTCTGTGCCAAGCTTAATTCTTCTTAGCCATTTAATACTCATATTGCCCTCAAAGCCTGGCAAGAACAAACGGAGTGGATAACCCTGTTCAGCGCGCAACATTTCTCCGTTTTGTGCGTAGACCAGTAAGGCGTCATCCATCATTTTGCTCATCGGAATACTGCGCGTCATTGCAGCACCGTCAGCCCCTTCAGCTAAAGCCCACTTAGCAGCGGGCTGTACGCCACACTCTTGCAAAATAGTGGATAAGCGCACTCCAGTCCATTCGCAACACGAGAGCAATCCGTGAATTTGCTGAACCGTCTGATTGCTAGCCTTCTTCAGTTCGGCGGCACTATTACCCGAGCACTCTAAGAAATAGATTCTGGATTCTGATGGAAAGCGAACGATGTCTTCCATTGTAAAAATCATTGGGCGATCAACTAATCCATGAATCACTAGGCGATGCTGATCAGGATTGATATCTGGCACGCCAGCATGATGGCGCTCAAATACCAAACCATTAGGGGTAATAATTCCATGCAAACTTTGCAGAGGAGTGCGTGAAGCCGTTAGAAAAGTGGGCGCTGGATTTGGAAGAACGCGCACTACATTCTTCTCATATTTAGAAGGCAGGCCATAAGGGGGATTAATGAATCCCGATCCCTGAGTTTTTGTCCAAGGATCGATTTCTAAGAAATCATTTTGCTTAGTCTGAGCAATTACATTCTGCGATGCTAGAGCCCCACTTACACTTGCTCCCGCTACTAAAGATGACTTTAAAAATTGACGGCGCTTAGAAAATGTTTCATTTTTAGACATAAATATCCTGCCTCCATTTGATGCGCCTCAAGGCACACTCTTTTAATAAAGCATACTGCCAAACTAATGAAAACTGCTACCCCTTTTTTTAGGCTAAATACAAAATAAATATAAGGCCAAAGGCAGCAATAAAGATAGTCTCCACTACCAGCATCAGTACTGGCTGCCAGCCTAACTTTGCCAACTCTTGAAAATTTGTCTTTAACCCTGCTGCCGCAATCGCAGTCACGAGCATCCAACGGGATAATCCAGCAATTTGCCCACTAATAGAACTAGGCAAAATCTGCATCGAGGCGACAATAGAAAGCGCAACAAATCCCAATAAGAAGGTGGGAATTAATCTCAGGCTACCCCAGCCTATTTTCTGACTGGATTTTTGTGCGCCAAAGAAAATAGAAATAATGAGTACCACTGGTAATAAGAGCGCAACCCGAAATAATTTGACGACAGTCGCAACATCTCCTGCCTCGGGTCCAAATATCATGCCTGCCGCTACTACTTGAGCAACATCATGAATCGTAGCGCCAATAAAAATGCCTGCTGACAAGGCTCCAATCTCCAGCATTTGCAAAGCAAAGGGATAAGTCACCATTGCAATGGTAGAAAGTACAGTAACACCCACTACCACCAATAAAGTGAATTGCTCATTTTCTTTTGTCTTTGGCAACACTGAAGCAACTGCAAGAGCTGCTGAGGCACCGCAAATACCTACCGACCCTCCCGCTATCAAACCGAAATCAGGTGATAGCTTTAAAACTTTAGCCAATATAAAACCCAAGATCACCGTTGCAGCGACTGCCAGCATTACCATCAGTCCTGTATTCAGACCGATCGCACTAATATCGGCAAAAGTAATGCGAATCCCTAAGAAAGCTACGCCAAGACGGAGCACTGTTTTTGCACAAAAGTCGATGCCTGGCATCACTACAGGGTTCGAATACAGAAAATGCAAAGCCAAGCCAATTAGCAATGCATAAAGTAATTGTGGTCCACCATAGTTTTGCGACAGAAAGTTCGTCGACATTGCAATCAGCAAGCACAATAACAAGCCTGGCAAATTGAGCTTAGCAGTCCTCAACATAAAGACTAGACAACTAACTCGCTAAAGTATTCATGCTGGTTCGTATTGAGTGTAGAGATACGCCATTCCAATGGCTCATCCTGAATGCCTAAGGCCACCCTTCTAATTACTAGAACTGGAGAATCCGCCTTCATACCCAACCACTCTGCGTGTTGCTTACCGGCCAAACCTGCGCGCAGACGTTCACTACTCCGCACTACCGTTTGGTCATATTTCATTTGATATAGCTGATAAATACTGCCCTCACGATTAATAAAGTCCGTGCGCGTTAAATTTTTAAAACGCTTCTTATCAAGCGTGATTTGATCAATCATGACGCATTGGTCATCCAAATAAAGACAGTTCACTACACGCCAAACTGGGGTGCCTTCTTTAATTTGGAGCTTAGCGGCTTCCTCTTTATTGGCAGTGGCCGTATTTAAGGAAACCAACTCAACGCGAGGATTGACCTTCTTGTCTGCGTCATGTTTAACAACATGGAAAAAGTAATACAGCAATCGCTTAAGATCGTGTTCTGCAACATAGGTACCTCTGCCTTGGCGGCGGATAACAATGCCTTCTGCGACTAATTCATCAACCGCTTTACGCAGAGTTCCTATTGATACATCTAATTCTTTCGACAAATCCTTTTCAGCAGGCAAAGCCTGCCCCATAGGATAGCGACCCCTGACCAGATCTTCGGTGATCTTTTGCTTTACTTCTTGATAAGCGGTCAGGGATTTCATACTTTCAGACTTAAGCGGATTCGTATAAACGAGTTAATACGAACTCACGGTGACCCAGAATCTCAGAGGCAGTCAATTCGCCATCAGCCGTGCGCAAAAGGCACTCTAATAACTTATCACCAGCCTGATCCATATTCTCTTCGCGACGCAAAATACCTGATACGTCAACGTCAATATGTTCAGTCATGGTACGAACTGTCTTTGGATTAGCACAAATCTTAATCACTGGAAGGATTGCATTACCAATCACATTACCTTGACCAGTTGGGAAAAAGTGCGCAGCAAAACCAGCAGCCGCACACAATGTCACCATCTCAGCAGCAGCTGATGATGAGTCCATGAAGTGCAGACCAGGAATTGTTGGTGCTTCAGCCTTATCTAATACGCTGTCAACAATACATTTCTTACCGATTTTCTGAATATTGCCCAAGGCTTTTTCTTCGATGGTTGTAAGACCACCTGCGATATTGCCCTTG
This sequence comes from Betaproteobacteria bacterium, assembly GCA_947453825.1. Classification (GTDB taxonomy): domain Bacteria; phylum Pseudomonadota; class Gammaproteobacteria; order Burkholderiales; family Burkholderiaceae; genus Polynucleobacter. The sequence continues at coordinate 64,566 of CANGHN010000003.1, forward strand.
GTTGGCTGTGAATCGGATAAGTCGCTAGTCTTATGACGTTCGATCACATCTTGATAGCGATCAAACATTTCGCGGAACTTTTTCTTAACCTCTGGAGTGCGGCAGCGTGCCTCAACCAGATGTTCGCCACCAGTTAACTCAGTAGTTTCGCCAAACACTAGGGTAGATCCAATTCCGTACAACTTATCAAACGCATCACCGACTGTTGGGTTTGCACCGCAACCAGAGGTAGTGTCAGACTCGCCGCACTTAGTAGAGACCCATAATTCAGATAAAGGGGCTTTGACACGCTTCTGTTTAGAAGCATGCTTCATCATGCTGTAGGCAGCTTTGCTGGCTGAAGCAATAGTGGCAGTATCACCATTACCTTCAATCCAGAAACCTTCAACTGGTTTACCAGAAGCCTTAATGCCATCAACCACAATTTTGGTCCACTGTGGCTCAATACCAATCACCACCACACCAGCTACGTTTGGATTGCAACCAGTACCGATCAAGGTGCGGAAGTGTAACTCTAAGTCTGCGCCGAACTGCAAGCGACCGTAAGAGTGAGGAATAGCCATAGTACCTTTGATATTGTTTGCCACGGCTTCACATGCGGCATTGGATAGATCATCCAAAGGCAAAATGAGCACGTGGTTACGAATACCCATGCGGCCGTTTTCACGGCGATAACCCATAAAGGTTGCATCTTTCAAATTAATCATCTTTTTTCTTTCTCAATGAATGGGTGAATGAGGGCCGGATTACCAGCGCTTCGTTTTGACGTTTTGAACGTGGAGGTGCTCTCCTTTTTTGATAGGGGCAACTACTTTGCCAATATCAATGCCATACTTCATCACCGTATCGCCTGGCTTAAATTCATTTAAAGAAATTTTGTGGCCAATTGGAATATCACTCTCGGATTTCATGTTCAGCGTTAAATCACCGTCCATTACCCAGCCAATCAAATCATCTCCAGCTTTTACGCCTTCAACCACCACTACACCTACGCCATCTCCTGGCTCATGCACGACAAAATGGATCATTACTTTCTCCTCTTTAATCTCATTGAACTACCGTTAGTTACTAATTACTCCAAGACTGACGAATGCCAGCCTGAATTTCTTCTACAACTGCATCAGAAACGTTTACACCTGCCTTAAATCCGCCGGCTCTCTGCTTAAAGCGACGTTGACCTGGTAAGCGTGTGCCCGAGTCCGAAGCCAAAGTTTTTAATAATTCCTGCATCTTGTTTGCAAAGACCTGAGAACCAGCAAGCCCCGGATCAATGGTGATCAAGAGCTGACCAATGCGAGGGCGATTACCCTTGGCATCAAAGAATGAATCCGCTTCATAAGAAAAGCGACTACCTGATAAGCCAACCACTAAGAGCTCAATAATCAAAGCCAGGAGAGCTCCTTTATCGCCACCTAACGGAACCATCAGACCTTTTAAACCTTCTTGAGGATTCGTTGTCGGCTTTCCATCGGCAGTTAATGCCCAACCCTCAGGAATCGACTCTCCCTTTTTAGCAGCAACTAATAACTTCCCACGAGCTACTGCTGACAGCGACATATCAATCACCAAGGGATCGTGCTGAGCAACAGGAAATGCTGCCGCTAAAGGATTGGTGCCAAATATCGCTTTACTACCCCCAACCATCGGCATTGCAGCAGGGGTATTTCCAAACAATAAAGAAATATACCCAGCGCGAGCAGCAGCTTCAGCGAAATGGCCAGCAACACCAAAGTGATGGCTATTAGTCACAGCGACTAAACCAATGCCTGTTTTAGAAGCAAGATTGACAGATAAATCTGTTGCAAAACGAAGTGCAGGAAATGCCAGGCCATCACAAGCATCAACTAAAGCTGCAGATGACTTAAATGGGCGTACCTTAATTTTTGGTGCCAATGCTACCCGACCATTTTTGGCATGCCCCGCATACTGAGGGACGCGCGCTAGACCATGAGAAGCCAAACCGTCTAATTCTGCTAGAGCTAAAAATTGTGCTGTCTCAAAGGCCGCCTTTTCTCCAATACCGGCGGCTTGTAAACCTTCTGATGCCAATTGAACAATCTGCTCATAGGATAAATTCATGTCAAGCCTCTAAAAATAGATTTACTTCGTCGGCAATCATCTGGCTAACACGATCATTACTCTCATGCGTGACGCCTGCAATGTGTGGCGTCAAAATCAGATTCTCTATACCCACAAAGTGGCTTAGATCTTTTGCCGGCTCTGCTGCAAAAACGTCAATAGCCGCACCACTTAAACGGCCAGAGCGCAAACGTTCTGCAAGAGCCTTCTCATCTACGATGCCACCACGAGCAGTATTAATTAGACTAGCGCCTTCTTTCATCTGATCCAGAGTTGCTGCATTAAATAAATCTTTGGTTGCCGGCAAAAAGGGAAGATGTAAGGTAACCGCATCAGACTGAGCAAGCAATTGATTCAGGGACATCAGGGGTACTGAAAAACCATCAAGCGCAAATGACTCTCCCGATAACATTGGATCGTAAGCAATACACTGCAATCCAAATGCGTGCGCTTTTTTTGCAACCACTCTACCAATGCTGCCAAACCCTACGATTCCAAGCGTCTTACCTAAAAATTCATGGTAGCCAGAAAAATGGGGTCGAGGCCACTCACCCTTTTGGGTGGAACTAGTGGCAGGTATCAAACCCCTACTTAATGTCACTGCGGAACAAACTACATATTCGGCAACAGACTCAGCATTGGCACCAGTAGCTGGAATTACCTTGATATTTCGTTTTGCGCAGGCAGGCAATTCAATATTCTCAAGTCCAACCCCTAAGCGCCCTACGACTCTCAGTTTTGAAGCTCCCGCAAGAAGCTCTTCATTCACTTGAGTGAGATTTCGGACGATAAGCGCCTCAATATTTTGCAGTGCAGCAATTAAAGCGGGCCGATCTTTGTAAAGATCTGGTTCGTAGATAACGCTGTGATTAGAACGCAGGGTTTCTAAGGCTTGACTTGTGATGAATTCAGAGATCAAAATAGCTGACATATCTAAATCATATAGATGATTTAGATATGTTGCAAGATTGAAATAATGGTGCAGCGCAACGAATACCACATAAGCATATAACTATTAAATAGAGACGGGGCATATTTTCGTATGCGAAAGCAGATAAGATATCAAGATCAAATTACCGCTGGAGAAAGTACGCATGTTTAAACAAGCGATTAGTAAGCACATCAAAAAATTGATATGGGTTGTGGGCGCATTGGTATTGATGACATCACCAATAGCTTATGCACAAAATTGGCCAACCAAACCCATCAAACTCGTTATTCCATTTGCAGCAGGTGGTACCACTGATATTTTGGGTCGCTTGTTAGCGCAGCAATTATCAAAAGACTTAGGCCAAAATGTGATTGTTGAAAATAAACCTGGGGCAGGAGGCAATATCGCTGCAGAGTATGTTGCGCAATCCCCTGCCGACGGTTACACCATCATGCTTGCCTCTGGCAGTATGCTCACAGTGAACCCCAATCTTTATAAAAAATTACCTGTTAATTACGCCAAAGATTTTGTTTACATCACCAATGTGGCAAGTGGTCCGATGCTGTTATCCGTGAGCACAAAATTACCGGTTAAAAATTTAGCTGAATTTATTGCCTATGCCAAAACCAAGGATCTCAATTTTGGTTCGGCAGGTATTGGTAGCCAAGTGCATATGGCAGAAGAAAACTTGACATATACAGCAGGCATTCCAGCTACCCATGTGCCGTATAAGGGCGAGTCAGCAGCTCTTAATGATCTAGTCGCAGGACAGATTGACTTTATGGTTGGTAACTTAACTGCCGCTACTGGATTTGCTAAGGCCGGTCAAATCAAGCCATTAGCAGTTACTAGTTTGAAGCGTTCAAAACAATTACCAGATATACCCACTGTCTCAGAGGCTGGCATTCCTGGTTTTGAATCTACAGGTTGGTTTGGCTTAGTGGCTCCATCTAATACACCTAAAGCGATTACCGAAAAAATCTATGCCGCTACAGTAAAGGCAGTCAATTCTGAAGCTTTGAAAACGAGTCTCGATTTGAATGGTTTAACTGCCGTGGTAAATAACCAGAAAGAATTTGAATCTCAGGTGAAAGCCGAGTCTCAAGTCTGGGAAAAAGTAATCAAAGGTCGCAATCTGAGCGCTCAATAAATTCATTTAAAAAGCCACGCTGATGTGTGGCTTTTTTATTCTCATCCAATGACTGATACGGCATGACTACAAAAAATAAAACTGGGGCACACCTCCTCATTAATGCACTTAAGACGGCTGGTGTTTATAAGATTTTTACGCTGTCTGGCAACCACATCATGCCAGTGTATGACGCGATTTTTGATTCCAAAATTGATCTGATTCATACCCGTCATGAAGGTGCTGCCGTTCATATGGCGGATGCCTGGGCCAGAATTACTGGTGAAGTGGGGATTGCTATGGTCACCGGCGGACCAGGTCATGCTAATGCAGTTTCTGCCCTTTATACCGCGGGCATGGCTGAGTCACCGGTAGTGCTTTTATCTGGGCATGCGCCAATAAACCAACTTGGCAAAGGTGCCTTTCAAGAAATGCGACAAGCTGAAATTGCTGCTCCATTATGTAAAGCCTCATGGGTATGCCAACAAACCGCAGATCTTGCTAGCGATATTGCAAAAGCTATTCGTATTGCTAAGTCAGGCAGACCTGGTCCTGTCCACCTCAGCCTTCCCTCTGATGTCATTGAATCTGCGATTCCAGAAAATCTCGTCATGCCTACTGCTGAACAATTTAAGGCAACAATCTCAGATACCAAAGAATCGGCAGTCAGCGCGCTGATTACTCAATTAAAGCAAGCAAAAAAACCTTTAATTCTCTCTGGCCCGATGATGCAATCAAAAGTAGGCAGAATCCAATTGCAAGCACTCGAGAATGCGCTGGGCATTCCCGTGATTGGCATGGAAAGCCCGCGTGGAATTGGTGACCCTAGCTTGGGAGCCTTTGCTGAAGTATTAAGTCAAGCTGACTGCATCTTATTACTGGGTAAGAAAGTTGATTTCACCTTGAAGTTTGCGCAGAGCCCAGGCCTCCAAAAAGATTGCAACTTCTTGCAAATTGATCCAGATACAGACGAAATTCAGCGCGCCAAGAATACTTTGGGATCACGTTTATTAAACTCTCTAGCGTCGGATGTACCAAGTGCGATTCATGCAATCCTCAGCGGCCATCAAGATAAAGCTACTGATTCCCTAGCTTGGAAGCAGGAAGTTTCTGATGCAATTGCGTTTCGTCCAGCCGCATGGAAAAGTATTCTACCGAGCAAGGGCAACATTCATCCCGTACAAGCGCTAGCACCACTGCAAGAAATCCTCGATAGCCACCCTGATTCTGTACTCATTAGTGATGGTGGTGAGATTGGTCAATGGGCTCAAGCGTGTTTGAAGGCTCCAAACCGCGTCATCAATGGAGTGGCTGGATCCATTGGCTCTGCCCTGCCCTTCGCGGCTGCTGCAAGTCTTGCAAAACCCAACACCCCTATTGTCGCCGTCATGGGTGACGGTACCTTTGGTTTCCATAGTGCAGAAATCGATACTGCAGTTCGTTATCAACTACCTTTTACATTAGTAATTGGTAATGATGCTCGCTGGAATGCTGAGTACCAAATTCAGGTGCGTGATTATGGTAAAGATAGAACCATTGGCTGTGAACTAATTCCCTCTCATTATGAAAAGGTTTGCGAAGCATTTGGCGGCTATGGCGAACTAGTCAATGACTCTAATGAGCTTCTACCAGCAGCAAAACGCGCTTTAGCTAGCAAACTACCTGCTTGTATCAACGTCATGATTGATGGCTTAGCAGCACCCAATATTAAGAGGTCTTAATTTGGAGCGGTATGAACAATTCATAGCAGCGTGCCAAAAAATTATCGGCACTCAATATGTTTTGCTTTCTGATACTGATAAGAGTCCTTTTTTAACTGATTGGAGCAAGCGCTTTACAGGCTCCGCCATAGCTGTACTAAAACCGAAAACCACTACTGAAGTGGCAGCTCTTGTAGCTCTATGTAATCAAGAGAATGTTGCCATTATTCCTCAAGGTGGTAATACCGGCCTATGTGGCGGAGCAACCCCTACGAGTGCTGATAACAATATTGTCATCAGCACCACAAGACTTAATCAGATTCGCGATATTGACTTAGATAATTCAACTATGACTGTTGAAGCAGGCGCTATCCTCTCGCAAGTACAAGATGCCGCACTTACAGCCGGTAAATTATTTCCACTAAGCCTGGCCGCTGAGGGAAGCTGCACCATCGGTGGAAATTTAGGCACCAATGCTGGTGGGGTACAGGTGCTACGTTATGGAAATACGAGAGACCTCTGCCTTGGTATTGAAGTCGTTACCCCCTCTGGTGAGATCTTAAACAGCCTACGTGGACTTAGAAAAGATAATACCGGGTACTCCCTCAAGGATCTCTACATAGGATCCGAAGGTACGCTAGGCATTATCACTGCCGCAACCTTAAAGCTCTACCCACTTCCACAATCTAAGGTCACTTCATTAGTGGCACTGAATAATATTCACTCGACTACTAAGCTGATTGATTTGGCACGTAAACGTTGCAATGCTGATCTCACCGCTTTTGAACTAATTTCTGGTCGTGCACTTAGCTTGGTTGCCGAGAAAGCGAAAAATTTAGGCTCCATACTGACAAACTCCTCAGCTTGGGTAGTGTTAATAGAATTCTCAAGTATGGAGCAAGAAAAAGGCAATCGAGAACAGCTAGAAACTCTGCTGAATGAGGCCTATGAATTGAATTTCATCAGCGATGCAGTGATCGCCAACTCAATCCAGCAAAGCAAGGAGCTGTGGAGTCTTAGAGAAAGTATTCCAGAAGGTCAACTTCCACTGGGTACTACGGTTAAGCATGATATTTCTATGCCGATTTCTAAAATAGCGGACTTTATAGAGGCCACTGAAATTGCGTTGAAAGAACTTTGGCCAAATATGGAAACCATTGTCTTTGGCCATCTTGGGGATGGCAATCTGCATTATAACTTGGCGCCACTCTCTCCTGATCTCTCCAGCGAAATTGAACAAAGAAGAAAATCGATTAATGAGTTAGTGCATAACCAAGTCTATCAATATTCAGGATCATTCTCTGCTGAGCATGGTATTGGTCAAGCAAAACGTGATGAGTTACCACGGCGCAAAAGCCCTGTAGAAATAGAATTGATGCGTGCAATTAAAAAAGCACTTGATCCTAAAAATATCATGAACCCAGGCAAGGTTCTTTAGATAAATTGCCGAATCAATAGCATACTGCCAGAAAATAGCAAAATGGCACCGTAAGCAATTCGCATTGCTACATTACTTAACTTCGAATGCACATGGGCTCCTAGCCAAATACCCAAAAAGGTTGCAGGCATCAAACAAATTGCTAGGCCTACCACCTGCCAACTCAAGATCAAGCCCGTCACCAACATTAAAGTTAAACGTAAGAAGGTCAAACTCAGTATTGCAAAGGCCATTGTGGCTCGTAATGTCTTGGGATCATTGATGCGCAAGCCTAAATAAGAAGCATAGATAGCGCCGCCAGTAGCAAAGAGGGCCGTAAACACACCACCAAAGAAGCCAAATGGAGCCGCCCACCACCTATTAATGGGGTTGCGTAACTCTGTATTTCTTTGCCAGAGGACTCGAGCGCCATTAATCGCTGCAAAACATCCAAGGGTAATTAATAAGGGCTCACTTGGTGCTCTGATCAAAAGAATGATTCCTAGGATCATGCCAATCACACTAAAAGGGAAGAGCCACTTTAATTCCTTGAAATTAGCATCGCTCGAGGATTTTTTTCCTAAGTAAAGAGAGGCGCAGATATCAATAATGACCATCATTGGTACCGCTACTTTCAGCGGATACATCTGCACTAGCAATGGCACAGCCACAATTGATGAACCAAATCCAGAGACGCCAAAAATAAAATAAGCGGTAAAGATGACTAGCAACGCTAATCCAAAATGGACCGGCTCTATCAACTCAAAAATAATTAGCTTTCAATCAGAATGGTTTCGCCAGGCTTCACCATCGTAAATTGCACGGGCCGATTTTCGATAAGAAGATCTTTATTCTGCAAATTTACTGCCGTAAAGTAGGAGTTTTCAAGCGAGCCAGGCTCAGGAAAATCATCCCGATAGTGCGCACCCCTGGAGTTCTCGCGCGAGATAGCCGCCTCAGTCACAGACTGACTAACCAAAATAAGATTTTGTAGATTCATCCAGTCTTGCCAGGTCACACTATATTCGCGCTGCAAATTACCTACGCCAATTTGATTGAGCTGCTTACTCAATTGTGAGAGAGTATCGCGAGCACGTAACAAACTTTCTCGGGTTCTGGAAATACCAACGTCATCCCACATGCATTCTGCAAGCGCTTCACGAATTACCTCAATATCGCCAGGCGCTCTTTGAAGTGGGGCCTCATGGGCAGCAATACTTGCCTTCACTTCCTCCAAATCGCACTCTTGAAAACGCTGGGTTTGAACCCACTCAGCCATAACTTCACCTGCAATACCACCAAACACTGTGGAATTAGCAACGCCATTACCACCCAAGCGATTAGCGCCATGAACCCCGCCAGTATCTTCGCCGGCCGCAAAGAGTCCCGGTAGATCTGTGCTGCAATCTTTTTTGAATACTAAGCCGCCCATCATGTAATGCGCAGTAGGTACAACTTCTACCAAGTCGTTTGCCAAATCAAATCCGCTATCAGCACAACGCTCAACCATACCTTTAAATAGCTTACGCACATTCTCTGGACCCAAATGGCTCATCTGGATATACACACCACCATTTGGAGTGGAGCGGCCTGCACGAATCTCTGAATTAATCGACCTGGAAACAATATCCCTTGTAGCACGCTCATTACGAGGATCATAGTTACCCATGAAACGCTCATGATTACCATTTAACAAATAACCTCCGGCGCCACGCAGACCCTCTTCAAGGACGGTCCCAGTCATGCGAGTACCAGGACCTGCCAATAAACCTGTTGGATGAAATTGAACCATCTCCATATCGCGCAGTGTTAAGCCAGCGCGCAAGGCCATTGCTAAGCCATCGCAACTCTTATCACCAGATGGGGTGTGATACTTATACATCGTAGGACCACCACCAGTGGCAAGCAGTACTGCTTTCGCTTTTACCAGCGTAAATTGGCCGGTCTGCATATTAATCATTAAAACACCTGCAAGTGACTTGCCATCCTTGCTATGAATGAGCTCAATCGCTCGATGCTCTTCAAGACGATGTATTCCTCTTGCCCACACCTGCTCAGCAAGACGGTTAATAATTTCGATACCGGTTAGGTCACCTTTATGAACGGTGCGATCAAACGTTTGTCCTGCAAAGGCTTTTTGATGTACGGTCCCATCAGGATTACGATCAAAGAAGCAACCAAGCTCATTCTCAAGCTCATGAATACGCTCAACCGCCTTACTCACTAAGGTCCACGCAAGATCCTGATCTGACAACCACTTACCACCATCAATCGTATCCATGAAATGGCGCTCAACTGAATCGCCCTCTGCAAGTGCGACGTTATAGCCGCCTTGAACCATTCGGGTGCAACCACATTTACCTAATAAACCCTTTACTGCGATCGTGATATGTAAATTTGGATTGGCTTGATGGGCATGCAAAGCAGCAAAGAGTCCAGCACCACCAGAACCCAGAATAAGAATATCCGTCTCGATTGTTTGCATAGTACTCATGACACGATTCCCAGACTCTTCAGCACAGCTTCTTTATTTAGAGCAACCTCACCTTTAACTTCTTGGTAAATACTGCCTCCATGACTATCCATAGCAACTAATAAAGGCCCAAAATCTTTAATCTTGAAACGCCAAAGTGACTCTGGATTGAGATCATCCATATCAACATCTTCGATTTGTTCAATCCAGGTAGTTTCTAAGGCAGCAGTGCCACCAATAATTGCCAAGTAAACGCCACCCAATTCTTTAAATGCCTCTGCTGAACCTTCGCGCATACCACCCTTGCCTACAATCATCCGTACACCGTTTTGCGTCATCAATGGGCGAGTAAAGCGTTCCATACGGTCAGAGGTGGTTGTACCGATACAAACAGCCTCATAGCCCGCAGGAAATTCCTTGCTGACAGCTACTTTACGAACATTTGGAGCGGTATGAATCACTGCATGCCCATTTAAATCAAAACGTGTTTTACGGTCATGATCAAAAAGATGGATCTGAGTTGCGTCCCGAATGCCGAATAAGGTGTTTTGCAAAGTGACCGTATCATTAATGCGTAGCTTACGAATATCTGCTTCACTTACTGGAGTTGGAAGAATGTAATGTGCCATCAACCTTCTCCTCAGAAACCATACTTCACGCCACTGGGCGTAAAGGTTGCGCGAGCTCGACGAGCGGAATGGCATTGCATATTCACAGCCACGGGATTTAAGGTGATATGGGTATGAGCCAGTTCAACATGGACTGCAAACGCCGTACCATCGCCTCCCAAGCCCTGAGGCCCAATACCCAGTTGATTCACTACACTACTGAGTTCTTTCTCCAGCTTAGCGCCTTCTGCATCACTACAGACACTCCCTAGTGCACGAGTCGCAGCTCGCTTAGCCATCGCGACACATTGATCAGAAGTACCGCCAACACCAACACCAACAATGGTTGGCGGACAGGTTTTACCACCTGCAGAAACTACACTATCTATCACAAAGGCTTTTACGCCATTAATACCATCAGCAGGTATGGCCATCTTTAAGAAAGAATTATTTTCTGAGCCGCTACCTTTAGGCACCATTTCAATTTCTACAGATTCAGCATCATCAAAGAAGTCGATGTGAATGGCAGGCATGTCGATACCACAAGAGGTATGGTTATTTTTGCGAGTAATAGGATGTACTACTGAGGATCTCAAGGGATATTCTTTTGTTGCTCGCTCACATCCCTTGCGAATTGCTGCCTTCAGAGCCATGCCATCGAACTGTACATTACTACCAATCTTGACGTTGTAGATTGGCAAACCTGTGTCTTGGCAAAGGAGATTGTCTTCCCGCTCTGCCACTGCAATATTCGTGATCATAGTTTTTAAAACCACTTGCGCCCGCTTATCTGTTTCAGCTTGATCCAGCCGATCGATGCCAGCCTTAATATCATCGGGTAAAACTTTGAGCGCACGAATATAGAGCTCTTTACAGGCCTCTTCAACTAAATTCATTGGTAACTGCATATCAGCCTAACTAGTTAGCAAAAAATAAAAACAGTAATCCGCAAATAATTGCGAACAAAATAGATAGCTGAATCCAGCCCTTACGTAAACCACGCCAAGGACCAAACTCAATCATTAATAGTCTTACCCCGCCAGCTAAATGAATCGCCAATAGAATCACAAGCGCCCATTCGCCAAACTTAAACACCCACATGTCCGTCAAGGTTAGGGACTGCTGAAAACCTTTGGCACCACGCAGGGATTGGGACAGCATTAAAAAATGTAATGGGATAAAGCATGCTAACAATAAACCTGAAAAGCGATGGCATGCATAAGCAAAATAGGATAGATGACTCTTGGCGCGCAAGTCTAAGTTTGGTCTAGATCTCATGGTGCACCTCCGGTATAGACACCCAATACCGCTGTGCTACCCAGAATTAAAATCAGTGCAGCCAAAAGCCAAGCAGCGGGCTTAGCTAGACCACTTCTAGGAAATGTCTCTTGCAAGATATTTGCAATACCGATTGGCGCATGTACAAAGCAAGCCAATACAAAAATTTCATAGAAGAATGCAAATAACAAGTTGCCTTGGGTGCGCCCTAGTATTTCTTGAGCACTTAAACCGCCTCTAATGGCATAAAAAATAATTATTAAATGAATCGCCACACAAATGCCAAGGACCATTGCGCTAATTCTTTGGGCATACCAAAGTTTTGCTTGTAAGACTGCCTGGTTCATAACTTGCCCCACTTGCTGCCACGAACAGCAGCCCTGGCAACTAATGTCTTCAAGCCAGCAATGCTAGCCGTTGGCTCAATCGCTTTAGGGCAGTGCTCTGTACAGGATCCTTGGGTATGGCATGCATGACAACCCGCATCTCCAGCCACAGCGCGCAAACGATCAAGCTGCTGAACATCCCTAACATCATTGGTCAGTGTCCATGCGCGATTTAATGCTGCGGGCCCTAGATAGTTTGGTCTTGCTTCTACAACCTCGCAAGAGGCGTAACAAACACCACAGCCAATACACTCAATACCCGCATTTGCCAATTGCCTCTCTGCTGACTGCGGCTCTACTTTTGCAAAATCATCGTGGCGTGTTTGATCACCTTTGAAAAATCCAACAGCGCCCTTCCATTTATTAAAGAACTCGCGCATATCTGTAGCAAGATCTTTAATGACCGGTAAATTATTTAATGGCGCTATTTCTAAAGCATCACCTTGTACGATTTTCGATACATGGGTGCGACAGGTCCAGCGCGCAACACCGTTCACAGTCATGGCACAGGAACCACACATACCAACACGACATGCGAAGCGATAGCTCAGCGTAGGATCTAACTTACGCTGAATATAGGTAACCACGTCCAAGACGGTTTGGTTTGGGTTGCGAGGCACCAAGTACTCGACGAACTCACCAGAATCGGTACCGCGCCAGACTTTAACTTTGAGATCGGTATTTGACATGAACTCCATTATATCGGTAGATAGTAAAAAATAAATCGAATATAATTTTCTTTGAGATAAATTTAAATTTTATATAAATACCCTATGTCAAGTATTCGCATCCTCAAAAACTTCCTGATCATTGCCCGTCACAAAAGTGTGGCATCGGCAGCTCGGGAGATTGGCCTTACTGCAGCCGCAGCAGGCCAGCAACTCCAGCAACTAGAAAATGAGATTGGGATAGAGCTATTTGATAGAACCAAGCGATCTTTAACACTGAATCATCACGGTCGCTCAGTAATCGAACCGATTCAGGAAATCATTGCTCAATATGAGGCCTTAGGATCAAATCTAAAATCTGACCTTACTGGCACGATTGTGATGGGCGCCCTAGTCTCCACACTCATGGGTGCTTTTGGTAAAACGCTGAATGAATTAAAGCAAATCTACCCCGAACTCGAAATCAAATTGATTGCTGGTCTTTCAAGCAATTTTTTAGATCAAATTATTGAAGGCAGTCTTGACGCAGCAATTGTGACAGAGTCCCCTTATGCGCTTCCACAGAATGTGCAATGGACTGAGTTGTATAAAGAAGCCATGATTTTGATTTCTCCTAATGTCACCACCAAAAGAAATAAGGGTCCTAAGCACTCAGAGCTTCCTTTTATTCGCTTTGAAAGGAATACCTGGACCGGCCACTTAGTTGATCAAACTATTCGCGCCAATAAGCTCGCAATCCAAGAAAGTATGGAGCTCAACTCTGTCGAGGCAATTATTGAGCTAGTACGTCAGGGTCTTGGTTACTCTATTGTCCCCAAGTTGGCCAATATTGCGTGGGCAAATGATCGACAGCTCACCATTGAAGAGCTGCCAGGTAAAACTATTTTCCGTAAAGTAGGCTTACTTGAGCGTAGAAAGCATAGCCGCCAAAATATCACCCAAGCGATTAAGCAGCAATTCTTATCAAGCTTATCTAAAAAGGCTTAAGTAATATTTCTTTTTTTGCTGCACCCAAAGAAAAAGCCACCCCGAAGGATGGCTTGAAAAGATTTTTGGAGGTACTACTTAAAGAATGAACTACGGACTCATATTAGTACTTACAGAACTCTCAATTTTTCCTCAATGCATGATCTCAGAGCAAAATGCATTAAATTGGTGCATTAATGGTTTTCTTTGGCGTGATTAATAGAATATTTCGGGATTTCAATCACTAAATCCTCTCTAGCAACGATAGCTTGGCAGGATAAACGGGATTGTGGGTTAAGCCCCCAAGCACGATCGAGCATATCTTCCTCGTTTTCATCAGGGGGATTGAGGCTCTGAAAACCCTCTTTAACAATGACATGGCAGGTAGTACAGGCGCAAACCATATCGCATGCATGCTCTATGGAGATATCGTTCTCTAGTAGGGCTTCACAAATCGACGTGCCTGGTGTGACTTCTACTACAGCACCTTCTGGGCAGTATTCACTATGCGGGAGAACAACAATTTGGGTCATGATTCTTTTCTATTTCTTTAATTAAATTTCAGCGACATTCTTACCAGACAACGCTTTTTGAATGCTGGCATTCATACGTATTTGAGCAAACTCATCGGTAGCTTTAGCAGCATGATCAACCGCTTTGCGAACTATTGCACTATCGGTCTCTTCATCCAAAATCTTTTGCAAGCTTGCCATCTCTTGTTCGATGGCGCTCTGCTCTTCCTGGCTTAACAAAGCACGGTCGCTACTTAAGGCAGTCTGCACCGCATCTAATAAACGTTGTGCATTTACTTGCTCTTCACGTAGTGATCTTGCTAGCAGATCCACATTAGCAGAGGCAAAGCCATCTTGCAGCATGCGCGTAATCTCAGAATCAGTTAAACCATAAGACGGCTTGATATCAATTGAGGCTTTTACACCTGAGCCCTGCTCGGTTGCACTAACCGATAGCAAGCCATCAGCATCCACCTGAAATGTCACCCGAATGCGAGCTGCCCCAGCAGCCATTGCAGGGATGCCGCGTAACTCAAACTTTCCTAGCGAGCGGCAGTCTTGTGCAAGTTCACGTTCGCCCTGCACTACTTGTATAGCCAGCGCAGTCTGACCATCTTTGAAGGTCGTAAAGTCTTGGGCTCTAGCTACTGGGATCGGTGTATTGCGAGGAATAATCTTTTCTACTAAGCCACCCATTGTTTCAAGACCCAAAGACAGTGGAATAACATCTAGCAAGAGCCATTCATCATCTTTGCTTTGATTGCCGGCCAATAGGTCTGCTTGCATTGCAGCGCCGAGTGCTACTACCTGATCTGGATTGAGATTATTTAAGGGCTGGGTTCCAAATAACTCGCCAACAGCGCGCTGGACATTCGGCATACGGGTAGATCCGCCCACCATCACAACACCTTTAACATCATCGGCCTTAAGACCTGCATCTCGCAGCGCTTTTTTACAGGCCTGCAAAGTTTTTGCAACTAGATTTTGGGTAATTTCAAAGAATTGCGCCTGACTCACACCAACGTTCACTACGACTCCATTAGATAAGGTCTCATGAACGCGTGCCAAGGGATTGTGGCTGAGTAATTCTTTTGCATGTCTACATGCCAACAATAAAGTCTGATGGTCATGAATAGACAAAGGCGGAAGTTTTGCTTGTTCAACCACCCAGCAATACAAGCGATGATCAAAGTCATCACCACCTAAAGCAGAATCGCCACCAGTAGAAAGTACCTCGAAGACACCTCTACTCATTCGTAAGATTGAAATATCGAAAGTGCCACCACCCAGGTCGTATACAGCATAAACTCCTTCTGACGCGTTATCTAAACCATATGCAATAGCAGCAGCAGTAGGCTCATTTAATAAACGTAGCACTTCAATGCCAGCCAATCTTGCAGCATCCTTGGTTGCTTGACGCTGAGCATCATCAAAGTAAGCGGGCACAGTAATGACAGCGCCAACAATGTCATCCGAAACCGAATCTTCAGCCAACTGACGAAGACGCGCCAAAATTTCAGCAGAAACTTCAATCGGACTTTTATCGCCAGCAACGGTTCTTAATTTCAGCATGCCAGGTTGATCAACAAAATCATAGGGAGCACTTTCAATATGCTCCACATCTGTCAGACCACGACCCATAAAACGCTTCACAGACACGATCGTGTTCTTTGGATCAATCACCACACTTTCCAGCGCCTCAAAACCTGCCTGGGTCCGACCATTTGGAAGGTAACGCACTACAGAAGGGAGTAGCTCTCGTCCTTGCGCATCGGGCAGCACTTTGGGCAAAGCATCACGCACCAAAGCAACCAATGAGTTCGTGGTTCCCAAATCAATGCCAACAGCAATACGTCGCTGGTGAGGGGCTAGGGATTTACCGGGTTCAGAGATTTGAAGAAGTGCCATAGAAAGAGAAGTGTAAAGCTATACCAAAGTCGCAATAGCATCATCTAACTCAATGGCAAACTTATCGATGAAGAGTAAGCCACGGAGCAATTCTGCTGCACGCTGATAATTTTTAGCACTGTCAATTGCTTGCGCAATTTCAGCTAGCGTATCTGTTTTGGATTGCTCTACCTCAACCATCAAGGCCTCAAGTGCAGGCAAATTATCTGCCATCTCATCTAAACTTTCGCGCCATTCCATCTGCTTCATTAAGAATGCAGCTGGCATTGCAGTATTAGTTTCTAATTTAGCATCCACACCATGAAGTTGGCAGATATAGAGACCGCGCTGTACTGGATTCTTAATGGTTTGAAATGCGGTGTTCGCTAATGTTGCCATTTGCATAGCTAGACGCTGCTCTGTCTCGCTGCCCCGTGCATGACGATCGGGATGAACTTCTTTCTGAATTGCTAAATAAGCCTGATCTAGTACAGACAAATCGATATTGAATTGCTGGTGTAGGCCAAAAAAACGGAAATAATCGTCAGACGCGGAAGGATTCGCCACAACCACACTCATCTTTTACATTTGGGTTTTGAAATTTAAAGCCCTCGTTCAAACCCTCACGTACGAAATCTAATTCTGTTCCATCTAAGTATGCCAAGCTCTTTGGATCAACGAATACTTTGATCCCATTAGATTCAAATACTTTATCTTCAGCAGCAGGCTCATCAACGTATTCCAATTCATAAGCCAAACCAGAGCAACCAGTAGTGCGAACACCTAAACGTAGACCGCAACCTTTTCCGCGCTTCTCCAGATTACGGTTTACGTGCTTTGCAGCTTTTTCAGTTAAGGTAATTGCCATGATTTATCTTTAATCCAATTATTTCACTGGATGCTTTTCTTTGTAATCAGCAACCGCTGCTTTAATCGCATCTTCAGCCAAAATAGAACAATGGATTTTCACTGGTGGCAATGCTAACTCTTCAGCAATCAAAGAATTCTTAATCTCTAAAGCTTGATCTAAAGTTTTGCCTTTAACCCACTCAGTAACCAATGAAGAGGAAGCAATCGCAGAACCGCAACCGTAGGTTTTGAATTTGGCATCCTCGATCACGCCTTGATCATTCACGCGAATCTGTAACTTCATCACGTCACCACAAGCTGGAGCGCCAACCATGCCGGTACCTACGCTTTCGTCGCCCTTCTCAAATGAGCCAACGTTACGGGGATTTTCATAATGGTCGATGACCTTTTCACTATATGCCATGGTATTTCCTCTTTAATTTCTCAATATTCTTAGTGTGCTGCCCACTGAATCGTACTTAAGTCGATTCCGTCTTTAAACATTTCCCACAAGGGTGATAACTCACGCAACTTAGCAATCTTTTCTTTCACCAACTTGATTGTGAAATCGACCTCTTCTTCGGTTGTGAAGCGACCGAGGGTAAAGCGAATCGAGCTATGCGCCAATTCATCATTGCGGCCCAAGGCGCGCAGTACATAGGAAGGCTCTAATGAAGCTGATGTGCACGCGGATCCAGATGAAATCGCTAAATCCTTCAGCGCCATCAACATTGATTCGCCTTCAACATAGTTAAAGCTGATGTTGAGGTTGTGTGGAACACGATGCTCCATGTCTCCGTTAACGTAAACCTCTTCAATATCCTTCAAACCAGCTAACAGACGATCACGCAATCTACGAATACGTTTATTGCCTTCAGCCATCTCGATACGAGCAATGCGGAAAGCCTCACCCATACCGACGATTTGATGAACCGCTAGGGTGCCAGAGCGCATACCGCGCTCATGCCCACCACCATGAATCTGAGCCTCAATCCGAATACGGGGTTTACGACGTACAAACAATGCACCAATGCCTTTGGGTCCATAAGTCTTGTGAGCGGAAAAACTCATCAAGTCAACTTTGGTCTTTTCTAAATCGATTTCTACTTTACCGGTTGCTTGGGCAGCATCTACATGAAGAATCACCCCGCGTGAACGACATAGTTCGCCAATAGCAGGAATATCTTGCACTACACCGATCTCATTATTGACATACATCACTGAAGTCAAAATCGTGCCGGGCTTCATTGCAGATTCAAGCTGCGCAAAGTCAATCAAACCGTTGGGCAACACATCCAAATACGTTACTTCAAAACCTTCACGCTCTAGCTCACGACAGGTATCTAAAGTCGCTTTATGTTCAGTCTTCACTGTAATGATGTGATTGCCGCGCTCTTTATAAAAATGCGCAGCACCTTTAAGCGCTAAGTTAATGCTTTCGGTAGCACCACTAGTAAATACAATCTCTCTTGGATCAGCATGTACCAACTGAGCCACTTCAGAACGCGCCCACTCAACCGCCTCTTCAGCTGCCCAACCGTAAGCATGGCTACGGGATGCGGCATTGCCAAACTGTTCGCGCAAGTACGGCAACATTTTGTCAACCACACGTGGATCAATCGGAGTTGTCGCCGAATAGTCCATATACACCGGAAAGTGCTTAGGACTAAACATCGGAATAGGTTGCTGCGGAAGATCTTGTGGTGCGTTCATGATTGACTTATTTTTATAAATTACTTGTATTAACTTTGTCGCGCCAGATTAAAAACAGAATTGATTAATGGCGCCTTGGGGGCAGCTTCTTTTTTGGCTGCAAGTGCAGGAACTGCTTTTTCAGCCTTAACACTCTCAACTTTAATTTTCTTTTGACGCATGTCTTGGATCACGATGCCGCGACCTTCTTGCTGCTGCACCAAATCGCGTAGGGTCACTGAGCTCAAATACTCAACCATTTTAAGATTGAGATTGCTCCATAAGTCGTGCGTCATGCAACGACCATGGTTTTCTTCATCGCTGTGACAATTGCCTTTGCCACCACACTGGGTAGCATCTAGAGGCTCATCAACAGCAACAATGATGTCAGCTACGCTGATTTCATCGGATTTGCGAGCTAAGGTATATCCGCCTCCAGGGCCGCGAGTACTCTCGACAATATTGAAACGGCGTAATTTACCGAACAATTGCTCTAGATAGGAAAGGGAAATCTTCTGTCTTTGGCTAATTCCAGCCAAAGTTACGGGGCCATGCGTTTCACGCAGGGCTAAATCGATCATTGCGGTTACTGCAAAACGGCCTTTAGTGGTAAGTCTCATATGTCACCTTGGTAATGGATTGTTATGGACAGCTAACGATCGGGCGGGTAATACCCGACCATTCCACTCAACTTTACCATAAGACCCAGCAAACTGCTCGGGAATTACCCCTAAAAACCCCTTTAGAAATGCAGTAAATCTAGATAAAAGTATCTCTAGAGCGTGCTCCAAAAGCCATTTCTTTAACCTTAGTGAGGCGATCTCGGGTGCTTGCTGCCTTTTCAAACTCCAAATTCTTAGCTTCAGCGTTCATTTGCTTCTCTAGACGCTTAATTTCGCCTGCAAGATCCTTCTCGCTCATATCCTCATAGCGAGCCCGTTCCTGCTCTACCTGCATCTCCTGACGCTTCTCTTTCACGTCATAAACACCATCAATAATGTCCTTGATCCGTTTTTGCACGCCCTTAGGCTCAATTCCATGAAGCTTATTAAAAGCAATTTGCTTGGTACGCCGTCTTTCGGTCTCTCCCATCGCACGCTTCATGGAATCGGTAATCCGATCAGCATACAAAATTGCCTTACCCCGAACGTTACGAGCCGCCCGGCCAATTGTTTGAATCAAGCTTCGCTCCGAGCGCAAGAAACCTTCCTTGTCAGCATCCAAAATTGCTACCAATGAGACCTCTGGAATATCCAAACCTTCGCGCAATAGGTTAATACCCACTAAGACATCAAAGACGCCTAAACGTAGATCGCGCAAAATTTCGACACGCTCCACAGTATCAATATCTGAGTGAACGTAACGGACTTTCACGCCATTGTCAGAAAGATAATCGGTCAACTGCTCTGCCATACGCTTTGTCAAAACCGTTACTAAAACGCGCTCACCCACTTTGACGCGCTCATGAATCTGACTGAGTAAATCATCGACTTGTGTGCTTGCTGGCAATACTTCAATCTCGGGATCAACCAGACCAGTCGGTCTCGCTACTTGCTCAACTACCTGGCCTTGATGCTCTTTTTCATAGTCAGCCGGTGTAGCAGAAACAAAAATGGTTTGACGCATCTTCGTTTCAAACTCAGTAAATTTGAGAGGCCGGTTATCCATCGCTGATGGCAACCGGAATCCAAACTCAACCAAGGTATGTTTACGTGATTTATCGCCGTTGTACATTGCATTGAGCTGCCCTATGAGGACGTGACTTTCATCCAAGAACATCAAGGCATCATTTGGAAGGTAATCAACCAGTGTAGGCGGCGCCTCGCCCGGAGCAGCGCCAGAGAGATGGCGGGAGTAGTTCTCAATCCCCTTACAAAAACCTAATTCATTGAGCATCTCTAAATCAAAACGAGTACGCTGCTCTAAACGCTGCGCTTCCACCAACTTACCATCTTTCACAAACTCATCAAGACGCGTGCGTAATTCCGTCTTGATAGTTTCAATAGCCTTGAGAACAGTTTCTCGTGGCGTCACATAGTGGGAACTTGGGTACACCGTAAAGCGTGGAATCTTTTGCCGAATTTTTCCGGTAAGCGGATCAAAAAACTGCAAGCTCTCTACTACATCATCAAATAATTCAACCCGGACTGCCAATTCATTGTGCTCAGCAGGGAAGATATCAATCGTATCGCCACGCACTCGAAATACGCCGCGCTTGAAATCCGTTTCATTGCGGTCGTATTGCATCGCAATCAAGCGCATCAAAATATCGCGCTGACTCATTTTGTCGCCGGGACGTAGCGTCATTACCATGCTGTGATAGTCGCCCGGGTTGCCAATACCGTAAATGGCAGAGACAGTTGCGACGATGATCACATCGCGACGCTCCAATAAACTCTTGGTAGCCGATAAGCGCATCTGCTCGATATGCTCATTAATAGATGAATCTTTTTCAATGAAGAGATCACGCTGAGGAACGTAAGCCTCTGGCTGGTAATAATCGTAATAGCTGACAAAGTACTCAACCGCATTTTTAGGGAAAAACTCCCTAAATTCGCTGTAGAGCTGGGCAGCCAGGGTCTTATTAGGGGCAAAAATGATGGCAGGACGACCCGTTCTGGCAATGACATTGGCCATCGTGAAGGTCTTGCCCGAGCCAGTGACCCCCAAGAGGGTTTGATAGGTCAGACCATCCTCAATTCCCTCAACCAAACCCTGAATGGCTCCCGGCTGGTCGCCGGCAGGCTTAAATGGCTGGTATAGCTGATACGGAGAATCTGGAAAGCTCACAAACTTAGCAGGATCTAAATCATGCCCGGCCTCCCCCAAGGGGTCAGGAGCCAGGCTTTTAATGTCTTCTTTCGGTGCGGAATTGGAACTATTTTTAGGCAACTTAGGGGGCATCTCGGCTATCATTTCAACTGTGAGCTTTCTTCACAGCGAATTTTGTACAAACAATGATTTTGCCGTTTTTATTTAAAAATAGTTGATCCTGGCCTCAAAAACCGTCAATTAAACTGAATTTACCGTCGATCAAAAGCAAAACCACCCTTAAATCACTCATAACCCACACTTTCGACCTCAAATGACCCTGTTTGCCTCAGTCCCATTAGCTCCCAAAGATCCTATTTTCGGCCTCACAGAAGCCTACGTTGCTGATCAACGTCCAGACAAGGTAAACCTCGGTGTTGGGGTGTACTACACAGATGAAGGTAAGGTGCCTTTGCTTAAAGCAGTGATTAAGGCTGAAGAAGCGATTGTTGCTAAACATTCGCCGCGTAGCTATATCGCCATCGAAGGACCAAATCCCTACAACAACGCAGTGCAAACACTGTTGTTTGGTACAGACTCTGCCCTCATTAAAGAGGGTCGCGTTGTTACTGCTGAGTGCCTTGGTGGTACTGGAGCGCTTCGTGTTGGCGCAGACTTTATTAAACGCCTCAAACTCAATGCACCTTGTGCAATTAGTAATCCCACTTGGGAAAATCATCGCGGTATTTTTGAATTTGCTGGCTTCGAAGTTGTGGAGTACGCCTACTTTGATGGCAAAACTCGTGGTGTTGATTTTGCAGGTATGGTCAAGTCATTAGAGTCTTTCCCAAAGAACACAACTGTGCTGTTGCATGCTTGTTGCCATAACCCAACCGGTGCAGATATTACCGAAGCTCAGTGGCGCCAAGTCATTGAGATCTGCAAGAATAAAGGTTTAATTCCATTCTTAGATATGGCCTACCAAGGCTTTGCAGCCGGGATTGAGCAAGATGGTGTTGCTGTTCGCCTCTTTGCAGAATCAGGCCTGTCTTTCTTCGTATCTAGCTCTTTCTCGAAGTCATTCTCGCTATATGGTGAGCGTGTTGGTGCTTTATCAATTGTGACTCAAAGTAAAGACGAAACCAACCGCGTGCTCTCCGAATTAAAGCGTGTGATTCGGACGAATTACTCAAACCCACCAACTCATGGCGCTGCGATTACAGCTGCTGTTCTCAATTCGCCAGAATTGCGCAAACTCTGGGAAGATGAGTTGGCAGAAATGCGTGACCGCATTAAAGCAATGCGTCATGGTCTCGTTGAAAAACTCGCTGCTGCAGGCGTAAAGCAAGACTTTGCTTTTATCGAGCAGCAACGTGGAATGTTTTCTTACTCAGGTTTAACAGCTGAGCAAGTGGATCGCTTACAGAAAGAGGATGGTATTTACGCCCTCTCTACTGGACGCATTTGTGTGGCGGCCTTGAATACTAAAAATATTGATAAAGTGGCCAAAGCAATCGCCCGCGTCTTAGCGTAACAAGCGGTTTTAAAGAATTACAGGAGGTACTATGCTTTATCAGTTACATGAATTTCAAAAAGCCCTACTTCAACCGGTTAGCTCATGGGCACGTGCTGCTTCAGAGGCTTTTATTAATGCGTCCAACCCAGCCTCTATGGTTCCAGGGTCTGAGCGTTTGGCTGCTAGCTATGAGCTACTGTACCGCCTAGGCAAAAACTACAAGAAACCTGAATTTAGAATTCATTCTGTAGTGGCTCATGGGCGTGAAGTTGCGATTCATGAAATAACGACTGTTGCAAGGCCATTTTGCAAGCTAGTGCGCTTTAAGCGTTTCTCTGACGATGTCGAGACGATTAAACAACTCAAAGAAGATCCAGTAGTCCTCGTGGTGGCGCCTTTATCGGGACACCACTCCACTCTATTGCGCGATACCGTGCGCACACTTTTACAAGATCACAAGGTCTACATTACCGATTGGCTTGATGCTCGCAATGTACCAGTTGAAGATGGTGAATTTGGACTTGATGACTATGTTCATTACCTCCAAGAGTTTATTCGTACTATTGGCGCTCAAGATCTACATGTGATTTCTGTTTGCCAGCCCACTGTGCCCACACTCGGTGCGATCTCATTGATGGCTTCGGCTGGAGAAGTAACCCCAGCCTCTATGATCATGATGGGTGGCCCAATTGACGCCCGCAAATCACCAACTGCCGTTAATAATCTGGCAGAACAGAAATCTTACGAGTGGTTTAAAAGCCATGTGATCTACAGCGTGCCTCCAAGTTATCCAGGCGCTGGACGCAAGGTCTATCCAGGCTTCTTGCAGCACACCGGCTTTATTGCCATGAACCCACAAAATCATTTTCAATCCCACTGGGATTTTTTCCAGAACTTAGTCCGTGGGGATGAGCAAGACACTGAAGCACATATTCGCTTCTATGATGAATACAACGCCGTACTCGATTTAGATGCTAAGTTCTACTTAGATACTATTAAGACTGTATTCCAAGACTATGCCCTACCAAATGGCACCTGGACAGTAGCGGGTGATTTAGTAAAACCGCAAGATATTACTCATACCGCCCTTCTCACAGTAGAGGGTGAGCTTGATGATATTTCTGGCAGCGGTCAAACCCGTTCTGCACATGCTTTATGTACTGGCATTCAAAAAGAACATAAAGACCATTATGAGGTTGCTGGCGCTGGTCACTACGGTATTTTTGCTGGTCGCCGTTGGCGCGATAAGGTGTACCCAAAGATTAAGAATTTCATTCGTGAGCACCAAGGTGTTCACAAGAAAACTAAAGCAAGACCTCCTAAGTTAGAAGGCTCTCAATCAGCCTAAATAAGCGGGGGTCTTTGCCCCCACTTTTTTAGGCTTTTTTAAAGCGATGAATATTAAACAAGCGAACGATCTGACCGCTCGCTTGGAAGATACGCTTCCTCAAACTCAATGTACTAAATGTGGTTATCCCGATTGCCATGGGTATGCGCAGGCGATGGCAGCCGGTGAAGCACTTCCAAATCGCTGCCCTCCTGGCGGAGTTGAGGGTATCCAAAGACTCAGTAAGATTCTCGTTTCAATTTACCCACAAGATGCTTTTGATTTACATCCCGCCATCGACCCAGAGTGTGGCGTGGAGCGCCCAAGACCACTAGCATTTATTGATCCCCAGAAATGTATTGGTTGTACCCTCTGTATTCAGGCATGTCCTGTCGATGCTATTGTGGGAGCCTCCAAGCAAATGCATGTGGTCCTTACTGAATGGTGTACAGGATGTGATCTCTGTATTCCACCATGCCCGGTAGACTGCATCAGCATGATTAATGTGACCGGAAAGCAAACAGGCTGGAATGCCTGGTCTCCTGGCTTAGCTAATATTTCACGCAAGCGCTATCACGATCGCGAACAACGTCTTGATCGCGAACAAAAAGATAATGATGAACGCTTAGCCAAAAAGGCTGCAAGCAAACTAGCAGCAGTCAATGCAGAACGTCCGACTTCAGCAGATGAAGAAAAAGAGAAGGAACGCAAACATGCCATCATTGCTGCTGCGATTGCCAGAGCCCAAGAAAAGAAATGATGAATCTAGAAAAGCGGCGTGCTTTTTTTGAGCAACTCAAGGCCAATAACCCAAAACCCGAAACAGAATTAGAGTACAGCTCTCCATTTGAATTGCTTATTGCAGTATTACTATCAGCACAGGCAACCGATATCTCAGTAAATAAAGGAACGCGCAAGCTCTTTAAGGTCGCAAATACGCCGCAGGCTTTATTAGACCTTGGTGAAGAAGGTGTTCGCCCATACATCCAGCACATCGGTCTATTTAATACCAAAGGTAAACATATCCAAGAAACTTGTCGCTTATTACTGGAGAAGCACCATGGCCAAGTTCCGCAAACACACAAAGAACTAGAAGCACTTCCAGGAGTTGGCCGAAAGACTGCGAATGTCATTCTGAATACTGCCTTTGGTCAACCTACTATTGCGGTAGATACCCATATCTTTAGAGTATCGAACCGCACCGGCCTTGCGCCTGGCAAGGATGTTGTCAAAGTTGAAGAGCAATTACTCAAAAGAGTTCCAAAAGAATTTTTACAAGATGCACATCACTGGCTGATTCTGCATGGCAGATATACCTGCAAGGCGCGCAATCCAGACTGCCCCCAATGTATTGTTGAGCCCTTGTGTAGCTTCAAGCAAAAAACCGGTAAAGGAAAAGTCCGTGGCGATATTTAACCCGACTCGTGAAGAAGTACGTCGATTTTTCTGTGATACCTGGCAGAAGAAAACAGCAGGTCATATTCTTGATCCCATGGAAACGCTTGCGGGCGATTGGATGGTGCAACACCCGGAATATCACACGCTACTTAACGATTCCGATGGAGCGCTCACTCAAGATTACACGCCCGAACGCGGTGAAACTAATCCTTTTTTACATCTTTCCATGCATCTATCGATTAGTGAGCAGACCTCTATCAATCAGCCGCCCGGCATTAGAGAGATTGCAGAAAAACTGACCCAAAAATTAGGGTCCGAGCACGAAGCTCAACATTGCATCATGGAATGCTTAGGACAGATTCTATGGGAAGCACAGCGTGAGGGCGGTCAACTGAGCCCCGAAAAATATCTCGAGGCTTTGAATCGACTGATTTAGTTTTAAAGCGGCTCAAACAGATGAGTCTTTTGCCCATCTTGCGTTTCCTGAAAAACGACTCTCACTTTTTGCCCAACCCGAATTGCATCAAAGTCGCAATTAGTTAGGTGTGTCAATAATGAAATTTCCTCCTCTAGGCGCACATAAGCCATGGCAAAGGGCACTTCGACACCCCTTCGCATCACGGTATAAGAGTAAATCTCACCCACACCTTTTGAGTTCACCCACGTAGTGTCATCACTTCCACAATGAGGGCAAATAGTGCGAGGATAATAGTGGGTCTCTTTACAGCTATTGCAATACTTCAATACCAATTGATTATTTTGGGCCGCATCAAAAAATGCTTTATTTTCAGGATTAATAATTGGGCTTGGTAAACGATGCACTTCGCTCATTGCAATCTCCCCATAATTAAGGTTGCTGCGCCATGACGCGTGCCGAGGGCACCACCAATACCAGAGGCTAGCGCAAACTCTAAATTGGGTACTTGTACCGCAGGATGGGCTTCGCCCCGTAACTGTCTTACTGCTTCAATCACCTTAGTCATTCCTCCACGATTTGCAGGATGGTTATTACATAAGCCACCGCCATCGGTATTAAATGCCAGCTTTCCTTTTCCAGAAATCAGCTGCCCACCCTCAACAAAGCGACCACCTTCACCTTTTTTACAAAACCCCAAATCTTCTAACTGAATCAATACAGTAATTGTGAAACTGTCATAGATCGATGCATAACGAATTTGCTCTGGAGTTAACTTTGCTTCTTTGAATGCCAAGGGGGCTGCCCAAGCTAAACCTGAATAGGTCAAATCAACTTTGCCGCCCATTTGGCCTTTAGTGGTTTCTCCTGCACCCATCATCGTAATGACGGGCTTTTTGAGAGTCTTTGCAATATCAGGGTGTACTACGACTAATGCGCCACCGCTATCAGTGACGACACAACAGTCTGCACGGTGCAAGGGATCAGCAATCATCGGTGAATTAAGCACATCTTCAACAGTGAGAACATCTTTGAGCATGGCATTCGGATTGTGCTGAGCGTGATGGGAAGCTGCCACCTTGATCCATGCGAGCTGCTCGCTAGTTGTACCAAATTCATACATGTGGCGCATCGCACACATTGCATAAGTATTTAATGGTGCTGGAGAATACGGTTTCTCAAAAGCAAAATCTGGCGCACTGGCGTATTGACTGCGCACCTGAGTGCCGCTTGAGCCCTCGGACTTTGGACGCCCTGCTAAAGTAATGAGAGCAACACGGCACTGCCCTGCAGCAATGGCCCGCGCAGCATGATTTACGTGGGTCAAATATGAAGATCCGCCGGTATCGGTTGAATCTAAATACTTTAATTTTTTTAAGCCAAGATAATCAGCCATAGAAACTGGACCCATACCGGGGGCATCACCTGCACAAAAATAGCCATCAACATCATTTAGAGTGAGGCCAGCATCTTGTAATGCTCCGCGTGCAACTTCAGCGTGAAGCTGAGCAACGGTATGATCAGGCGCGACGCGCAAAGGATGTTCGTAAATTCCTGCGATACAGGCATTAGAAGCAAAAGACATAATCTTCCTTGAGTAAATTCTTTAAAACGATTTAATCGATTGTGATCTGTGACTGAGCAATCAGCTTACGCCATTTCTCAATCTCACTCTTAATTAATTGAGAAAATTGCTCAGGGGTTCCAGGCATCGGATCAGCCCCTTGTGCAATCAACTTATCTTTAAATTTAGGATCAGCCAAAATACTTTGTAACTCTTTGTTCAGACGATTACGAATGTCTATCGGCAAATTTGCAGGGGCTACCAAGCCATACCAAGTAGCCATCTCATAGCCCGGTAACCCAGACTCTGCAATCGTTGGAGTACCAGGGGCTGCAGCCGAGCGTTTCGCAGTAGTAATGCCCAGTGCACGTAAATTACCCGCCTTCACCTGAGGCACTGCGCTCGGTAAGTTTGGAAAGCTCATATCCACCTGACCCGAAATCACATCAGGCATGGCATTACCAGTGCCTTTATAAGGTATGTGGATCATGTCAATCTTCGCCATCTTCTCAAAGAGCACGGCAGAGAGATGTACTGAGGTTCCGCTACCGCTTGAGGCAAATGTCAATTTTCCAGGGTTCGCTTTTGCTGCGGCGATGACATCACCAACAGACTTATATGGTGAATTCATGGGAACGACCAACATATTAGGCGCTGAAAACACGCCACCAATTGGCGTGAAATCTTTCACTGGGTCATAGGGCAAATTTTTATACAAGGATGCATTGACCGCGTGCCCAATAGAGGGGAAATAAATGACATAACCGTCTGCTGGTGAGCGAGCCACAATCTCTGCAGCAATATTTCCATTGGCGCCCGCCTTATTTTCAACAATGACTGGCTGACCTAGTCTGGTAGATAAACCCTCTGCCAAGGCACGGCCAACAGTATCAGCAGAACCTCCTGGGGAAAATCCTACGATTAAATGGATCGGCTTGTTAGGATAGTTAGATTTATTATCTGCCGCATAAGTAACGGTAAAGCCCAAACAACATAACAGCGCTAGAAAAAATTTCATAGTCTTAATTAACTTTACCAAGCTGCTTCATTGGCACACCACTGAGCTCTTGTAATTGATCGAAGGTAAGACCTTCTACCCAGTCGATTGCCACCAAACCATCTTGCGTGACTTCAATTGTTGCTAAATCAGTATAGATACAGTCAACAGCTGCAAGCGCAGTGAGGGGATAAGTACATTCATGCACTAACTTAGACTGGCCAGACTTTGTTAGATGCTCCATCATGACAAATAATTTTTTAGCGCCTAAAGCCAAATCCATGGCGCCACCTACTGCCGGAATTGCCTTGGGATCTCCAGTGCGCCAGTTTGCGATATCGCCTTTGACGGATATCTGAAATGCGCCCAGAACACAGATATCGATATGCCCACCACGAATCATCACAAAAGAATCTGCATGATGGCAAAGTGATGCCCCAGGCAACATAGTGACCGGTTGTTTGCCAGCATTGACCAATTCTTCGTCAATTTGATCTCCATGAGCCAAAGGGCCCATTCCTAGTAAACCATTCTCGCTATGTAAAAGAATTTCTCGATCTGGTGGCAGATAATTTGAAATCGTCATAGGCTGCCCAATACCCAAGTTCACATGCGCTCCTTCAGGAATATCCTGCACGATGCGCTTAGCGATATCTGCTGTACTACGTTTTTTGACTTGAGAGAGATCAATCATGATGTTCCTCCAACTAGCACCACACGCTTGACGAAGATTCCTGGAGTAACGATGGCCTCTGGATGTAGCGTGCCTAACTCAACCACTTTATTGACTTGTGCAATTGTGCAAGCTGCAGCCGTAGCCATCACTGGGCCAAAGTTTCTACCGGTGCCGTGATAAGTCAGGTTACCCCAACGATCGCCCTTATCGGCTCTCACTAATGCGTAGTCTGCTTTAATCGCTTTTTCAAATACTTGATTAACGCCATCAATGACGCGCGTATCTTTACCAACGGCCAGCTCAGTTCCAAAGCCCGTGGGTGTATAGAATCCGCCAATACCTGCACCTCCAGCCCGAATACGTTCAGCCAAGGTGCCTTGAGGCACTAGCTCTAATTCAATTTTTCCATCGCGATATAAATCATCGAATGCACCAGATTCGGGTTGACGCGGAAAGGAGCAAACCATTTTCTTGACACGACCAGCGCCAATTAACTTGGCAATACCAATGCCTGAATTTCCAGCGTTATTACTCACGATTGTGAGATCTTTTGCACCCTGCTCTACCAAAGCATCTAGAAGGAAAATGGGTAGGCCTGCGCCTCCAAATCCAGAAACCAGAATGATTGAACCATCACGAATATCCCGCAGGGCCTCAGCCACGCTGGGAATTATTTTTTGAATCACTGCTTGTCTCCGTCTACTTTTTATTAGGGGTGTATCTATTTAGCTTTTGCTAGATTTCTTCTAATTTAATGCATTTTAGAAATGGCTGATTTAATTGCTTCTGCCAAGTTTTCCGCCAGGACCTTCCGGGCTGCCAGAGAGGCTTTTGGAGCCTCTTGGGTTCTAGTAGACCATGCTGAGCCCGGAAAAAATGCATCATCTTTAAACCTAGGGATGACATGCCAGTGAATATGCGGAACCATATTACCCAGTGCCGCTAGATTCACCTTATCGGGATGCATTACATGACGTATCGCCTCCTCTACGGCAAAAACCAAGGCCATTAAATGATCTCGCTCACCATAGCTTAAATCCGACATCTCGGCAACGTGTCGATTCCAGATCACGCGACAAAAGCCTGGTAAGTCAGGGTCGTTCACAAGGATGACACGACAATCATCCCCGCGCCAGATCAACTCACCATCTTCGGGCTTTAAATCTGGTTTACAAAGTATGCAATTTGCCATAAGAAGAATGTAAACGAAAACGGCACCTAAGTCACCCTTGTGGGGCAATTTAGATGCCGTGGCAGTAGTAGCGTTATTGCATTGCCACCACTACAGACTTCCTAGGAATACTTAATGGAACTGCTCTTCTTCAGTAGACCCAGTCAACGCTGTTACAGAAGATTTACCGCCCTGAATCACGGTAGTAACGTCATCAAAATAACCAGTGCCAACTTCTTGCTGATGTGAAACAAAAGTATATCCACGCTCGCGTGCAGCAAATTCTGGTTCTTGAACTTTTTCAACGTAAGCGGTCATGCCACGCTTAGAGTAGTCTTGCGCCAAGTCGAACATGTTGTACCACATTGAGTGGATACCAGCGAGGGTAATAAATTGGTATTTGTAACCCATAGCGCCTAACTCGCGCTGGAACTTTGCAATCGTTGCATCGTCCAGATTTTTCTTCCAGTTAAAGGAAGGTGAGCAGTTGTAGGCCAACATCTTGCCTGGGAACTTCGCCCGAATCGCCTCTGCAAATTTTTGCGCAAAATCAAGATCTGGTGTGCCTGTTTCGCACCAAACCATATCGGCGTAAGCAGCGTAGGCCAAACCACGTGAGATGGCTTGATCCAAGCCTTTGTGAGTCTTATAGAAACCTTCTGGAGTCCGTTCACCCGTTAAGAATCGCTTATCGTTTTCATCGTAGTCAGAGGTCAACAAATCGGCAGCCTCAGCATCGGTACGAGCTAGGATAATGGTTGGCACACCCATGACATCTGCTGCTAAGCGAGCCGAGATTAATTTCTGAACAGATTCTGCAGTTGGCAATAACACCTTGCCACCTAGATGACCGCACTTCTTTACTGAAGATAATTGGTCTTCAAAGTGAACGCCAGCAGCACCTTGCTTAATTAATGCCTTACTCAATTCGAACGCATTTAGTACGCCACCAAAACCAGCTTCAGCATCGGCAACAATAGGAGCAAAGTAGTCGATATAACCCGTATCACCTGGGCCAATACCTTTTGCGGTTTGTATCTCATCAGCACGTTGGAATGAGTTATTGATACGCTCAACCATCTTGGGTACTGAATCTACTGGATATAGAGATTGATCTGGATACATAGCTGCGTAAGAGTTGCCATCTGCTGCCACCTGCCAACCAGATAAGTAGATTGCTTGAATGCCGGCTTTTACTTGTTGCATCGCTTGACCACCAGTCAAAGCACCCAAACAGTTCACATACGCCTCGTTATTGACGAGCTCCCAAAGCTTTTCGGCACCATGCTTGGCTAGCGTGTGCTCAATCTTTAAGGAGCCACGCAGACGCACAACGTCTTCAGCGGTATAGCCACGGGTAATACCCTTCCAGCGTGGGTTGGTATCCCAGTCTTTTTGAATTGCTGCGATTTCTGCTTTGCGATCTGCCATGTTTTTCTCCCTAAGTTAAACAAGTGCTTCAAAATTTGAGACCTCTTCAGACGATTTCAAGTCTTATGTCTTATATAAGAGTTTAGATCGTTCAAAAAGTTCCGCAAGAGCAAAAAAGAAAATAAATGGAAATATTTAGTTATTTAAATTCAATAGCTTATAGTCGTATTTTTATAATACGAAATGCATATCCACTGCTTGGAATGTAATGAGGGTGGTCTTGCCACCCCGCATTTTATTCAGGGAAACGTCATTTCACTATATGAAAAGAACAAGGAGGTTTTATACGTACTCGGCAACTTCAACGAGGTTGCCGTCTGGATCACGTAAATACACTGAACGGATTGGCCCAAGCGCTCCCCGACGTGAAACAGGACCTACATCAATCGGGATTTGATTTTGTTTTAAGTGCTCAATGAATTCATCCAATGGGACTGAGGCAATTAAACAAAAGTCACCGGAACCAATGGTGGGGACTCTAGCCTTAGTTGGAGTCTCAGTAGCTCGATCTTGCAAATTAATTTTTAATTGCCCAAATAACAAAGCGTAGCGTGGCTGCCCTTCTGGCCCTTTGAAAAATTCTCTTTCAAATCCAAATGTTTTTTCGTAGAACTGAGTACTTGCCTCAATGTCAGTCACGGTTAAGACAATATGATCGATTCGATCAATTAACTGCTTCATTTACTATCTCCATTATTTTTATACATAATCAGAAAAACAGCAGAATTTATTGTGCATTAAATATCCTTACTGCAAACCCTAAAATTTAGGCACTAGCGCGCTTTGCATTGCTAGATACTTTAAACGCCATGACAATGATCATCAGCTGAAATAAAGCAATACCAATAAATAATGCTCTTGGTAAGCCAGCATCCATA
Organism: Betaproteobacteria bacterium; assembly: GCA_947453825.1. Lineage (GTDB taxonomy): Bacteria > Pseudomonadota > Gammaproteobacteria > Burkholderiales > Burkholderiaceae > Polynucleobacter. Next base: position 97,265 of record CANGHN010000003.1, read on the forward strand.
AAAAAGCCAAAGATAAAAGGTCCGATTGCTGCACCTAGATCAATGCCAGAATAAATAATGCCGTAGACACGCCCTGCCACACCCTGTGGTGTTGCAGACTTTACGAGTAGATCTCGCGATGGCGCTATCACACCAAAACCAATGCCAATACCTACAAAAAAGATTGGGATCAGGTCAAGTGGAGCTATGCCAGTTGCAAGCAGTAGACATATCGCAGTAGTAAATATCAAACAGGTCGTGACAATTTTTTCGGGCAGCTGAATTTTGCTTGCCAGGTAACCACCCAATAAGGTTCCACCAGCACTTCCCAATGCTAATAAAGTGATGAAGTAACTACCAACACTGACGGGTACGTCATAGATCTTCAATAGCGCACTAGGTGCAAAGGACTGCAAGCTAGAGGTTGTTGCCATACTGAAGAAAAAGAAAACCCAGCACAACCACACTGCGGTTAATTTCAGGAAAGCAAAAGCGCTTGTAGGTATGCCCCCAGGATTCGCTGCTTGTGCATGACTGTCACTTTGCTCTTGACGGGCCTTAACATCATCAATGAGTTGACTCTTGTTCAGCCAGAGGATCAATAAAACGATTGCTTCTAACGCTGCTGCAGACAGAAATGCAATACGCCAATCTGAAAGCTCTGTGATGGCCACCATAAATGCAGGTGCTGCTGCCCAACCCAGGTAACCAGTAACGCCATGCATGGAATAGGCATAAGGTAGATTAGGCGGAGAGATCTTGTGATTAATTAAGGTGAAATCAACCGGATGAAAAATCCCGTTACCGCATCCAGCAATCACTGCCCCAAAAATCAACATGACGTAACCATGACTCTGCGAAAACATGAGAGCTGCAAGAGCAAGTAGACCAACACCAGCAAATAGGACTGGTCTAGCGCCAATACGATCGACTAAAAATCCTGAAGCCGCTTGCACCATCGCTGACACCACAAAGAAGACCGACATCAGTAAGCCGAGCTCTGCATAGTTCAGAGCAAAGGCATCCTTCAGCCATGGAAACATGGGAGGAAGGATTAAATGAAAAAAGTGAGAGCTGCCGTGCGCTAGGCTAAGTAGAGCAATAACCCGGACATCACTGGCACGCCTACTAAGCGCATCAGTCATGTACCGAGTTTACTGGTGCAGGGCGATTCCTGCACAAATTCCCAAATTTAATGCACTAGGCGGGTGAAACTAAAGTCGCCTTTTTTGTCTACATCTACTGGGACAACATCTTTTGGACCAAACTTACCCTCTAAGATCATCTTAGAGACTGGGTTCTCAATATGCTGCTGAATAGCGCGCTTGAGCGGCCTTGCCCCAAAGACAGGATCAAAGCCAACCTCAGCAATCTTATTTAAGGCTGCATCACTCACCTCAAGCTGCATATCGACTTTTGCCAAACGATCCGACAAGTTTTTAAGCAAGATTTTTGCGATATTGGCAATATTGCCTTTATCCAGACCATGGAACACCACGATCTCATCAATACGGTTCAAGAACTCAGGGCGGAAATGATTCTTGAGCTCTTCAAATACCGCATCCTTAATCTCTACTTGCTTCTTACCAGTCATGGACTGAATCAGATGTGAGCCGATATTGCTAGTCATCACAATCACTGTGTTCTTAAAGTCAACAGTGCGACCCTGTCCATCGGTTAAGCGGCCATCGTCTAATACTTGTAAGAGCACATTAAAGACGTCTGGATGTGCTTTTTCAATTTCATCAAACAAAATGACACTATAAGGATGGCGACGCACTTGTTCAGTTAAGTAACCGCCTTCTTCGTAACCGACATAGCCTGGAGGCGCACCAATCAAGCGGGCGACACTATGCTTTTCCATGAACTCGCTCATATCAATCCGAATCAGGTGATCTTCGCTGTCAAACAAGAAGCCTGCTAAGGCTTTGCAAAGCTCAGTCTTACCTACGCCTGTGGGTCCCAAAAATAAGAAAGAGCCATAAGGGCGATTTTCTTCAGACAAGCCAGCACGAGAGCGACGGATCGCATCTGATACTGCACGGATCGCTTCTTCTTGACCTACGACACGCTTATGCAAAAGCTCTTCCATCTTAAGTAATTTATCGCGCTCACCTTGCATCATTTTCGATACCGGAATGCCAGTAGCACGTGACACTACCTCAGCAATCTCTTCTGCGCCAACTTGCGTACGCAGTAGCTTATTCTTCACCACGCCATTCTTATCACCTTTGGCTTCTGCTGCTGCAGCTGATTTCAGTTTGGCTTCGAGCTCAGGCAGCTTGCCATATTGCAACTCAGCTACTTGTTCTAACTTGCCTTCACGCTGCAACCTAGCAATATCTGCCCGCACCTTTTCAATTTCTTCTTTGAGGTTAGCGGCCCCCAAAACAGCGCCCTTTTCTGCCTTCCAAATTTCTTCCAAGTCTGCATACTCGGCGCCCAGACGCTTGATTTCATCCTCAATCAAACCCAAACGTTTTTGAGAAGCCTCATCTTTTTCTTTCTTGACAGCTTCACGCTCAATCTTGAGTTGAATTAAACGACGTTCTAACTTGTCCATAACCTCCGGCTTGGAATCAATTTCCATCCGAATGCGCGAGCCAGCCTCATCAATGAGGTCAATAGCTTTATCGGGTAAGAAACGATCGGTAATGTAGCGATGTGATAGCTCTGCAGCCGCCACAATTGCTGGATCGGTAATCTCAATACCATGGTGCAGCTCGTAACGCTCTTGCAAACCACGCAAGATCGCAATCGTTGCTTCAACGCTAGGCTCTTCCACCATGACTTTCTGAAAGCGGCGCTCTAGAGCAGGATCTTTTTCAATGTATTTACGGTACTCATCTAAAGTGGTTGCGCCAATACAATGCAATTCGCCACGAGCCAAAGCAGGCTTAAGCATATTGCCAGCATCCATTGCACCATCACCCTTACCGGCGCCAACCATTGTATGAATCTCATCAATAAAGATAATTGTTTGACCTTCATCTTTAGCAACATCACTCAGAACCGCCTTTAAGCGTTCTTCGAACTCGCCGCGATACTTAGCGCCCGCTAATAGCAAAGCCATATCTAAGACTAGAACACGTTTATTCTTGAGAGTTTCAGGAACCTCACCGTTCACAATACGCTGAGCCAAACCCTCAACAATCGCAGTCTTACCTACACCAGGTTCACCAATGAGAACCGGGTTATTCTTACCGCGACGTTGCAAGATCTGAATCGTGCGACGAATCTCATCATCACGACCAATCACGGGATCTAACTTGCCCATACGAGCACGCTCAGTTAAATCGACGGTGTATTTTTTCAGGGCTTCACGTTGACCTTCAGCATCTGCACTATTCACTGATTCTCCTCCGCGCACTAAATCAATAGCCGTCTCTAACGATTTACGATTTAAGCCATTCTCACGAGCCACTTTACCGAGCTCGCCTTTGTCATCAGCAATGACCAATAAGAACAACTCTCCGGCAATGAATTGATCATTGCGCTTGTTAGCCTCTTTTTCGCAGAGATTTAGCCAGTTACTTAAATCACGACCAACCTGAACCTCACCGCTGGTGCCCTGCACCTCTGGTAGATTGCTAATAATCTTCTC
>CANGHN010000004.1 GCA_947453825.1 Betaproteobacteria bacterium
AATTGCAAATCGCCAAAATGAATGTGGATGAGAACCAAGGTGTTCCTGCCCAATTCAACATTCGTGGCATTCCTACCCTGATCCTCTTCAAAAATGGCACCGTGGCTGCTCAAAAAGTAGGCGCTTTGGCTAAATCCCAGTTAACTGCATTTATTGATAGTCATCTGTAAATAGTCTCAGACCACATGTTCACCCGTTGAGCCTGTGGTTTTTACCTGCTATACGCTCTTTTTTTAGTGTAGTATTGCATTTAACAGTAGTTCAGCGCCTTTCTTTTCCAACGACAGCGCGCCGATTTCCAGCAATTTACTTCCCCCTTCTTTAAGCAAATTTCCCAAATTCTGTTTTTTCACATCTGCCTGATCTCAATCAGGGCAGCGATACCCCAAAACCAACCCCCCATATTTCTTTTTATCTTTACCAACACCCGAGAACCACATGCAATTAACTGAACTCAAAGTCCTCCACGTATCCGCTCTGCTCGAAATGGCAGCTAGCCTGGAGATTGAAAACACCCAACGGATGCGCAAACAAGAATTGATGTTTGCCATTTTGAAAAAACGTGCGAAAGCTGGTGAAACAGTATTCGGCGATGGCACTTTGGAAGTATTGCCTGATGGCTTTGGTTTCTTGCGCTCTCCTGAAGCCTCTTATATGGCTTCGCCTGACGACATCTATATCTCCCCTGCACAGATTCGCCGCTTTAACTTACACACTGGTGACAGCGTGGAAGGTGAAGTGCGAACCCCTAAAGATGGTGAGCGCTACTTTGCGTTAGTTAAGGTTGATAAGATTAATGGCTTAGCTCCAGAGGCGCTCAAGAACCGCATCATGTTCGAGAACTTAACGCCATTGCACCCAAACCGTGTCATTAGCTTAGAGCGCGATATCAAGGCTGAAGAGAATCTTACTGGCCGTATTATCGACATGATCTCCCCGATTGGTTACGGCCAGCGTGGTTTGATTGTGGCATCACCAAAGTCTGGTAAGACTGTGATGATGCAGCACATTGCACACGCAATTGCAGCTAACAATCCTGAAGCGATCCTGATCGTATTGCTCGTTGATGAGCGCCCTGAAGAGGTGACTGAGATGCAACGCTCCGTTCGGGGTGAAGTAGTTGCGTCTACTTTTGATGAGCCTGCAGTTCGTCACGTTCAAGTTGCCGAGATGGTCATTGAAAAAGCAAAGCGTTTAGTGGAGATGGGTAAAGATGTGATCATCTTGCTTGACTCGATTACCCGCCTTGCTCGCGCATACAACACAGTAGTTCCTTCATCAGGCAAAGTACTGTCTGGTGGTGTGGACGCGAATGCATTGCAACGTCCAAAACGCTTCTTCGGTGCCGCTCGTAATATTGAAGAAGGTGGTTCATTAACCATCATCGCTACAGCCCTCATTGAAACCGGTAGCCGAATGGATGACCTCATCTACGAGGAATTCAAGGGTACTGGCAATATGGAAGTTCACCTTGAGCGTCGTTTGGCTGAACGTCGTGTTTACCCATCGATTAACCTTAACAAGTCTGGCACCCGCCGCGAGGAACTCTTGGTCAAGGCTGAGAATCTCCAGAAGATCTGGGTACTACGTAAATTACTGGCTGATATGGACGATATCGAGGCAATGAACTTCATCGTGGATAAGCTCAAATCAACCAAAAACAACGGTGAATTCTTTGATTTAATGCGTCGCGGAGGCTAATTTAGAGGTCTGAAGGGCTGTTTTAGCCCTTTTTAGACCTTCAAAGCGCGCTTTGTTGTTGATTTCATGGCATAATTTCGCCTTTACTGCATTTAACTTGGGTAAGTATTTAGCTTAATTAGCTTAAACGGCTGCCCGCTTATAGGACTCAAAATGAAACCTGGCATTCACCCCGAATATCGTGAAATCGTCTTTGTAGACGTTTCCAACAACTTCAGCTTCAAGACTCGCTCCACTATGTCTACTAAAGAGACAATCAAGTGGGAAGATGGCAATGAATATCCATTGGCCAAGATCGAGACTTCTTCTGAATCACATCCTTTCTACACCGGCACCCAAAAGATCATGGATACCGCTGGTCGTGTTGAGAAATTCCGTCAGAAATTCGGCACTAAAGCTGTTGCTAAAGCCTCTGGCGATGGTGCTGCTAAAACTGCTGAGAAAAAAGCTGCTGCTGCAGAAGCGAAAGCTGCTGAAAAGCCAGCTAAGAAAAAGGCTTAATACACCTCAAATTTGCAGGGTATGGAAAATACCATCTCTGCGAGATAATCAAGGCAGCGTTTGCTGCCTTTTTTATTGCTTGTTTTATTAATTAGAGTTCATGGTCAAACTTACCGCTGCCGCTACCAAATCCATTCCGCGCATTATTATTTTTGCGCTGACCTTGGTTTATGGTTTTTCTGGCCTCTTCTTTCGTGACCCATGGAAAAATGAAGATGCTATTGGTTTTGGTGGCATGTGGACCTTGTTTCGTGGCAACTCACTTGATTGGGTTGTTCCACACTTAGCCGGTCGTGATATTTCACTGGGTACGCCGCTGCCCTACTGGATGGGCGCTACCCTCATCGAACTCTTTAGTCGCTTTATCGGCGCAGCTAATGCAGCTCGCCTGTATTCTGCTATTTGCTTTTTTGCTGCAGCCCTAGCGATTTGGTATGCCACCTACTTGTTAGGTCGTCGTCGCGAAGTGCAACCAATGGCACTTGCTGTTGGTGGACAACCCGACATGAAGAGCTATGGAATGACATTGGCCGATGGTGCGCTACTCATCTTCTTAGCCTGCGTTGGTCTTGCGCAGCGTGCACACGAAACTACGCCAATGATGGCACAACTCATGGGCATCAGTATCGTGCTCTATGGCACTGTACGGGGATTAGATAAACCCTGGCAAGGCGGTCTGTGGACTGGATTGGGCATTAGCATTGTGGCTCTTTCGAGCAACCTCACATTAAGCTTAATCGTCGTCGGATCTACCATCATTGCCGTCCTGGCAAGCAATGCAAAATTACGCTTTCGATGGACGCTCACAAGCACCGTATTAGGACTGCTGGGTTTTGCGCTCTGGCCAGCGCTCTGGCATATTAACAACTTACCACTGGAATGGCGCCATATTGCTGAGCAAGGTTGGCGCAATATGCCGGAGATGCGTTCATCGCCCTCGATGGATTCTCTAGGATTCTTGAGCGTCAACTTCTGGGCTTACGCATGGCCGGTCTGGCCCTTAGCGATTGTTTCACTAGCTCACTGGGGTCGCATTAAAGAGGCTGGCGCCTGGCGCGCTCCTCATCTTTGCATTCCGCTAAGTTTATTTATTGGCAGCCTCATCTATACCCTCTTTCGTCTTGAGGCAAATGAGCATGACTTGATGATCATGATTCCAAGTCTTTCTATCATTGCCGCTTTCAGCCTGCCAATTCTGAAGCGTAGCGTCATTAGCTTTATCGATTGGTTTGCAATGTTTAGCTTTACCTTAATTGCATTAGCAATTTGGATTATCTGGCTAGCAAAGGTCACCGGCTTCCCAGAATCAACCGCCGCTAATGTCACACGTTTGCTTCCGGGCTTTGAAGCGCAATTTAATTATCTAGCCTTTGTGGTTGCGCTAGTCATTACCGCTCTATGGCTTGCGGTTGTTCGCTGGAGAACATCACGCGCCCCAAAAGAAATTTGGCGCTGCCTGATCATTTCTGCGTCTGGTACTACCCTGATGTGGGTTTTGCTCATGACACTTTGGTTACCCACTATCAATTACGCTAAAACCTATCGCCATGTTTCTGCGCGTCTGTCACAAGTAATACCTGCTAGTAGTGCCTGCATCAACACCAGTAATTTAGGTTTTGCACAGCTAGCTTCTTTTGAATACTTTAGCAAACTGACTTTCCGTGATGATGCTGATTGCCCATGGATGCTGACACATACCCAATCAGAAGCCAAAGCATACGCCCAACTCAACAATAAAAAACTTCATCTGATCTGGGAAGATCGCCGTGCAGCTGACCGAGACGAGCGCTTGCGTCTCTACGAAGTTTTGCCGGAATAAATCGTGCTGCACTTTAAATTATCGCGCTTGCGCGAGGATATTCCTGCCCTTCTGAAATTAGCCGGCCCTTTACTCATTGGACAATTAGCAGTTATCGCCTTTGGTGTTCTCGATACTGCAATGACGGCACGTTACTCGGCCGATGATCTTGCTGCCCTAGCTATGGCATCAGCCATCTTCATAAGTATCTATGTTGGCTTAACTGGCGTGGTATCTGCACTTGCTCCAATTGCTGGACAACTTTTTGGAGCTAAACGATATTCAGAAATTGGCGAAGAAGTAAGACAGGCGACATGGCTGGCGCTTGGCTTAACCGTCTTGGGCTGCTTTGTTTTACTGAATGCAGATCACTTGCTTGCAATCTCGCGTCTTAGCCCAGAAATAGAGAATAAAGCAAAGTTATATCTCACTATTTTGGCCTTAGGACTACCCGCAAGCATGGGCATGCGTGTCTTAATGGCACTACACAATGCGGTGTCACGCCCAACGGTCATCACTACCGTCCAACTCATTGGGCTTGCGCTCAAATTACCGTTGAACTTGCTTTTTATCTATGGTGGCCTGGGAATTGAAGGTATGGGTGGACCGGGTTGTGCAGTGGCCACTGTCATTATTAATTGGTCTTGGCTCCTCATGACCTTGGGCTTTGTGTTGCTTGATCGCTTCTATCGACCCTTTAAGATTTTTGAACGCTTTAGCATGCCAGACTGGCAACGAATTTGGACCTTACTAAAACTCGGCGCACCAATTGGCTTTAGTTACTTGATCGAAGTAACCTCATTCACCTTCATGTCCTTATTTATTGCACGCCTGGGAACCACTGCCCTGGCTGGCCATCAAATTGTAGCCAATATGGGTACAGTAATTTATATGGTGCCGCTTTCTTTATCGATTGCTACTATGACATTAGTATCGCAATCCATTGGCGCTAAGAAACTCGAGCGTGCTGAGGAGATTGGTTGGTCATCAGTATTTTTCACAACCTTGGTTTGTGTGGTGATCGGTATTGCAGTTTGGTGCTTCAGAATGCAACTACTGGATTTGTATGATCCTCCAGCAGAAGTTAAACTGTTTTCAATTCCACTCTTTTTATTCATTGCTTTTTACCAAGTCTTTGATGCCTTGCAAGTCACAGCGGCATTTATTTTGCGCGCCTATCGTATTGCCTTTTGGCCGATGCTTATTTATGCGGGCTCACTCTGGGGTGTAGGACTTGGTGGCGGCTATCTCTTAGGCTTTAATGTTCTTGGAAATACACCGACCTTCTTACAAGGCGCTAACGGCTTTTGGGCCGGCAATAGTATTAGCTTGGGATTAGCTGCTTGCTTACTACTCTATCTCTTTAGAAAAACAGCGGAGCGCTATGAAAAAACGCATCCGCCGCTTAAAGTCTGAAGAAATGACTAGGACTAACGATAAGCTGGTCCAGAGGCAGGATAACTAGGAACCTGATTTCCTTTGGAATACATGCACTGTTGGTAAGCGATGTTGTATTGGGCCTGAGCCTGATTTTCTTTGCCAGATGCATTCATTGCACCAATAGCTGCGCCACCTAATAAACCAACACCAGCACCAGTACCTACGTTTGTATGACTGCCACCACCAATCACGGTGCCAGCAGCAGCGCCTAATGCCGCTGCAACCGCCGCACTAGTCACGCCATCTTTCAAAGCAGCATTACTACTGTCTTTAATAGAGCTGGCAGCAAACTCGCGACACTGTTGGTCCTCTTGCTTAAACACTTCAAAAGGCTTACCTTCGCGCGGCATGATGGCAATGGTTGGCCCAGTAGGCGCAGATACGCATGCAGTTAATGAAGCCAGCAGTGAAGCAGTGATCACTGCGGTACGAGCAAATCGTTTCATATCAAACCCTCAAATAATCTGATTTATTTTTTGATGTATGTTTGTATTGCTACAAAACATCAATACTGTGGTCGCACGCGAGGCGCGCTGCTCGTAGGCGGAGTTGCTGGCTGCGTTTGCCAGCCTGTTGGACATTCCTGGGCATACGGAAAGTATTTACCACTGGCTTCACAGTAATACCAAATCGCTGGCTGTGGCTGAGCTGCCAAAACCATAGGTGGGGGTGGAGGTGCGTAAACCACTGGGGGAGCATAGTAAGTGCCAGCATAAGGGCCGTAATATCCGCCGCCATATGCCCAATTACCCCTCCAACCTGGGCCCCAGCCATGACCCCATCCAGGACCATAAGCTGCTGGTCGCCAACCACCACCATAGCCACCACCCACTGAAACATTCCACCCCACATTACCTGCTTTGGCAATGACAGGCGATAACATCAGCAGAGTTGCCAAGGTAATACCTAAGGCTTTGAATTTATTGATCTGTTTCATAGTCGACCCCTCTATTTGGTCTCTTGTTTTTACTACCCTTACTTCATATAACGCTTTCAAGCGAGGCAGGCTGACAAGAAAATCATTATTTATTGCTCTAATTTTGCGCCAGATTGTAGAACCACTCTACTCCACTTATTAGACTCTGCGGCAATCAATTTGGAGAGGTCTTGGGGGCTTCCTGGGGATGACTCTAAACCACCCGCCAAGAGTCGATTTTTAATCTGTGAATTATTCAAGGTCTGACGGGTGATCTGATTAAGGCGCTTTTGGATATCTAGCGGTAAATGTGCTGGGGCCATTAATGAGAACCAAGAAACCGCCTCAAATCCTGGCAAACCCTGCTCTGCAAGTGTTGGTATTTCAGGGGCAGAGTTTGAGCGCTTTAAAGTAGTAACCCCCAAAGCTTGAACCTCACCCGCCTTAATTAAAGCAAGTGATGAAGATAAATTATCAAAGAGTATCGAAATACGGCCGCTGACTAAGTCTGGCAAAGATTGCGCACGACCCTTATAGGGAATATGCCGAATCTGAATACCCGCCATCTCTTTAAATAATTCACCAGACATATGCAGTGAAGTGCCAACACCCGAAGATCCAAAAGTCAATTGATTGGGCTTCGCCTTAGCAAGCTCGATTAACTCGTGCACATTATTGACGCCTAATTGTTTATTCACAATTAAGACATTGGGCGTACTGGCCAAAAAACTAATCGGGGTAAAGTCTTTAATGGGATCAAAAGACATTTTTTCATAAAGGGCACCATTAATCGCGTGAATACCTACCGTACCAATGAGCAAGGTATAGCCATCTGGATCACTCTTTGCAACTAAGTCTGCGCCAATATTACCGCCATAACCAGGGCGATTTTCAACTAATACTGGTACGCCTAAACTCTGCTGCCAGCTCTCAGCTAGAACGCGCGCCAAGATATCGGGGGCTCCTCCTGGAGTGAAGCTAACAATAATCCGAATTGGCTGTTTAGGCCACCCCGCCTTTGCTGATAGATTGGTTTGCGCGTGAGAGGTGCCAATGCAGAGACATAAAATAAGTAAGAGGCTGTGAGCCACTTTTGAAAATTGCATTACCTTCACCTAGAAATTGTATGGATGCTTAAATACTAAAAGCCAAATCGGCCTCTTAGCCAAAGCCAGCCCTCATAACGAGTTGGATCATCGGCACAAGGACCAATGCCACACTCCAGTAAGGTCGAGAGTAGATTAGCAAAAACTAGCAGGATAAAAATGATGACTAATGCATTGGCAAATAGGGAACGGGAGCGCACATCACGGTTGGGCAACATGAGTAAGATTGCTTGCCCTGCTAAGAGTCCCATATAGCCAACAAAGGCCCAGGTATAAAAATGCAATTCCAAAAATGTAGCTCCAAAGCCTTTATCGCCAGGCAGAATATGCAAGAGTACTTGGCGAAGTGACACCGCCATTCCAACCAAACCACCCATAATGCCCCAGCCATAATGGGATGAGTAGGCGCCGCAACGAATATTCAGGACTAATGCGAAGCCAATAATGACAAAGCCAATACGTTGCATCAAACATAAAGGGCAAGGTAGCTCCCCAAAATACAGTTGATCTACGAAGGCATAGGAAAGCATACCCACTACTGCAAGCAAGGCCAGTTGATTGCCAAGCGCTGCTAGTGAGGGAAAAGAGAGTTTGCTCACAATGAACTACAAACTAATATTGAGATGGGAAGTGGCGTGGAAGCGGAACCAGACAAGCAGTATTCCCACCGTAATTGCCAACACGAAAAGTCCTGCAATACGCTTCTCAAACCAGACGAGTATCAGTCCGATAAAGGCACTTAGAAAAGGCAGAAACATATACATAAAGGAATTCTAGCCCAGGAGCTAGAAAATCAAGACAAATTACCGTAATTCAGGGGCTGGGGAATGGTCTTTAGGGTCCAGCCAAACAGCTCAACCCTTTGAGTTCAGAAACTCAAGAACCGTTTTCACGAATACATCCGGGACTTCCACATGGGGTACATGTCCAACATTGTCGATAGGTACTAGCTTTGCATTTGGAATAGCTAATTGCGCCTTCTTACCTAGCTCCGGAAAATTGCCTAAAGATTTCACTGCTTCTGGTGGTGCAAAACGTCTACCAAAGACGGTGCGATCTTTTTGACCAATCACCAATAGCACCGGCATCTTCAATTGCGGCAGATCATTCACCACTGGTTTTTCGGCGATCATCTGATAAGTCAATACAGAAGTATTCGCGTATGCACGATAGTCGGGTCCTTTTTGCACTCGTACATAGACTTCAACAAATTTTTCATACTGAGTTTGCCAATTTGGGAAATAGCTTTGTAAGAAGCGGCGATAAGTCATTTCTGTTTGCGCCATTTCTAACTTCAGTAAATCATCATTTTTCTGCGGCGGAATATCTTTACTGTAATCTTCTAAGCCAAGAGGATTCTCGAGCACTAACTTGCTGACTATCTGCGGATAGAGGCGTGCAAAACGGATGCCCACCATACCTCCCATAGAATTGGCGATGACTGACGCCTTTTGAATCTGCAATGATTTGAGCAAAGCCTTGGTATTAGCGGCTAAGTCATCAAAGTGGTACGCCACATCTGGTTTAGACGATTTGCCAAAACCAATTTGGTCAGGAGCAATAACGCGATAGCCCGCTTGAGTTAAACCGGCAATTGTCGGTGCCCAATAATCGCTAGAAAAATTCTTGCCGTGAAAAAGAAGTACTACACCCTTTTGCCGACCAACAGCGGGCACATCCATATAAATCATGCTAGCAGGCTTACCCTGTAAGCTTGTCTTAAATTCTTTTACCGGATAAGGATAAGGCCAGGCGCTTAAACGTAAATCTAAGGGTGTGGCATTGCTATAGAGGCTAGGTGTAGGCGCAGTCGCAGTTGCAGTACTGGCCGGCGCTGTAACTTGATCCGTTCCGGCACAAGCAATCAATAAAGTGGCTACACAAGCTAAAACTAATGGTAGCGGCCGCAACTGTAATAAAAAATTGCTCATTAAATAATTTTCGTTTTGAGCTTAACCAAACCTTCTACACTTCCTTCTAAGACATCACCCTTTTTTACGGGGCCTACTCCTGCTGGAGTGCCTGAGAAGATAAGATCGCCAGGCTGAAGAGCGAATAAAGTTGAAAGGTAAGCAATCGTATCGGGAATATTCCAGATCAGTTGATTAAGGTCGCCCTGCTGACGCAACTCACCATTCACGGATAACTTGACGGCACCTTTAGACAAGTGACCGCATTGACTCACCGGAGTAATCTCGCCACAAGGCGCTGATTCGTCGAATGCTTTACCAGTGTCCCAAGGACGCCCCATCTTTTTAGCCTCGCCCTGAAGGTCACGCCTTGTCATATCAAGACCAACACCGTAACCATAAACATGCTCCAGGGCTTTATCCGCCGAAATATTAGAACCGCCTTTGCCAATCGCTACAACCATTTCAATTTCATGATGCACATCTTTTGATAAATTGGGATAAGCCATATCCTTACCATCACTTACGATCGCATTAGGGGGTTTCATAAAGAAGAATGGTGGCTCACGATCTGGGTCATGACCCATCTCGCGTGCATGATCAGCATAGTTACGACCCACACAGTAAATACGGTTTACTGCAAAGCGTCGAGTCTCTCCTGTGACCGGTAGTGATATGACTACGGGTGGATTAATCACAAATGCTGAACTCATAAAAACCTTTCTGAAGAATCTATTGGATTAGTAGTTTATTTATGCTGTTTAGAAGTATGACGCAATTTTAATAAGAGAATACTCAGCGCTAGAGCAAAAGTTAGCGCATTAGCCAATATGAGGGGCCACTTTTCGATGATGAGGCCGTAAACAAGCCATAGGCCCACCCCAGCAGTAAAGAGTGAGTACATTCCCAAAGAAACCCCGGATAGGTCTCTCGTGCGCCAAGACTGCATCGCTTGGGGTAAGAAGGCTATTGTGGTTAAAAAGGCGGCGCAATAGCCAATTAACTCAATCTGATGGGGCTCAAGGTTCATTGATTCATTGTAATTTGCTTCATCAATTTGGCGCAAAAATCTCAATTCTGTAGATAATAGAAACTCGTATTAGCAACCAATGACAAAAATATCCATGAGACACCTAATCCAAAAATCCTTAACTCTTGCACTGTGTGTAAGCGCCCTACTTGGCAATGCAGATGCCCAAAGCGATGCAGCCACTAAAAACTATCCGGACAAGCAAGTTCGATTAGTTATTCCCTTTCCTCCTGGTGGCGCGACTGATGTCATTGGCCGCATCATGGCCCAAGAATTATCTAAGTCATTAAATCAACAAGTGGTACCCGATAACCGGGGTGGTGATAGCGGCAATATCGGCGCAGATATGGTCGCCAAGTCTCCGGCTGATGGCTACACCCTATTAATGGGCGCCCTGACTTCTCATGCCATTAATACCAACCTCAATAAAGATGGTATTAAATACAATCTCGAAAAAGATTTCTCACCTGTAGGTGTAGTTGGTGTTGTGCCTTTAGTATTTGTTGTAAATCCTTCCGTACCAGTAAAAAATCTGAAAGAGTTTGTTGCCTACGCTAAAGCTAATCCAGGTAAGCTCACTTTTGCATCCTCTGGTGCAGGCGCCCCACAACGCCTTGCAATGGAAATGTTTCGTGCTCAATTAGGCTTGGATCTTTTGCACGTACCTTACAAAGGTAGCGGCCCTGCAATGACTGATCTGGTTGGCGGACAGGTCCTCAGCATGTCTGAAACTGTTCCTGCTGCCTTGCAGTTTATTCAAGGCGGTCAATTGAGGGCTTTAGCAGTCACTACAGCAAAACGTATTAGCCAATTACCCGATGTCCCAACCGTGACAGAGGCAATTGGCCTACCAAACTTTGATGTAGTGAGTATGTTTGGCATTCTGGCCCCAGCTGGAACTCCTAAGCCCATCATCGATAAACTCAATGCAGATATTAAGTTGATCTTGCAGCGCCCTGATGTACAAGAGCGTATGCTAGCTGCAGGTGTATACGTGAACTATTTATCTCCTGCTGACTCCGCTAAACGCATTCACAGAGAGTTAAATATGTGGGGCAAAGTCATTAAGGACGCCAATATCAAACCGGATTGATGGAGTCTCTCTCTAGCCCTCAAATGAGGTCTAGAGAGACTTCTATTGAGGGCTTACTCTGCTTCAATTTTGGCTTGTTGAGCTACTAGCTCCCACTTCTTTTTCTCAGCGGCAATAAACAACTTAGTATTAGCCGGCGTATCACCTACTGCCCAACCACCTAAGTCTTTCCAGCGCTGTTTAATCTCGGGAGTTTCTAAGGCTTTTTTGACTGCAACATAAAGCCTATCAATTACTGGTTTAGGTGTGCCGGCAGGAACAAACAAACCAAACCAAGCTGTTACTTCAAAATTTGGAAAGCCTGATTGAATCATCGTAGGAACATCAGGTAATTCAGCAACTCTGTTCTTACTAGTCACCGCCAAAGCACGCAATTTACCTGCTTTGATATACGCCATTGAGCTTGGTAAGTTATCAACCATCATATTGACCTGGCCACCTAACAAATCTGCAAGAGCCGGTCCAGCGCCTTTATAGGGTACGTGAATAATGTCAATGCCCGCTTGTAGCTTGAGCAGCTCTCCAGACATGTGGATAGATTGACCGCGCCCAGAAGATGCAAAAGAGTATTTACCAGGGTTAGCTTTGGCTAAAGCAACCAACTCAGCAACTGTCTTTGCTGGAAAATCAGGATTCACAACCAATACATTTGGATTGGCAATCACTATCGTGATGGGCTCCATATCCTCCATCTTATATGGGAGGTTTTTATAGAGACTGTAATTAATTGCATTCGGGCCAATATTGCCCATCGCCATGGTGTAACCATCTGCGGGGGCCGCAAGCAATGCCTGAATACCAATGATGCCAGCGCCACCTGCCTTATTTTCAATAATGACGCTTTGTCCAAGCTCTTTACCCAAAATATCTGAGAGCGCGCGAGAAGAAATATCAGTGGTTCCCCCTGGGGCTGCAGTGACAATAATTTTGATGGGCTTACTGGGGAAGACGTCAGCAGCATTGACGGCCTGCGTCAGAGAGAAAAATGCTGCAAGCGCAGCAAAAAATCGCAACACCTTTAGAGGACGTAAAGAAGCTCCAGTCATAATATAGTCTCCATTGAATTTATGTATTTTTAAGTAATATAAACTGATCCGCTAAATATTAAATAATTATTAAAAACTATGCGCAACTCCGGATTGCTCGATTTTTGTTATTACCTTGAGAATACCCCCTTCAGCCTAGCAATACAGAGCAACTTTTGGGTAGTTCCAACAATGCAGACCCTCCATATTCTGGCGATCTCTGCCCTGCTGATTGGAATAATCATGATCAACCTCAGGGTACTCAACCTTCACGGTACTCGTGAACCGATTTCAGTGGTTGTAGAGCGCTATATCCATATCATCTGGATTGCATTGCCTGTATTACTCATTACTGGCAGCATCATGATTATTGGAGAGCCGGCACGATCTCTTGCAAACCCCGCATTTCAAATGAAGATGGGCATGCTATTTATAGCGCTTATGATCACTTTCTGGCTTCAAAGAAAGTGGCCTACGCATTCATTTCAAAACAATGCCCATCAAATGAGCCGAATACTGGCAGCTCTTTCTTCCGCCCTGTGGATTGGCATTATTTCCGCGGGTCGCTGGATTGCATACACCTAAAAATCACCGCAAATAATGAATGACTTTCTAATATTTATTTATGGCAATCCGATTGCTCAAACAATTCGCGAGAATGAATTACTATTTCCATGGATAGAGGCATTGCACGTATTGGCAATTACATCCGTTATAGGTTCGATTGCCTTAGTTGACCTCCGATTAATTGGTCTAAGAGCATTAAACCGTCCAATTAGTATCATCACCCAGGAACTTTTACCGGTTACCTGGATCGCTTTTGTAATTGCTGCTATTACTGGCATCATTCTCTTTGCATCTAATGCGCTTAGCTATAGCCAAAACTTTTACTTCATTTCCAAAATGGGATTGCTTACTTTGGCCGGTATCAATATGTTGACCTTTCAGTTCCTGATTGGACGCAATCTTGAGCGCTGGAACCACTATCAACAATTACCGATCCCTGCGCGCATCGCCGGAGCTGTCTCACTCACACTTTGGATTAGTATTATTTTTTGCGGTCGCTGGATTGGCTTTACTCTCGAGCCAGTATTAGCTATTTCATAAGGAAAACAATGAAAAAGAAATTACTCCACTTCTTCCTGGTGACTGGTCTTGGACTAGGGCTTGTCAATTGCACTTATGCGCAGTCTGCCAAACCTATCATCAATCCTCCGCCCACAGCAAAGGACTGGGCAAATCTAGCCAAGTTACCCGATTGGAGTGGCGTCTGGAATCCAAAAATTACGGACCAAGATAAACAAGCTAAAACTAATATGCCGCCCTGGACTCCTGCAGCGAATGAGCTGATTCAGTTTCAATTGGCAGAAGAAAAAGCTGGCAGACCTCCACCGCTATTTGTCAATTGCTTGCCAGAAGCAATGCCATCGTGGATGCTCATTACCCATAACGCTATGGAAGTGCTTTTTACTCCTGGCAGAGTAACCATGCTCGGAGAATCTGATGGCAATCGCTTACGCCGTATCTACACCGATGGCCGCCCCCATCCAGAGGATCCTGATCCAACTTTCCATGGACACTCAATTGGCAAGTGGGAAGGCGATACCTTGGTAGTAGATACGATTGGTGTGATGCCTCAGTCTTATATTGCAATTAGTGAGGCTGCCGGTGTTCCTAATAATGGTGATATGCGTATCATTGAGCGAATTCATTTAGTGGGCAAAGATGAACTGCATGACGATATCGAAGTAATTGCCCCAAATGTCTTAACCAAACCTTGGAAAACAACCCGCATTTACTTTCGCCAGCGCGCTCGGAAATTTGATATTGTTGAAGGTGTTTGCCTAGAGGGCTACTTTGCACCAGGAAAAGATCAACGCGGCAATGATATCTTTGTACCGGTCCAACATGATGTTGGTGGCAATCGCATCCCACCACAATAATTTGCTTTTACTTAATTGAAGGAGTTAGTATCTTGAAATTCAAATCTCTTATTAAGCTAGCGACGCTGCTCATTGCTTTTACAGGCTCGATGCAAGTGCTTGCCCATCATTCCACTACCATGTTTGATAAGGACAAAATTATCACCATTACTGGGGTTGTTAAAGAAGTGCAATGGACTAATCCGCACGTTGCCATCTTTATCAATGGCACCTTCAAGGAGGGTGATACACCAACACTTTGGCTCATGGAAATGACAAGCCCAGGCAATCTAGTGCGCGCAGGTGGCTGGAATAGAAATGTAGTGAAAGCGGGAGATAAGGTAGTGGTTGATTTCAACCCCTTACGTAATGGCAATAAAGGCGGCGCGCTAAAGAAAATTACTTTGGTTGATACTGGTAAGTACTACACCGCCGACATCCGGTCACAAGAAAGTGCCAACCTAGAAGAGCGCGAGCAAAAATAATGCGGTAAAACTAGGGAAGCGGTATTGAGAATATAGCTTTCAGTGTTAATGAATCAGTGCTATTTGAAAATCCCTTCCCAACACCAGCCTGGAAAGAAATGGGCTTGCCATCGTAATACGCCATCAAGAAACCTAACTGTTGGGTATTTTGATAATTAATCGGCTGATTAATCTGATTTAAGTTCGAGTAATACTCTGCTCCCAAGGCCCACTCAGGCGTGATTTCTCGCGACAAGCGAGTGGCAGTAGAAAAATAGGGGGCCTGATGAACGTAAGGCTGCGAAAGTGGCATATCGATAATTGGGTTAAATGAAAATAACCATTCATCAAAGTGCTTACCAATAATGAAGCGCACTTCACTGTTGTATCTTGATTCATCAAACTGAGGTTGAATATTCGAGATCTCTAGATTTGCTCCAGCAAAAAAATCATCACCCTTATCTTCCCGAATTGGCAACCACTTCAAGCGAACTTTCGAGGCCGCATATTGAAATTTATTGTCGTAGTTCACGTAAGAAATATAAAGCCCGGCTTCTAAATCGTGCCCAAGGCCATAAGCCAACTCTGGCGTGATGCGAACGCCATTGTTATTCATGACCTCACCAGGATAACTGGGATTTTGGACCCCACGAGGAGTGCTGTTCACGTGCAGCTCTAGACTAGATTCACCTTTGGCATTAATTTCATCATCGTAGACCTGAATCTCATCTTGCAAAACGGCTTGACTAACTGAAGGCGCCAACATCAAACCTGCTATGAAGAGCAATTGTGCGAGTAATACGGTCGATAGGCGTGCTTGCATCTTCATCATGCAAGAGTTTAACAACTATTGTGTTTTTCTGACGCGCTCAGTCCAGAGCTGCCATGGACGTCCAATGGTTTTCTCAATAGTCTCTTGAGAGGTGGCAGCTTCACCTGGGGTGAGGTATTGCACCTGACCCATTTTCATTGCCTCAGCTTGAATACTTGCGTTCTGAATCGCGTATACCGTTCTAAAAACAGCCTTTTTAATGGAGTCTGCTCCAGCTGCATAGCCGTGACCACGCATCAACACAAAATACTGTAAGCCCATCGTCTTTGATAAAGCGTCACCCAAGTCTGCATTACTAACAAACATATCAGTATCAGGGTTTGGTTTAGCAAAATCCCGTATTTCAAATATAGGTGCGCCCTCGCCTAAAAATGCGCTCATGTGATAGACCGGCTTTAAGGTAGTACCTGTGAGGCCATAAGGCAGGACTGGAGATGCATGGCCATGAATAACAGAATTAATATCGGGACGGTTGCGCAAAACTCCGCTATGAATAAAGCGTTCGCCATACGCAACGCGAGTATCTCCATTGAGCGCTTTACCATTCATATCAAATTCCATAATGTCTTCGACCCTGACAACTGATGGCGCAACACTTCTTGCCAAAAAGAAAGTATTGGGATTGACTGGATTACGAACGCTAATGTGGCCATAACCATCTACAGCATTTTGGTCATACAAGATATGGTTTGCAATCACTAGCTCTTCAACTGCCGTCTTCACGGCAGGATTTTGCTCTATCTGCTCTTGTACAGTTGCCGCGCCAACCTGGCTAGTCAATACAAAACCGAACATAACGAAAATTCGTTTCATTATTCAACCTTTCCAATCTTTTTCACGACCTCACCCATCTGCGATGATTCTTTATCCCAGTAGACTTTAAATTCAGGCGCATCTAAATACTGAATAGGGCTACCAGCACCATTAATTACAGAACGAACACGGTCGTCATTAGCGGCCTGTTTAGCTGCCTCGCGCAGCTTATTGGTAATGTAATCAGGTGTAGCACTAGGTACAAATAATCCAGCCCATTGTGAAAATTCTATTTTGACGCCCATCTCTTTAAAACTAGGCACCTCAGGCATGCTTGCTAATCTACCATCGCCCCAATGTGCTAGAGCACGTACCTTACCTGCCTTAATCTGCTGAACAATCGATGATGGTCCCGTAGCAATTGCATCAACCTGCCCACCCAATAAACCAACAATTGCTGGGCCAGCACCCGTGTAAGGAATGTGGACCATATAAAATTTTTCAGAAGCCTTGAGCATCTCCATCGGAACGTGCATCGTCCCATAATTACCTGAAGAGCCAAAATTGTATTTACCAGGATTTGCTCGCATCGCCGCTATAAAAGATTTGTAATCTTTCCATGGACTATCCGCCCTGACAACTAGCACTGTGGGGTCTGCAGTAAAGCGTGCAATTGGCTTTAACTGATTGAGTTGAAAAGATTGCTCACGCCCCACCACCTTATCTGCTTCAGGAATAATCGAGATTGAGGAAAGCGCCATCAAAATGGTGTAACCATCTGGCTTTGCCTTCGCAACTGCTGCCATCCCTATTCCACCACCAGCGCCCGGCTTATTTTCAACAATGACTGACTGTCCCAAGCTACGAGATAAGGCTTCTGCTACCGGTCTGCCGACGATGTCTGCAACACCACCTGGCGGAAATGGCACCACCATCGTAATGGGTCTGGTGGGCCATGCTTCTTGAGTCTGGGCAAATAAGGGAAATGCACAAAGACATGCGCCCCATAGGGCAAGTGCACGACCAAGGTTGATTTTTTGTCTCATATTCTTTATTTGGTTATGATTTATGCTCTTTATCCTACTACAAGATTTATCACAAGGGTTGACTTAGACATTACCCCCACCGGAGATCACCATCATGAAATACGCAGCATTTTCTTTAGCGAACGAAGCAGGCAAAACACGTATTGGATCTATTTCTGCCGACGGCAAAACTGTAGAAGAGTTAGATTTAGGCATTGATATTAGTGAAGATGGAATTGTTGCTATTGTGCGAGCCGATTTAGCTGGCAAATCACTAAAGAAAATTGCTACCCATGTATTTAGCGACATCCGCCTGCTTGCTCCCGTACCAAGACCTCGCCGTAATATTTTCTGCGTTGGCAAGAACTATCATGAGCATGCCAAAGAATTTTCAAAGAGTGGTTTTGACTCTAGCGCTAAACCAGGCGAAGATATTCCTAGTCATGCCATCTTCTTTACCAAGCCACCTGAATCTGTGACAGGCCCCAATACCAATGTCATTATTCCAACGGCCGTCTCTACTGCTATTGACTATGAAGCTGAATTAACCATTGTGATCGGTAAAGGCGGCAAAGGGATTAGTGAGGCCGATGCCATGAAGCATGTGTGGGGCTATACCGCAATTAATGATGTTACTGCGCGTGATTGGCAACAAAGACACAAACAATGGTTTCTGGGTAAGAGTTTCGATACCTTCTGCCCAATGGGCCCTTGGGTAGTTACAGCGGATGAAGTGAATGCAAATGACATATCAGTGAAATGCTGGGTGAATGGAGAACTTCGTCAGAACTCCAATACTAAGGATTTGATTTTTGATATCCCTAATATGATCGCAACGGTTTCTGCTGGCATCACCCTTTACCCTGGAGATTTGATCGCTACCGGCACTCCTGTAGGTGTTGGTATTGGCTTTAACCCACCTAAGTATTTAGTGAATGGCGATGTAGTAGTTGTTGAAATGGGTGGTATTGGCAAACTGGAAAATACTTTTATCAGCGAGTAATCATTGAGTCTTTGTTAGTAAATATACAGAGCTACAAATCAGAAAGCCACCCAAGGGTAGCTTTCTGATTGGGTGATAAAGGTATTCCCAATTAAGCTAAGGTAAATTTCAATTCCCCAAGCTTCTCGACTGAGCTCACTATCTTATCGCCCTTCTTGAGCCATACCTGCTTATCTTTTGGCATACCAGCGATAACACCCTCTGGCGTACCAGTAAAGACAATGTCGCCCGGCTCTAAGGTCCAATAGGTGCTGATATAAGAAAGCATCTTTTGAGTATTGTGAATAAAGTCAGACGTA
Source organism: Betaproteobacteria bacterium (assembly GCA_947453825.1). GTDB lineage: Bacteria > Pseudomonadota > Gammaproteobacteria > Burkholderiales > Burkholderiaceae > Polynucleobacter. The sequence goes on from CANGHN010000004.1 coordinate 18,819, forward strand.
TTTGAATTCTGACGCAGCTCGCCATTTACCCAGGTTTTTACTTGAAGGTTATTAGGATTACCAACTAAGTCTGATGTCACAAAATAAGGTCCGATGGGAGCATATTGATCCAGCGTTTTACCAAGCATCCACTGGCCACTTGGGCGCTCTAATTGCAAATCGCGTGATGAAAAATCATTTGAAGTGCAATATCCTGCAACATAGTCTAAGGTTGCCGATTCAGGAACATTACGCATTTGTTTACCCACCACAATCAGCAGCTCGGTTTCATAGTCGAGCTTATAAGACACATCTGCTGGAGGAATCTGTAGCAAGCAATTGTGGGCTGCCAAACTATTGTTGTATTTATTAAACAGTGGTGGCACACGGGGGTGAGCCATCCCAACCTCATCAGCATGCGCGCGGTAGTTCAGGCCAACGCATACGATCTTTCCTGGATTTTTAAATAGGCGGCCAAACGTAATATCAGACTCCTTGAGATAAGGTACGCCTGATTTATCGGCACTTGCCACTACTCGATTGAAACCAGCAGCATTACCCTCTTGCAATAGTTGATCTAAGGTCGTGGGGGCAGCAATCTTCATCTTTTTAGCTACTGCGCGTACATCGATTACGCCTTTGGATGTCACTACACCCAAAGTCTCTGTGCCATCTGCATTCATAATGGCAAGAATTTTGCTGTTCTTGACCATTTCACGGGGGCCTGTATATACCTCACCACCCCATACTGAAGTTTGATGCGCTGAAGCCTCTTGCATCACACCCATCGTAGAAGCAGCCACTAAACCAGCGCCAGCAGCTGATGCAGTTTTCATAAATTGACGACGAGAACTCATTCAAATCTCCTTGTATTTTTATTGATTTTTTAACTACAAGGGGAATATTACTGCAGCAATTAATGCGGTGGTGCAGCAAAACAGCTGGAGTTAGCCCAAACCAAAATGGATGGCAACTCGATAGGTAATCAATGAGGCAATGTAGGCCAGTCCGAATAAGTATCCAAGCATGATCAACGGGATCTTCCAACCCCCCGTCTCTCTTTTAACGGCTGCAATCGTAGATAAGCACTGCGGGGCAAATACAAACCAAGCCAATAAGGAAAGGGCCGTTGCCAAGGACCAGCCTGATGAAATTAATGGGATCAGGGCCTCAGCAGCATCAGCGCTTGAACTAGATAAGGCATAAACCGTTGCCAGCGAACTCACTACTACTTCACGTGCAGCCATGCCAGGCACCAAGGCAATACTAATTTGCCAATTAAATCCGATGGGGGAAAAGAGATGGGCTAAGGCTTGACCTAATATTCCAGCAAAACTATATTGAATTGCAGATTCGGTTGCTCCAGCTGGCGGCAGTGGAAAACTGGATAAAACCCAAAGTGCAATCGTCATGATCAAAATAATTCCACCCACACGACGCATAAATATTTCTGCACGCTGCCATAAACTAATTGCCAGGTTACTTAAACGAGGCAGATGATAGCTAGGCAACTCCATCATCAGAGCATTCATTCTGAATTGCTCACTTGTAAATCGCTTCAAAATCCAGGCAACCGCCATCGCACCTAAGATGCCGGCAAGATAAAGCAAGAAGAGAACGAGTCCTTGCAAGTCAATACCTGCCCAGAGTTTTTTTTCTGGGATAAACGCGGATATCAATAAAGCATATACCGGCAGACGTGCCGAGCAAGTCATCATCGGTGCAATCAATATTGTTACCAGGCGATCCCGCGAATTGGAAATACTTCTGGTAGCCATAATGCCCGGTATGGCACAAGCAAAACTCGATAGCAAAGGTATAAATGATCTTCCGGAGAGGCCCACAGAGCCCATGACACGGTCAAGCAAGTAAGCTGCTCTGGGTAAGTAACCCGATTCTTCCAAGAGCAGAATGAAGAAAAAGAGAATCAGAATTTGAGGCAAGAAAATCACCACGCCACCAAGTCCAGCCAAAATTCCATTGATGAGCAAGCTGCGTAACCAGGTATTTGGCAATAATTCACTAATTTGCGCACCAAGAAACTCAATCGTCGTTTTGATCAGCTCCATGGGCAGGGTAGCCCAAGTAAATACTGCCTGGAAAATACAAAATAGCAGCACTACCAAAATCAGGGGGCCAACAACAGGATGCAATAACACTGAATCTAGGCGGTCACTTAAATGGTCGGGAATGATTTGGTCTAAGTTCAGGTTTTTCAGAATCTTTTGAACCTGCACATTGTCAGACTCAGTATGAGCGATATGAGAAGCCAAATTCTCTAAAGTTGCATCACTCGTTCCTGTTTGCAGAGAATTCAAATTACGCCAATCGAGTTCAGATAAAAATTGCTTTAGCTCATCTGCACCATCAGACTGAATACCAATACTCGTCAAGACAGGTAAACCCAACTCTTTAGAGAGCGCTGCTGTATCAATTTGAAGGCCTTGGCGCTTTGCAATGTCCAGCATATTGAGCACAACGACACACGGCAACCCTAGGCGCTTAGCAGCTAGTACGAGACGCAAATTCCGGCGTAAGTTCATCGCACTTAATACGCACACTACCAAATCAGGTCGCTTCTCACCTTGCGCCCTGCCTAGCAATACATTACAGGTCACGCGCTCATCTAATGATCTTGGATAAAGACTGTAGGCTCCAGGTAAATCCAAAATGCGAATATTTTTATCGGAGGCTAAAGTCAACTGACCTTCTTTACGCTCTATCGTTACGCCAGAATAATTGGCGACTTTCTGGCGACTACCCGTCAGCAAATTGAATAATGCCGTCTTGCCACAATTGGGATTACCTAATAAGGCAACAACTGGCTCACTAGAATAAAAATGGATTTTTGATTCAGGCATTAGACAAACAGTCGACAGAAATCATATGCGCCTCAGATTGACGTAAGGCGAATGTTGAGGCACCAATCCGAATCATATAAGGGCCCTTGCCAAGTACACCTTTGCGTAAGACCGTTACCTGCTCACCAGGCAAAAAGCCAATGTCTTCCAACTGCCCCTTTATTTGTGGGGCACCCTGTGGGGCAACTACTTCATTTACCCGATATAGTCTGCCGAGTTCAACTTGGTCTAAATTCATTTGATATGCTTTTTGACTAGATTATGGCTCATTATATCGCCAAATGAGAATGAATATCATTCATTTAAAATCAGGCCCCACATGTTCATAATCGTCTATTTTGTCCATCAATGGATTGATTTAAAACAAAAAATAGTGGGTTAATGCATACTGATTAATCAGACTAAAACCCATTAGCAACCATGTATCTACCCAAACATTTCCAAGTAGACGACCCTAGTGTCTTAGCGAGCCTGATTAAAGACTATCCGCTGGCAACCGTCATCGGCATTGTGGAAGGTCGTACCGAGATCAATCATCTGCCGCTGATGTTGAGTGAGGATAAAAATCGACTATATGGACATGTCGCTAGAAGCAACCCTCTTCTGAAGATCGCTAATGAGAATCCGCCAAATATTACCGCTGTGTTTCATGGACCAAGCGCGTATGTAACCCCATCTTGGTATCCATCAAAAGAGGAAACTGGCAAGGTAGTGCCGACATGGAACTATGCAGTTGTCCACGCTGAAGGCTCTCTTAAATTACTAGATAGCCCACAGTGGTTGCATGCTCATGTATCCCATATGACCAATATTCATGAGCCTACTTATGGGTCAAACTGGAAAGTGGATGATGCCCCAGAGGACTATGTACAAATGATGCTTAAGGCTATTGTAGGTATTGAGATTGAGGTTAATACCTTGATCGGAAAGTTTAAGCTCAGCCAGAACCGCCCAACAGAAGACTATGCCGCTGTATTTGCACAACTGCAAAAATCATCTGATGAAGTGCAACAAGAAATGACTCAATATATGAAACCCAATTAAGTCATTAAGGAATCACATAGCCATATTTTTGTAATACCGCTTTAGCCTCTTCCCCTTGCATAAACCGATAAAGTTCAATCGCCTCTGGGGGCGCACCCTTTAGCAAAATCATTTTTTGTTTAATCGACTCGTAAGACTGGCTGTTTAACAGAATATGATTTGATTGCTTGGCAAGCTCAGGTGACTTTGCCAATGAAAATGCCGTAAATCCAATATCAGCAGCACCGGTCAGGACATACATCGTAGCTACACCAATATTGTCGCCATAGATCAACTTACTCTTAGCAAGTTCCCATAATCCCTCCGCCTTAAGATACTCGATAGCAGCTTTTCCGTAGGGTGATAAATCAGGCTTCGCGAGGGCTATCTTATTGGCAGCTTTGATTGCTTTTTCTATTCCAGCCCTATTGTTTGACAAATTCATCCCAGATGAGGATTTGCTAATTAAGGCCAACTTCCCAATGGCGTATACAAGCCCCTCATCAACTGCCTTACTATTTTTATAGAGCTCGAGCGGGAAACGTTCATCGGCTGCAATGAGCAGACTAAATGGGGCACCATTCATGATTTGACTCGTTAAATTTCCTGAAGAACCATAGACAACCCTCATTGCTGGTTTGCCACTTGCCCTAAAGGCAGTATTAATCTCACTAAAGGCATCTTTCATATTGGCAGCAACGGCAATCGTTGCCTGTTGGCCCCAAGCAGTTTGTGTCACTAGAAAAAGAAGGATGCAGGCAAATAATCGCACGAAATTTTTTGGATAGAGCTGATGAAGATGAGTTTATCTCAAATAGCCGCTGTAAAGCCCTCGCAAATAAGAACTGCCTGATTCATCTAGGAAAGCTAAAATAGGTAATCAAAACCTACTCCAGTAAAGTCAATATATGAAATTGGTATTAGCGCGCATTGTGACCATTCTTACTGCAGCCCTGAGCCTTCTGGTACTTCCTGCTGCGGCCCAAGAAAAAAGTATTGTGGTCTCCTCCACCACCTCTACTGAGCAGTCTGGACTTTTTGGCTTCATTCTGCCCATCTTCAAAATGAAAACTGGTATTGATGTCAAAGTAGTTGCCGTGGGCACGGGGCAAGCCCTGGATATTGGACGCCGTGGCGATGCTGATGTTGTCTTTGTCCATGACAAACCTGCAGAGGAGCTTTTTGTACAAGAGGGTTTTGCAAGCAAACGTTATGAGGTGATGTACAACGACTTCGTACTCATTGGACCAAAATCAGATCCGGCGAAAATTAGTGGTGGTAAAGATATTCAAGCAGCACTTCAGAAAATAGCTGCCACGCAAACACCATTTATCTCGCGTGGCGATAAGAGCGGCACTCATGCTGCAGAGTTACGCTATTGGAAAGGTGCTGGCATTACTGTTTCACCAAACCAAGCCTGGTACAAAGAAACCGGTTCTGGAATGGGCCCCGCCCTGAATACAGCATCTGCGATGAATGGCTATATCTTGGCAGACCGCGCAACTTGGTTGAGCTTTAAGAACCGTGGCGATCTAGCTATTCTGGTTCAAGGTGACCCTAAGCTCTTTAATCAATATGGTGTGATGTTGGTCAATCCAGCCAAGTTCCCGCATGTGAAAAAAGCTGAAGGCCAGGCATTGATAGACTGGCTTATCTCAAAGAACGGTCAAGAGGTCATTGCAAGCTATCAAATTGGTGGTGAACAACTCTTCTTCCCAAATGCTAAGAAATAGTTCCAATTAAAAAGCCCGCAAATGCGGGCTTTTTAATGACTGTCGAACTCAATCGGTAAACAGTATTACTTCTTCGGTGTTACGAAACCAATTGCAGTATCGTCCACAAACTCAACCATCACATCATCACCAGCCTTGAATTTCTCAAGACCAAGAACTGCTTGATCTACTTTAACTCTTTGCTTCTCACCGCTTGGCATGGTGAAAGTGACGACGCGAGTTTTTGCATCAATCGTTGAAATCTTTACAGTTGCATATACTGTTTCAGTAGTCTCTTCAAATGGTTTTGCAGAACCCTTGCCAGCAACCACTACAGAGCGAACACCAGAAACACCTGGCTTAGCATCCTTAACAGCGGCAGTTAAGCCAACAGCAATCGCTTGAGCATGCTCAACCAAGAACACATCGCCCTTCTTCACTTTGTCCAAATCATTGATGGCTTTGGAAACATTCATCTGCGCTAAGTTACCGTTCGCGTCTTTCAAAACAACGATGCGTTTTTTCACATCTACAGAATCTACGGTTGCACTAAGAACCACTACGTCAGCTGCTAAAGGCAGCATTTTTGCAGGTAACTGCGCAAAGACAGAGGATGCACCAACAATACCTACCGCAACAAATAAACCAGCCAGCAAAGATTTCTTCAAGATAGCTCCTAATAGAGTAAAAGGTTTGAATGGGCCAAAAAAGACTCCATCGCTTGATTGTAACCACGGCATACGATTGCTAATACTTATTTGGTAAATTAAGCCTATTAGCCATTCATAGCAGCCCAACCCTATAGATCAAGATATCGTGGAAATTGTAATTAAATCCTGGGCAGAAGCCTCTCAAGATGCCTACCTCATAAGAAAACAGGTATTTGTTCAAGAGCAAGGCGTTCCTGAAGAATTGGAATTAGATGAGTTTGACTCTAGCGCTCAGCATATTCTGGTCTATCAGGGAGACGCCTGCATAGCGACTGCAAGATTAGTCAAGCTAGATGATGCATGCTCACAAATTGGTCGAATGGCAGTCTTAAGTCCCTTTAGGAGGCAAGGCATTGGTATGGCTATTTTGAGAGCCCTAATTGATCTTGCTAAACGAGAGCAGATCTCTTCCCTAGTTCTACATTCTCAAGTGATAGCGATTCCTTTTTACGAAAAGCTAGGCTTTAAGGGCGATGGCCCCTTTTACGATGAGGCAGGTATTTTGCATCGGAATATGATGTTGTCATTAGCTAATGTACTTTTATGATTTCTAACTGCCAATGACTACTCCCTACATTCATCGCGTTTGCTATTCCGACACTGATGCAGCCGGCTTCGTATATCACGGTCGCTATCTTGAAATCTTTGAACGAAGTCGTGCAGAATGGCTGGCTCAGAAAAATCTGAGCCCCAGCAAACTGATTGCCCAGTTTGGCATACTGCTCCCAGTTCGTGATCTCAAGATGGATTTTCATAAGCCAGGTCGCCTAGATGACATTCTTTACGTAGATCAGGCCATCGAACGTCGCAGCAGAGCTCAGCTTAGCATCAGACAAACTGCTAGAAGATCGATTGAAGGCAGTACAACCGATCTAGAATTGATTGTCAGCGCCCTCATTAATATTGTTTGCATAGACACCATTACACTCAAACCCAAAGCCTTTCCAGACTTTCTATTCCTGCCAGAGTAAGGAAACTCATCATGTCCGACGAAAAATTACTTAGCTTCATTAAAGAACTCAGCCTACTGTTAGAACAAAAGCCTAGTGAAGAAATCATTTTCACTAAAGGTAAAACGCTTCTTGAGAGGCTCATAGCAGTAGATGACTGGTTGCCGGTGGAATTTAGTAAACCTCACCCACAGTATTACCAACAATATCTTCTATATGCCGACCCCTTAGATCGTTTTTCAGTTGTCAGCTTTGTATGGGGTCCAGGTCAAAAAACTCCCCTTCATAATCACACGGTTTGGGGCATGATTGGTCAACTACGTGGTCAAGAAAAAGGTACCCCCTACTATCGCCAAACAGATGGTAGCTTTAAAGCTGGCGCACCATGCGTTTGCCCGCCAGGAAAAGTTGACACGGTCTCACCGAATACCCATGACATTCACGTGGTAGAGAACGCTATGAGCGACCAAGTTTCGATTAGCATCCATGTATATGGTGGCAATATCGGCAGAATTCAACGCTCAGTCTTTGACCTAAACTCAGGCGCAGAGAAGACGTTTATCTCTGGTTATGCCAATCAGCTCGTGCCTAACCTATGGAACCCTGCTGAATTCTCAAAGCAAATCTGCGAATGATTTAAAATAAGGCTTCTTACTGCAAACGCCCTAGCGTGGCAGCTCACCCCATTGACCGGGATAGTCGTTTAATTGAATACGGGTCAATACTTTATTGGCCCCTATGTTATTTACAGATCTCGGTTTATCAGAACCTATTCTTCGCGCTATTGCTGAAGAAGGCTATACCAGTCCCACACCAATTCAAGCTAAATCCATTCCCGCTGTTCTCAAGGGCGGCGATCTTTTAGCAGCAGCACAGACTGGTACAGGCAAAACAGCAGGCTTTACTCTGCCTATATTGCAATGCCTTTCCACTACCAAGGCAAGTTCTGGCAAGCGCGTATTACGCGTACTCATTTTGACTCCTACCCGTGAATTAGCTGCTCAAGTTCAAGAGTCCGTTCTTACCTATGGCAAATACACTGGGTTAAAGTCTGCCGTGATTTTTGGTGGTGTTGGCGCAAATCCACAAATTAAAGCTATTGCAGCAGGCTTAGATATCTTGGTGGCAACACCTGGGCGTCTACTCGATTTACTATCGCAAAAATGTGTTTCCTTGGATGCCATTGAAATCCTAGTCTTAGATGAAGCAGATCGAATGCTAGATATGGGCTTCTTACGGGATATCAAAAAGATTCTTGCCGTACTGCCCAAGCAACGCCAAAATCTATTGTTCTCGGCTACCTTCTCTACAGAGATAAAAGCACTTGCTGATGGTTTACTTAACTCACCTGCCTTAATTGAAGTAGCCCGAAGCAATAGCGCTAACGAGGCAATTGCACAGCTCATCCATCCCGTCGATCGCACTAAAAAGCACCCTTTACTGGCGCACCTGATTAAATCCAATAACTGGAAACAAGTACTGGTCTTCACACGCACCAAGCACGGCGCTAATAAATTAGTAACGCAACTAGAAAAAGATGGCATCACCTGTATGGCGATCCACGGTAATAAGAGCCAAACTGCCCGCACAAAAGCATTAGCAGACTTTAAAGCGGGTAAGCTTACCGCCCTGGTAGCAACTGATATTGCAGCACGTGGTATTGATATTGATCAGTTACCACATGTAGTGAACTACGACCTACCTAATGTATCGGAGGATTATGTTCATCGTATTGGGCGCACAGGTCGTGCAGGATCAAACGGTGTTGCCGTTTCTTTAGTATGCGTAGATGAACACCAAATGCTCAGAGATATCGAGAAACTCATCAAGCAAAAGCTGCCCCAAGAAGTGATTGCTGGATTTGAACCTGATCCTCATGCTGTAGCCCAACCCATTCAACTGCGTAGTCAGCAACATCAACAATCCAGAAAGCTGCGCCCTCAAGGCGCTAGTGGCGCACCGGCCAAGAAAGCACCTGCTAAACGCGGCAGTCCACCAAAAAGAAGCTTCAATCACTGATAGCTCAGATTAAAATTATCACCATGCCGCCATCACCACAAAACCAACCACTAGAACCACGCCTTACCTCCCTTTCTCATGGTGGCGGCTGTGGCTGCAAAATTGCTCCTGGAGTGCTTTCTGAAATCCTTCAGAATGTTCCACAACTTCCTTTTCCAAAAGAGCTATTGATTGGCATAGAAACATCTGATGATGCTGCCGTATATCAAATTAACGAATCGCAAGCGATCGTAGCCACAACGGATTTCTTTATGCCGATTGTGGATGACCCATTTGATTTTGGAAAAATTGCTGCTACCAATGCAATTAGCGATATTTATGCAATGGGCGGCACTCCACTATTCGCGCTGGCTTTGGTAGGTATGCCGATTAAAGTCTTATCTAATAAAACGATTGCCCGAATTCTAGAGGGTGGTGCTGAAGCCTGTCGAAGTGCTGGTATTCCAATTGCTGGTGGCCATACGATTGATTCTGTTGAACCGATTTATGGCCTAGTTGCTATTGGTATCGTTGATCCTAAGCGTATGAAAAGTAATGCGAGTGCAAAACCTGGCGATGTGCTCATTTTAGGAAAGCCACTGGGAGTTGGCATTCTGTCTGCAGCTTTAAAAAAGGATCTACTTGGTCCAGATGGTTATCGCGAAATGATTTCAACCACCACTAAACTTAATACCGCTGGACCAGATTTAGCAAAACTCTCTGGCGTTCATGCATTAACCGATGTCACTGGCTTTGGTTTGGCTGGCCACACTCTTGAGTTGGCTAGAGGCTCACATTGCACTGCTCACATCGACTGGAGTCAGGTCCCCCTGCTCTCTAACGTACAAAATCTTGCGGATGAAGGCGTGATTACGGGCGCCTCTGATCGCAATTGGCAAAGTTATGGATCTGATGTTGGATTGCCGGAGAGCTTTACACCAGCGCAGCGGGCTTTATTGACAGATCCACAGACCAGTGGCGGTCTATTAGTATCCTGTAGCTCCGATTGCGTCGAAGAAGTGCTTGATATCTTTAATCGGCATCACTTCTTAGGTGCTCGCGTGATTGGGCAGATGAGCAAAGCGCAATCCAAGCTATTGGTGATTTCTGCTTAAGCGTTTTTCTTAAAATGAAATATGCTTGAGAAATCAAGCTGACCATTACCCGCTTTACTGTGAGCTTCATAGAGCTGCTGAGCCATTTGACCCAGAGGCACATCGGCATCTAAATTTTGGGCGTTCTCTATCGCTAGGCCTAAGTCTTTCAACATCAAGTCAACGCCAAATCCACCAACATAAGCTTTAGAGGCGGGCACATTGTCCATCACGCCTGGACATGGGTTATATAACTCCAATGCCCAATTACGGCCAGAGCTCTTAGACATGATGTCTGACAATACTTTTGGATCCATACCATTCGCAATACCTAAACGCAGCGCTTCACTTGTTCCAAGCATTTGTATGCCCAGTAGCATATTGTTACAAACCTTAACAGTTTGGCCAGCACCACTCTCACCCGCATGAAAAATATTCTTACCCATTTTTTCTAAGAGAGGTCGTACGTATTCAAGATCCTTCGCCTCACCGCCAACCATAAAGGTTAAGGTAGCTGCCTGCGCCCCTGCCGTGCCACCTGAAACTGGGGCATCAATCATGGCAAAGCCTTTTTGTTTTGCAGCGCTAGCTACTGCTTGCGCCACCTTTGGAGAAATTGTGGAGCAATCTACTAAAACTGTTTTAGGATTAGCGTACGCCAATAAACCAGTATTGCCAAGATATAAGCCCTCTACGTGTTTTGAAGCAGGCAGCATGCTAACAAGAGCATCAACATCCTTGGCTGCGGTATTGGCATCAGGAGCAATTGCACCGCCAGCAGCAGCAAAAGCCTGCAATTGACTAGATACCAAATCGAATCCAATGACCTGATGTCCGGCCTTCAATAAATTGAGTGCCATTGGCAAACCCATATTACCCAAACCAATAAATCCGACTTTCATATTATTTCCAATCAAAGAATGTCTATTGCCTTCTGGCGGCTAAATAATGTACGCCTTCAGGCCCATAAGTCTCAGCATGTAATTGCTCATAACTTAAATGGAAAACCTCTCCAGGTCTATAAGTCTGGGCAAGGCCGTTTGTCACCAACTCAATACTGCCAGCTAATACCAGCGCCTTAACCTCAAAGGGGTGTGAATGCTCGTTTAAATGGCCATCTGACTCACGCATAACCTCAACAGGGTCTGGATACCCTTCTTGCTTCAGCATTTGGATGAATTGTGTCTTATTCATACCTGAACTATAGCGCGGATATAAACTGCGACCATAGCAAAACCTATATGAGGCAATATGACCGTCAAAGTCATTGGATTAATCGAGTTAACAGACCAAGAAGCATTTGAAAGTTACCGTCAGCAGGTGGGCAGCACTGTAGAGAAATATCAGGGCAGCATTCATGCGCGTGGTTCGGTAAACGCAATATTCTGGAATGAATTAGAGATGGCACCCTTTCACTCCTTTGTAGAATTGCAATTTCCTAGTCAAGCAGATGCGCAAGCATGGGCCAGTAGCCCTGAGTATCAACAATTACTTCCCGTTCGCAATCAAGCAATGAAGCTAACGCTCTTTGGAGTGACTACTTAAAACATGGGCAAAAAAAAGCCTAGCTCTTGAAAGCTAGGCTCAGAATCAATTAAGGTAAGAATTACTTCTTAGCTTCCATTGCCTCTTTTGTAGCAGTAATTTCTTTGCGACGCTCTTTGCAAGCGCCAGCAATTTCTTGTAAGGCTTTACGGGCACGTGCTGCAGATGCCTTAATGCCTTTTTCAATAAATTTTTCGTTTTCAGCTTTGTATGTTTCAAAAGCAGCCAACAATGTATCGTGTTGTGACATCTTGTCTCCCGTTATCAAATAAAGTTCATACCAACAACGAAGTCAGTATATCCCCATAAAAACTACTGGAAATGGCCTATTTCATCAGGGATAACTCTTATAAGCAGTACTTCGGCCAAAATGCTTAAATACCCAAAAATAAGCTGGAGAAGCCAAAAATGCTCAAAAATATCCTTGTTTTACTGGCCCTAGGCTTACTTGGCCTGCCTTTAAGCGCCCAAACCAGCTCCTGGCCCGCCCAAAACAAGGCTATTACCTTTATTAACCCCTTCCCCCCTGGTGGGGCCGTAGATGCATTTGGACGCCCCCTAGCCAAGCAATTGGCGGTCCAATTGAATGATTCAATTGTGGTGGATAACCGGGGTGGTGCTGGTGGAACCTTGGGTGCTGCAGTTGCCGCAAAAATGGCACCCGATGGCTACACCTGGTTGCTAGGCGCAGTGCACCACTCTATTGCACCAAGCATGTATGTCAACTTGTCCTATGACATCACTAAAGATTTTGAACCGATTGCCATTATTGGCAGTGTTCCACATGTCATTGTCGTCAACCCGAAAAAGTTTCCAAAGAATGATTTGAAATCCATCATTGAAGAGATTCGCAAGAATCCCGGCAAATACAACTATGCATCGACCGGTAATGGCACCTCACAGCATTTAACTGGTGAGTTATTTAAGATGCAAAATAAATTATTCATTACTCATATTCCCTATCGTGGTACTGGACCTGCGCTACAAGATTTGGTTGCAGGTCAAGTGGATATGATGTTTGATACTTTGGCAGGTGCGGCCCCTTTTATTAAAAATGGTCAATTGATTGCGGTTGCAGTTACTACACAAAAACGTGTAGATGCCTTCCCTAACGTACCTACCGCTCAAGAACTTGGGATTTCAAACTTTGTCGTATCGAGTTGGTATGCCTTATGGGCCATTAAGGGCACGCCAAAGGACATCATGGACAAAATGAGTGCCGAGGTGCAAATCGCCTTAGCCTCTCCTGATATCAAGGAGCGCTGGGCAGCTATGGGTGCAAGCGTACCTAAAATGACTAGGCCTGAATTAGTCAACTATATCGATCAAGAAATTGTGCGCTGGAGTGAGGTTGTGAAAAAGTCCGGTGCGAAATTAGATTAATTTACCTATTAGAAATTCAAAAAAATGATGAGTATTAAGACACAAAACTATGCCTTTATCCGCAGCAAACTAATTAATAAAGAAGAGATTGCTTTTTTGGATGTGCGCGAAGAAGATCCACATGCGCAAGAGCACCCATTATTTGCTGCCAACTTACCTCTCTCTCGGATTGAAATCGATGCTTACGGTAAACTCCCTAAAAAAGATGTGCCGATTGTGACTCTTGATGATGGCGAGGGTAATGCACAGTTAGCAGCAGAACGGTTAATGGCGCTTGGTTATACCGATGTCGCAGTTTTTAATGGGGGCGTCGCAGCCTGGAAAGCGGCAGGCGGCGAATTATTTCGTGACGTCAATGTTCCCAGCAAATCATTTGGCGAGCTCGTTGAATCTAAACGCCATACACCCTCTTTATCTGCGCAAGAAGTAAAGCGGCTGATTGATAGCAAAGCAGATGTCGTGGTGGTAGATGTGCGACGCTTTGATGAATACAACACCATGAGCATACCTACGGGTATTAGTGTGCCGGGTGCTGAACTGGTATTGCGTATACCTGAACTTGCACCCAACCCAAAAACCAAGATCATTGTGAACTGTGCCGGTAGAACTCGGAGCATTATCGGTACCCAATCTCTGATTAATGCCGGCATTCCAAATGAAGTAAATGCCTTGCGCAATGGCACCATTGGTTGGACTCTAGCAGGGCAAGAATTAGACAAAGGTCAGAGCCGAAAATTTACGGCAGTTAGCGAAACTACTGCAAGCGAAGCTGCCAGTCGTGCACGTAGCGTTGCTGATCAAGCCAAGGTTAAACGGGCAAGCTTAGCCGATGTCCTCAAATGGAAAAATCAATTAGAACGCACTACTTATTTTTTTGATACTCGTACCCCAGAAGAATATGAGGCAGGCCATCTTCCAGGGTTTCGCTCTGTACCAGGCGGTCAATTAGTGCAAGAAACCGAAATGGTGGCGCCTGTACGCGGCGCACGTATTGTCTTGGCTGACCCTAGCGGTGTTAGAGCAAATATGCCAGCCTCTTGGTTGGCGCAGATGGCTTGGGATGTTTATGTCCTTGACGACATTAAAGCAGCAGACCTGAGCGAAAAAGGGCCATGGAAAGCGCCACTACCAACCCTGCCCAGCGTGCACACTGTAGACCCTGCAACCGTATCAAACTGGCTAAAGACGGATAGCAATACAGTTGCTGTAGATTTCAGTACGCACGCTAATTATGTGAAAGGGCATATTCCTGGTAGTTGGTATGCCTTACGCTCACAACTTAAAGATGCAATCAAAAAAATCCCTCAAGTGGATCGCTATATCCTTACCAGCTCCCCAAATGAATTAAGCATCTTTGCTGCAGCTGAGTTTCAGGTGTTGACTAAAGCTGAAGTATTGGTACTAGAAGGCGGCAATGCGGCTTGGACCAATGCTGGATTTGAATTGGAGAAAGGCCCCAGTCGCTTAGCTTCACCTCCATTGGATCGTTATAAACGTCCTTATGAAGGTACTAGCGTCGACCCTGCAGCAATGCAGGCGTATTTAGACTGGGAGTTTGGCCTTGTAGAGCAATTAGGTAAAGATGGCACCCATCATTTTTGGGTACTCTAGAGTCTGATAAATAAAAAGCCGGGGCTAACCAGCTCCGGCTTTTTTATTGCAACTGCAAATCGACTGGGATTACCAGATTGAGATAAACCTATTAAGCAATCTTATTGCGAATAATGCCAACGCCAGTAATTTCTGTTTCCATCATGTCACCGGGCTTCATAAATTCCTGAGGCGTTCTGCCTGCACCAACCCCAGAAGGTGTACCAGTAGCAATGATGTCACCTGGTAACAAAGTAAGGCTACGAGATAACTCAGAAATAATGACTGGGATCTTGAAATACATTTGCTTGTAGCTAGCATTTTGTTTTTCCACTCCATTCACACGGCAAATAATTCGAGTGTCATCCAAATTCACACCGCCAGCTGTCACAATCCATGGGCCCATTGGACCATGACCATCCAAGCTCTTACCCTTAAACCATTGTCCTGAATGACGCTTTTGCTGAATATCGCGAGCTGTAGTGTCGTTGTAAGCAGCATAGCCAAACACATAATCCATGGCATTCTCTTCGGAGATATTCTTACCCTTTTTACCAATCACCACAGCCAACTCGGCTTCCCAGTCAATCATGGTGGAATAGCTGCTGTCGTAAGGAATGGAATCAAAAGGGCCATTCATGGTTTGAGTACCCTTTGTAAAGAGCACAGGAACCTTAGGATATTCTTTAACAGCACTATCAGCGCGGTGCTTCAGACCCTCTTCAAAGTGGTCAAGATAGTTCCAGCCAACACAATAGATATTGCTTTGTGGTTTAGGAATGGGCGATAGCAAGACAACCTGATTAACATTTTGCAAGTTAGCACTACGATTTTTAAAAATAGTAGCCAACTCCAGCAAACCTCGGTTACCAGCTGCAGTCAAGGAAATCATAGATGTTGGATCAAATGAAAGTTGAATTTTTTGACGGGCAGCCTCTGCAGGAATATCTACCACTAAACCATCATTTGTGATGAGGCCCAATCGTGACGTTGCACCCATCTTTGGTAAATAATTGGCAACCCGCAGGCCAGCCTTACCAGTCATTGGCTCAACTACGATTGGCTGACGATCATTAGGGGCGGCAATGGCATTTGAAATAAACATGCCACTCATAGCAGCTGAAGCGCCTAACTTAAGAGCATCTCTCCGATTTGTATCCACAACATCTCCTTCAATAAATTAGTCTATTTTTGTTATTGTTTGCTTAGATTCACAATCTGCCATAAATAGTAATACCAAATTGAAAGCTAGACTCTATTTCCAAGCAGAATCAGGCGAATTTGACTATCCTAGTGACATGAAACAAGCGCAATTATTGCTGATGAGCCATGCCCTGATAGCCCTCACGCTAGTGGCTTGTGGACGCGATACCTATACGACCTGGAACTGCCGCTCACAGACCGAACCCAAGATTTCCATGGTGTTAAATCAGGCCGAGATGAGATTTAAAGAGCTTAAGCTGGCCTATTGTGGCAGCCTGGGAAAGCAAAGCTATTTTGCTCAAGATTGCCTAGTCCAATTACAAGAGTCCAGAATTGTGTTTATACCTTCATCAGGCCTACTTGTCGACCAAGGTCAGCAGTATGAATGTTCTGAACTATAGGGACTCAATATCAATGAACCCTTTAAGCCCTAAAAAATTACTATTAACGAAATGGACGGCAGTAAAACCGATTGCCAAACAAAAACACTTCTTAGTGAGCAAGGTCATTCTTCCAGACCAGCCAAATGAAAAAATTGAGTTTGTAGAAATTGAAGCGGTCTACTCCCAGAAAACTACCGTCATTTCCTGGAGAGATCTCACTAATAGCGAACTTTGGATACAAGGCTGGAAATAAAAAACCGCCCTATATCAGGGCGGTTCTGGCTTGTAGCTACTAAATTAATCTGACTTTGTCTTCGAGCCAGACGATTTTTTAACTAACTCATCAATATTTTTTTCCGCTGTATCCGCAACCTGATTAACAATGCGGCGTCCCTCTTTAAACATATTCTGACCAGTTACAGACATTTCATTAACGACTTTTGATATCTTGTCGGCATGTGCAGGCATTTTATTTTCGGCTTCTTCGAGCCAACTTACTAAGGAGGCGCGCACTTTTTCGAGATGCTTCTCTGTTTCATCAGCCGCACCTTCACCAAGGTCCTTCAAAACAGATTTGACTTTCTTTTGATAGACCGCTGCACGCTTAGCAGCCTCTTTGGTGGCATCCTCTTGCAAGCTCTTCAATTTCGCAAGATCATTTTTAGCGGCTGATTTTGCGCTATCTAGCGCATTTTTCATGCCCCACTCCATCTCGGCCATGTGATGCTCGCTCAGTTTTTTAGCGGCCTCTAATAAAGTATGGGAGTAGTCAAAAAGCTCTTTTGCCTTTTCACGTTGCCACTTTTGCAAATCTTTTGGATCCATTTTTAAGCTCCTAGCAATAAGGGTTTATTAAATACCTCTTCTTCACTCTATACCGAAATTGGCAGACTGCCAATTATCCTAATTTAAAGCATTAATATGACAGTATGAGCAAGAGGGAAACCATCTACGAGGCCATTGGGGGCATTGACAAGGTTGATGAACTAGTCGACCGCTTCTATGATTTAATGACTCTAGAGCCAGGGTTTGGTGAGCTGCGCGCAATGCACCCCCAGGATCTTTCGGGATCACGAGAAAAACTCAAATTTTTCCTTACGGGCTGGATGGGTGGTCCAGACATCTACTCTCCTAAGTATGGACATCCTATGCTTCGAGCGAGACACCTGCCCTATCAGATAGGGCTAAACGAGCGCAATCAGTGGCTGGCATGCATGTACCAAGCACTTGAAGAATGCGGTATTGAAGGTGGTATTGCCAAACAACTAGAAGAGGCGCTTTTTAATACTGCCGATTGGATGAGAAATCAAGCAAGCTAGTATTAGTCGAGCTTAGCCCCAGCTTGCTTCACTGCTTTTGCCCAACGCGGCATTTCTGCGGCAAGAAACTTTGTGAATTGATCTGCATTTAAATAGGCTGGGTCGGCACCCTGGTCAATCATTTTTTTCTGAATTTCAGGTGACTCCAGCGTCTCTTTAAATGCCTGGCTTAATTTATTGGTGACATCCGGCGGAGTACCTTTGGGCGCTAAGATTCCATAAAAACCTACAACCTCTAGATTCGCAACACCAGTCTCTAGCACTGTGGGCGTATTAGGCAAGGCTGGATTGCGCTTTGAACTGGTCACTGCTAATGCTTTGACCTTTCCCTGGTTAGCATAATTTGCCGCCTGGGGAACTGACTCGGCCATGAACTGCACATGGCCAGCGATTAAATCAGTAAAGGCAGGTGCGCTACCTTTAAATGGAATGTGCACCATGAATATCCCTGTCTCACTTTTTAGCATTTCTGCTGCCAAGTGGGAAATACCGCCATTACCTGCTGAACCATAATTTAACTTCCCAGGATTGGCTTTGGCATAAGCAATAAATTCTTTTAAGGAATTCACAGGAACATCTTTATTCACAATGAGCGCTAATGGTTGTTGCGCAGTTCTCGCAATCGGCTGAAAGTCTTTTAAAGTGTCATAAGGTGATTTTGTGTAGATCGCAGGATTGATGACCATAGTTCCGGTATTAGCCAAGAGCACTGTGTAACCATCGGCAGGAGCTTGCGCCACAAATTGTGCTCCTACTGCACCACCAGCACCCGACTTATAGTCAACGATGACTGTCTGACCCAGCGAAGCCTGCAACTTATCAATCAACAGGCGGATATGGGCATCCAAAGGGCCTCCCGCAGGAAAACCAATAATGATCTTGATGGGTTTATCAGGATAGGCAGCCTGCACAGGAAAAGCCCAAACCACCAGGCAGCAAAGCAGTAATGTCCTGATAAGTTGTATGGGCTTCTGCATAGAAATTACTTCTAGTATTTACTTAGATACACTTTACCTGAATGTCACTTTAACAGAATAGAAAATGATTGAAAGCCTACTTATCATGATGAGCGACCCCAATACCTGGATCGCCTTTCTGACACTCAGTTGCCTGGAAATTATTCTTGGCATCGATAACATCATTTTTATTAGCGTCATTGCCAATAGACTGCCCTTAGAGATTCGGGAAAAAGTTCGCCGCTTTGGCCTCATCTTTGCCTTCGTTACCCGCATCCTATTGTTGCTCAGCTTGTCCTGGGTGATGGGCCTGACTACCCCCTTCTTCTCAATTGCTGATCATGCCCTAAGTGGTAGAGATTTGATTTTGCTACTGGGAGGCTTTTTCTTAATCTGGAAAGCTTCAAAAGAAATCTATACCGAGGTGGAACTAGGTGAACCTCATGATAGTGATGCCAGGGTCAATGAACAAAATGTAAAAAAATCCATGTTTGCATTATTCGTAGGATCTGTATTGCAAATTGGTTTACTAGATATCATCTTTTCTCTAGATAGCGTGATTACAGCTGTTGGTATGGTTGATGAAATTGGAATCATGATTGCTGCGGTTTTGGCATCCATACTGATCATGCTGGTTGCAGCAAAGTCTATTGGCGACTTTGTTCATCGTCACCCCTCTATTAAAGTCTTAGCCCTATCGTTCTTGACCGTTGTCGGGGTGGTGCTCATAGCAGAAGGTATGGGGGTGCATATCCCGAAGGGTTACGTCTATGTTGCAATGGCATTCTCACTCTCAGTCGAGCTTTTAAACATTCGTTCGCGCGAGAAAAGAAAGAAGTAAAGCGACCCTTCTTGAGCGTTACAGCGCTTGGGCGCAAGCAAAACCGCTCGCCCAGGCCCACTGGAAATTATGGCCACCCAAATGACCTGTGACATCAACGCACTCGCCAATAAAAAATAAGCCAACATGCTTGCGAGATTCCATAGTCTGCCCATCAAGCTCTTTAGTATCAACGCCACCAAGCATTACCTCTGCTTTTTTCCAGCCTAATGTACCAGCAGGCTTCACTGACCAATTGGTGATTAACTCTTTTAAGGCTTGTCGATCCTTTTTAGAAACCTCTGCCCATTTTTTTCCTAGAAGATTTTTTTGATCTGCAAATGCTTTTGCTAAGCGCTGCGGCAAAGCAGCAGCCAGAATGGTCTCGACAAGCTTTACATGATTTTCTTCATGGTTGAATAACTCATCGTAATTAAACCCACCAGGGCGTTCAATGGCTCCTAACCAATCAATATGAATGGGTTCCCCTTCTTCCCAGTAACTACTAGCTTGAAGTACTGCTGGACCTGATAAACCCTTATGGGTGAGCAATAAATCCTCAGTAAACCGGCATGCACCATAGCGGTAGCCCTTAGAGCCCGAGGCAATTCTGACGGGAACGCTCAAACCAGCCAGCTCACTCAGGCCGCCAAATGAATCTGCAGTAAAGGAAAGTGGTACCAAGGCTGGTCTTGGATCAATGACTGCTAGGTCAAATTGCTTTGCAATATCTAATGAATAAGCACTTGCGCCAATTGCTGGCACAGGCAAGCCACCAGTTGCCATAACCACTGCTTTGGTAATTTCAATACCATCATTAGTATGCACAGACCAGTGTGATGGGTCTTGGCTGATTGATTGAATCTGCACTGGATTGCGGATCACTACCCCGCCCTGATTGCATTCAGAAAACAGTAACTCAATGATCTGCTTAGCAGAATCATCGCAAAATAATTGGCCCTGATGCTTCTCGTGATAGCCAATTCTGTACGATGTAACAAGTTTAATGAATGCCTGCGATGGATATCTTGCTAGTGCACTTTTAATGAAATGGGGGTTGAGTGAAAGAAAGTTGGCGGGGCTGCTATGAAGGTTCGTGAAATTACAACGGCCGCCGCCACTAATCCGGATCTTCTCCCCCAGGACTGGAGCGTGATCAAGAACCAAAATCTTTTTACCTAATTGGCCAGCGACACCAGCACAAAATAGCCCAGCGGCACCGCCACCAATAATGATGGCATCCCAGATCTTCTTCATTCTTTACTGACTTCTAGTCGTGTCATAAATGGCCTTTCGACCATTTTACAGGCGAGCCCAGTCTTGCTAGGCCAACTGATACCAGTCTTGAATGATTTTCCAAGCCTCTGCCGCCGTCTCTGCAAAATGAATGACCTGCATATCAGATTCTTCAATCACCCCAAACTCGACCATCTGCTGAAAATGGATCATTTCAGTCCAAAAACTTTTGCTAAGCAAAATGACTGGAAAGCGCTCTATTTTTTTAGTCTGCATCAAGGTAAGTACTTCAAAAAGCTCATCAAATGATCCAAACCCGCCCGGGAATGCCACGATTGCCCTTGCCCTGAGCATGAAATGCATCTTTCGTAAAGCAAAGTAATGAAAGCGAAAACTCAAGCCAGGACTAATGTAGGGATTGGGATGCTGCTCTCTTGGCAAGCTAATATTAAATCCAATGGTCTGATCACCAGCCTCAAATGCTCCGCGATTGGCGGCCTCCATGATTCCAGGACCGCCGCCGGTACAGACGTAGAGTTTATTTTTGCCCTGATCTTGAGTGGCATTGTAAGCAGCAACTAAGCCACCAAATTCGCGTGCTGATTCGTAATACTGACTATGGAGTAAAGCTTTTTTTGCTGCCTCTATCGCTTCAGGCGTCTTAGCCTCCTTCTCCATCTCCACTGCTTTTTCATGGCTGACAAAGCGAGTAGAGCCAAAGACGGTAATCGTATGATCGATACCGTGCTCATGGAGCAAAATTTCAGGCTTTAATAACTCCAACTCAAAGCGAATGCCAATAGTTTCTCGACGAGATAAGAAGGCCTCATCATCAAAGGCAAACTTATAAGACTCGGCTGAACTCTGTTCAGAGATTTGACTTTTTTTAAGATTTAAAAAGTCAGTAATGGTCTGAGAATTATTGGTGGGAAGTTTAGGGCTCATATAACTACCTTACACGGCGGATTAATACCATCTTACCCTTTGCTACTTGAGGGAAAAATTTCCTCCAAGAGCGCTTAAAAATGAGTATTAATACCTAGAAAAGACTATCAAGCGGGTTCCTAGGGCATCTTGGGATTTACCCCACACAGAACAAGGGTTAATATTGACCCAATTTAAACCAAACTGAAGGAAAAGCAATGAGCAACCGTTCAATCATCATCATGGTACTTGTATTAGTTGGTGCCACCGCCTATTTACTCCTTAAAGGCGACGGTAATATTGATATGGGCGGCGAAAAACATGGTGCTGAAGCAACCCATATTGAAGAAGCTAAAAAAGATGCCCCTGCAGCTGCCCCAACCGCACCGGCAGCAGCACCTGCGGCTGATGTAAAGAAGTAATTTCCTTGAAAGTAAAATGAAACCGCGGTCATCCGCGGTTTTTTTATCCCATCTCCTATGAAATATTTACTCAGCCTCACTCTTCTATGTCTCTCACAGCTGACATTTGGCCAAACTTTACCTGCAATGAAAAAAATGGATCCCAATACGCTCACCTCATTTGCCCCAACAGGCATCCTTCGCGTTGGCATTAATTTGGGCAATCCAGTGCTTGCCAATGAAGACCCTGTTAGTAAAAACTTAAAAGGTGTCTCCATCGATATTGCCAAAGAGATTGGCAAACGCACAGGCCTACCAGTCGAGTTGATTCCATTCAAAAGCGCCGGGGCTACAGTGGACGCTATCAAGACTGGGAATATTGATCTTATTTTTGTTGCAATTGATCCAGTACGTGGCGCCGATATCAGCTACACACCGCCCTACATACAGATTGAGGGGGCTTATATGGTCAAAGCAAGCTCTCCTTTAAAGCAAAATGATGAGGTAGATGTAGCGAGCAATGAAATTGTGGTTGGCAAAGGCAGTGCTTATGATTTATTTCTGACACGAGAAATTAAAAACGCAACTTTACTCAGAGCCGCTAGCTCACAAGCTGTGATAGATGACTTTATGGCTGGCAAAGGCAATGTAGCTGCCGGTGTCAAGCAACAATTAGAAAGTGATGCTAAGCGCTATAAAGACTTGCGTATGCTGCCAGGACGATTTATGGTGATTAATCAAGCTATTGGTATTCCAAAAGCAAGGCCTAGCTACGAAGCCACTAATGTCTATTTAAGCGCTTTGATTACTGAATTAAAACAATCTGGATTTGTCGCTCAGGCCATGCAAAGACATCAAATTCAAGGCGCTAGAGTGGCAGAATAAATCTGCATCGGCGATGAACTAACACTCATAGGTATGCAAGCGCTCGGGAATAATGACATTTCTCCATCCTAAGCTCTCCCGAATACATTGAGCAAGCACAGAAGATGATTCAGGCTCACCATGAACTACAAAGATCGTTTGAGGGGCGACATCAAAGCCCTGAAGCCACTCTAATAAACCTGCTTGATCTGCGTGGGCCGATAAACCACCAATCGTATGAATCGAGGCATTAACCAAAACCTCCTCGCCAAATAAACGTACTTTTTTGGCCCTATCCACTAAACGTCTACCCAAGCTTCCATATGCCTGAAAACCAGTAATGATGATGGCATTTTTCTCATGAGGTAAATTACTTGCTAGATGATGAATAATGCGACCAGCATCACACATACCACTCGCCGAAATAATAATAGCCCCGCCTTTAATCTTATTTAGCGCTTTCGATTCTTCTACATCAGCAATAAAACGCAAATCAACAGCCTGGGGATTAGCCTTAAACCACTTAAAGGTGTCTTGTGATTGGCTATCCAATTGAGAGAAAAAATGCTGGGTAAGATGAGTGGCAGCCGTTGCCATCGGAGAGTCTACCCAGATATTTAAATGAGGTAGGCGGCCTTTTTTAACTAAATCAATTAAAAGAAATAAAATTTCTTGTGTGCGGCCAACCGCAAAAGCTGGCATCACGATATTGCCATGTGCGGCCATCGTAGAGCAGATCACCTCTACCAACTCATCTTGTGTCGCCTGCAAATCACGATGGAGTCGATCTCCATAGGTTGACTCAACCACTACCACATCAGCCTGCGCAATCAGGTCTGGATCGGGCATCAGAACTTTACCCTTCATGCCAATATCCCCTGAAAACACACAACGCTTTTTCTTTTGATTGTCTTCGGTAATATCCATCACGGCGATAGCTGAGCCCAAAATGTGCCCGGCGTTATGAAACTCCAATACAAGTCCTGGAGCTAATTCGAGAGATTGACCATACTCTAGAGTCTCAAATTGCAATAGCGTCACCTCCACCTCTTCTCTAGAGTACAGTGCTACCGGCATATCTCCATGCCACTTGCCTAGTTTTTGTTTCCGCTCTGCCCTATCGACATCAGAACGCTGAAGATAGGCACTATCTGGCAAAAGAATTTTTAATAATTCATAGGTTGCGCTTGTGCAATAAATGGGGCCCTTAAAACCTTGGGCACATAAGCGTGGTAATAAACCACTGTGATCAATATGAGCGTGAGTTAAGACTACAAAATCTAGCTCTGCCGCAAGGAATGGTAAGGGCTCTACATTCTTATTCGTTGCTTCGCGTCCACCCTGAAACATTCCATAGTCAACCATAAAACGTCTGCGAGCTCCTGCCACCATCACTTCTACTGAGTGGCGTGAACCCGTTACCTCACCTGCAGCGCCAAGGAATTGAATCTTCATCAACTCAGCATACTCTCTCTTACAATAAGATTAAACCCAGAATGAGAGCGATACTAAGAAGATGACTCGTTTACCAGCCAAGCTAGATGCACTCGCTCTTGCAACACGCCTAAGGCGTGGGCCTAGTGAACATAAGGGTGATGCTGGCAAGGCTTTGCTCATTGGTGGCGCGCCAGGAATGGCTGGCGCTCTTTTACTTGCTGGCAATGCCTGCCTGCATCTTGGTGCAGGGTGGACTATTTTAGAAATGCTTGATCGAGCATCGGCACATGTTGATACTACTTTTCCAGAGCTCATGATTGAGCTGGCAGACGCCTACAATCAAAAGACTTTAAACCTTCATAAGCCAGATGTCATTGCTATTGGACCTGGTCTCGGAAATTCTACCTTAGCCCCTGACTGGCTAAAAGCTGCCCTAATCTATCCAAATATTCCTCTAGTGATTGATGCTGATGCACTCAATCTCATCGCTGCTTCAAAAGAATTACTGATTACCCTGCAAAAGCGTAACCAACAATTTCCAGGGATGACGGTATTAACCCCTCACCCGGGAGAAGCAGCCAGATTACTCAATGCATCAACAGTACAAATACAAGAAAATCGCATAGAGTCTATTTATAAGCTTGTTGAGCACACTCAATCTATTGTGGTCTTAAAGGGAATGCATACCCTGCTTGCATCACCACATCATGCGCCATTTCAGTGTCTTGCCGGAAATCCTGGCATGGGAACTGGCGGAATGGGGGATGTTCTGACTGGCAGCATTACAGCAATGGCAGCTCAGGGTGTGCGTCACCAGCTCAATTTATGGCAAGCGACTCAGCTTGCTGTCGAGCTTCATGCAAGTGCTGCCGATAGCCTAGTCGAACAAGGTGTTGGGCCCATAGGTCTGACTCCTTCCGAAACCATCTTAGAAATGAGAAGCCTATTAAATAAACTGTTATAAAACGGTATGCATTCAGTCAGCACAGTTCATCGCAAGCACTACCTTTACGGCATGTTAATGGCCGCAGTGGGTTCAGTCCTTTTCTCAGGAAAAGCCATCTTAGTCAAACTCTGCTTTGGCTATGGGATTAATCCAGAAACACTCATCGCCTTACGTATGTTGATGGCGTTACCTATGTTTTGGGCAGTCTATTGGTGGGAGTCGCGCAGAAAAACCATGGCCCCCATCTCTTGGCTCGATCGGGGTAAATTATTTTTTCTAGGATTCTTGGGTTACTTCCTCTCAAGCTATATTGACTTTATTGGTTTGCAATATATTTCTGCAGGTCTAGAGCGGATAGTTTTATATCTCACGCCAACAATTGTTTTAGTCATCTCCCATTTTGTTCTACACAAACCAATCTCACGATTACAGTGGTATGCCCTAATCGTTGGCTACGTAGGCGTCTTTGTCGTTTTTATTCAAGATGCTAGCTCTACTGGAATTCATGCATGGTATGGAATGCTCTTGGTATTTGCTAGCGCCTGCTCCTATGCTATTTACATGATTGGCTCCGGTGAAATGGTCCGCAGAATCGGGAGCGTGCGCTTAGTAGTTTACGCAAGCTCTGCGTCTGCATTCTTTAGCATCTTCCAGTCAACGATTTACAACCCCTCTGCCATGTTTGAACAGGTTGCACAAATCTACTGGTTAAGCCTTCTAAACGCTGGTGTGTGTACCGTGATTCCTATGCTGCTGATTATGGTTGCCATTAATCGTATTGGCTCACCACTGGTAGCTCAGGCAGGCATAGTAGGTCCAGTGTCTACGATTTTTATGGGCTACTTGGTACTTGGAGAACCCATTACTGCAGTACAAATTGGCGGCATGTTACTAGTGATCGCTGCAATGTGGTTATTGGTGCGTAATGATGCGCCAAGAAAAAAGTCATTAAACAATAATAAATCTGATGACTTCGATGGAGCAGAAACCCTCAACTAAGCCAGGGTCAAGCTTCGGTAGATTATTGTGCCACTGTGTCTGCAGCTGCCTTAGCTTTTTTCTTAGATTTCTTCTTTGATTTTTTCTCAGCCTTCTTCTGCTTCTTGGCTTGTTTCTTTACTGCTTTTTCAGAAGCAGCGTTATCCGCTGGAGCTGGGGCAGCAGCAGGTGCAGCAGCAGGTGCAGGCGCTGGATCAGCAGCCATCACTACGACTGGAGAAAGGCTGATAGCGACAGAAATCAAGGAAGCCAAACTAAGACGTGCGATACGAGAAATCATGAAATTCTCCAAGAAAGTGTGTGGATGAATTAATCATACTCAAAAATCTGTCATAAATGCTTTATTTTTGGCGGGCAAAGAAAAAGGCCATCATCTGATGGCCTTTAATCTGAAGAATTGAAGCTTAAGCAGGTTGTGCTTCTACTTCGGTAATCTTCTCAAGAGCAGCAGCCAGATGACCTACAGTTCGATCGACGTGGGCCAATTTCTCTAAACCAAAGAGGCCAAGGCGGAAGGTCCGGAAATCTGGTCTTTCATCGCACTGTAATGGAACTCCCGCTGCAGTTTGCATACCCAGAGCAATAAATTTCTTACCAGACTGAATGTCAGCATCTGTAGTGTAACTTACTACCACTCCAGGTGCCTGAAAGCCTTTTGCAGATACAGAGTGATAACCCTTGGATATCAATAAGTCACGCACTTTAGTACCCAACTCTACTTGCTTAGCTTTGAGTGCTGCAAAGCCAAGGGATTGAGTCTCTTTCATCACATTGCGCAAAATCTTTAGTGCGTCTGTTGGCATAGTGGTGTGATAAACATGGCCGCCCTTTTCGTAGGCCTCCATGATTTGTAGCCATTTCTTCAAATCCATTGAGAAACTAGTGCTTTGAGTAGCATCAATGCTCTTACGAGCTCTATCGCCAAGGGCAATCAAAGCGCAGCATGGGGAACTACTCCAGCCTTTTTGGGGAGCAGTAATCAATACATCCACATTACAAGCCTTCATATCAACCCACATAGCTCCAGAAGCGATGCAATCCAATACAAATAAGCCATTGACGGACTGAACTGCTTCACCAACCGCTTTGAGGTAATCGTCAGGAAGAATGATGCCTGCAGAAGTTTCAACGTGGGGTGCAAAAACCACCGCTGGCTTTTCTTTCTTAATAAAAGCAACCACCTCTTCAATCGGTGCAGGTGCAAATACGCCTTGTGTGGAATTTTCCAACTGACGGCCCTTGATCACGGTTACGTCACTTGTAATATTGGAGTGTTCAAAAATCTGGGTCCAACGATAGCTGAACCAACCGTTACGCAGCACTAAACATTTTTGATTGTTTGCAAATTGACGGGCAACTGCCTCCATGCCAAAAGTGCCGCTACCTGGAACAATAACTGCTGAGCTCGCGTTATAAGCGTCTTTGAGAACGCTGGAGATGTCGACCATCACGCGCTTGAACTCTTCAGACATGTGATTTAAAGAGCGATCGGTATAAACAACCGAGAACTCTAATAAACCATCTGGATCAACATTGGGAAGTAAGCCTGGCATAGTAGTTTCCTAGGAATTTCTGTGATTAGCCCTAAATGATACCGATTTGGGCATTTTTTGCACTGCAAACTGGTTTATTGACTCAATTTAAGCCATTTAGAGCGGTCTAGGCAGAACAAGCA
The DNA here is from genome assembly GCA_947453825.1 of Betaproteobacteria bacterium. Lineage (GTDB taxonomy): Bacteria > Pseudomonadota > Gammaproteobacteria > Burkholderiales > Burkholderiaceae > Polynucleobacter. The sequence continues at coordinate 46,827 of CANGHN010000004.1, forward strand.
GGGAAATCTGAGGGCTAGCCAAGCCTAATCCGCCCCAAATTGCGCAGGGTTCTTTTGCCGCTTTTCAACAGCATTTTTAAGCAAGGCTACAAGCCTATAGAAACCATGAGCAAACTTTCCATAGGGCATTGTCAAGAAAAAGCCCATCACAAATCCCAAATGGATCGCCAATAATGCTGCCATCGAAGCACTATCGCGATAGGCTAGCAATATCAAGCCGGATGCACTAATACAAAACAGGAGCACGATGAATGCACGATCCATAGGTCTCTGGCTAGCATCACCATGATCTACATTACGAACTAGGTTTAAGTACAGCAATCCAACAGGACCAATTACCAAGCCGATACCACCAAGCGTTCCCAAGACCACTGGCAAACTAGTGATTGCATAAGGTGCATGGAGATCAAGCACATAGTGATACAGAGTTGCTACGCTAGTGGCAGCAAAGCACAGCATGAAGCCATAAAAAGTGAAGTGGTGAAAGCGTTTACGCCACAGTGAGAATGCATCATCTTCGTTATTACAGCCATCTCCATGGCCGCCACCAAGATACTTCAAGGTTAAGGCATCATGAGTCGCTTCAGATAAAGCCTGACCAGAGACGGAGCCCGGTGTGATGCCTCTCCAAAAATCAATCAAGCCAATTAACAAAGCCAGAACTGAAAAACCAAAGACGGCTCCAAACATCAGGGCAAGCGTATTGTGAGGAAAGATTGCATAAAAATTTCCTGCTAGCGGACCGGGATTCAAAGTACCGCTCATCCATAAAGTCATCAACAAGAAGAAAATAATGGCTAGGGAGGTCAACAGAGACACTACCACCCCATTGGCACGATATAAGTTACCAAATGATTTGGGCCACGCATACGTCATATAAGTATCTTTACGAACCTGCGCCATCACACGTGGAATATTGACTGCAAACTCATGTGGGGGAGCATATTGGCAGGCATGCAAACAAGCGCCACAATTATGGCAAAGGTTAGCCAAATAATGGACATCACTGGGTGAATATTCAAGCCTACGAGTCATCGCCGGAAAGACTGCGCAGAATCCTTCGCAGTAACGACAAGCGTTACAGATTTGCAACATGCGAGCCGCTTCTTGCTCTGGCGCCGCTAATGCGCTTGCCTCTTGAATGAGAGACTTAAGCTGTTGCATGCTGAGCCTCCATATTTTGTACCAGTGCTGCTTTAGCAGCCTCTGTGCCTGCAATTCTTCCAAATACTGTACCAATAGCCATGCCGATACCTGCGGCATAACCTTTACCTAATACATTTCCAGCCATCATTTCTCCAGCAACAAAAAGATTTTTGCTGGGCTGACCCTGCAAGCGAACGGCTGCAGTTTCATCGGTCTTTAATCCCAAATAGGTAAATGTCACTCCTGGACGAACGGCGTAAGCATAAAAAGGTGCAGTGTCGATTGGTAATGCCCAATGGGTTTTAGGCGGCTCTAAGTCAATGGTATGACAGTCATCCATGATGGTGTGATCAAAGGTTCCCACCTGACATGCTGCGTTATAAGTTTGAATTGTTTTCACTAAGGCCGCTGGATCTAGGCCCAGCTTGCGCGCTAACTCTTCAAGAGTATCAGCCTTCTCACCCGGAAATACAGGGGGCATGAATCGTCCCAATACTTTTGAATCAATGATCGAGTAGCCGATCTGGCCAGGCTGTTGCGCGACTAAGCGTCCCCAAAATGCATACCGCTTAGGCCAGAAGTCTTCGCCCTCATCTGAAAAACGTTGGGCATTTTTATTCACCACAATACCAAACGATACAGCATCAATACGAGTGCAAATACCGCCGTCATACAAAGGTGCGCGCGCATCCACAGCCACCATATGGGCTTGCGTCGGATCGCTAACGGAATCAGCGCCCAATGCAATCAGCTGCTTGAGTAAAACACCATTGTTATAGCGCGTGCCTCGGATTAAGAAATTATCAGCGGGAGATTCTCCAAGTTCATTGACTCCCCATGCTTCTTTGAGCCACTCACGATTCGACTCAAATCCACCGGCAGCCAACACACAGGTCTTTGCTTCGATACGCTCTGCTCCAACACAAGCAGCAATAAATTTCCCATCTTGGATGTCGATTGAGTCTACTGGCGAGTCATAACGGATTTGTACTCCCAATTTTTCTGCGCTGCGATAGTAAGCATTAACCAGGGCCTTACCACCTCCCATGAAGAATGCATTCGTGCGAGAAAGATTTAAGGTTCCGGATAGGGGTGGCTGAAATCGAACCCCATGATGTTTCATCCACTCACGGCATTGGGATGAAGCGCGTATAACCAGTCTAGCCAATTTTTCATCAGTAAGGCCACTGGTCACCTTTAATACATCCTGCCAGTACTCTTCTTCGGCGTAGGATTCAAGCATCACATCCTCAGGGGCATCATGCATGGCACGAATGTTTCTGGTGTGCGCAGAATTTCCGCCTCGCCACTCCTTGGGCGCAGATTCTAATAGCAGCACGCTAGCGCCAGCTTCTCGTGCCATTAGAGCGGCACATAAAGCAGCATTACCGCCACCAATCACTAAAACATCAACCATAAACTCACATCATTTTGAGGAATGAAAAGGAATAACTTTACTGTTTTTTTCAGATTCTTACCTAGGTAGGCATCCATTCTTGCCCAGTACGCTAGCGCTTTTTGCTAGAGGACACCCAAATACCTAAGGCAATTAAAGTGAAGGCTACCCCATGGAATAATTGCGGTGGCTCACCTAGCATGGCAGCAGAGAACAAGGCGGTGAACAAGGGAATGAAATTAGCAAAGAAGGCAGCCATAGTCGGACCCGCCCCATTAACACCCAAACCCCAACAGCGATAAGCAATGAGAGATGGGCCAACTGCAACGAACAAAATCAAGGATCCAGTCCACAAATTAAGATCTAGAAATGCATGTCCAGCAGCAATCTCCATGCCATCAAATAATCCAGTCCACAAAAGACCAACCAATACTTGTCCGAATAAGAAATCAGCCCAAGGCCATTGACGCTCAGTGCTAGAGCCAGGTCGAGTCAGCATCCAACTGTAAGTGGCCCACAAAATCGTGGCTAACACAATAAAGAGATCGCCCATCACCAGTTGCATCGATAGCAAAGTAGCCAGATCTCCTCTGCTCAACACGATACCTACTCCAATCATGGAGACTACTGCACCCACCATCTGTAAGAGATTAGGCTTTGTCTCATAAAAGATAGCACCAATCATGAGCATCCAAATTGGCATGCTAGCGCCGATCAAAGTAACGTTAATGGCTGTCGAGGTTTGTAGAGCAAGATATAAAAGGACGTTGTAACTACCAACTCCAAATAGACCTAACAGCAAAAAGCGTTTTTTATTTTGCCAAAAATCACTACCAGGCTTCAATACACGCCAACCAAAAGGAAGTAGTAACAGGGCCGCCAAAGCCCAGCGCACTGTACTCAAAGTAATCGGCGAAACACTACCAACCAAAACGCGGCCTGCAATTGCATTACCAGCCCATAAGGCCGTAGCAGTTAACAGATAAGCGATAGTTGCTAAATTAAGTTGGGGCATTCAGAAGAATCAAAGATGAATAGGTATTTGAGGCCCCCAATGAAGGAGTACCTTAGCATTGTAGAAACAAATCTGCGGTATTGCTAAGATAGAGCTTAATTAGACAAATGCCCCACTCAAGAGGCGTTTCATAGAAGGATACATTGTGGCAATCATTACCAATATTGAAGACTTACGCGTACTCCACAAAAAACGCACCCCCAAGATGTTTTATGACTATGCGGACTCAGGCTCATGGACCGAGTCGACCTACCGCGCAAATGAATCTGACTTTCAGAAAATTAAATTACGTCAACGTGTAGCGGTCAATATGACCAACCGCACAACTAAAACTACCATGGTTGGCGAAGAAGTTACTATGCCTGTAGCACTTGCCCCCACCGGCCTTACTGGAATGCAAATTGCTGATGGCGAAATTTTGGCAGCCAAAGCAGCAGAAAAGTTTGGTGTGCCATTCTGCTTGTCGACTATGAGCATTTGTTCAATTGAAGATGTAGCTGAACACACCACTAAGCCATTCTGGTTTCAGTTATACGTCATGAAAGATCGTGGCTTCATTGAGCGTCTCATCGAACGCGCAAAAGCAGCTAAATGCTCTGCTCTCGTTTTAACTTTAGATTTGCAAATCTTGGGGCAACGTCATAAAGACCTAAAGAATGGTCTTTCTGCCCCACCTAAGCTTACGCTTGCGAACATGATCAATATGGCAACCAAACCCCGTTGGTGCATGGGAATGGCAATGACACCTCGTAGAACCTTCCGTAATATTGTTGGGCACGCTACCGGTGTCGGCAATATGTCCTCTCTATCCTCTTGGACCGCAGAGCAATTCGACCCAGGCTTAAATTGGGGTGATGTGGAATGGATTAAAAAATTATGGGGTGGCAAGCTCATTATTAAGGGAATATTGGATGAGGACGATGCGCGTTTTGCAGCTAACTCTGGCGCGGATGCTTTAATTGTTTCTAACCATGGAGGGCGCCAATTGGATGGTGCTGTTTCTAGCATTCAAGCTTTGCCTGGAATTGTTAACGCGGTTGGAAAAGACATTGAGGTTTGGATGGATGGCGGCATTCGCTCAGGACAAGATGTTTTGAAAGCCTGGGCACTGGGTGCGCGTGGCACGATGATTGGTAGGCCCTTCTTGTATGGCTTAGGCGCTATGGGGGAAGCCGGCGTTACCAAGTGCCTAGAATTAATCCATAATGAATTAGATATCACTATGGCATTTACCGGCCATCGCGATATTCAAAACATCACTAAAGATATTTTGTATCCAGGAACTTTTTAAATTAATCAGCTACTCAACTACCCTCTACTTGTTTTTGGAATTTCCCTTCTTGTCTTCGCGCTTTCTGTTTGGTTTGGCAATGCAGTACTCAGCCACTATCGGACTAAAGATACTGAGACCTCAGAAGACCTGGGAATTATTCAAACAGCTACACTAAGTCTCCTAGCATTAATTATTGGCTTTACTTTCTCGATGGCCATTGATCGTCATGATCAACGTGAATTACTCGAGGAAGGTGAAGCGAATGCAATCGCTACGGAATACCTTAGGGTGGACTTACTGCCGCCCAAGATAGCTGTCAGCACCAAGTCACTCCTGAATCATTACGTCGATTTACGTATCCAGTTCTACTCTATAAAGAACTCTGAACAGATCCACGAGATTCGTCAAAAAACTGATGAAACTCAAGCAGCACTCTGGAATGAAATCCTCCCATATGTCAGAGCGAATCAAACAAACACTATTGCACTAGTTGCCTCAGGAATGAATGATGTCTTCAATTCACAAGGTTATGTTCAGGCTGCCTGGTGGAACCGTATCCCGAATACTGCATGGGCATTGATGGCAGCCATTTCTGTCTGTGCAAACCTATTAGTTGGATTTGGCGCCCGCAACTTTAAAAAAAATATCGCTCTGTTCATGATTTTTCCTTTTGTGATTTCTGTATCATTTTTTCTGATTGCAGATATTGATAGCCCTAGAGGAGGCATCATCCGCATTGAACCTCGCAATCTTCTGATACTGAAACAATCATTAAATCCCCAGATGGAAGTAGAAAAACCTTCTGCCAGAAGTCATTAAGCATCACCATATAGGCGGTAAATATGAAACGTGTAGTAGACGTCTTTAAGAACCGCGGTCGCGAGTTGGTTTGGACTTATGTCATTCATCTGCAGAACGATGATGAATTTCACCCAGGTCAGCTTGATTTTGAAGCTGAGGCCCTCAGACTCTCCCAGATTGATAAAAGGGGTCTAGCGAACGAACTCAGCGCAAAGGTAAGGCTTAATTAGTCCGCCAATCCCCCTTTCTGTAGCCCTGGCATAGGGAAATTACCCATATAGTTGTTATTGTTAATGAGATTCATTATCATTTATGATGGTTCTGTCTCAACTAATAACAACGAAAATGTCCACAACCCGCTATCACCCCGCCTCCATCTTTCTTCACTGGTTTGTATTTCTACTCGTAATCGCAGCATGTATTGCCATTGAGCTAAAAGGTCAATTCCCCAAGGGAAGCGAGCCACGTGAGCTTTGTAAATCCATTCATGGCATGATTGGACAGCTCATTTTTCTAGCAATGGCTCTTCGTCTGATGGTGCGTTTCATCTATGGCGTCCCTAAGCCAACGAACCCTAAGCCTATATTCGTTTCTTTAGCTACAGCAATGCATTGGCTCATCTATGCCCTGCTATTGATATCCCCTATCTTTGGCTTCCTGTATTTTCAGTATGGCGGTAAGGAAATTCATTTCTTTGGTTTAGTTTGGCCTCAAATGCTGACCCCAAACTCAGAAATGAAAAAACTCGTTGAAGGGATTCATGAGTTTTTAGGAAATACCCTTTACTTCTTGATTGGCGCCCATGCATTGGCAGCTTTATGGCAACATTATGTTGTGAAAGACGATACACTTCGTCGCATGTTAAGCAAAGTAAAGGCGATTACAGAATGAAACCGCTTTCCAAGAGAGCTAAGATGGCTGTGGGATGGACATCCCTGATGACGGTAGTTGGTACTGCGATGTTGCATCAATGGCAATTTTTTGCAATGGGGTGCGCCTCAATTGCATTACTGCTTGTTGCCAATCATTTTGATCTATTAAAAGATACCGAAGACAAAAAATAAGCCCCACCTCTCAAAAGCAGGGCTTATTAATAGATCTTAAAACTTAGAGACTTGGGTAATCGGTATACCCAACTTCATTGCCGCCATAAAATGTAGCGCGGTTGTATGGGTTCAGAGGAGCGTTTTGTTTAAAGCGCTCCGCTAAATCTGGATTCGCAATATAAATTCGGCCATAAGCCACGGCATCAGCCAAACCCTCCTCTAAAACTTTCTCACCTAATGCTTGGTCATAGCCGCCTGCAGTAATAAATTTACCTTGATAGGCTGTACGGAAAAGCTCTGAAGTTACTGGAGCCTCCTCATTTACCTGATCGCCGCCACCTGCACTGGTTGCACGGGGCTCGATCATATGAACATACGCTAGGCCATAGCCATTCAACTTTTTAACGGCAGCAGTAAAGAGTGCAATCGGGTCACTATCGCTAATGTCATTAAAACTGCCGTAAGGAGAAAGACGTACGCCCACGCGATCACTTGAAAAGACTTTAGAGACAGTCTCAATGACTTCGCCTAATAAACGTAGACGATTTTCTATCGAGCCGCCATATTCATCAGTACGTTGATTGGTTTTATCTTGCAAGAATTGATCTAGTAGGTAACCATTCGCCGAATGAATTTCAACTCCATCAAAACCTGCTGCCTTCGCATTTTGCGCTGCAGACTCAAATTCTTTTAGGAGTCGTGCGATATCAGCAGTGCTCATTGCCTTGGGTGTTTCATAGTCGTGCAGTTTCCAATCCGCACCGTAAGTCTGGCCAGCAGGCGTAATAGCGGAAGGTGCCTCTGGCAAGCCCTGCTCAGGATGGAGAGAAGAGTGAGAAATGCGGCCAACGTGCCATAGCTGAGCTACGATCGATCCACCTTTTGCATGAACAGCGGACACAATTTCCTTCCAAGCAGCCGTTTGGTCTGCTGAGTAAATTCCGGGGGTTGCAGGATAGCCCATGCCCAAAGGAGAAATTTGGGTTGCCTCTGTAATAATCAATCCCGCGCTAGCACGCTGTGCGTAGTAAGTTTTTGCTAAGGGATTTGGAACATCTCCTGCAATAGCGCGCATTCTGGTTAATGGCGCCATTACTAAACGATTCTTGAGTTGGATTGAGCCAAGGCTCACTGGGGTAAACATCATTTCTTTGCCTGACATCTGAAGCCTTTTTCGTAATAAATAGTGAGAACGCAGACTTTAACAAGAATTGAGGGAATTTGCCGAATATTAAGGGGTCAGGCAATTTTATCTAGAGATAAGGCGCCCAAGAAATAATTCTCATTTAAATTTAAACTGAGGGTCTTATATTGAAGGAAAAAATATGAAAACTTGGCAATGTATCGTATGCGGCTTCATTTACGACGAAGCAAAAGGCTTACCGGAGGACGGCATCGCCGCAGGGACGGCTTGGGCTGATGTACCTGAAAACTGGGAATGTCCAGACTGCGGTGTAGCAAAATCTGATTTTGAAATGGTTCAGGTAGGCTAATTGCTTCCACTGTTCTAGTGTTATTGATCCATTTGCTTTAATTGGGAGCTTAGCTTTGACTCAAAACATCACTGATTCATCCACCATTGTCATTATTGGCAGCGGCTTGGCTGGATACACTCTAATTCGTGAAATTCGCAAATTAGACAAAGTTGCACCCATCACCTTAATCACACGCGAGCCTGGTTATTTTTACTCTAAACCCATGCTCTCGACGGCGCTTGCTAGTAAAAAAGAAGCTTCTCAATTGATTTCAACCCCAGCAGAAGGAATGGCCGTGCAGTTAGAAATCAATATCCTCTCTCAAACCAACGTCAGCGCAATTGATGCTGCTGGAAAAACACTGCAAACCAGTAAGGGTCCGGTCTCTTATGGAAAATTGGTCTTGGCCTTGGGTGCAGACCAAATGCGGATACCTTTAGAAGGCAATGCTGTCAGTGAAGTTTTCACTGTAAATGATCTAGAGGACTATGAAAAATTTCGCAAGGCTATTAAAGATAAGAAGAAAGTCGCCATTCTTGGGGCTGGACTAATTGGCTGCGAGTTTGCAAATGATTTAGTTTTAGCCGGCTATGAGGTTGATGTCATTGACCTAGCCCCACAGGCGCTTGGTCGTCTGTTACCTGAAGCCGCAGCTAAAGCACTCCAAACTAAACTCAGTGAGGTTGGTGTCCGATGGCACTTCTCCACTACTGTCCAAAGCGTTAATCGCAATGGTGATGCCCTCCAAATTAGCCTAGCCAATGGTGATTCAATTACTTGCGATGTGACCTTATCTGCAGTTGGCTTAAAACCTAGATTAGATTTAGCTAAAGCTGCAGGAGTAAAGACTGGATTAGGCATTCAGGTGAATCGTGAACTAGAAACCAGCTCTAGCAATATTTACTCGTTGGGCGATTGTGCAGAGGTTGATGGCTTAGTGCTCCCCTATGTCATGCCCATCATGCAAGCTGCACGAGCATTGGCACCAACACTGCTTGGACAAGTCACAGCACTCAGCTACCCTGCCATGCCCGTCATGGTAAAGACTCCCGCACTGCCAACCGTAGTTTCTCCTCCAGCCCAAGACGCTCATGGTCAATGGAAAACAACTGCCATTGAAGGTGGCATTGAGGCTCGCTTTGAAGCCCCTGATGGAAGCTTACTAGGATTTGCATTACTGGGATCGGCCACCACACAACGCGCCACTCTGACGAAAGAGCTGCCGCCCATATTGCAATAGTGTTGATTGCAATAAAAAAGGCCCGCTTTGCGGGCCTTTTCTTTAATACTGAAGCAGTGATTAAGAAACGATCACAAACCAGGTAGTGTTGTGTGACTGAGCAACCATCAAGAACAACATTGGCACTGAGAGCAATGTATTAATGCGTGAGGTCAACATTGCAACACGTGCAGACTTAGCTTTAACATCTGGCTCAACAGCAACGATACCAAGAGCGCGCTTTTGATTTGGCCAAATGATGAACCATACGTTAAAGGCCATGATCACGGCAATCCACATGCCTAGACCGATTGCGCGAAATGGAGCTTGTAATGTGAAAGCTTGATGAGCGTAGCCATTTAAAATAGATACGATCAAACCAGTAAGAACAGTAAAGAGTGCTGCCCAGCGGAACCAAAATAATGCTGTTGGGGCAATCACCTTACCAATCGCTGGCTTTTGCTCATCAGGAATTTTTGGCATCGAAGGAATTTGTACAAAGTTAAAGTACCAGAGCAAACCAATCCACATTACACCAAACATCACATGCAGCCAACGGAATATGAATGGCAATTCAGCAGAGCTAAAGTTACCGCCCAAAGCGAAGATGATGAGAATGAGGAGTACGAAACCAGCTAAAACAGTACGTCCCAATGAGGTCAAAATGGAAGCCATGAGAGGATCTCCTATGAGTAATAATGGGTCTAACTATAAACGATTCCGCTAATTTAGTTCAATACTGCCAAAATCCAGAATTCTTACTTAAAATAGAGACTTAGACCATCTTGAGCCATAAACCCCCTGATTGATATGACAAGCACCCCAAGCACTTTAAGCTCAAAAAGAATCTACATCCAAGAGGTAGTGACCCGCGATGGATTTCAGGCAGAAAGCGCATTTATTCCCACCGAGGAAAAAATTGCACTCATTAATCGTCTTAGTCGCGCTGGTTACGCCAAGATTGAGGTGACCTCCTTTACTAGCCCAAAAGCAATTCCAATGCTGGCCGATGCAGAGGCAGTTATGCAAGGCATCGATCGCATCCCTGGCGTTGAATACACCGTTCTGATTCCAAACCTCAGAGGGGCTGAGCGTGCACTAGCTGTTGGTGTTGATGAATTTAATTTAGTCATGTCGGTAAGCGAAGCGCACAATCAAGCCAATCTCAAAATGAGTCGCGAGGATTCTTTTCAAGGATTGAGCTCGGTCATTACTTTGGCACATAGCGAGAAGACTGCTGTCAATATTTCCCTCTCTACCAGCTTTGGCTGCCCCATGGCAGGCATGACTTCTTTGCCAGATCTTATGCATTGGGTCGATCGCTTTGCAGCAGCAGGTGTGCGTGGTATTACGATCTGCGATACCACCGGCATGGCTAATCCCGCACAAGTTCAAGCAGTGTGCGAAGTAGTACAAAAAAAATACCCCGCGTTGCAGTGGACACTACACTTTCACAATACGCGAGGCATGGGTCTTGCTAACGCCCTAGCTGCCGTTAATACCGGCATTAATCGTTTTGATTCCTCACTAGGAGGACTGGGTGGCTGCCCTTATGCACCAGGGGCTACAGGTAATATCTGCACTGAAGAATTAGTGCACATGCTTGACCTCATGGGCTTTCATACTAATATGCAAATTGATGCTTTATTAGACTGCTCCAAGGATCTGCAATCTTTAATTGGCCGTATCTTGCCAAGCCAGTTGTTAATGGCAGGCAAAGTAGACAGATTGCACGCAACACCGTGCCAACCATAAACTACACAGAAGCTATCATGCCATCTCAATTCATTCATAAACTATTTGCTTTTCTTGTAATTGCAGGTCTTGGTCTTGCCTCAGCTGCTAATGCACAAGAATTTCCACCCAAGAAAACCATTACGATTGTGGTTGGCTTCGCTGCTGGAGGATCAGCCGATAGTGCGGCCCGAGTAATCGCAAAAAAGCTCGGTGAGGATCTTGGCCAAAATGTCATTGTGGACAATAAGCCAGGTGCCGGCGGAAATATTGCTCATGCATTTACTGCTAATGCGCCAGCGGATGGCTCTGTAATCTTATTTGGCTCTATTGGGCCCCTATCGATTGCACCCCATCTGATGAAACTGCCCTACGATCCCCAAAAAGATTTAGCACCTCTTACTATGGGCGTGACCTTTCCCAACGTCTTAGTCGTTAATCCGGAACTTGGGGTCAAGAATTTCAAGGAATACATCGCTCTTGCGAAAAAGAATCCAGGAAAAATTACTTTTGCATCAACCGGAAGCGGTTCAGCATCCCATTTACAGGGTGAATTACTCAACGTACGCGCTGATATCGATACAGTCCATGTGCCCTATAAAGGTGGTAGCCCCGCAATGGTCGACCTTTTAGGTGGCAGAGTTTCATCCTATTACTCTGCCCTTGCAACAGCCGACCCATATATCAAGAATGGTAAGTTAATTCCGATTGCAACTACAGGTCTAAAGCGCGCACCTACTCTTCCGAATGTTCCAACTATCGCGGAATCTGGCTATCCTGGTTTTGATGCTAGCAATTGGTATGCGTTTGTTGCCCCAGCAAAAACTCCAGATATCATTTTGGAGAAATGGAATAAGGCGCTTGTTGCTGTGTTAAACGACAAGGCCACCAACAAACAATTGGCTGAGCACGGCTTAACTCCCAACCCTGGTAGCAGAGAAGATCTAGCCAAATATATCGCAAGTCAATCTGCTATGTGGGGCAAGATTATTGCTGATAGAAAAATTACAGCCGAGTAAAACTCGGCTGCAGAAGATCAAGGCTTGGTTTGGCTTATTGAGCAGTCCAACCACCATCCATATTCCAAGCAGCGCCGCGAACTTCAGAGGCATCAGGCCCGCAGAGGAACACTGCTAAAGCAGCCAATTGCTCTGGAGCGACAAACTCTCCAGAAGGCTGCTTCTCAGAAACTAATGCAACCTTGGCAGCTTCATTAGAAATTCCTTCACGCTCGGCGCGTGCATCTACTTGCTTTTGTACCAAGGGAGTTAATACCCAACCCGGGCAAATCGCATTACAAGTAATGCCAGTGCGTGCAGTCTCAAGAGCGGTCACTTTGGTCAAACCAATAATGCCGTGTTTCGCTGCAACATAAGCAGCTTTTTGAGTAGAAGCTACTAAGCCGTGCGTAGAAGCAATATTAATAATGCGGCCCCAATTACGCTTCTTCATACCAGGAAGTGCATGGTGTGATGTATGAAAAGCAGAGCTTAGGTTAATTGCAATAATGGCATCCCACTTATCTGTTGGAAAGTCTTCAATATTGGCTACATGCTGAATACCAGCGTTATTAATCAAAATATCTAAGGAGCCAAATCGCTTCTCAGTTTGCTTAATCAGATCCTCGATCTCAGCGGGCTTAGTCATATCAGCACCGTGATAATCCACCTCTACGCCACAGGCCTTGATTTTTGCAATGGCATCATCCTTTTCACCAAAGCCGTTCACCATAATGTTGGCGCCCTGCTTGGCTAAGGCAATTGCCATTCCTAAACCAATGCCACTAGTCGAGCCCGTTACCAGAGCTGTTTTACCTTTTAATGAAGACATATCAATATTCTCAATGAGTTGGGGGATAAAAACATAGGATACAACGAATGGATTTATACCAAATGCAACCAATGGCCCAATTGGTGCCAAAAACTCTCAGGTACTAAAGTTAACAACCAAGTCATGGTTAGATACCGCAATAATTTCCCAAAAAACATATAAATTAAACAAGGAAACCAGGCGAGGCGTAGCCAGCCTGCGGCAAAGCAAAGGGGATCTCCAAAGCCAGGCATCCAAGACAATAAAAGCATCTTGGGTCCCCTCGCCTCCAGCCAACGCTGCATTCGACTATGGGTTGGACCTTTTATAGATTCAAAGCCATTACGAGCAATCAACCCTAACCACCAATCTAGCATGCCGCCTAAGGTATTCCCAATCGTAGCTACCATGATGGCAACCCAATATAAATCCGGGTTGATTGAGGTATACCCAAAGAGAATTGGCTCTGAGCCGATAGGAATTAAGGTGGCAGAAATAAAGGCACTAATAAATACTGCAGGCAGCCCAATAGAGGGCATCCCAAACCATGAAAAAAAAAGCTCGAGAGCATGCTCCACTAAGCAAGAACCCCAGATTTTTTCAAGATTGCGATTTGTTCTTCAGATAAGCCGGCAGATTGAAGCACTGCATCAGTATGCTCCCCTAAAGTAGGAGCGCGAAAACGAATCGACCCAGGGGTTTGTGAGAGCTTTGGAATAATGCCAGGAACCTGCACACTCAAACCATCGGCTCCTTGCACGGTTTCAATAACGCCGCGCGCTTGATAATGGGGATCCTCAGCAATATCTTTTGCGGTATAGATTTTTCCTGAGGGTACTTCCGCTTCTAGAAGGCCTTTGAGAACCTCGTCTAAGGTAAGAGTACTGGTCCAGGCATTAATGGCAGCATCTAGCTCCGCGACCCGCTTAGCCCGCCCATCGTTTTGAGCCAAACTAGGGTCATCACCCAAATCTGATCTACCAATGAGAGTCATTAGGCGCTTAAAAATAGAATCACCATTACCGGCAATCAGAACAAACTGGCCATCTCCACAGCGATAAGCGTTCGAAGGTGCAATACCCGGCAAAGCGCCGCCTGCTGGTTCTCGTATCGCGCCAAAGGCAGAGTACTCAGGCAATAGACTTTCCGTGAGATTAAAAACAGACTCATACAAGGCTACATCAATCATTTGCCCTTCACCACCTCGAGCATCACGCTCATATAGAGCAAGTAAGACGCCGAGAGCACCATGCACCCCCGCAATCGTATCGCCAAGAGAAAGGCCTGCGCGCACAGGGATTTCATTAGGATGCCCTGTGATGTAACGCAAGCCAGCCATTGCCTCGCCGATTGCTGCAAAACCAGGCTCATCACGCCGTGGACCATCTTGGCCATAGCCAGAGATGCGCAACATAATCAGCTTAGGATTCGCTTGATGGAGCTCCTCCCAACCTAAGCCCCATTTTTCTAAAGTGCCTGGTCTAAAGTTTTCAATAATGACATCTGCTTCTAGCGCCAATTTGCGTGCGATTGCCTGGCCCTCTTTCACGCGTAGATCCAAACAAATAGATTGTTTATTACGAGACTGCGCTTGCCACCATACTGAAGTTCCTTGATGAAGCATTCTCCATTTACGCAGTGGATCGCCTACACCTGGAGATTCAACTTTAATAACTTCGGCGCCAAAATCAGCCAACGTTTTTGATGCAAATGGGCCGGCAATTAATTGCCCTAGCTCCAGCACCTTAATTCCCGAGAGGATTTGATGATGTTTTTGAATCATTTACTAAACCGTATCTTGTTATTCATACTTTACTCTTTAAGGCCCTGTTAGGCCTATTTTGCCTGGTTTGAGACGATTTTCTCAATCTTGCTTAAACTACTATATTCCTTGCAAGTAAGCCCCATACCCCATTAACGAGACTTTCATGAATCACCCTATCCCCAAGCCAGACCAATACCAAGAAATGCGTGAAGCATTGCGCGACCTATGCGGTAATTATGACTCCGCCTATTGGCAAAAGATCGATCATGAGCGTGGCTATCCAGAAACATTTGTCAAAGCAATGACTGAGGCGGGATGGTTAGCCGCTCTGATCCCAGAAGAATACGGTGGCTCTGGATTAGGTTTAGCAGAAGCCTCTGTCATCATGGAAGAAATCAACTTCTCAGGTGGTAACGCCGGCTCTTGTCATGGGCAGATGTACAACATGGGTACTTTGTTGCGCCACGGATCTGAAGCGCAGAAAAAAATGTACCTACCGAAAATTGCTAGCGGGCAATTACGCTTACAAAGCATGGCTGTTACCGAGCCTACAACTGGCACAGATACAACCAAACTAAAAACGACCGCAGTTAAGAAAGGTGACAAGTATGTCATCAATGGTCAAAAAGTTTGGATCTCACGTATTCAGCATTCAGACCTGATGATTTTGCTAGCACGTACTACAGCCATTTCTGAAGTGCAACGTAAATCTGAAGGCATGTCGATCTTCATCGTCAATCTCGCAGACGCTATCGGCAAAGGTATGGAAGTGAGGCCAATTGCCAATATGGTGAATCATGAAACTAATGAGGTCTTCTTCGATAATCTAGAGATTCCAGCAGAAAATCTCATTGGTACTGAGGGTCAAGGGTTTAAATATATTTTGGATGGCTTAAATGCTGAACGCGTTTTAATAGCTGCAGAGTGTATTGGTGATGCCTATTGGTTTATTGACCGAGCACGTCGCTATGCAAATGACCGCGTTGTGTTTGATCGCCCGATTGGTAAAAATCAAGGTATTCAATTTCCGATTGCTGACAGCTATATTGAAACTGAAGCTGCTAATCTGATGCGCTTTAAAGCCTGTGAGTTATTTGATCAACACCAACCCTGCGGACCAGAAGCCAATATGTCCAAATATTTAGCTGCTAAAGCATCATGGGAAGCTGCTAATGTTTGCTTGCAAACACATGGTGGCTTTGGCTTTGCTAATGAATATGATGTGGAGAGAAAGTTTAGAGAGACCCGTCTATATCAAGTGGCCCCTATCTCAACCAACTTAATCTATTCATACATCGCAGAGCATGTTCTTGGTCTACCCAGATCCTTCTAAGAGTAATTGAATATGACTGTCCGCCCATTAGATGGAATTACCGTTGTTGCTCTTGAGCATGTCATTGCTGCACCCTTTTGCACACGCCAATTAGCCGATTTAGGTGCTCGTGTGATCAAGATAGAGCGCCCCGGCGGTGGTGACTTTGCTAGAGGATATGACACGCAAGTAGAAGGGCTTTGCTCTCACTTCGTTTGGGTCAATCGCTCTAAAGAAAGTTTGACCCTAGATGTTAAACAAGCTTCCGGTCTAGCAGTATTAAAAAAGTTACTCAAAACAGCCGACGTCTTTGTGCAGAACTTGGCGCCGGGTGCTGCTGCGCGGATGGGCCTCACTGCAGAGGTACTCCAAAAGGAAAACCCTGGGCTGATTATGTGTGACATCTCTGGTTATGGAAACGACGGGCCCTATCGCGATAAAAAAGCGTATGACCTATTGATTCAGAGTGAAGCTGGATTTTTATCCGTCACTGGAACTCCAGAGACGCCCAGTAAATCCGGCAACTCTATTGCCGATATTGCGGCGGGCATGTATGCCTATACCAATATTTTGGCCGCTCTATTACAAAGAGGCAAAACAGGTAAAGGCTCGGTGATTGATATCTCCATGCTAGAGTCACTCAGTGAGTGGATGAGCTTTCCGATGTATTACGCCTACAAAGGTGCAGAACCTCCACCTAGAAATGGCGCATCTCATGCCACTATTTACCCCTACGGCCCCTTCAAGGCGGGTGACGGCAAGACTGTCATGCTTGGTCTACAAAATGAACGAGAGTGGGCCCAGTTCTGCGAGACTGTATTACAAAATCCATCCCTCGCACAAGATGAACGCTTTGATAGAAATTTCAAGCGCAATGAAAAGCGGACTGAACTTCTAGAGATCATCGATGCTTGCTTTAGCAAAATCAATTCTGAAGAATTAATTGCCAGATTAGAAAAGGCCCAAATTGCTAATGCACATCTGAATGACATGGAAGGTCTGTGGAAGCACAAACAACACCAGGCGCGCAATCGTTGGGCGCAAGTGGATACCCCCGCCGGCCCTATTCCAGCACTTCTCCCACCAGGACTAAATGATAGCTATGACTATCGAATGGATCCCATTCCTGCAGTTGGGGAGCACACTGATTCGATCTTGAAAGAACTGGGTATGGCTGAGTCTGATATTTCCCAGATGCGCGCTAGCGGGGCTATCTAAAGTAGTGGCGAGCTTAAATGAGCTGCGTTCTCAAGGTATCGATGCCAGCGTGGCCGCATTCTCCAGACTGCTAAATCAACGTAATCTGATTGGCCAAGATAAGTGCCAATCAGTTTTTCAAGATCAGCGCAAAATACCTCGTTGTAAACAATCAAGCTAATTTCAAAATTTAAACGCAAGCTACGTTGATCAAAATTGACTGAGCCAAAGATTGCCATTCTTTTATCAATCAGTAAACTTTTGGTATGTAGCAAGCCACCATGAAACTCCGCAATCTTCACGCCCGCATTTAATAAATCATCATAGTAACTTTTACTACTCCAAGCAACGAGTGCGGAATCGTTAAGTTTTGGAACAATCAGTGTCACCTTGACGCCACGCCTCGCAGCTGCCATGAGGGCTTGCAAGAGTCCGCCATCAGGACCAAAGTATGGCGTAGTGATTGTGAGCTCTTGACGAGCATCAATAATTGCTGAGAGCATCACCTGATACAAAATATCATCTCGATATACCGGCCCCGAAGCGAGCTCCTGAGCTAGCGCGCCACCCTCATCAAGTGCAGCAGGAAGATGGAGATCGTCAAAGTGAGTAATGTGAGGGTTATCTACACTCCAGTCAAATGCAAAAGTTAAGTCAAATTGGGAGGCAACTGGCCCCTCAACCCGCACCATTGCATCAACCCACTCTCCCACGCCCGAGTCTTGTTTAAAAGTTCGTGGATCAACCATATTCATACTGCCAGTCCAAACAATGGTGCCATCGACTACAAAAATTTTGCGGTGAAGTCGCAAATCTGCACGCCGAAATTGAAAACGCCCAATCTGAATAGGTAACGCCTCTGTTACCTGAATACCGGCATTCCGAAAGCGCCCAGGCCATTTCGATTTAAACCAATTTTTGCTGCCTAGTGAATCTAATAAAACACGGCAAGCTACGCCACGTTTAGAGGCTGCAATTAAAGCCTCACCAACTCGGTCAGCATCGCCGCCCAAAGCCCAGATATAAAACTCTAAGTGCAGACTTTTTTTAGCCTGGTCAATCTCATCAATGAAGTGCTGCAATATTTCAAGAGAATTGGTATGTAATTCCAATTGATTACCAGCAACTACTGGTGTTCCATTTTTCGCCTCTGCCAACAAACTTAATGCCCTGCCCTCAATTGGCAACTTCTCCCTATCTAGCAGATAGCTCTTACGCATATTTTCCGTAATCTGCGCATACTCCCGATTCATGCGAGTAATCTTTCGTGTCAATTTTCGACCGACTGGGCGCTCGCCAATCAGCACATAAAGACTGATACCAAAAACCGGGAAAGTCATGACGATAAAAATCCATGCAAAAGCAACGCCTACCGGCCTTCTCACAGAAATAATGACGCCAATGAAGTAGGTCACCAAGAAAAAATGAATAAACAATAGCCAATTTAAATTGAGCTCAAACGTATGTTTAAGAAAGAGGCTTAGTAAATCATTCATGTCAGTTCCAATTCAGCGGCAATACCCAGATGATCTGATAGCTTCATCCACTCATGCAAAATTTGTGCGGAATGCACTTGTAAGCCTCGCACATAAATGCGATCCATTGGCAGTACTGGCCTAACACTAGGGAATGTCTTTGCTGGTGCCCCGGTTAAAACCTCAAATACCTCTGCAAAACCTGCAGCCTTCATAGGCTCGCTTACCCGATTACGCCAGTCATTAAAGTCTCCTGCCACGATCACAGGCTGATCCTGCGTCAAAACTTCAATATGTCGAATGATTTCTTCAAGCTGGCGCTCTCTACCACGTTCAAATAAAGCTAAGTGCACACAAAAACAATGAATCGGTTGATTAGCACCCGCAAGATTAGTCACGCTATGTAATAGACCGCGCTTCTCAAAGCGATATGCCGAGATATCGTAATTTTTTCCTTTTTGCAAAGGTTGCTTAGAGAGAATGGCATTGCCGTGGTGCCCATCGGGATACTCAACATTTTTTCCATAATGCCAATCATGCCAATAATCCTCCGACAAAAAATGAGTTAACTCCATCAGGGGCCATTGACTAAAGCGCCTTACTCTTCCGCGATGCTCTTGTTGAAGCTCTTGCAAGAAAAGTAAGTCTGGATGATGAGCGCGCATCTTTTGGCGCAATTGGTGAATCGTGGAATGACGATGCAAGGGTGATAAGCCCTTATGCACATTCATAGTCATCACCGTGAAGCGACTACCTTGATGTTGATTCATCAAAATTGGCCTGCTGCGCGCTGACGCCTGACCCGAGCCAAATAGATTTCACCTTCAACCAAGTCCTGACACTGCATACATTTGTTGCAAATGGAGGCCTGCGCACGTAACTCGTCGATAGAGTCAATGGGATGGGTATCCAAGTACTCTCGAAGATCAATATCAAGAATCTCGTTACAGAGACAAACTACTTCAGCCATAAGTCCAATATAAGGGGAATAAATCGTATTAGGCTCATTTTGCCATTGCCTTGATAGAATCGAGCCCATGCTGAACGCCCTTCATGAAGCCCTGAACCTACTCGCCCACTTAGATAGTGGGGTTCTGGGCATTGTTTTGGTCTCGGTAAAGGTTAGCTTGACTGCCCTTTTCTTTGGAACCCTGCTAGGCCTTCCTATTGGTGTTTTATTGGCAACCGAGGAATTTAAGGGGAAGAAATGGATTATCGTGACCCTCAATACCCTCATGGGGGTTCCCACGGTAATCGTTGGGGTAATCGTTTATCTCATGCTATCTCGAACAGGGCCTCTAGGGGCGTGGGGATGGTTATTTACCATCAAGGGCATGATCCTTGCACAAATCCTCCTCACAACCCCCCTAATAGCCGCTCTGAGTCGGCAAATTCTGGAGGACTCCTGGAGAATTCATCGTGACTCGTTCTTAAGCCTCAGAATTCCTCCTATAGCCCGTTATAAGTGGCTCATTTGGGACTGCCGCTTCTCCCTAACCATTGCAGTGCTTGCTGGCTTGGCTAGGGCAATTTCAGAGGTAGGCGCTGTCATGATTGTGGGTGGCAATATTGATCACTCCACCAGGACTATGACTACTGCCATCGCCCTAGAAACCAGTAAAGGTGATTTACCACTGGCACTTGCCCTGGGCATCATCCTGCTGACCATTGTTTTGCTAGCTAACTTATTTACTTTTGCAGTTCGTCAAATCGCGGAACGTCGCTATGGTTAATACGCTCGAACAATTTAGTAGATTCATTGAGCTCAAGGACATCACTGTGAAAAGCAATGGCAGAACTATTCTGAGTATTGCGCATGCAGTAATTCCCGCTGACCGTATCACTGCATGTATTGGCCCTAATGGCGCTGGAAAAACCACCCTATTAAAGCTGCTCAATGGCCTGATTAAGCCCGATACAGGGACCATTCGGTATTCGTTTGCCAATAAGACTGCATTGGTCCTGCACCATACTCCTATGATTAAGGCGTCTGCCAAAGCTAATCTGAGCTTAGTGAAAGATGTAGATGCATCGATTACAGCAGCAGAGATTGATGCAGTACTGAAGCAAGTAGGCTTAAATAATCTAGCATCCAGTCCTGCGCACCGCTTATCAGCGGGCGAAAGGCAAAAGTTATGTCTAGGTAGAGCTATTTTGCAAAAGCCAAACTTAGTCTTATTGGATGAACCTACGGCTAACCTAGACCCTAATACTACTGAGCAAGTTGAAGAGATGATTCGCCAGTTTGATGCCCAAGGTACAGATGTGATCTTTTCTTCTCATCAGCTTGCACAGGTACAAAGACTTGCGAAATTTATTCTCTTTATCGACCAAGGAGAGATAAAAGAAAAGGGATCCGCAGGCCCCTTCTTTGCTGATCCCCAAACACAGGCGGCTAAACGCTACCTATATCAAGAGTTAATCTAACTCATTATTTTGCTGCAGGTGCAGCTGCAGCAACAGGCGCAACGAATGGCGGCGGCGCTACACAAGCAGCAGGTGCTGGTGTGCCAGCAACCTTAAAGCGATCTGCCACTCGGTTTTGCGCTTGGCAGAGTTGATAAGCACCAATGCGATCACCGTAAGCAGCTTTTGCTTTAGTTAAAGCAGCTGCTTCCGCCTGCTCAGGAGTTAATGGAGGTAATGCAGCCATTACGGATGCGCCAGCAAGTGCGCAGAATGTAAAAGCAATGATTTTTTTCATGGCTTTTTCCTTATTTATTAACTTTGTTGTACCAGAGCTCATGATGCTCCTTAGCCCAGGTTGCATCAACGTAGCCAGACATCATGCCATCAGAAGAACCCTGCATACCAATTGAACCGATATAAATATGGCCCATAGCCATAGTCATCATTAGAACTGCTGCGCCGCCGTGAATAATATTAGCAATCTGCATAGTTCCACGGATGTACTCAACCTGCATAAACGGCACGATCATGTCCAGCACAAGGCCAGAGCCTGAAATGACCAAACCTAGGAAGGTCATGCCAAACCAAAACCAAATCTTCTCACCGAAGTTGAAGAAACCAGCGGGAGGATGTTTTCCACCAAACATTCCGCCAAATGACTTTATCCAGGTAAGGTCGCCTTGCCCTGGAATATTTCTGGTGGCAAAAAGCAGGAAAAAGATGATTACGCTGAGAGTGAACAATGGACCAGAGTAATTATGAATATTCTTACAGACCATCAAGAATGAGCCATAAGCAACCCCACCCATTAATGGCATTGCAAAATACTTACCCCATAAAATGAGGCCGCCAGTCAAAGCAAGTCCAATAAAACTCGCAGCCATTACCCAATGGGTAAAGCGCTCAAAACCATTAAACCGCTTGATTTTTTGACCAGATAGCGGCGCATGCAATTTGATTGGGCCCTTGATAATAAAGACGGCTGCAATACCGAAGAATGCAATCGCCATTAACCAGCCACCGTAAACAGTAATCACGCCATTACGAATCACACGCCACTGTTCGCCAGAACGCTGAATCAGAACACTAGCTTCTTTGTCTGGAATACTGACGTAGTTATAAGGATCGCTATTAGCAGAGGTGAAAATGGAAGGATTTGCTGGTTGAGATTGAGCTTGAGTTCCGTTGGCCAAGGCGCCTGGACTAGCGGGCACGCTTGCAGGCGGAACATCTACTCCACTTGGGGAAGGTAGAGGTGGCATTGGCGCACGCTCTGCATAACCCATTCCACTTGCTAGGGTCAGTGACAAACCAGCAGCCACCACCAAAGTGCGTAGAACTCTAGAAAATGATCGTTTCATACACATGTCCTTAAACGTTTTCGTTTTATTTATTGTTATTTAGTTGATCACTTAACGCGACTGTATTCGTTTTGACCCTGAGTACGCTTATCAACGGACTCAGTCCAGCTACCCTGATTTCCAGGGGTCCAGTTTTTGGTCATGAATCCATTGCTTGCACCCATGTAAGGAGCTACATCAGGTCGTTTAGCAGCCTTGGCTGCAATTTCTGGTGGCTCAGAACATGCGGCCAACAGGGTTACTGCAGCAAAACACAAACCGAGCGCTTTGAAATTGAATTTCATTATTTGGCTCCTGGAATTTTTGCAGCAGAGGTTGGAGTTGGCGCTGCAGCATCTGGACCACCATATGCAGTCGTCCAACCAAAAGGTTTGGATCCAGGATATTTACCGTTTTTCTCACGAGTAGCAACACGGTTATTAAAGATCCCAGAAATGATATCGCTATCGCCGCCAATCAAGGCCTTGGTAGAACACATCTCAGCACACAGTGGCAACTTACCTTCTGCTAAGCGGTTACGACCATACTTTTCAAATTCTGCAACGCTACCATTTTCTTCTGGTCCACCACTACAGAATGTGCACTTATCCATTTTGCTACGCGATCCAAAAGCACCTTTACTAAGGAACTGTGGCGCTCCAAACGGACAAGCAAAAGAACAGTATCCGCAACCAATACAGATATCCTTGTCGTGCAATACAACGCCCTCATCAGTACGGTAAAAGCAATCTACAGGGCATACCGCCATACAAGGAGCATCGGAGCAGTGCATGCATGCAACTGAAATCGATTTTTCTTGACCGATGATGCCGTCATTGACAGTCACCACGCGGCGGCGATTAACACCCCAAGGTACTTCGTTGTCATTTTTACAAGCTGTGACACAACCATTGCATTCGATGCAACGTTCTGTGTCACAGATAAATTTCATTCTTGCCATTGTGTTCTCCTGACTTTATTTTCTAACTTAGGCAAATTTTTCGATTTGACACATAGTGGTTTTGGTCTCTTGCATCATCGTCACCGAGTCGTAACCATAAGTAGTCGCAGTATTCACCGCTTCACCTAGAACGACTGGGGCAGCGCCCTCTGGATAATATTTACGCAAGTCCGCGCCCTGCCACCAACCAGCAAAGTGGAATGGCACGAATGCAGTATCTTGAGCAACCCGCTCGGTCACCAAAGCACGCACTTTAATTTGCGCTCCAGTTGGAGATTTCACCCAAACATAATCCCAGTTTTTAATACCGCGATCTGCTGCTGCCTTTGGATTGATCTCCACAAAATTTTCTTGTTGAAGTTCTGCCAACCATGGGTTAGAACGAGTCTCGTCACCACCACCCTCGTACTCAACCAAACGACCAGAAGTCAGAATAATTGGGAACTTCTCATACAGCTTCTGATTCAAGTTTTGATCCTGAACTGTCTTATACAGAGTTGGCAAGCGCCAGAAATTCTTCTTATCTGCAGAAGTTGGATACTTGCGCATCATCGGTGCGTTAGTACTGTAAAGCGCTTCACGATGAATAGGAACTGGATCTGGGAAATTCCAAACAACTGCGCGAGCCTTTGCGTTACCAAATGGATGACAACCATTTTTCATTACAACGCGCTGAATACCACCAGACAAGTCAGTCTTCCAGTTCTTGCCTTCAGCAAGCTTTTTCTCGTCCTCGGTTAATTGATCCCACCAGCCCAACTTCTTCACCAAAACATGGTCAAACTCTGGGTAACCTGTAGTGATCGCAGAACCTTTAGAGCAAGAACCATCTCCAGCTAATAAGCTAACTCCTTCGCGTTCAACACCAAAGTTGGCACGGAAATTACCACCACCCTCCATCACACTCTTACTGGTGTCATAGAGATTGGGTGATCCTGGATGCTTGATTGAAGCTGTGCCATAGCAAGGCCAAGGCAAGCCATAGTAGTCACCAGTAGTGTCATATCCAGTTACCGGATCCACCCCGCCGCGCGACTTCAAAGTCTTCGGATCAAAGGTAGCGACCATTCTCATATGCGCTTTAAGACGCTCTGGAGTTTGACCGGTGTAACCAATAGTCCAAACAGAACGATTGATCTCACGCAAGATGTCCTCAATTTGCGGTTCCTTCCACTGCTTACCTGCAAATTTGGAGCTGAGCATCTTGTAATTCTTGGATAACTCTTCACCAAAACCAAGACGATCAGCAAAAGCCTGCATGATCACATGGTCAGGAACAGATTCGAAGAGTGGGTCAATAACCTTCTCACGCCATTGCAATGAGCGATTAGATGCTGTAGCGGTTCCACAGGTTTCAAATTGGGTTGCAGCAGGCAATAAGTAAACATTGCGATTCTTATTCACCGCTTGACCTTCTGCAGCTGGCATCGCAGCCATAGCAGCAGTCGCACTTGGATACGGATCAACCACTACCAAGAGGTCTAACTTATCCATCGCACGCTTCATATCAAGGCCGCGAGTTTGGGAGTTAGGTGCATGACCCCAGAAGAACAGACCCTTAACGTTAGTCTGTTGATCAATCATGTCATTCTTTTCAAGAACAGCATCAACCCAACGAGACACGGTAGTCCCTGATTTCTCCATCATATCCGGTGCATAGCGACCTTTAATCCATTCATAGTCAACACCCCACACTGTTGCGAAGTGCTTCCATGAGCCGGCTGCCAAGCCGTAGTAGCCAGGCAATGAATCTGGATTTGGACCTACGTCAGTTGCACCTTGAACGTTATCGTGACCGCGGAAAATATTCGTACCGCCACCCGATTTACCAACGTTACCCAAGGCCAATTGCAAGATACAAGAGGCGCGAACGATCGCATTACCAATAGTGTGCTGAGTTTGACCCATACACCAAACAACTGTACTAGGGCGATTCATCGCCATAGTTTTAGCGGCTTGGTAAACCTGAGCCTCTGGTACACCGCAAGCCTCTTCAACCGCTGCGGGAGTCCACTTCTCCATCACCTCTTTGCGAATCTCTTCCATGCCATAAACACGGTCATTGATATATTTCTTATCTTCCCAGCCATTTTTGAAGATGTGATACAGCATGCCAAACAAGAAAGGAATATCAGTGCCAGACCGAATACGGATGTACTGATCTGACTTAGCAGCTGTTCGGGTATAGCGTGGGTCTACTACGATCACTTTGCAGCCACTCTCTTTGGCGTGCAACAAGCTCAACATAGAAACTGGGTGAGCTTCTGCAGCATTTGAGCCGATATACATGGCTGCTTTAGAGTTCATCATGTCGTTATAGCTATTCGTCATCGCACCATAGCCCCAGGTGTTCGCAACACCAGCAACTGTAGTGGAATGACAAATACGTGCCTGATGGTCTGTATTGTTCGTACCAAAGAAAGAGACCCACTTACGGAGCAAGTAGGCCTGTTCGTTGTTGTGTTTAGATGAACCAATAAAGAACATCGCATCAGGAGAATATTTCTCTCGAATACTCTTCATCTGTGCAGTAATTTCAGTTAGAGCTTGGTCCCAGGAAATGCGCTGATACTTTCCATCGACCAACTTCATTGGGTAACGCAAACGATAGTCGCCATGGCCATGTTCACGCAAAGCCGCGCCTTTCGCACAGTGAGCACCCATATTGATTGGGGAATCAAACACTGGGTCTTGACGTACCCATACACCGTTCTCGACCGTAGCATCAACTGCACAGCCTACTGAACAGTGGGTGCAAATAGATCTTTTAACTTCAATCTTTCCCTTGCCATCGAGCATTGCTTTGCTCTGCTCCGCAGATGCTTTTTGCACTAAGCTCAATTGGCTAGCAGCAATACCAGCACCAACACCAACACCTGAACGCTTCAGAAATGTTCGACGGTCCATCGTAGGCACCGCTGCTTTTAGGCCGCGCGATAAGCTACCAATAAGACGTGATGAAGAGCGACTGCTTTGGGGGGTATTTAATTTACGAGTCAGGCTCATATGTGGTCCCTGAGAAAGTTTTTTATTTATTTAGTAACAGTGAAATCAATATCTAGTGCAAATAGGATTTAAAGCATGGTGCTTTCGTAATACTTACGCATGTGTGCAGTAATCGCTTGGCCCTCGCCTTTGGCTTTTACAGTGCTACCAATTTCTTGGATAACCGCTTTACCAACAGAGGTTTGAGAAGCAACAGCGACAGCGCCAACAGCAGCACCGGCACCAATAAAAAACTTACGGCGCGATGGCTTGTTTTCTTCATTTAAAGCAACTTTAGATTTAGTGCTCATGGCATGCTCCTATTAAATGATTCTTGATTTTGATCAAGTTTAATTCTTAATCGCATTTTTGACACATTTTTATGCTAAATGCCTTAATAGGGAAAACCCTTGGTTAAGAGACGGAATCAAATCATGTCAAAACTTTGCCCTTCGATTGCCAAGAATTCTCGGGTCAGCGCGGCGACTGGGTGGTAGAGGTGCATCTCTGGAATGGCCTCAATAGCATCACATAAATCGTCATACCAGGGCCGAATATGGGTATTGAAAAAAACCCTTTGATTTATAAGGTTTGATATCTCGACATCATCGCCAGCAATCAGGTAGCGCATGACTTCGCAAAGCGCGGAGATATGATCCTCAGTTTCCGTGACCTCTTCGGCGGCCTCAAGACCAAACTCCTCTAATGCCTTGCGAATATTGACAAGCGGTTTCTCATTGAGGTGTCCGGCCATGTAGAAGGAGCCATTCAGGACTATATTGGGCTTACCCACACTAATAAAATTGAGATCAAACTCATCGTGCCAAGCTTTAGCTGAATTACTCTTCGCAACTTCAACGACATCCATCCAGACCTTCGCTAAGGGAGCTTCATCGCTTGCGTCATGTTGCTCAGCAGTCGCGGCAATTTGATCTAAAAGCTCTTGATCTGGAGGAAGATGAAAAAAACGAGCAACTAAGCCATAGAGATCAGCTCTAGCCAAATCCTCAGGTAAACCCACATCCCCTACTTCCGTAGACGAAGTATCTTTACTCGCTTCTTTATCTATTTTCGTCATGTTTCTTTTTTCACCATATCTACCACTCGACAATCACCACACATCTTAAGTCGGTCCATGGCCACTCCAGCGAAAGCGCCATGGGCACCTAACTTAGTCAACATCAAATCAACCATCTTCAAGGTACCAAATGGCTTACCACAACTGATGCAATGAAAGGCTTCAGTCTCATTCAAAATCGCTCTTTGCTTACGCTGCTCAACGCTTTGTATGCGCGGCGCAAGAGTCAAGGCGTGCTCAGGACATATTTGAGCGCAGATGCCACATTGCACACACTGCTTTTCAATGAAAGACAGGATGGGCTCATCTGGATTATCAAGAAGTGCACCTTCTGGGCAACTGCTGACGCATGACATACACAAAGTACAAGCATCTTTATTGATCGTAAGGCCACCCAATAAAGAGTTTTTGGGAAGAGCGGCACCTATTTCAGGCAAGGGAATTTTTGCTTGTTTTTGCAAATGCTCTAAGACTGCCTCTACAGTTTCTCTCTTTTGATTTGAGAAACCAAAACTAGCGGGGGTGCAAATAGCATGAAGAGCGCCACGCTGGCGCAGTGCCCCCATTGCCTTTGATGCGGACTGGAGGTCCTTAGCTGAGTCTGCTACCACCATCTGAATGCGCTCATCAAAGCCATAGGCTTTCAAAATAGCGTTTGCTAAATAGATCTGCTCTTCAAGAGCGGCACGATAAGTGGGATCCTCTTCACCGCTGAGTAATAGAAGTACCTCTGCATAGCCGTAAGCCAAAGCACCCAGCCAAAAATCTAACCCAGTGGATGCGATATGCTCTATGCCATACGGAATCATAAAGGCTGGTAGACCTTCAAATTGTTTTGGCATGAGGTGTGCAGAACGACCCAAGCCATCAATCATTTGAGTGCCGGCTTTCAAGCTATGCAAGAGCAAGCTCGGTGCAGTGACTTGATTAATCTTTTTCGCTTCTGCACTAAAGACTGTAGCGATTGTTTTTATCTCTTTAGCTTGGTGAGATACGCTGGGGTAGTTGTAGCGCATTGCACCCGACGGACAAACTGTAGAACAAGCTCCACAACCCATACACAGATTCGGGTTGACCTCAACAGTACCTTGGCCACCTTTAAAGAGTGAGCTAATTGCAGCGGTAGAACAAACCTCAATACAAGCACTGCAACCTACTTTGCCATTACGCCCATGCGCACATACTTTTTCGTTATAGACAAAATACTTTGGTTTCTCAAATTCCCCAACCATCTCCAGCAGTTGATTGACTACTAGCGCCTGATCCAAGGGGTCTACTCCAGGGGCAAAGTAACCTTGTGGTGTTTGGCTCATACGCATCTTAGGATCCACACGTAAATCTAAGATGAGATCAAATTCTGCATTGCGCTTGCGATCTGCACGGTCAAATGCAATGGCGCCGATACTTGCGCATGCTGTTACGCAAGAGCGATGTGATTTACATTTATCTAAATCAATCTGAAAAGAAAGATTAATAGCATCTTCCGGGCACGCATCAACACAAGCGCCACACCGAGTACACATTTCTGGGTCAATCGGGTTTTGCAGATCCCAGTCGACTGAAAAGTTACCAAGATAACCATCTAACTTGGTAACTGAACCGGTGTAGATTGGATAGTTACGCGCCAGGGGTAAATCACCAGGCTCGGTACATAAAACAGAAACGTCCAATGAGGCACCAAGTTTTTCAGCCCAAGGTAAAGCCTGAGATCCTGCGCCCAGGATTAATAGTCTGCCTTGGCTTTCATAATTCACTACAGGGACTGGCTCAGCCTCTGGCATATCAGCCAAAGCAAGTAAGGCAGCAATTTTGGGTCCAGAAGATTGGGCTTCTTGCGTCCAACCAGCTACCTCTCGAATATTGACAAAGCGAAGTGGCGCTACTAAAGGCTTTTCAGATTGATCGGCCAATTCACTAAATAGAGCACCCTCTTGCGTGCAAGCAACAATTAATGAATCAGAGCCATCGAGCGCTTTCAAAAAAGAGCCGACCTCTTGTCTGCATAAAGATTGGTGTACTGGCAAACCTAAAGCCTTGGCATCCAAAGGCATCGTGCCATTACAGTTACAAACTAATTTTTGACTCATTCAATGTCTTCTTAAGTATTGTTCTTTTTAGCAAGATCTTCTGCTAATCCACCTACTTGGTCTTTACTTGACTGGGTGGCAGAATCAATGGATGTTAAATCAGTTTGCGCACTAGCTGGTAAAACTACAGGCTTTTCTTGATCTGGAGCGGAATTCGCGATGGAAGAATCAGGCTTTGCAGTGTCATCAGCCGTCTTCTGAAATAGCTTAAGCATGTCGCTTTGCACCATTCTCTGTAGCATTCCCTCTGGAAGCGGATCGGGCTTAGAGTAATCATCAATATAAATGTCAAGGCCATCCATCACATTAAAGTGAGGGTCAGTAAACATCTTTTTTAGCGCTGCTTGCTGAACAGCAGGATCAACGTCAGGCCTCATAAAGGCAGAAAAGTCAGGATCAAAGCGATCAATCTTTTCAACATCCTCTAGTGTCGCAGGGGGTAAAGGCTCTGGCTCATCTTGAGTAACCACCTTAGGAGCGCTATCAACCTTATCACTTTCCGCAACCGGCTCATCAAGCTTCCCGGCTTTGCGGCGTGACCAACGATTTAAAAATCCATCAGGCATCATTTCTCCGCAGGGCGCTCGGCACCCTTAAATGACGCAGGCTTATGACGCTTCTTGGGTTCTGGACGGTAGTTTTCATTGACGTATTCTTGCAGCCAGGCAGCATGCTCATCACTCATCGGCATGGTATCTACTGACTCTCCGCCATCTAGCAAACGCGCTGCTTCGTTATAGCTCACACAAATGCGATGCGGTACGGCAATGGTTTCCTCGGACTTTGCAAGAGCAAGAAATTGCTCATCAATGTAACGCTCGATATCTTCTTCAAGCCTCCACATCACAAACCAACAAGGAGTGGTTGCAGAAACATTGAGATAGTAACCTTCAGCTTCATCAAGAAAAAGATCTAATTCATAACCAGTAAACAACCACGATTCGCCATCTGCATCACGACCCAGAAACTGCCCTGAGATGGCGTGATTTTTTGTAGGATGGCCAGTGAATTGCCCAAAATCAGGCAATACTTCCTGAGGTACCCAGCGGTAAGAAACCCATGGGTTATCCAGGTTTTGCTTACGCATTAACACTGCAAAATGCATAAATGCTCAGGGCCTCAGGTATTTTGAACCACAATGGATGGAAATTTACTACTCATATCTTTAGCAAGCGTAGCAACACGGATAGCGACTTGTCTAGCAATATTCTTATAGATCGCACTAATTGGGCCATCAGGATCTGCTACTACGGTCGGGCGACCTGCATCAGCCTGCTCACGAATGGACAGATTTAACGGCAATGCTCCCAAGAACTCAACTCCATACTCTTTGCACATCTTTTCGCCACCGCCCTTGCCAAAGACATGCTCTTCATGTCCGCAGCTTGGGCAGATATAAGTACTCATATTTTCAATGATGCCAATAATAGGTACGCCAACCTTCTCAAACATTTTTAAGCCCTTGCGCGCATCCAGTAGAGCAATATCTTGAGGAGTTGTCACAATGACCGACCCAGTAACGGGTACTTTTTGTGACAAGGTCAATTGAATATCGCCAGTACCTGGCGGCATGTCCACAATTAAATAATCCAAATCACGCCAACGAGTTTGACGTAGCAGTTGCTCTAAAGCGGAAGTGACCATCGGGCCACGCCACACCATCGGAGCATCTTCTTCAATCAGGAAACCAATCGAGCTAGCCTGCAATCCATGGCCCTCCATCGGCTCAATGGTGTTTTCTTCAAGAGACTCTGGTCGACCAGTAATGCCCAACATCATCGGTTGACTAGGTCCATAAATATCAGCATCCAAGATACCCACTTGTGCGCCCTCGGCTGCAAGTGCTAAGGCTAGATTAACTGCTGTGGTTGATTTACCTACTCCGCCTTTGCCGCTCGCAACAGCAATAATATTTTTTACACCAGGAAGCAACTTCACACCACGCTGTACAGCATGCGCAACAATTTGGCTGCTGACATTGACGCTCACATTTTTAACGCCAGGCAATTCCCGAATAGCATTGATGACTGATTTACGAATGACATCAAATTGACTTTTTGCAGGGTAGCCCAAAACAATATCCAATGTGATATCGCCGCCCTCCGCCTTCAGACCCTTAATATTCTTTGCTGTTACAAAATCGATCTGAGTATTTGGATCAATTAAGTTTTTTAATGCTCCTTGAACAGCCTCTATAGTTACTGACACTACTTTCTCCTATGATGCGCAATTGTGGGAATTTCCACCCAGAATTACTAAATGCAATGTTTTATTGAATAGCAGGTAGATTAACCGTAGCAGCGAAAATTTGCTTGCAAAGAGATCGTTGGATCTCCAGAGCGGGACTAGAAAATCAGGAGGCTGAGGTAATAGACCGCCATAGACATTAAAGCTGTTGCTGGAATCGTGAAGATCCAAGCCCATATGATGTTTCCAGCTACACCCCAACGCACTGCACTAGCGCGCTGTGTAGAGCCCACACCGACAATAGCCCCAGTGATTGTATGGGTAGTAGAAACCGGCACACCTAAGGCAGTTGCAGCAAATAAGGTAATTGCGCCACCAGTCTCAGCACAGAATCCACCTACTGGCTTGAGCTTAGTCAGTTTTTGGCCCATGGTTTTGACAATACGCCAGCCACCAAACATGGTTCCCATTGCAATCGCAATGTAGCAAGAAATAATGGTCCAAGTTGGCGGCATTTTTGCACTTGCTTCAGCGTAGCCGGTAATGATTAACAAAAGCCAAATAATGCCGATGGTTTTTTGCGCATCATTACCGCCATGACCTAAGCTATAAGCACTAGCAGAAACGAGCTGTAAGCGACGGAACCAGCGATCTGTCTTTGCCAGGTTTGCATTTTTACAAACCCAAGCCACTAACAGCATCATTAATGAGCCAAGCAGGAATCCCACAAATGGGGAGATAAAAATAAATGAAACGGTTTTAATGATTCCCGTCCAAACTAAGCCATCAAGACCAGCCTTGGGCAGGGCGGCACCAACCAAACCACCAATTAAGGCATGAGAAGAACTTGAGGGGATGCCGTAGTACCAAGTAATCACGTTCCAAACAATTGCGCCCACTAGAGCGCCAAAGATCACATGTAAATCTACAGCCGCTGGGTGGACAATTCCCTTGCCGACAGTTGCCGCAACACTCAAATGAAAAATGAAGATGGCCAGGAAATTGAAAAACGCAGCAAAGACTACAGCCTGTTGCGGCTTGAGAACGCCGGTAGAAACAACTGTTGCGATAGAGTTAGCCGCATCATGAAAACCATTCATGAAGTCAAAAGCAAGCGCTAACGCTACCAGGAGCGCAACAACCCAAAAAGCTACTTCTGTCGCTGGCAACTTATTCTGCCTTAGGAATTTTCAAGAACAATGCCTTCAACCAAATTGGCAACGTCTTCACATTTATCGGTTACTTCTTCAAGTAATTCATAAATACGTTGCAACTTAATGAGCTCACGTACTTCGATTTCTTCACGGAACAGCTTGGTAATAGCTGTAGATAAAAGGCGATCAGCCCCAGATTCCAAATGATCAATCTCGTCACAAGTCTTCAGGGCTGCTTTAGCCACCTCTGGATCAGAAATATCTTTGAGAGTACCCACAGCATTTTTCAAACTAATGCAGCACTGGTTGCAAAGTTCTGCCATCTGAATCATTTCAGGAGTAATCTTTTTCACATCATAAAGATGCATTGCCTCAGTACCGTTTTGTAATAAATCGGCAACGTCATCCATCGTGTTGATGAGCGAGAAGATTTGATCACGATCGATTGGAGTAATAAAGGTTTTGTGCAAACGACGATGCACTTCTTTAACAACATCATCGCAAGAATGCTCTGCCTTATCCACATCTTGAGTATATTTTTCGCGCAGAGCTTCATCGTTATAGTGCTCAACAAACTTTAAAAACGATTCAGATGCAGCAACAATACTCTGAGCATGCTGATTGAATAATTCAAAGAAGTTGCCATCGTGAGGCATTAACTTACTGAAGAACATAAATTACAATCCTTTGGGAACGAAAGCTACGGTTTTTGTTAGGTTTGCCGACATTCTAAACAAAAGCTAATTCCTAACCGGAAAGCCAGCTTCTGTTATAAGCTGACTAGCATCGGCAGCACTCAGTATGGTGTCTAAGGTAATCGTCTGCATCCCTAAGTCAGCCTCTACTTTGGCCTGCGGATCCTGCGCTTGAATGGCTTTAGTAATCGCATTAATACAGCCTCCACAGGTCATCCCGGATACTTTTAAGCTCAACATATATGCCCTTTTGCAATCAATGTGGGTGTATGGAGTAGATTATCTTCCATATGCCCCCCTCAAAAACGACAAATTCTGAGCTATTTACCCTCGACATCGAAGGAATGACCTGTGCCTCTTGTGTTGGAAGGGTTGAAAAGGTACTAAATCAGATTCCCGGGGTAGAAGCGGCTACCGTCAATTTGGCTACTGAGCAGGCCAAAATACGCCTAAATTTAAACTCACAAACCACGATTAATGCGGTGATCGCCGCCGTACAAAAAACGGGGTATGGAGCCAAGCTGAGCTCTCCTCATGGAATGCTGCAAATTTCACCGTCCAAGTTATTTTGGGGTGGGGATGGCCTAGGGCGGGTATTGCTCAGCTTTACTCTTTCAGCACCGTTATTTTTGCCAATGTTCTTAATGCCTTTTGGCATTGAATGGATGCTCTCACCAAAATGGCAATTGCTTCTAGCCACCCCAGTCCAATTTTTTTTAGGGTGGCGGTTTTATAAGGCTGGCTTTAAAGCGCTTCTGTCTGGTGTTGGCAATATGGACTTGCTCGTTGCTTTAGGCACCAGCGCAGCCTATGGCCTCAGTGTTTATCAAATGTGGTCATCACCCCACACAGCTCATGAACTTTATTTTGAAGGTTCTGTAGTCATTATTTGCATGGTCTTATTAGGCAAATGGTTGGAAGCGCGCGCTAAACAACAAACCAGTGATGCAATTAGAGCATTACAAAAACTTTGGCCCGAGCATGCCAAAGTCCTCGATCCCAAAGCATCAATTAGTGAAGGTCTTGCTTTGGATCAATGCCGGGATATTCCTTTAGAACAGGTATTTCCAAAGGATCGGGTTCTCGTGCTCCCTGGCGAAAGAATTCCAGTAGATGGCATTATTTTATTTGGCACTAGCCATATTGATGAATCTCTATTGACTGGAGAAAGTCAGCCTATCAAAAAAACCGTGGACGTTAATGTTATTGGCGGCTCTCTGAATGGCGAAGGCTTACTAGTGATTGAGGCTCAAGCAGTTGGCGTGGAAAGTGTTTTATCCCAAATCATTTCTTTAGTAGAGGATGCACAAACCCAAAAGGCCCCGATTCAAAAACTAGTAGATCAAGTGAGTGAGATTTTTGTGCCTAGTGTGATTGCAATAGCACTCGTGACTGGATTGGTAAACTGGTTTTATCTAGACTCCGCCTCAATTGCTATTCTCAGGGCAGTTTCGGTTCTCGTGATTGCCTGCCCATGCGCTCTTGGTCTTGCAACCCCCGCTGCCATTATGACGGGCACAGGTGTTGCTGCTCGCTTTGGTATTTTGATCAAAGATCCTCAAGTGCTTGAGATAGCACATCGTCTCAATATTGTTGCCTTTGATAAGACGGGCACACTGACGATTGGTAAGCCCAGACTGATCAGCATAATTTCTCTTTCAACAACTAACAGTATTGATGACATTTTGGCTAGCGCAGCCGGATTGCAATTGGGCAGTGAACATCCTCTAGCGAAGGCACTCTTAGATGCAGCAAAGGAAAAAGGGATTAAACCCATTTCGCCCATAGACAGCAAAACATTACCTGGAATTGGTCTGAGTGGTAAGCCTAGCGAGGGGTTTTGGGCAGGACAAGAACTGTTCCTCCAAAGTATTGCCTCTTTGGAAGCTCATCCATCATTCGTGACGATGCACACAAAAGCTCAAGTGTGTTTTGATGCGGGGCAAACCGTTTCTGTTTTAATGAATCAGACTTCATCAACGCCCATTGCCATTATTGCCTTTGGGGATGAATTAAAAAAGTATGCTCAAGAAGCAATTGCATCACTACATCAACTCCATATTCATACAGTGATGCTCTCTGGCGATAATACTGCGGCTGCCAATTTAGTAGGTCACTCTATCGGTATCGATCAAGTCTTTGCACAAGTCATGCCAACTAACAAGGCCGATATGATTCGCAAACTTCAATCCTCCGGGGAAGGTCAACGACAGTGGGTAGCAATGGTTGGCGATGGTGTGAATGATGCGCCAGCCTTAGCAACAGCAGATGTTGGGATGGCTATGTCTACTGGCACTGATGTAGCCATGCAAGCAGCGGGCATCACTCTGATGCGTGGCGATCCTATGCTGGTAGCTGATGCCATTGATATTTCTAAAAGAACCTGGCAAAAAATTCAGCAAAATTTATTTTGGGCTTTTATCTTTAATGCCACCGGCATCCCTCTGGCAGCATTAGGCTATCTATCACCAATGCTAGCTGGAAGTGCAATGGCTCTCTCCAGCTTTTGTGTACTCAGTAACGCCCTTTTGCTGAAGCGTTGGCAGCCTAAGCACCTCTAAAAGGCTGTGGATAGTTTTATTTTGGAATCTTGCGCACTAACTCAATATCACCATAAAAGGCGCGTGTTTCTGATTTCGTATTATCCGTATCAGTGAGCAAAGCAATTCCAATCACCTCACCAGGGGCTTCACCATAAGCTCGCTTGTAGTCAACTGCAAGATCGCGCTGATGCTGATGCCACTGACCAAGATTATCCCAGCCAGAATCAACCACAATCATTTTGATACGTGAGGTAAGTGCGTTATTGATAATGGTGTCTACAGGCGCTTTACCCGACCAGATATACATCAAAGTAGCGTAAGGCATTTCTTGACCGCTAATTAAATTAGCCATTTCAAATGTCATCTTCTCTTTGAGACTGAGTTTTGACTTATTGCCATCGAATGCAACCATGATTCTTAAGGGCGCATCATCACGATATCGCTCCGCATTATCAGCTTCAGGCATTGCGCTCAATGCCTTCCACTCCCACTGTAGCCATAAATTATTCGCTTGGCGTGGGCGCAACTTGACTGCCAATCCTGAAGCTGAAGTTTTGGAGTTAGCACTCAGGACTGTTCGGCCCTGATAATTCTCCAGACGATAAATCGTATTCTTTTTATTAGGTGCAATCCGATAAAAATTCCAGCCACTTGGCAAGCCATCACGAGCCGTTTCTGTAGAAAATTTGGGCAGATCTTCTTGAGCAGCCAACTGGTCTGGATTAAACGCCTGGCCTGACTGATCTTCAAGTGATTTGCCACCAAAGCCCGCACAAGCAGTCAAAGCTGCCAAGGTAGCAAAAACAAGAGGGTAGATAGCATGTTTAAACATAACTGGAATTGTCCCAAAGAATTGCCTAAGTGCGTCTAAAATCTACTGATGCGCCACCAAACTCCGTCAAGCTGGGCTGCAATCAGTATCTGCATAGCAGCTGTTGTGCATTTTGCACTAGGCTTTGCCATTGAGTTTTCAGTTGATGAAGCACACTACGCTTTATATGCGCAACATCTAGCTTGGAGCTATTTTGATCATCCGCCTTTAGTGGGCTGGATTCAATGGCCTTTAGTTGCCATCAGCTCCTCAGAAGGATTTCTTCGCCTTATTCCAGAATTGCTATGGATCATTTCATGTTATTTGGTTTATCAAATCACACTTGAGATTCATCACTTTATTCAAGGTCGTAATGCAGGTTACTTAACAAGCGCCCTTCCCTCTCCAAGCACTTGCGGATTGATGGCGGTGTTAGCCATCATTGCTGCGCCGATGCCACATGTTCTAGCTATCGGCTTATTACCTGATACTTTGCTTACTCCTTTTAGCTTAGGCCTCATGTTGATGGCGCTTCGCTGGCTCATTCAAGATCATTTCAGGATGAGTGATTGGATCATCACAGGCATCTTATTGGGGTTGGCAGGCTTGAGTAAATACACTGCGATCTTTACTGCCCTTGCATTACTACTCGTATTTTTTAGTGCCCCCAGAAAACCCTGGCTTAGGAAGATTGGTTTTTGGTTGGCCACCCTCATTGCTTTGATACTGATTAGCCCCGTCCTCTATTGGAATTGGGCGAACGATTGGATTTCATTTAAATACCAAATTGCCCATGGCGGCGGTAGCGAATGGCTATGGCGAAGATTAGGCAGCTTTCTTGGTATCCAAGCACTGGTCTTTGGCCCTCTTTTGATTATGGGCAGCTTTATTTTTCTGAAAGACTGCATCCATGCCACCAAACTTTCGTTATTGTCTTTGCTGGGATTCTTTTTAATTCCCTTCATCATTTTTGCAAGCCTGTCTGGTGGTGGCAGTCTTCCACATTGGACTACGCCAGCATGGTTCTGTCTTGCGCCGTTTGCAGGTATTGGTTTGGCAAAAGCATGGTCCACTCAACATCGCCGTGTCATTCAAATACTTTTCTTAATTCAAGTGGCTCTGTGTTGTATAGGATTTGCTTACGTACTATCTGGCGGCATCAGTACTGCATCCATTAAATCTAATCCAATTGCCGATCTTTACGGCTGGAAGATGGCGGGAGAAAAGGCTGCACAACTGACCCATACCTCTAAGGCAGATGGTATTGCAGTTCAAAACTGGACTTTGGCTAGTCGCGCCGCTTGGTATGCCAAACCCACTCCAGTATTTGTGCTTGATAAACGCAAAGACCAATTTGATATTTGGTTTGGGGAAGTTCCACTGGGAGCAAATATCCTGCTGATCAACTGGTCTGGAATGCCTTTTTCTGCCCCTGTCGGTGATAAGTCCTCATTTGAGCGCTGCCAACCCTTAGATAGCCTCGAAATTGCCCGATTTGGCCAAGTATTGTCTAGATTTGACTTCAGCCTTTGTACTCACTGGCAAGGCCCAGGCTCTGCAGAGTAATTCGACTAAATTCAAGACCTTAGGCCCTCAAGGCATTATCCTTACGCCTATGAGTTCACATCACGAAACCACCCCCAAGACTTCCTCAGGGTGGAAATCTATTTTGAAACGTGCGTGGCCAACGGTCCGCATTGTGCTGTCAATTGCACTTCTTTGGAAAGCCACTAGCGGTATTGATTGGCATACCCTCTTTGATTCACATATCCAGATGCAACCCATATGGTTCTTGGCGGCATTAGCCAGCATGATGACTGCATTTATTTGTGGTGGCTATCGCTGGGGTTTGTTTATGCAAGCAGTTGGCTTTCCACGTCGGATCCATTCTTATATCGGCCTCTACTTTGCAGGTGGGCTCATCAATCAAGGCTTACCCAGTACTTTAGGTGGCGATAGTTATCGCGCTATTACGGCAACGCATCTGACGAGCTCTGGAAATCTAAGCGATACCAAAGAATTAGATGAAGAGTTACATCACTCGGTCGATCTTGGCCACGCTACTCCAAAATTACGCCTGAGCTTTGCCATGACCCTAGTTGATCGACTCCTAGGATTGGCAGGCAATAATTTATTGGGTGGTATTGGCCTGATACTAGGCGGTGCCACACTAGCTACCTGGGGTCAAGATTTAGGTTATGCCGTCATGGGCATCATGATTCTGGCGGGGCTTATCATCGCCACAATCCTGGCCTGGACGCCTAGCCGCGAGCTATTACAAAAACTCTTAGATCGCTTGCAGATGAATCAAGCAATGCCTGGAATCAAGCTAGCATTTTCTTGGCCGACTAATATTGCACAAGCATTTCTGGCAATCGGTATTCACTGCCTTACTATTCTCACACTTCTATTTTGCTTAAAAGCATATGGCGTCAATGCACCAATCGAAGGATTGATGATTGGTCTACCAGCACTGAGTCTGCTCTTAATGTTGCCCATTAGTATTTCTGGCTGGGGCTTGCGTGAAGCGACTCTTTCATCTGTCTTAGCATTGTGGGGAGTTAATCCCTCCCTTACTGTTCTTGCCTCCATTAGCTATGGCGCTATTACTGTTTTATCCGTTTTACCTGGTGCCTATTTTTTACTAAAACGAAAATAATTATTTAGAGCGAGATTATGACTATTAGTGTCAATACCATGCGCGCCATTGATCATTGGGTTGGCGTGCCTCTATGCGCCATCGTCAGCCCATTAGTAGCTTTGACTGATGTCGTCAAAAATAGGTTTACTCGCGAACTACAGGCCCCCAAAAAACTACTCTTTATTGAACTCTCGGAAATGGGAAGTGCCATCTTGGTTGATCCTGCAATGCGCAATGCGCAAGCTCGCGGCGCTGAAATCTTTTTCTTAATTTTCAAGAGCAACCGCGCAAGCCTGACTTTATTAAACACAGTAAAGCCAGAAAACATATTCACTATTGACTCTTCTAGTTTGTTTGGCTTAATTAAAGATACCTTGCGTTTTTTAGTTGTCGCTCGCTTTCATCGTATTGACACCGTCATTGATCTTGAGCTGTTCTCACGCTTTACTGCTCTTCTTACTGGCTTATGCGGCGCAAGACGCCGAGTGGGTTATCACATCTTTCATGGCGAAGGTTTGTGGCGTGGTTTCATGTTGACTCGCAGGGTGCACTACAACCCCCATATTCACATTACTAAGAATTTCCTCTCATTAATTCATGCAGCCTTCGCCTCAAAAATTGAAGTTCCATTTAGCAAAATCCATATTGCTGACTCAGAGGTTCGACTAGAACAGGCCATCATTAATCCAGGCGCGCTAGAAAAAGTTCGCGAACGTATTGAGAAGTTAGCCAAAGATGCTGGCATTTCTTATGTGCAGGGGAAGAATCACTTAATCCTCATTAATCCAAACGCTAGCGATCTCTTACCGCAAC
This sequence comes from Betaproteobacteria bacterium, assembly GCA_947453825.1. Lineage (GTDB taxonomy): Bacteria > Pseudomonadota > Gammaproteobacteria > Burkholderiales > Burkholderiaceae > Polynucleobacter. The sequence continues at coordinate 87,194 of CANGHN010000004.1, forward strand.
GCCGCTGGGCACAACAGCGTTTTTCTGAATTAATTCAAGCGACTCATCAGCGCTATCCTGAAGATCTCATTTTGATTACTGGCTCTCCAGCTGAATTTGGCTATGTAGAAAAAGTTCGTGCAGTAGCCAATGTCAAGAATGCACTCAACTTTGCTGGGCAAGTAAGTTTTTCTGAGCTCCCTCCGCTATACACCCTCTCAGATGTCATGGTGACTAATGATTCAGGTCCAGGACACTTTTCAGCGGTCACACCATTAAGAACAGTGGTACTGTTTGGCCCAGAAACACCGGCCTTATATGGCTCTGTAGGTAACTCAGTTGCGATTACAGCAAATCTCGCTTGCTCACCTTGCGTCAGTGCAGCCAACCATCGCAAAACACCTTGTCATGACAATGTATGCATGCAGGCAATTACTGTTGCTCAAGTGTTAGATAAAGTCACCTTACAACTTAACGCAGCTGATCAAGCAAAAACACGCTAATTGGAATGAGTAAAAAAGAAATTCCGGGTATTGCCTGGTTTATCCCGCTAGTGCCACTGGCACTTGCACTGGCCATCTACTCTGGTGAATTTCAAAGTAGTAGTTTTTTATGGATCAATCAATTCACTCGCTTATTGCCTGATACCTTGTGGGCTTGGCTAACGTTCTTAGGTAATGGTTGGGGTATTTTCGCTTTAGCATTTCCTTTACTGTTATTAGCACCTCGAGCATTAACGGCAGGCATCTTTGCAGGCGGAATCGCCGCCATCACTAGTAGCGTCCTAAAAAACCTATTTGACCTACCAAGACCTGCTGGTATTTTACTGGATGGTAGCTTTTACCGCATTGGTGAACCGTTACTCCATAGAGCATTTCCCTCTGGCCACACCTTAACTGCTTTTGCAATCGCCAGTGCATTGTATTTTTCTCAGTCAAAAGACAAACGTGGCAGCCTATTACTATTGTTTTTCATAGCAGCACTTGTTGGACTATCGCGTAACGCAGTTGGGGCTCACTGGCTCACTGATGTATTGGGTGGCGCAGGCTTTGGTCTGTGGTGCGGAATGTTGGGAGTGCTTTTAGCTCGGCATGTTACAGAAAATCAACTCAATATCAAAAGCACCTGGTCACGCATCATTGCTCTAGGTGGAGTGATCGCAATCTATGCACATCTCACCCAAATTATGGACCTCGAGATAAATCTACCGTTACAGTACGCCTCGATTGCAATCTTAGGGATTACTTTAATTCTGTTTCTTAAAGCGCAATTACCGCAATCGCCAATCAAGCCTGAATGAGCGCCTATGTTTAGTTATCGTCACGCATTTCATGCAGGTAGCCATGCCGATATTCTGAAGCACTTCACTCTCATTCACTTGGTAGAGTACTTACAAGAAAAGCCTGGCGCCCTTACCCTTATTGATACGCACGCAGGTGCAGGTATTTATAGCCTTAAAGATGGATATGCCACGGTTAGCAAGGAAGCAGATGGCGGTATTTTTCGTCTGCTTAAATATATTGAGTCCTGTAAGCAATCCGGCACTCCTATTGCTGCGAGCATAGAGCACTATTTGAATTGCATACAAGCAGAAAATACCACTGAAGAGCTCACAAGTTACCCTGGGTCCCCTTTTATCTTGGCAAGCTTATTGCGCCCCCAAGATCGACTGAAGTTATTTGAACTGCATCCTACAGAAATTGATATCCTGCGCCACAATGTCAATGAACTTAAACAGTCAAAGCAAATTGATATCTATGCAGAAGATAGCTTTGCGAGACTAAAAGGTTTACTGCCACCGCCAAGTAGGCGTGGTTTAGTACTCATTGACCCTTCTTATGAAGATAAGCAAGACTATCGTTATCTTGAAAATGCTATGGAAGAAGGGCTCCATCGCTTTGCCACAGGCTGTTACGCCATCTGGTATCCCGTACTTTCAAGAAGAGAGTCTACTGCGCTGCCAGACCGTATGAAAAAGATTGCAGCAGCCCATAAGCGCTCCTGGCTTCATACTGAATTACGTACTGAAAATGCTCCTGGAGAACGTCGGCTTCAAGCCAGTGGTATGTTCATTATTAACCCGCCTTGGACTTTAGAAAAACACCTGGCTCAAGCATTGCCCTTTCTGGTTAAAGCCTTAGGCATTGATGGTGGCGCTCAATTTTTACTAAAGAGTTTTGAGGCGTAACGCCAATCTCAGAATGAGCTAGTCTCGCACATCAATCATGATCTCATTACGCCGCATAAATGGAAGAATCCATGGCGGGTTATAGCGAGCAAATTTTGGCGTACCTACTGCTTGAAGATTTTTAGTCTTCATCCATTCCTCTAGCTCCAGATTTTTTTCGGCAACCTTATTTGCGTTATAAAAACCTGAAAAGCTAATTACCGCACGCTTTACCGCTGGAATCTGTCGAAGCTGTACCTTAGGGTTAAGGGGTTTTGGCAAACTATCCATGGTGTATTCGGAGGGCATGACAAACGAAACCGTCCATTGCCCAGCATTCGATTCAATATTGACTGGGGCCGTCATTGCAATCTTAGCGCTCTTACTAGACTTCTCTTCCACAGTCACTGGCGTGGTCATGGAAATCTTTTCACTTACTTGATTTTGACCAAAAATATAGGCTGCAATCAGTCGAAAACCCTGACTTGATGCATCATCCAGGTCACCCTCAACCTGAACTTCAGCCAAAATCATTGGCGCATAAGATCGAAGTTCGAATGGGGGAGATTTTTCAAGAACGGAATATTTCGGCTCCTCGACTGCCATTACCACTCCCGTGAAAGTAAGTGCTACTAAAAGAATAGTTCGTGAGAGGAGCTCGCCTAGAGTCATCTTCACCAACTTGCTTTGAGCTTATAGCCAATAGAGTTGTAGTCTAATGTTGCCCTTGCCCCAACGGGTAATGTCAGTTTATCGACTTGGTGCCCAAATGGTAAATCCGTCAAAATTGGAATAGCACTTGGTACACGCTTACGAATGGCCTCAAGCGCACGCTCTAAGGAATAACCTCGATCGTTATCATAGAGTCGGTAGGCTGTAAAACTTCCCAATAAGATAGCAGCCTGATTAGTCAGAAGGCCAGCATCTAGAAGTTGCATCAGCATTCGCTCTACTCGATATGGATGTTCGTTAACATCTTCCAGAAAGAGAATGCCATCTTGAGTCTGTTGCTGGGATGGTAAATATGGTGTGCCAATTAAGCCAGCCAATACGGTTAAATTACCACCCCAGAGCATGCCTGAAAGTATATTAGCGTTTGCTGTATCCAGAAGAGTTTGTGGCGCATCTACCTGACAGTCCAGCGTGCGCTTTTGAATCGCAGCTTGGAAATGCTTCCACATAAACTCATTTGGAGGAATAGGAGACCCATGCTCATCTAGCCTTCCGAAGTCATAGTTCAGCATCGGCCCAGCCAATGTGACTGCATTATTTTTTGCTAGCAAGCCTAGTTGAAATGTTGTGAAATCACTGTGGCCACAGATTTGCAAACCATTCTGAATGGCCTTAGCGATAGCATCCCATTCAATTTGTGGAAGTAGACGATGAATGCCGTAGCCACCGCGCATCGCCATCACTATATGCTCAGAATCAAGGCTTGCTAATTGATTGATCTCTTGTAAACGCGCTTCATCACTACCAGCAAAACGCTCATTCACCCGCTGCACACACTCTGCATTTTGTATGGCTATACCCTGACGCTTTAGCCAGTCAATACCAGCTAAAGGACTTTTAGCATCCAAGCTAGCCCCAGAGGGGGCAATCAGGTGAATAGATTTCAACGTCGTTCCTTAAAGAAGTCACGCAGCAATTGACCGCACTCCTCACCCATCAAGCCACCTTCAACGGTAGTCTGATGGTTTATTTGTTTTGAAGAGAATACATCTAAAACACTGCCTGCAGCTCCTGTTTTTGGGTCCAGGGCACCATAGACAACACGATTAATCCTAGCATGAAGCATGGCGCCAGCACACATCGTACATGGCTCAAGAGTCACATATAAAGTACTACCTGGCAACCGGTAGTTTTCTTCAGAGCTTGCCGCCTGTCTGAGCGCTAACATTTCTGCATGAGCACTAGGATCATGTTTTGCAATAGGCTGATTAAACGCCCTCGCAATCACTTGGCCATCGCGAACTAACACGGCTCCAACTGGAACTTCCCCAGCATTCGCAGCTAATCCTGCCTGCTCTAAAGCCTGCTGCATAAACTGGCGATCAAGCTTTGCTTGTGTCATTTAAGAATGATGAACGTCTGCCCAACAATTGGGAGTCTCGTATAGACGGAGGGAGGATAACTCAAGACGGCCACCAAAGGCCTGATTGAATACGGGTTGCAAAATGGCATAAGCGGCATTTGCTAAATTCTCAACCGTAGGAACATGCTCCATGACCACAGTCTTATGATTAGGTAGGGTTGCTAAAAACGCCACCAGACTTTTATCTTCTTTTGCCACCAAGAAAGCATGGTCCCAAAGCTCAACAAGGTGCTGATTGGTTAAACGCTTGATATCGCCAAAATCAAGCACCATGCCATCATCTGCTTTACCTGGATGATCTGCTACCTCACCTGTAAGAGTGACCTCAATGGCATAGCGGTGGCCATGCAAATGCTTGCATTGCCCACCATGGTTTGGGATGCGATGTCCAGAATCAAATTCTAGGCGACGGGTAATAGAGATGGCAGTTTGTTTACTTGTCATTGAATGCTTCATATAGATCGTTATAGGCGTATGTCAGATTATCGAATTCCGATTAGTTTATGAGATTGAATACTCAGTCTCCACAATGGGCGCTTTTGACACAAGCTCACCGCTAATTCAGTATTGCTTTTCAATTCAGATCCGTCCATGGGCTGCAGAAACCGATGTCGGTAATCCATTTTCTCAAAACGTGCCAGTAACTTCTCAAGCGGATCATGTCCAGCTTGCGGAACCACTAACTTCAATTCATTAGCCTGCAACACGATGAGCTCAGAGCCTGCCTTGGGACTCACGCAAACCCAATCAATACCTTGGGGCACTTTAATCGTGCCATTCGTCTCAATGGCAACCTCAAAACCTTTTTGATGAAGTGCTGTAATGAGTTGCTCATCGAGTTGCAAGAGAGGTTCCCCACCAGTAAAGACGACATAGCGTTGTTGCGGCCCCGCAGAGGTACTCTTCCATGCTGACTCAATCGCAAGCGCTAAATCTTCAGCAGCTTCAAATTTTCCGCCGCCGATACCATCGCTACCCACAAAATCTGTGTCACAAAATTGGCAGACAGCATTGGCGCGATCTTCTTCGCGACCACTCCATAGGTTGCAGCCTGCAAAACGACAGAACACCGCAGCGCGCCCAGCATGTGCGCCCTCGCCTTGTAAAGTGGGGAAAAGTTCTTTAACGGTATACATAAGAATGCACTTATTTTAAGCGCATTGACTACTTCCAGGAGATTAGCTCCCACTGCAGATAATCTTCCCAGTAAGCATCAGACCAAAAGACACCAGGTGTAATGTAGCGTCCAAACCCCCTTCGGATGACCCAGCGCCCGATTTCTGGGGAAAACCAGACATCCTCTGAGCGCTCACTTGCAAGTCTAAAGAGATCATTGCTCTCGTAATAAGGCATCTCGTTATGGAATTGAAGCGTTAGAAACTCTCCAGCAGGAGTCTTAATGCGCTCCCATTGGGTCGTCTTCATACCAAGCCCCCAATAATAATTTTTATCGGGGTAAGTCGGCACCTGATAGCGCGCCTTGAAGAACCCAGACCAGAGAATGTTAAGTTGCTCAGGCCACAGCGGAATAGACTGAGAAAATTTCTGCGGGGGACTCCAATGTGGATCTTGCAATACATAACCCCAGGGCGATTGCACCTCATCAAGAAGTGGTCCAGCCTTTGCTCCCGATCTTGCAATTCTGATCTCACTACCCACAGCAACCACTCTTTCAGTAACGGTATCAACCAGCTCTTGATTAAATACATTGCGAACTTGATAAACCCACTCTTGACCAATCTGGGGAGCGCGGACCACTGGCACTGAAATGGGCTGACTGAGCACCTCACCTTTTGGGTAAGGTTGAGAATGAATACAAGCCGCCAGCAAGACTGGCAGCGTTAGCAAGATAATTCTACGTAACATACTTATTTATAAGCGCTTAATTGCCACTGTAAGCTGTCTTCTAAGATAGGTACTCCTGGCTGACCTTGAATCATGTAAGAGCCCGAAGATTCACGAGCAACCCAACGACCAATACTAGGCGCAAACCAAATTGTTTCTTTACGAATGCAATCCACTTTGTTGTCATCATTGCTGATGTAATTAATGAGGTTCTGATATCTCAAGGTTAAAAACGTTCCTGCTGGAACAGTAATTTGCTCCCATCCATGGGCATTCATATAAGCCTGCCAACCATACGAAGATCCAGGGTAGCCCGTGATTTGATATTGAGTATTAAATTGCTTGCTCCAGCTAGCTGACAGTTCTTGCGGCCATAGAGCAATGGCAGGATTAAAGCTGATCGTTTTTGACCAATGTGGATCGGTAATTACCATTCCCCAAGGACCTTGAACTTCATTTGCATATCTTCCACCGCTTTCATCGGTGCGCTCAATCACAATCGTTGTCCCGATACTTGCGACACGCTCAGTCAACATACCTAAATTTTTTCCATTAAACACATCGCGTTTAATGTAGGACCACTCTTGCCCTACTTTTGGAGGGCGAACTGAAGGGGTTGGACTAGGCTGCGCTATTGGAATGCCACGCTCATAAGGCAATGGTAGGGCACAAGCAACTGGCGTCAATGCAACCGAGGTAATGAAAGTACGACGTGATGGATTCATCTATTTCTCCTAGATATCTTCAAGCTAAGTACCAAGCAGACTCAATTCTTCTACAGTAAAACCGGCTCGCTCACGAGCTTCAATATTAAAGGGCCCCCTTAATACTGGTGCACAATATTTTCTAGCGAGTTCTTTATACATTGCAATTGGGGAAAAGCCTTCTTTGGCGCATAAAAAATTAAACCACTGGTTCCCAATAAGTACATGGCCCACCTCATCCCTGAGAATAATCTCTAATATTTGGACTGTCTCATGGTCTTTAATTTGTCGAAACCGATCACGAATTGCTGGCACCGCATCCAGGCCCCTAGCCTCCATCGTCCTCGGAACTAAAGCCATCCTAGCAATGACCGCATCTGTAGTTCTCTCCACCATCTCCCATAAGCTATTGTGAGCAGGAAAATCTCCATAAGCAAAGCCTAAGGATTGCAGGCGCCCTTGAATCAAGCTGAAATGATAAGCCTCCTCTTTGGCAACCTTCAGCCAGTCTTCATAATATTGCTGTGGCATTACAGGAAAACGCCAAATGGCATCTAAAGCCAAATTGATCGCGTTGTACTCAATATGAGCTAGCGAGTGCAATAAAGAAATTCGACCTTCCTCTGTATGCATTGCTCTTTTAGGAACACTCAAGGGTGGAACTAGCTCGGGTCTTAGCGGCCTACCAGGAAGAATATAGTTTTGCGTATCAAGCTTGGCAGCAAGATTCAAACTGAAGCGTTGCTGGTGATAGCCATCAAACAACTGATAAACCTGCTCTACTTTTGCTTGCGGATCAGTGCTTGCCAGTATGTCGAGGGCAGTTTGTCGTAACTCAAGCATCTACAGTCACAAACTAAGAATAATTATTCCCACTCAATAACTACGTAAGTTTTTTTCTTATTATAATCAATCACTTACGTCTCCTAAAATAGTAGTGTGTAACTAATGTGTAACTACGAACAGCAAACCCAATAACTACGTGCATCAAAAAAGCAATGCAATATCAATAGTTTAATGGATTAATGGTTACACAAAGTGCAACATAAATTAACTAATTAATCGTCGTATCCCAATGTCTTTCGTCTTTCACGTTCTTTAGCTAAAGCATTATTGGATAGCTTACTAACTTTCTTATTTTTTTCCTTGTTAGCTTTATCTATAGCTAATTTTTCCTTAGCTTGCATTGCTAATAACGCTTCTTCTTCCTCTAATTTAGTTAAACGAGACTTTAATTCAGTTGCATCGTATCCTAAACTTTCCTTCTTTTTAATCTGCTCAATTAAAGATTTCTTAAGTTTTAATCTTGCATCATTTGTATACCATCTCAAGAAAATATAAGCTAAGGCAACATAAAATATTGATTGGGCTATTGTGAAATAAGAGACAGATTCATATATAACAACACCAACTACCCCAACAATCGCAATTAAAGCTAAGATAATAATTGCACTAAAACCAAGTAATAAAATATCACCCAAATATGCAAGCAATATCCCACCCAACACAATCCCTATTGCAATTTGAAGAATAAGCATATTAAATTCTATCCAAATGAGATATTACTTAGTTGGACAAGTTTGCACACATACAGCATAAGATTCTCTGCAAGCACGTAAAGTTTCAGTCTTAAAGCCAATTTGGTTACCTTGCGATACACAAGATGAATAGCTTGTGGAACATTGCCTTACACAAACTGGCTCAGATTTACTTATATCAATATCTGTAATGCTGTATGCACAAGCAGTAACGAAGCCAATAGTTAAAAGCAGTATGTAAATTAACTTATTCATAAATTAACGTTTCTTCTTTTGCTGTGTATCAAGCTTGTCAATGATGTCACCCATTGCATCATTAACATTTTGTAATGGATTGGCTCTGCAATAGTTAAGAACAGATTGCCACACACCATTAATATCAGTTATTCCAATTACATCAGTATCCTTCTTTTTTGTAACAACTTCTTGCCAACCATTGTAAGCAGTTATGTAACCCGCAATCCAAGCTTGCACTACCATTTTCGTTAAGTCTTTGCTGTATTCATCTTTCTTGTCCGTAGTGTCAATAGCACTAATTAATGAGCCACATCCTCTAACACCATAGCTTGAAAATGCACTTACATTAGATACAGAAAGCAAAAGAACAAACAAATAAATTGAATTAATGATTATCTTCTTCATAAAAACTCCTCGCAACAAATACAGAAAATTAGGCTAAAAACTATTGACATCACATAGTAACAAGAATATAAAAGAATTAATACTAATTTTTATGGGCATCACAATTAATAATGAGTCCAAGACTAATAGCCTTAGTGGTTTTAATCGCAATAACCCAAACAGCATTTGCAGATAGGGATTGGAAGCAGACATTCCCACAAATTAGCAGTAGTGACAAGATAACGACGTTAGCTAAGGAATGTCCAAATACTCCAAATATAAATTGCAATGACGACATTTACCAAAAAGTTTGGTTACATCTTGAAGCTACTAATGGTGAGAGATATAGACTTAACTTAAATTCTGTAATGGATGGGACAACTGGTAACAAGATTGCACTCGTATATATAACTCCACCAAATGTTGGATTGGATATGACAAGAATGCGTAGGCTGATGTTTAACTGTAACGGAACATTTATAGACATAACGAATGGAATTAGCAATAACGTTATGGATGCTCCACCCAACTCTGTTGCAGGACGAATACAAAAGATTATTTGTCGCGTTCCTACAGCACAACAATATTGTGTAGGCTTAAACAATAGTGAATGCAATAACGTAAGCAAAGTAATTAATTCCAATAATCGTCCAGCCTATTGCAAGCAAGGCTACGGTTTAGTTGATAGTGGACTTAATAATGAGCAAAGAAGAATTTGTGCAGTAATGGGAACTTGGAATTAATTTTGTTTAACTAAGGAGAAGAAAATGGCAAGAGCACCACGTAAATCATTAACAGCTGAAGATTTGAAGAAGAAGCTGGAGGCAGCTAAAGAGGCACTAAAAGCATTAGAAAAACGTGCCTATGCAGGCGAAGTTACAGAAGCTATTAAAAAATCAAGCATTCCTGCTGAGTTTAAGAAAATTAAAGATAGTGCAAAAGATGTAAGTGACATTGCAATACTTGAGGCTATAGGTAATGCTGTTGGTATTAAACGTTTAGTAGTTTCCCAAACTGAAGTTAAGAAACGTGCAAGTAAGAAGTAATTAATATGCCACGCAAGCCAAGCAAAACAATTGATGAACAGCTTTACGAGGCAAAGTTAAAAGCTATAGAGATTGACGAAGAATATAGAACGCAATTGTATTTAGAAACAATGCCTACTACCAATCCTTCATATCAATATTGCTATGCAACTTCTAACTTTACTATTCCTGCAGAGCAACAATCTATTGATGCTTGGTTGCGTGCCGTAATTAAGCATATGGCATTAAGACGTCCAGGACACGGTGGAGAAGTAACTAAAGCATTGTTAATTTCCATACCAACTGACTTAAAAACAATTGGTATGGATGCGTGGATTGACTATGAAACACGCAAGTTAAAGAAACGTGCCGCAAGTAGAGTTAGGAAAGAGAAATAACTATGTCAGTTAAATGTGCATTTCTTAAATACGACTGGGATATACCAGCTCCAGAATATAAAGACATAGACTTTAATTTTGGCAAGAGTGGGAAAGTGATTTATGGTGGTGGTAAACGTAAAAGTAAAAATACACCATACTTAGACAAGTTACACACGATTAGTTACGGATTTCAACACTTTGTCGAAATTCTATTTCCAAATACAAAGAACGATATTTACGATAACTTTGAATTATATTTGTTTGACAAAGATGCACACGAAACTATGCTATATCTTAAGTATCCACAAACAATTACACACTTTGTTATTGATGATGATTTAATTGATGCCATACACCATTTAGATTGGTCATACCAGCACTTGGTAAGATATTTGCGAGACTTAGAAGGAACAACAAATTCTCTTAACTTTTTTGTTGAAAAAGACATAAGTGATAACAAATTCCAAAAATCATTTCCTGCTTATATAAAAGCTAACGAAAAATTAAAAGATGCCGTAGTGAGTGCATCACAACGTATAGCAGATAACGCAGGATTAATTTTTAAGTCTGGTTGGTAATATTAATTTAACAAGTTTATCGCCTTGCGTTTCATATCATCGTTGCAATCTATGTAGCATTGCACACTACTAAGTGCTCTGTGTCCACTCAATCCCATAATTACCCTAACACCAACACCTTTATTAGCTAAGTTTGTAATAAAGCTACGTCTTCCTGAGTGTGAACTTGCACCAGCTATCCCTGCCCTATTAAACAAGTAATGGAAGAATTGGGCTAATGTATTTGGACTGTAGCCGTCACTTGCACGTTTCTGACTGTAAAAAAACTTAACATTAGTGTTTAGTGGCTTGTATAACTTAACGTATCTTGTTAATTCTTTGTGTAGCTTGTCATTAACAAATACAATGCGTGCTTCTTTAGTCTTAGTATCTTCTGCACTAAGTCTAATTTCACGTCTTACAGCACCTTCGCCATCAACTACATCCTTAAATCTTAAATTAGCAACTTCGCTAACACGCATACCAGTATTAAAAATAGTGTAAATCATTGCCCTATTTCGCTCGCTGTGCTTACGTGTTGCTACGTAATCTAAAACTTTACGTATTTCATCATTGCTTAATGTTTTTGCTTGCTTAGACACAGTTTCTTCCCCTAACCAAAGTTTTGCTATGTCTTTAATGTATTTTCTTTGTTTATCTTCTGCGACCTTTTTATTCCAAAAGTTTGTCATTTGTAAATTCTTCCTAAAATCAATGTGTTAGCTATGAGAACCACTGTTTTAATAGCCAAATGTAATACTTAATGTAAGAGATTACATATTGCTATTTATTACTTGTGTGGGATTTTGACTACAGAATTACGCAGACTTGCGTATAGCGTCTATACGCTGTTTAAGCGTGTCTCTACTTTAATTGCTATTCGCTGTGATGTTTTAAGCGTTTGTAGCGTGGATTTGATGTGCTACTACTTACTTGAGCTTAAGTATGCGTATTGCACCACTTAAAACTAATAATCCAATAGCAATACCAATAAGCCAATCAGGTATTGGGCTTGCAAACCAAGCCACTAAAACACCAGCAATAATTACA
>CANGHN010000005.1 GCA_947453825.1 Betaproteobacteria bacterium
AAACGCCATTACAAGCGTATTCGTAGCCAAATGTTGCCTAAGAAGCTTTACTAATAGAATTTAAAAGCTCTCTTCACCGAGAAGCTTTGAAACCCGCTGACGGTGAAACGCAGCGGGTTTTTGCTTTTTGAATAGCTAAATACATTCATCAGGAACAATCAAATGAGTTTGAAAGATCAAATTACCGAAGATATGAAAAACGCAATGCGTGCAAAAGAGACTGCACGTCTTGGAACCATTCGTCTTTTATTAGCCGCCATTAAGCAGCGTGAAGTAGATGATCGAATTGTGCTCGATGATGCAGCAATTATTTCGACGATTGAAAAAATGATTAAGCAGCGCAAAGATTCCATCTCGCAGTTTGAAAAAGCGGGGCGCGATGATTTGGTTGCTGTGGAATCTGCAGAGATGGTTATTTTGCAAGCCTACTTACCTGCACAAATGTCTGATGCGGAAGTTGCTGCAGCAGTTACAGCAGCGGTAGCCTCCACTGGCGCAGCAGGCCCACAAGATATGGGTAAAGTAATTGGCGTACTCAAAGGGCAATTGGCTGGTAAGGCTGATATGGGTAAGGTATCTGGTTTAGTCAAAGCTGCGCTCGCAAAATAAGAGAACTCAGCTCATACTCTTAGCCTTATGGCGCTCATTCCTCAATCCTTCATCGCCGATCTTCTAAATCGGGTTGACATCGTTGATGTGGTTGGGCAGCACGTGAAGTTAAAAAAGGCAGGTGCAAATTATCAAGGTTTGTGCCCCTTTCATTCTGAGAAATCCCCTTCTTTTTCTGTTTCACCAACCAAACAGTTCTATCACTGTTTTGGATGTGGAGCGCATGGCTCTGCCATCAGCTTTTTGATGGAGTACTCGGGCTTAGGTTACGTTGATGCCATTGAAGATTTGGCGCGCTCTGCTGGTTTAGATGTGCCGCGTGAAGAGCGCACCGCAAATGATGTCGCAAGACAGCAGCAAGCGATGGCTTTAAGTGAAGTGATGAGTTCAGCTGCAGATTGGTATCGCCAGCAGCTTAAGGGTAATACACGCGCTGTCGAATATCTCAAAGGCCGTGGTCTTACCGGTGAAATTGCCAAGCGTTATGCCCTGGGCTATGCACCCGATGGTTGGCAAGGCCTTGAAGCAGTATTTGGGGCCTATGCAAATGATGAGGTTGCCAAGACCTTGGTTGAAGGTGGCTTGCTGGTTCAAGGCGAGCAGGCCGAAGGTACCCCAGCCAAGCGCTACGATCGCTTTCGTGATCGCGTGATGTTCCCGATTCGCAACCCCAAAGGCCAAACCATTGGTTTTGGTGGTCGCATCCTGGACCAAGGTGAACCTAAGTACTTAAATTCTCCAGAGACGCCACTATTTTCTAAGGGCAATACGCTTTACGGTTTATTTGAAGCAAGACAAGCGATTCGTGCCCAAGAATATGTTTTAGTGTGTGAAGGTTATATGGATGTCGTAGCGCTAGCGCAATTGGGATTTCCAAATGCTGTAGCAACCTTAGGTACAGCGTGTACGGCAAACCATGTGCGGATGCTACTCAGGCAAACTGATAAAGTCGTTTTCTCATTTGATGGCGATTCGGCTGGACAGCGTGCTGCACAACGTGCACTTGAAGCATGCTTACCCTTAATGTCTGACGATAAAGAAATTCGTTTCTTATTCTTACCAACCGAGCATGACCCCGATAGTTATGTACGCGCCTATGGTGGGCCCGCCTTTGAAAAAGTAATTAAAGAAGCCATGTCGATCTCTAGCTTCTTTTTTAAGATTGTCAGTCAGGACCATGAGTTGACAACCCCCGAAGGTAGAGCCCATACACATCACGCTGCCAAGCCGCTATTGCTTTCAATGCCACCAATTGCTCTGCGGACACAAATTTTGCGTGAGTTGGCGATTCGAACCAATACAACGCCAGCAGAACTCGAAGCATTTTGTGGCCTTACTGTTATGCCTACACCTGCGCAACAAAGTACGTATCAGGCTAATCCAAATCGGCAACAAAATGGTTTCCAGAATGCAGGTAATAGGCAGGGTGCGCCTTGGCAAGCATCCAAAGGTTCAGCCAAGCGGGTTGCAACACAAAATATTGAACCACCGAAAGCCCCAACAGATTTAGCTGAGCAAATGCTGCGGGTCTTGATTCAGTTTCCGCATTTGGGTAAATCCTTGGATAGCAATAAGCGTGCACTTGCGCTTAAAGCTGCAGAGCAGCGCTCAACAAAGGCACTTGAACTAATGCAAGATCTTTTGTCGCAATGCGATATGGTGGAGTTGGTCCCAGGCGATGAAGGTAAGTCGGCCAGTGTTGGCGCTGGTGCTTTTGCGATGTTTCAAGATCAACTCTCGCGCAGTGAATTAGCACCCCTTTATGAAATGCTCAGAAAACGGGTCATGGATTCTGATTTAGATCTAGATGGTGCGGTAGCTGATTTAGATGGAGCCTTCAAAAAACTAGAATTGACCCACCTGAAACAGGAAATGACCGAAATCGCCCAAAAAATTGCTTCTGGTACTGCAGATGAGCAAGACCGTGCCAAATATCGTGAATTGGGCGAACGCCTGAAGTTTTCTTAAGAATTTACTGAAAATTCCTTAAAAAACCCCTGAAATTACCCTCATTTTTGAAGTAATCGGGGGCTAAAAAAGTCGCAATCGACTATAATCCTCTGTTCCCAAGAAAAAAACGAATTAATTCAGCCACTTGCGCTTTGTTTTGATGAAATTTTGGGTAAGTGGACCACGGGGCTGTACTTAATCAGTCGATATCAATAACAGTAATGTGAGTAAGTGCTAATAAATGCCTAATACCAAGACCAAAAAACCTGCTAAACCAGTAAAAGCTGCACCTAAGCCAGCACCAAAGGCTAAAGTAGCTGTGAAAGCAAAAGCCCCTGCTAAGCCAGTTTCCAAAGTGAAACCTAAAGCTCCAGCTAAACCAGTAAAAGCTGCGGCTAAACCGGCACCTAAGCCAGCACCAAAGGCTAAAGTAGCTGTGAAAGCAAAAGCCCCTGCTAAGCCAGCACCAAAAGCGAAGGTAGCTGTTAAGGCGAAGACCCCTGCTAAGCCGGCGCTTAAGCCAGCAGCTAAGTCAACAGCGAAGTCAGCAACTAAGCCAGCGCCCAAAGCAAAAGTAGTTGCTAAACCAAAGGCAGCAGCTAAGCCAGTTAAAGCACCTGCTAAGCCAGCAGCAAAAACCAAAGCGCCTGCTAAACCTGTAAAGGCAGTCAAAGTTGAGCCGGTAAAAAAAGGCAAGGCAGTCGCCAAAGTTGAGGAAGTTAAAGAGCTCAAAGGTAAAAAAGCCAAAGCTGCTGATGTAGTTGCAGAGGCAGTAGTTGAAGAGAAGAAAACGCGCGGTCGTAAGGCTAAAGAAGTTGCACCGACTGATGGCGCTGAACCCGTTTTAACGGATCGTCAAAAAGCCCGTGAGCGTAAGGCTAAAGAGAAAGCGCTCTTAAAAGAATTCGCAGCACAACAGCTAGGCACTGAAGAACAGCAAGAATTACGTCGTGCTCGCTTGAAAACATTGATCAAGATGGGTATGTCCAAGGGTTATTTAACTCATGGTGAGATGAATGACGTGATGTCTGATGAATTATCTGATGCTGATGCGTTAGAGACATTGATCAGTTTGTTAAATGACATTGGAATTACTGTTTATGAGCAGGCGCCTGATGCGGAAACCCTCATTCTGTCTGACAACGCTGCCGCCGCATCCTCCGAAGAAGAGGCTGAAGAAGAGGCTGAAGCCGCCTTATCTACGGTCGATTCAGAGTTTGGTCGTACAACAGACCCAGTCCGCATGTATATGCGTGAGATGGGTACGGTAGATTTATTGACTCGCGAAGGCGAGATCGTTATTGCGAAGAAAATTGAAGCTGGCCTCAAAGATATGGTGATGGCCTTGGCCGCTTGCCCAGTAACTATTGGTGAGATTTTGAGCAACGTTGACAAAATCGCTAGTGGTGAAATGGAGATTGATCAATTCGTGGATGGTTTGGTAGATCCCAATGCAGAAGACATTAAGCTTGGACCAGATGAACCAGAAATCGATCCAGATGCTGAAGAAGGTGAAGATGAAGGCGATGACGAGGGTGGTGGTGGCGGTGGTGCTGCAACTGCAAATGCCAAGCAGCTCGAAGAGCTAAAGCAAATCTCTCTAGAGAAGTTCGCAATCGTACGCACTCAAGCTGACAAGATGCGTCGCGCCTTTGATAAGGATGGTTACAACTGCCCCGCCTATATCAAAGCACAAGATGCAATTCGTGCAGAGTTGCTCGGTTTCCGTTTAACAGCCAAGAGTGTTGAGAAGTTATGTGACACTATGCGCTCCCAGGTTGACCAGGTATGGAAACTGGAGCGTGGCATTGTGAACTTATTAGTGGATAAGGTCGGCGTCAATCGTGGTGAAGTATTAAAAGACTTCCCCAAGATGTCGATGAATCTCACTTGGACCGAGAAATTACTCAAAGAGAACAAGCCTTACAGCGCTCTCTTGCAACGTAACGTTCCAGCTATTCAAGAACTTCAACAGAAGCTGATTGATATTCAGAAGAATGTCGTTATTCCACTTCCAGAATTAAAAGAAGTAAATAAGCAGATGATTGCGGGCGAGA
This sequence comes from Betaproteobacteria bacterium, assembly GCA_947453825.1. Classification (GTDB taxonomy): domain Bacteria; phylum Pseudomonadota; class Gammaproteobacteria; order Burkholderiales; family Burkholderiaceae; genus Polynucleobacter. The sequence goes on from CANGHN010000005.1 coordinate 4,617, forward strand.
AACGTGCTCGTGAAGCTAAACGCGAGATGACAGTAGCCAACTTACGTTTGGTGATCTCTATTGCCAAGAAATACACCAACCGTGGCTTGCAGTTCTTGGATTTGATTCAAGAGGGCAATATTGGTTTGATGAAGGCGGTAGATAAGTTTGAATACCGTCGCGGTTATAAGTTCTCTACCTATGCAACTTGGTGGATTCGTCAGGCAATTACCCGTTCTATTGCTGACCAGGCGCGTACGATTCGTATCCCTGTTCACATGATTGAGACAATCAATAAGATGAACCGTATCAGCCGTCAGATTTTGCAAGAGACTGGTCATGAGCCGGATGCTGCAACCTTGGCGCTCAAGATGGAGATTCCTGAAGACAAGATTCGTAAGATCATGAAGATTGCTAAAGAGCCGATCTCTATGGAAACACCAATCGGTGACGACGAAGATTCTCATTTGGGTGACTTCATTGAGGATGGTAATACCTTGGCTCCAGCAGAAGCCGCATTGCATGACTCGATGCGTGATGTGGTGAAAGATGTTCTCGATTCATTGACACCACGTGAAGCAAAAGTATTGCGGATGCGCTTTGGTGTTGAGATGAGCACTGACCATACTCTCGAAGAAGTCGGCAAACAGTTTGACGTAACCCGTGAGCGTATTCGTCAGATTGAAGCGAAGGCTCTCCGTAAAATGCGACACCCAAGCCGTAGCGACAAGCTCAAGACCTTCCTCGAGGAAGATTGATCTAAGGATTAACGGGCCTATAGCTCAGTTGGTTAGAGCAGAGGACTCATAATCCTTTGGTCCCAGGTTCAAGTCCTGGTGGGCCCACCAGAAATACAAACCCTCATCAGCAATGGTGGGGGTTTGTCTTTTTCAGCACATATTGGATTTGCTTGTTATTCTTTGGAATACTTTCTAATACCTGCTTCGCATTCAATGAATATTAACTCTGACTACAGCAAAAAAATTGTGATGAATCATCATGATTTGCCTTGGGTGCCTAGCCCTGAGAAAGGAATCGAGAGGCGGATGTTGGAGCGCATAGGCAATGAGGTGGCAAAAGCAACTTCTATAGTTCGCTATCAACCAGGTGCTCAATTTAAAACGCACTCCCATGAATTTGGTGAAGAGATCTTAGTTTTAGAGGGCGTATTGAGTGATGAGCTAGGTGATTATTCTGCAGGCACCTACATCATGAATCCGCCAGGCTCTTCTCATGCTCCCTTTAGTCAATCTGGTTGTACTCTTTTCGTAAAGTTACGACACTTAGGTGCAGATCAGATCAAGCGAGAAGTGGTAGAAACCAAAATAGCCCCTTGGTATCAAGGTATGGTGCCAGGCCTTCATGTGATGCCACTGATGCAACAGGGAAGTGGATCTACTTTAGTGAGGTGGGCGCCTCAAACTTATTTCAATCCGCATAAACATTACGGTGGCGAAGAAATCTTCGTAGTCGAGGGCGTATTTGAAGATGAGCATGGTCGCTACCCAGCTGGATCATGGATCAGAAGCCCGCATATGAGTTTGCATCAGCCATTTAGCAAAGAGGGTTGTACCATCTTTGTAAAAACTGGGCATTTGCTGGATTAGGCTCTGACTCTAGGTTTAGTTGTAGCTGAAGATTAATAGCTTGGACTTGGATAGATTTGATGAGAAATAGACTTACCATTCTGATCGACTTTGACTAATACCATATCTCCGACATTAACAACCTTGTCTGCATAGGCTTGGATATTGACATGGTGCGTTACTAGAATGAGTGATGCTTTAGGATTTTCTTTGAGTTGAGTCTGTATCAGGCTTTCTAAGTCCTGAGTTTTTTGTTTTTCAAGACTCATTTCATCAAAGAAGGAGCCAAGCGCAGACGTCATTGTCACTGGGCCCTTATTTAATAGTCTTGCTGTATCAAGACAGCGACACCAAGGACTACTAAACACTTTTGCATGAATTATTCCTTGCTGAGTTAACCACTGACCTATCAGCACTGCCTGCTTTCTGCCTTTAGCTCCAAGATTTCTTTGGGTGGAACATTTTTCTAGTTGGTAGCCTGCAGGATCTCCATAGCCTGGTGCATCGGCATGACGCATCAGCAAGACATGCTGTCCATCGCTGAGATCATCGGCAAGGCTTGCCCTTAATGGCCCTGCCATCAGGCTAAGTAAAGAGCCTACTAATAAAGGGGTAATTAATCTGATGAATTTCATGTCTATAAGTGACCTAGTGCCCCAGTGTATTCAATATTGTGAAATCATGCATAGCTCACAATTTGAGATATTTAAAGCCTGCAAATTCAATTAATTTATGTAACACTAGAAGAGCTATTTCAAGTGATATAAAAACAATGGAGTCAAACATGAAATTTAGTCAGAAACAATTACTGCTTGTCTTATCTACAGCAGGTTTACTTTCTCTAGCTGCTTGCCAATCAATGGAGCAAGGCACTGGTCAAAAAGCAAACGCAGCCCTAGATTCCAGATCGGGATCACAAGCTAAAGGTGAAGTCACTTTTATTTGGCAAGGTCACGACGTATTAATCAACGGTAAATTTTCTGGTTTGAAGCCAAATTCTGAGCAAGGATTTCATGTTCATGAGAAAGGCGATTGTTCCGCTCCAGATGCAACTAGTGCAGGCGGACACTTTAACCCTGAAACAAAAACGCACGGCATGCCTAATAGCGGCATGAATCATGCAGGGGATTTACCTAATATCAAATCGGATGCCAATGGAAATGCAACTTACTCTGCGAAGTTGCATGGCTTTGCTGTCAATACTGGCCCGACTGGAATTGTTGGTCGATCAGTAGTGGTGCACAGAGATCCAGATGATTACAAGAGTCAACCTGCTGGTAACTCAGGGCCACGTATTGCCTGTGGCTTGATTAAGTAAGTCAATAAAAGACTCGCAGGAGTCAGGCTTCGGGCTGTCTCCTGCATACTTGATGAATATAAAGACTTCATATGAAATCTCCTGATAAGCGTTGCTGTGGGTCTGGCGTTTGCATTATTAATGATGCTGGCGAGTGCTGGTGTGGGCAAGTTTGGGATGGTGAAAAAATGGCCGCACCTTCTTTAAATTTACAGCCAAGTACCCACAAGAACTTAGAACAAGATTCTGAGAAAGCTAAGCCTGAATCTTAGTCTCAGGCTATCGAGATGAGTATAAGACGTTGGCAAATGCGAAGAAACTGCGCCCTAACACCGAAGCAGCTTCTCCAGTTTTATATTGTGCTAGTCAGCCTCTCCTTAATTGTGGCGATAGGCTTTTTACTAGCTGGGGTATGGGTTATCCAGATTTTTACCACTCTCGAATTAACAGCAGTCACGATTGGTTTTTTAATCTACTGCAGGCATGCCCTCGACTGTGAAACGATTGAAATTGAGGGTAAGCGTCTTTTAATCAAAAAATTTATTGGTTATAAAGAAACGCTTTATGAATTTAATACGCAGTGGGTAAAAATTGAGCCTCCGATTGAGGGCTCAAAAATATTCAATATCAGCCAATCTAGTTTACGGGTTGAGATTGGTCAGTTTATAAGGCATGAGCAGCAGCTTGCCTTGATTGCACAAGTGCGAGCTTGCCTAGGCTGATTGTGTATTACTCAGACGCCACGCTATTAGGGCGCTAGAGAAAATCTGAGTACATAGCAATAAGAGCGTAATGCCATCTAATATTGCAAAGTAGTTAGCAAGAGGTGAGAGCATTACTGGCATTCCGTCTTGTAGCGCAGTTTCTCTCAAGTAATCCATGCGCGGTATGAGCAAGAAGCTGCTAGCTGCAACCGAAATGATCAATATCAACGATGGCAAGCGAATGGCTTTGAGCTGAAATTTACCTCGTTTAATCAAGATGTTGGAAAGGCTCAAGATAATAAATGCACATCCTAAAAAGCAATACGCAAGATGCTGCATTAAGAGATGTGCCATCATGCCTGCCGCTTGAGGGTCTTCCATCAAAAGATAGCTGCTTAGATACCCTAGCGCTTGAGCAATGATAGCGCCAGCAAGTAAGTAAGCCAGTAAGCGAAGGAGACGGCAAGAGAGGGCGTATTGGCTTTGGGGGGCTTCAACCATGGGATAAAAAGGGTTAATTAATGCGCTGCAGCAAAAAGTTTAAATCAGTCTCATACTAGTCTCAATCTAACTTTTATGCCAAAAACACCATGGAAGTCACAAAAGCAGTCAAAGTAGCCCTAAATACCTTGGTTGATATTGCAAGTCATTCGACCAATGGCCAATTAGTCCCCGTTCCGGAAATAGCCCGAAGACTAGAGATGTCGATTAGCCGTATTGAGCTACTACTGCGCCCTCTTCGAGAATCAGGGCTAGTCATTGGGATTAAGGGGCGTACCGGAGGCTATCAACTTTTAAAAGATCCTCGCACCATTACGATTAAAGACATTGTTTTGGCAATGAATCTCATTAAAAAAAGAAAAGTAGAAGTATCTGATATTGCCAAAGATCTCTATCTGTCGCTAGAGGCTTATATGATGCATTGCATCTCCAATGTCACTTTAGCCTCAGCTATTAAAGATTACATTCCCCGCTTTAGTGAGATACAAACTGCGCCTGAAAGAAAGTCATACATACCCGTTGAGCCCAAAGTGGATGTTAAGCAACAAAAAATACCAAAGGGCGAGGTGCAAAAAGTAGTCGAGACTCCATTTAAGAAAATTGAAGCAGTAGCACATGGGCCAAACTCGGTCTTTGATTTTGCTAACTATTTAGATCGTAGTCATTCTTAAAATAAAAGACGAGAGCTTATTAGCGGCCTGTTTCTAGCTTAGTCTTTCTTTCAGTCGAGAACTCTTGCGCGATTTTTCATAAAAGTGATTAGGCTTAGATTTAACCCAATGAATAAAGCGCTGCATTTCAGGATGCTCCTGAAGCGCTGGGGCAGTATTGAATTTTGTGGCCAGCTCAGTCTCACTAAAGAGCGCATGAATCTGGCGATGACAAATTCGGTGTAAATACTCTGTGGTTTTTCCACCCCTAGATTTGGGTATGAGGTGATGCGCATCTTTTTGAGATTCTGGGATGAGACGGTTGCAAATAGGGCAAATCAAGTCGGCTAGCTTTAGCTCTGGGCTTGGCGCTGATGAAATCAGCTTCTGGCGAATTTTCCCAATCATGTAGTTCTTTAAAAAATGAGTATCTAGAACAAGTTTAATAAATAAGTCATAAACTTGCATGGTGCCAAAATTATCATTAAAAACCCTTTCTGAATCTGATATCTCCCGTCTCATAGAGATGGCATGGGAAGACCGTACGCCATTTGATGCCATCGAGAAATCGTTTGGTCTATCTGAGCCACAAGTCATTCAGTTAATGCGCCATGAGCTCAAGCGGAGTTCATTTGAGTTATGGCGTAAACGGGTTACTGGAAGGGCAACAAAGCATATCGCTCTTCGAAGTAAGCTGGTGGATCGTGCGTATTGCCCAACGCAATATAAAAATAAATGAAGCCCACTAAACGCTTAATCCTGATTCTTGGAGATCAGTTGGACTTACAGGGCGCTGCCCTGAGGAGCTTTGATTCGAAGACCGATAGGGTGGTCATGATTGAGTCAATTCCAGAAGCTAAATATGTTTGGTCTCATAAAGCGAAGATTGCCCTCTTTTTATCTGCTATGCGGCACTTTGCCCAGAGCTTGAAGGAACTCAATTACCCCCTCACATACATTGAAGCATCAGCTTTATCGATTGTTGATACTTTAAAAGAGCAATTGATTCAACAGAAGATTACGCATCTCATCTGCATTGAACCCGGAGAATGGCGCTTAAAGCAGCAAATAGAGGAATTAGCAAAAGATTTATCGCTCACACTTGAGATGCGCGACGATGATCATTTCTATTGTTCACAGCAAGAATTTACAGAGTGGGTGGCTGATAAAAAAGAATTACGACTGGAGTACTTTTATCGCCTAATGCGTAAGCGCCACAATATTCTGGTGGATTCGACCGGCAACCCTGAGGGTGGGCAGTGGAATTTTGATCAAGATAATCGTAAGCCCTATTCGAAAAAGGGCCCGGGCATCATTGATGCCCCAGTTTTATTTGGGCCAGACCCCCTTACCCAAGAAGTTATTGAATTTGTTAATACTACCTACTCAAATCATCCTGGATCCTTGGATCATTTTCGGTGGCCCGTCACACGCACAGAAGCTTTAGAGGCTTTAGATTATTTTATCGAATACCGTTTAAGAAACTTTGGAGTATTTCAGGATGCGATGTGGACTGATACTCCCTTTGGTTGGCATTCAATTCTCTCTAGTTCGCTGAATCTAAAGTTGCTTAACCCACGCGAAGTAGTCGATGCTGTTTTGCGCGCATGGAAAACATACTCATTAGATCTCTCTACTGTTGAGGGCTTTATCCGTCAAATACTCGGTTGGCGAGAGTTTGTCAGGGGTATGTATTACCTAGATATGCCCAAAATGGCTCAAGATAATTATTACGATCACCAAAGATCCTTGCCTCAATGGTATTGGTCTGGGCAAACCAATATGGCCTGCATGAATGATGCTATTGGTCAAACTTTGCAATATGGATACGCACACCATATTCAGCGCCTGATGGTGACTGGAAACTTTGCTCTCTTAGCAGAAATCTTGCCATCAGAAGTCTGTGATTGGTATTTAGCAATCTATGTTGATGCGATTGAATGGGTAGAGCTTCCCAATACTGCTGGCATGGCTTTGTTTGCAAACGGCGGGCGCTTTACTAGTAAGCCCTATATTGCCAGCGGGGCCTATATCAAGCGCATGAGTAATTATTGTGACTCTTGTCAGTACAAACCAGATATTCGCTTTGGAGAAAAGGCTTGTCCTATGACAACCTTATATTGGAATTTCTTAATCAAGCATCGTGCTCAGTTTGAATCTAGCCCACGTACAAAGCTCATGACTGCAAACCTCAAGAGAATTAGTGATGCAGATCAACAGTCGATCGTGAAGCATGCAGAGTATCTCCTGACTCACCTTAACGATCTCTAGAGTTAAATATGAGCACTTCCTTTAAAGGAAATAAAAGTTTTCTTCCTGGTAAAATCTGCATTGTCTGCAAAAAAGAAATGACCTGGAGAAAGTCCTGGGCAAAAAATTGGGAGTCGGTGAAATACTGTTCAGACGCTTGCAGGAAAAAAGCACCTAAGTCGCAGTCCTAGAGGAACTGCTATTTTTTACCAGGGTAGTTTTTCGCCCGCATAAGACACAAAACTTCCGGAATCCTCTTTATTTAGACTTTCAATTACTCGAAACATATCTGCTACTGCATCACTCGCAGGCCTTCCAATTTGCTCCCCACGAAATGGTTTTGATAGTCTCGAGTTCACTGTACCTGGATGCATTGCGATTAAGGCAGCGTTTGGTTTGGTACGTGCCCACTCTATAGACGCTGTTTTAATCAGCATATTCAGAGCAGCTTTAGAGGCTCGATAGCTATACCACCCACCAAGGCGATTATCTTCAATGCTGCCGACTTTGGCAGAAAGGCTAACCATGATGCTATTTTTAGGGTCCAGCAATTTAGAGAAGTGACGAATGGTTAGCGCTGGGCCAATAGCGTTGATTTTTATTAACTCTGCCAATTGTTCGGCATTCAAATCATCCAATCTTTTTTCAGGCATCCAGTCATTGGTATGCAGTACCCCAATCGTATTGATGATGAGTTGAAAAGATGCCTCTGTACCAAGGGCTATCGCACAAGATTCGATTGAATCTAAATTTTGGTAATCCAGATTATTTTCTGAATGGCGATGAATGCCTACGACGCTTGAGCATAAGGGGTGATTTTCAAGTAGATCTATAAACGCGCTGCCAATAGTTCCAGAGGATCCAATAATGAGGGCGCGAAAGGGGTTGGGAAGTAAAGCCATAAAATCTTTTCTAAAGAGCGTAAATATCGTTTACCGTCAGTGAATTTTTACAGATCATCAATGATAAGCCCCGCAACCTGATGGTGGATTTGAGGACCCAGTTAGAGATAGCTGGAACTTTCTTTTTACTGCACCCCAGAAAATCAGCCAGGGTGATCCTGAATTATTGGTCAGTAAATTGCAGTTTAGCTAAGCGCGAATAAAGGCCACTTCGCTGAATCAAATCAGCATGGGTTCCCGTTTCTATAATCCGCCCGTTTTCTAACACAATAATTTTGTCAGCTTGCTTTACTGTGGAAAGTCGATGTGCGATCACAATAGTTGTGCGATGGTCCATTGCGGCCTCAAGTGCGCGCTGAACTAGCAATTCAGACTCAGCATCTAAAGCACTGGTGGCTTCATCTAGAAGCAATAAGGCCGGATTTTTCAACAAGACTCTGGCAATGGCAATTCTCTGCTTTTGACCGCCAGACAGACGGATACCTCGATCGCCCAAGAAGCTTTGATAGCCTTCTGGAAGTTTCGAAATAAATTCATCGGCGATCGCAAGACGCGCCGCAGCTAGTACCTCTTCATCGGTAGCATCCATTCTGCCAAAACGAATATTTTCCATTGCGTTATCTGAAAAAATGACAATATCCTGCGGTACAACCCCAATCATTTTTCTAAGCGCTTCAAGTCGAAACTTGCGAATATTAATTCCATTAAAAAGAATTTCTCCGCTAGTTGGATCATAGAAGCGCTGTAAGAGTTGAAAGAGCGTAGTTTTGCCAGCCCCTGAGGGGCCAACAATGGCAATTCTTTCGCCAGGTTTAATTTCTAGAGAGACATCCGATAACACAGGATTTTGATTGGATGGATAGTGAAAACAGAGCTTTTGTATTTCTACTCCAATGCCGTCAGCATTCAATTTGGGGATCGATTCCACTATCTCTAATGCCTGAATAGAAGACTGAACACTTAAGAGCTCTAGAAGGCGATCGCTTGCGCCAATAGCTCTTTGGGTATCACCTATCACCTCTGAGATACCAGCTATTGCGCCTGCAACAATCACAGCATACAAAATGAATTGAGATAATTCTCCAGCGGTAATTTGCTTATCCATCACCGCATAAGCGCCTAGCCAAAGAACCAAAATAATGCTGGTAAAGCCAAATAAAATCGCAACAAACGTGAGCAAGGCCCTCGCTTGAGTTCTGGTAATCGCAGCGCCTAAGGCAGTGTGAATCGATTGATTAAATCGCCAAATTTCCATTCCTTCATTCGTAAATGACTGAATAGTAGGTATTGCATTTAATTTTTCCCCAGCCAAAGCTGAGGCTTCGGCAATCTTATCTTGTGAATTGCGGGAGAGTTTTCTCACTCGCCTACCCATGATCATAGTTGGGATAATGGTCAGTAGCAGCGTTGCAAAAATGAGCACAGATAATTTTGGGCTAGTGATAAACATCATCACCAAACCACCCGCGAGCAGAAGAATATTTCTGATTGCCATTGAGACGCTAGTACCAATTAAGGTTTGGATCAGAACCGTATCGGTATTGAGACGAGAGAGTATTTCACCACTATGAGTAGACTCAAAGAATTCTGGACTTTGCTTGATCACATGACTGTAGACTGCTGAACGAATATCCGTTGTAATTTTCTCGCCCAACCATGAAACCATATAAAAACGGAGGGATGTTCCTAATGCTACTAAGCAGGCGACAATAAATAAGACTAAAAAAGTCGTATTGATTTGATTGCCGCTATCAGTGTTGAACCCCAAATCGATGATTTGTCTAAAAGAGAAGGGAACTGCTAAGGTTGCGCTGGCAGCAAGTACTAAGCTAAAGATTGCCAATACAAATTGCTTTTTATATGGCTGCAAAAAAGGGAGAAGGGCTGCTAAGGTACGAAACCCACGGGGATTTGCTGTATTGCTCTGGTTGGTCATTGAAGAATCCCTAATAATTATCTATGATAGTTCACTTAGATTGGATGTGTATTTTTAGTGATATCAGGAAGATGACAGACGCAAGTTCAACGACTAAAGACCCCTTATACAAAAGAAGTCCGTGGCTACCTCGTAGTCAAGCGCGCAAGATCATTTTTTTTGGGCTAATGGTATTTAGTGGCTATGGATCTACTCAACATTGGTCTTTTATTCCGCTGCTTGTGATTTTGATCCTCGCATTTTCGCCAAAGGTCTTGTTAGCTACCGCTTATTACTACGGAAAATCTGCATCATTTCTTGGTCAGAGATTGAGTAAGTGAGGATTCAGTAAATGATTTTGATCAGGCTAAATTCTTGCCCTACTATTTAAGCTCATGAAGATTTTTTTGACTGGAGCCAGTGGTTTTGTTGGCAGGCATTTGCTCGAGTCTTTGACTTTTGCTGGGCATGAGGTCCTATGTCATTTCCGTGCGCCGAGTGCCGTCAACACCAAGTCCCAGCAAAAAGCTGAGGTTTGGTCTGGAAATCTAAACGATGTACAAGAGTTATCGAAGAAACTTCAGGGGTTTGATGCGCTTATTCATTGCGCAGCAGAAATGAGGCTCTGGAATGCAGAGCAAGCACTGCTTGAGACCAACGTTCTCATGACTAAACATGTTTTAGTGGCGGCAAGGCTCGCTGGTGTAAAGCAGTTTATCTATATGAGTGACGCATCAATTGCTAAAAATCCCTTGGGTCAAAATCTGAATGTCTCAGAATCTCAGCCTTTGCCATCGCTACAGAAGTTTCCTTACAGCGATAGCAAGTCCCAAGCTGAGCGCTTTGTGCTTAATGCTGGAGATGAATTATTTCGAACCATTAGCCTCAGGCCCGCATCAATTTGGGGTAAAGGCGACGTAGTTGATCAGATCTTAGGTAAGGCTGCTGATCTGAACCAGTTTGGCTGGTTTGCTCACGGTGGCTATTCATTCTCAACTTGCTACATTAAAAATCTTTGCGAAGCAGTCGACAAAGCACTAACATCAGAAGTTACTCGGGAAAGTTTTTTTATCAGCGATGGACAGCCAGTTCAATTTAGGCAATGGATGACCATGAGGCTCAATGCGGGTCATTACAAAGTACCCACTTTATCTATACCCCGTTTTTTAGCCAGGCCATTAGCTCGATTTACGGAAAATGGCTGGAAATATCTACCGCTTCGTGGTGAACCCCCATTAATTAGGGAAATGGTCCATCTTATGGCGCACCCATTTTCTGTTTCGATTGAAAAGGCCCGGGAACAATTGGCTTATGAGCCGCTCTATAAGATTGAAGAGGGTATGCTTGAAATAGAAAAAAACAGCATTTAATCAAGGGTTTACCCTAGATGTCTTGACTAGGGTAATGACGGGGTTTAAAGTTTTCTCAGTAAATGAGCAAGAATGTGTGGAAGCTTGGACACGCTGATGCACAGAAGATAAAACCTTGAAAGGATGCAGAGCATGATGAAATTTCATGATGTAAAAGACCAGATTTCTAAAATTGCGGGATTTTGCGGCATGGTAATCAGTATTACCGTTGCCTTTTACCTGATTTTTCCTGCAGGCCAGACTCAATCTAAGGCCGCAATGCTTCTAGTTTCATTTGGTATTGCAGTGGCACTTAGTGTCCTTACCTTTAAGGCGTTGCTCAAGTCACAAAGATAGAGCTCTACTTTTAGATAAAAAGCCCCAATCTTTTATAGGATTTGGGGCTTTTTCTTTGGGGCAAAAATAGCCCACAAATGGGCTCTAAACCGCATTAAACACCATTTAATCGGTGTAAACACTTATATCTAAAACCCGTCAAGAGGCTTTTACTAAGACATCTATCGATTGGCGCTTTACTGTATGACTCTTTTTATATGCACCCCCCCATTCATTTCTTATAGCAAAGCCTGAGGTAAGAATTGAATTCTGTATCCCAAGAAGTGGTGGTTGATTCCCAACCCATCAATTTCCAGCCTCTAAAAGAGCGTGGCCAAAGAGAAGTTTTCTGTGGCCTGACTGGAATTATTTGGCTGCATCGAAAGATTCAAGACGCTTTTTTTCTAGTGGTTGGCTCTCGTACCTGCGCGCACTTAATTCAGTCTGCTGCTGGAGTAATGATTTTTGCAGAACCCCGTTTTGCAACAGCCATTATTGATGATCGTGATTTAGCTGGTCTTGCAGATGCCAATGATGAGCTAGATAAAGTGGTAAAGCAGTTGCTCGATCGTCGCCCTGATATCAAACTACTATTTCTAGTGGGCTCTTGCCCCTCAGAAGTGATTAAGTTGGATCTATCGAGAGCAGCACAACGACTCGGTAAAACATTTGCGCCCAATGTGCGCATTCTGAATTATTCTGGTAGCGGTATTGAAACTACCTTTACCCAAGGGGAAGACGCATGTTTAGCTGCACTTGTGCAAGATCTGCCCAAATCTAATCAATCTGATGAGCTTGAGTTACTGGTGGTTGGGTGTTTAGCCGATGTTGTTGAAGATCAATTTACTCGTATCTTTAACGATCTAGGGCTCAAGTCCTTTGCCTTTTTCCCACCGAGGGAGTCTACGCAAAAAATAGTAGTTGGTCCAAAGACAAAGTATCTATTGGCCCAGCCATTTTTGACTGATACCGCCAGATTTTTAGAAAATATGGGAGCCCAGAGAATTCCTGCGCCGTTCCCGCTGGGTGTAGAAGGTACTGAGAAATGGTTCTTAGCTGCAGCCCAAGAGCTGGGTGTGCCTACTGACGTTTTTGAGAAGGTAATTGCACCCCAGCGCGATCGTGCTAATAAGTCTCTTGCGCAGCATCGTGAGGTTTTGCAAGGTAAGTCTATTTTCTTCTTCCCAGATTCTCAGCTAGAAATACCGTTAGCACGTTATTTAAACAGAGAGTTAGGCATGAACTTAATGGAGGTAGGCGTTCCTTATTTGCATCGTCAGCATATGGCAGAAGAATTGGCAATGTTAGATCCCAAGACGCAATTAGCCGAAGGTCAAAATGTGGAGAATCAATTAGATCGTTGTCGTGCGCAGCAGCCAGATATGGTGGTCTGTGGATTGGGATTAGCAAATCCACTAGAAGCAGAGGGCTTTACCACCAAGTGGTCGATTGAATTAGTCTTTACGCCGATTCAAGGATTTAATCAAGCCGCTGATCTGGCTGAATTATTTGCTCGCCCATTAACAAGAAAAAATAAGCTCAAGATGGTGGAGACGGTATGAAGTTAACACTTTGGACCTATGAGGGGCCACCCCACGTTGGTGCAATGCGGATTGCGACAGCAATGGAGAAAGTTCATTACGTTCTTCACGCACCCCAGGGTGATACTTACGCAGATCTTCTTTTCACCATGATTGAGCGGATGAAAAAAAGACCGCCAGTCACTTACACCACTTTTCAGGCGCGTGACTTAGGGAGCGATACTGCAGAGTTATTTAAAGATGCTGCCAGAACAGCTTATGCTCGTTTTCAGCCTGATTTATTAATGGTTGGAGCTTCCTGTACTGCGGAGCTGATTCAAGATGACCCTGGTGGATTAGCCGCTGCTCTTGATTTGCCCGTTCCTATTTTGCCGCTGGAATTACCGGCATACCAAAAGAAAGAGAACTGGGGTGCAGCAGAAACCTTTTATCAAATGGTTCGCCTTTTAGGGCAAGCATTTGTTTTACCTCCGGGCCAACAACGACCGGCCCGTGCGGCTGGTGTAAAGCCAAGTTGTAATATTTTGGGACCTACCGCTTTAGGTTTTCGTCATCGTGATGACGTGGAAGAAATTTCTCGCTTATTACGTGATTTAGGTATTGAAGTTAATGTCGTTGCACCATTGGGCGCTAACCCATCAGATATTGCACGCTTGCATGAAGCAGACTTTAACGTCAATTTATATCCAGAGACTGCCAATACTGCGGCAACTTGGATGACTAGAAGCTTTGGTCAACCCTCAACTAAAACAATTCCGATTGGATTTAAAGGCACTCAAGCTTTTATTACTGAAGTCTGCCAGTTAGCGGGCATTGAATGTGATGTTGAAAAGTTAAGTCAATCCTCTAAAGCGCGTTGGTATGCCTTATCAGTGGACTCAACCTATCTCACCAATAAAAGAGTCTTTATTTTTGGTGATGCTACCCATGCAATCGCCGCAGCAAAAGTAGCAGCGCATGAAATGGGCTTCAAAGTAGTTGGCTTAGGAACTTATAGCCGTGAATTAGCCCGTGAAGTACGTGAGGCTGCTGAGCAATTAGGTCTTGAAGCTATCATCACCGACGACTATCTAGAGGTTGAGGAAAAAATTACTGAACTCCAGCCCGAGTTGATCTTGGGTACTCAAATGGAGCGTCATATTGCTAAGCGCTTAAAAATACCTTGCGCAGTGATTTCATCTCCAGTTCATGTGCAAGATTTTCCTTCTCGCTATTCGCCGCAAATGGGCTTTGAGGGTGCCTGCGTATTATTTGATTCTTGGGTTCATCCTCTGATGATGGGTCTTGAAGAGCATTTGATTGGCATGTTTAAAGGAGATTTTGAATTTCATGATGATGCTATGCCATCCCATCTTGGACATTCAACCCCTGCAAAAGAGGCTTCAGATAAAGTAGCCCCAATGGCCCCTGCTAAAAACGGAGAGCCCTCTTGGGAAAATGACGCTGAAAAAGAGTTGAATAAAATTCCTTTTTTTGTGAGAGGCAAGGCCAGAAGAAATACGGAGCGTTATGCAGTTGAGCAAGGTCTATTAAGTATTAGTTTGGAAACTTTGTATGATGCAAAGGCACACTTTAAAAGTTAACTAAAGACATCGAGTCAAAAACAGTGAAGGCAATAAAAAATGAAAGAAATTAACATACCGATTTCAGATTTTCGTAGTGCGCCACCCGATGGTGAGGGTAGCCTTCAAGTTCAACTTGATCCAAATTTAAAAATAGGCAAGGCCAAGGTCTTTGCGATTTATGGCAAGGGCGGTATTGGTAAGAGCACTACATCCTCTAACCTATCCGTTGCCTTTTCTAAATTAGGCAAACGTGTCATCCAAATTGGCTGTGATCCTAAGCATGACTCAACATTCACTCTCACCAAAAAACTAATGCCTACGGTTATTGATGTACTGGAGAAGGTAGATTTTCATTCAGAAGAGTTGCGTATCGAAGATTTTGTATATGAGGGCTACAACGGTGTGATGTGTGTAGAGGCAGGTGGACCTCCAGCGGGAACTGGTTGTGGAGGTTATGTGGTTGGGCAAACTGTGAAACTCCTAAAGGAGCATCACTTGCTTGACGATACTGACGTCGTGATTTTTGATGTTTTGGGTGACGTCGTTTGTGGTGGTTTTGCTGCCCCATTGCAGCATGCTGATCGCGCGCTCATTGTTACCGCCAATGACTTTGATTCTATTTTTGCGATGAATCGTATTATTCAGGCAATTGGTGCGAAGGCTAAAAACTATAACGTTCGCTTAGGTGGCGTGATTGCCAATCGTAGTAAAGATACCGATCAAATTGATAAATTTAATGAACAAGTCGGCCTAAAGACTATGGCTCACTTCCCAGACTTGGATGTGATTCGTCGTAGTCGCCTTAAAAAATCAACCTTATTTGAAATGGAATACTCCCCAGAACTTGAAAAGGTTCAAATGGAATATATGCGTTTAGCTGCAGCACTTTGGGCTGGAGCAGATCCATTGCCATCTATTCCAATGAAAGATCGGGATATATTTGATTTGCTTGGCTTTGATTAAGTAATTTAGTTAATCACTGGGCATGCCAACGAGCTTGGCAGTAATCTCCCAGAGATCCTTACTTAACTTTTCGCTCTTGGCTTTCATAGAAAGCTCTTGAGCGAAAGGCTCTCTAATTGCTGAATTGCGATTACCCCAGCTCCAGTGAACGCCCGATTGGGAAAAGTGCGGGTCCGCTACGACTTGAGCAACTCGATCACCAGCGAGCTCTTGGCTCACATACCCTTTAGTAATGTTTTTCTGAAACCAAGGAAAGATTTTTTGAAAGAGTGGCGGCGTGTCTCTAAAAAGTGCCGTCTCAGCTACGCATCCAGGATAGAGGGTATTAAAGATCACGCCAGTAATCGCGTGGTATCTTTTTTGCAGCTCGCGATTCATGACCATATTGCATAACTTACTATCTTTATAGGCCTTGCCTGGTTTAAAAGGTTTGCCGTTAATCATTGCAATCGGCGCTTTGAAGCCGGCCATCAGACCCTCTAGTGCACCAATATCTGCTGGGGCGGGGATCGGTACCTTGCCACCAAACTCTTCTGAGTTTGCGGTAACAGTACCCAAGGTAATGAGTCGCGCATGCCCATTTGCTTTAGCGGTTTGAACTAGATTTTCTAGCAACATTCTGCTTAGAACATAGTGGCCAAAATAATTCGTGGCTACACTAATCTCAAATCCTTGAGGGGATCGAGCAGGTTCTTTTAAAAGGGGTAGATAAGTTGCTGCATTACAGAGTAAGGCGTTAAGCTTTTGACCACCGTCATTAAAGCGCTTTACAAATGCTCGCACACTGCCTAGATCTCCAAGGTCTAGTTGCCAGATCTCATATTGACTTGCATCAAATTGATTCGCCTGAGCAGCCAGCTCCATTTTTTGTGGGTCTCTGACTGCCAGAATCAGTCGCCAATTGCGAGCTAATAGGGCCTTAGCAGCATATAAACCAACACCGGACGAAGCTCCGGTAATAATGGCAAGCGGCTGATTGGTATTGGTAGTCATTTTTCTATTACAGTCTTAGTTTTAGTAAAAATTTATTGTTGACATTTTAAGGCTAGGACTCGATGTTACTCAAAGCGTTCAAGATCATTGCTCTGGTATTTTCATCCTTTGTGCTACTTGCTGCGCTCTATCTATGGACGCCGGATAAGTCTAAAGCAGAGTTAGAGAAAATCTATGGCTCACCGAACAACGCATATATCAGCGCATTAGGAGTCAATCTTTATTACCAAGATACAGGCAATACAAAAAATCCGATACCTATTTTATTTTTGCACGGCTTTGGATCAAGTTTGCAGACATGGGATGCTTGGTCGCGAGCCTTAAGTCATGACTACCGCGTAATTTCTGTTGACCTACCAGGGTTTGGTCTCACTGGAGAAGATCCTAGTGGCATCTATACTGATCAAAGAAGTGTCGAAGTATTAGAAGCCTTCTTAAAAGTATTGCAAATTCCAAAGGTGGTAATAGTTGGTAATTCTATGGGTGGTAAGTTTGCTTGGCAATTTGCAGCACGTTATCCCAATCAAGTCGAAAAGTTAGTACTCATATCACCGGATGGGTATGCTAGTCATGGAATAGAGTACGGTAAAAAATCTGAAGTTCCGGCTATTGCTCAGTTGTATCGCTATTTCTTTTCTAAAACTTTTTTAGCAATGAACCTGGAACCAGCTTACGCCAATCCAAAGAGCCTCAATGATGATTTAGTTAATCGCTACTATGATCTGATGTTGGCACCTGGCGTGAGAGGTGCAATTTTGGATCGGATGCAACAAACAGTTTTGCAGGATCCCGTACCATCTTTAGCAAGTATTCAGGTTCCCACCTTATTAATCTGGGGTGAAAAAGATGCCTTCATTCCGATTGGCAATTCAAATGATTATTTGAAGGTGATGCCCAATGCTAAAAGAGTATCCTTACCCAATATTGGCCACTTGCCGCAAGAAGAGCAGCCTACAATTGGTCTTGCCGTATTGAAAGAGTTTTTATAAGCAATGAAACGAATTCCCTTAGATTGGCCTAATCGAGAGCACAGCAGGATTGTCTCCGTTGGAGATTTAGATTGGCATGTGCAACTTACCGGTAAGGGCCCAGTTGTTTTATTGCTCCATGGCACTGGTAGCTCAACTCATTCATGGTCCGATCTGGTTCCTCTATTGGAGCCGCACACGCAAGTCCTAATACCGGATTTGCCAGGTCACGCCTTTACCTTGGGCGCAAAATTAGAAGATCTCAAGCTCGATGAAATAGCCCGTTCATTGCAACTACTCATAGATCAGCTAGGAATCGAAGCACCGTCGATCGTAGTAGGGCATTCTGCTGGCGCACCCTTGGCTATTCGTTTTGCGATTACTGCAGCAAAACAGCCTAAGCTAGTCATTGCCTTAAATCCCTCTTTTATACCGCCACCGCCGGTCTACACTACCTTCTTTGGACCGCTCTTAGGTCCTATTACAAGATCTTCAACACTTTCTAGTTTGCTCGCTTCATTGTCACCTAGTTTAGGAATGGTCGATAAGCTACTAGACTCGACAAATACTATTTTGCCGGAGTCTCGTAGAGTCTATTACCGTAAACTTTTTGAGCGTTCTGAGCATGTGCGTGGTGCAATGAATTTTATGGCGGCAGCTGATATTCATAAAGTATTAGCGGAAGCCAATTTATATCGCGGCAAATTAATTTGTGTCTTAGGTAACCAAGATGCTTGGATACCGCTTGCACCCTTAGAGAAAATTATTCAAAACCATTTCCCATCTGCAGAAGTATTGAAGTGGGAGGGTGGGCACATCATGCATGAGCTTGAGCCAGCCAAAGTAGCACAACTCATTCTTGCAGGGCTGACTGAGTCTCGCGACTAAGCCTTTTTAAGCCCTTGCATGATTGCTTGAGAGACTTCATTTGCCCCAGCGTTGGGCAGGGGCAAGTACATTGATCCGAGTAGTGCTGCCATTACCCTACCTTCGTCTCTAGCTTGAGGTGAGGTATCAATCCACAATGACTTAAAAGAATAATAAGAAGCAGCTCGCGCTGACTGTTGCGCATCTTCCATTGCTTTTGGTCTGCCTGGAGAGCCATCTTTGGCAATATTGGCACGTCCATCAGTCAAGAAAACTAAAGCAGGTGTCAGCCCTTTTCTCATCGATGCACTAGCCACTTCGAAAGATTCATCAATGGCACGAGAAAGAGGAGTGCCACCTCCACCAGGAAGCCCACTTAAAGCCCGTTTCGCTTTTACCAAAGATCGAGTCGGGGCTAAGATGAGTTCAGCAACACTGCCTCTAAATGACATTACCGCCACTTGATCTCGTCTGATATAGCATTCAGCCAAAAGAAGCTCTACAGCACCCTTAGCTTCTGCCAGGCGATGCATTGCAGAAGAGCCAGAGGCGTCTACGATAAACATCGTTAAAGTTTGGGTGCGCTCTTGATAGCGCTTGATTCGAAAATCTTCTTTACGAATGAAGATTTTTCCAGCGGGAATGGTTTTACCGGCCGCTATCAGTTCTGCCCGACGAACACCTTGCCAAGGAACGGCAGCTCGCAAGGTATCAATAATACTCAGCGTTTTACCACCCTCAGGCATCCCTGGCATATTCCCTATTGGGCGGCCGCGTATTCGGCCTACTTTGACTGCCCCTGTTTTACCACCCATTCCTTTGGGAGTTTTCAGGTCCGCTAAATCTGCCAAGCGCGCTAAGAGATCTGCAGGGATCGCTGCTTGAGCAGCCTCTAGGATTTCATCTTCAAGTGCTTCTGGATTTTCTGAATTATTTTCTAGCTCCTCCTCATTCTCTTGCTCTTCTTCCTGCTTCTGATCTTCTGGTGGAGGTGTAGGAGGGGGCTCTTGATCTACTGGATCTTGTTCATTCTCGGGTTGCTCATCTGATTCAGGTGGGAGCTCTTCTTCTGGAGGAGTGCTTTGCGGCATTCTCGTAGCGCGTGGGGATAAGACCAAGGCAATCGCACGTTGCAAGTGCATGCTACTGACTTCATCTTCTCTCTCAAAAGCAGCTAAACACTTCGCGGTATTGAGTGCTAAATTGAGGGCACGTATCGATGTCACTCCCAGTTGCTCGGCAACGCCGACTAAAGCATGCAGATGATCTTCGCTGACAGTAACTTGAGAGAAGTTCTCGCATACATCTTGAAGCAAGCTGGCATCCGGCACAAAGTCATCATCTGTTTCTGGTAAATCTCTCCAGCCGATGACATCGAGATTTAATAGAAAGGCTGCCCTTTGCCGAATTTTTTCATTTGGACATTCATCATCTTCGATACCTTCATCTAGAGCTATAAATCCAAACTGACTCTCAATTCTGCGGCTTTGCCCATCACGCTCAATCGCAATAAAACCATTGTCTAAAGCGCTTACGACCTTTGCTACGGTACCTACTTCTATTCTCTCTGCCATTGGCATGAGCAATAACTGCTGATCGCATTGAGCAAGAAGCCCCTGCCTGAGAACTGCTTTGCCCGTGCGCAAGGTTTGGTCGAGATCGATGCCACCAATCAGATTTTCATCAGAGATTCCAAGGGGCATTTTTCGTAATGGTAGGCGCATCCCCTTTAATTGAGCAATGGTATTGAGATAAGCTAGCCAACGATCTCTAACTGGGCCAGAGCGCGCACGCAAAATCACGCCACCTAAACCATACGGATTAATAACTAAGAGTTGCGCCACCTGAAGTGCGCGCAGCCAAGTTTCGAGTTTTGCACTCTTGCTAATCTCTTGTGTTTGCTCTAGATTTTCCAAAAGAGAGTATTTGCTTTTAGAGTTTATTGACTAAGTCTACTTACTTAGTTTTTTCAGGAAACAATTCTTCTAGAGCTCTTTTGACTCGCACTGCAGAGCTGGAGTCATCCAAAGGATTGCGTCTAAGTCGATGTTGCAGAGCAGGTACTGCAATCTTTTTCAGATGCTCAATCGTTACATGATTTTTGCCACACAAGGCTGCATAAGCGCGAGTTGCTCGCAGCAATGTTAATTCTCCACGCAGGCCATCGGTTCCCAGATGACTGCAAAGCTGCGTCACTTTCTCGAGCATAGCGTCATCCACTTTAACTGAAGGTAATTTCTTTTTGCCGGCTTGGATCTGTTGGCGGATGATGTCATCTTCTTTTTCCCAGATCTTCATGAACTTGTCTTGATTGCGCTCAAACTCATCACGACGCTTAATAATTTCAACCCGAGATTTTGGTTCTTGTGGGGTTTTAACTTCAACAGCAAGACCAAAGCGGTCTAAGAGTTGAGGGCGCAATTCACCTTCCTCAGGGTTTCCGCTTCCAACTAATACAAATTTAGCAGGATGACGAATACTCAAACCTTCTCTCTCAACTACGTTCGCTCCAGAGGCGGCAACGTCAATGAGTAAGTCAACCAAGTGGTCTTCTAAAAGATTAACCTCATCTATATACAGAAAACCTCGATGCGCTTTTGCTAATAATCCAGGCTCATAGGCTTTCTCTCCAGAACTCAGCGCTTTTTCAATATCTAATGCACCAATCACGCGGTCTTCAGTAGCGCCCAGTGGTAAGTCCACTACTGGCACGGGTTTCTTGATGGCCTTGAGTTTTCCGCCACTCTTGAGTTTGGCTCTCAGTTCATCACATATAGGGCAGGTTCCGTTTGCTGCATTTGGATCGCAGGCATAGACACAATCTTGAACAGAACTCATCTCTGGAAGTAATGCTGCAAGTGCACGAACAGCAGTGGATTTACCTGTGCCGCGATCGCCCATAACCAGAACGCCACCAACACTAGGATCAAGTGCTGCAATCAGGATTACTAACTTCATATCCTCTTGCCCAACGATTGCGGAGAAAGGGTAGTTACGCGCCATTCAAATTCCTTGAGGTTGTTTTTTATTCAAACCCCATTCATTGATTTATTGCACTGCAGCAAATCAATGAATGAGTAGTGAACGATCTAAATATACTGGCATTAAATTTTTACTAGGACTTACCCTTAAATAATAGCTTTGTGACAAATTTACTGTCAATTTTGGTTGACAGTATTGTAGGATTCTAAGGAATGGTCTCCGACTAAAGTGAAAGAGTACAGAGCAAATTTTTAAAGTTTGGTCTTTTTATTCAAAATTTAGCGAATGCTTACAAAAACAAACAATTCAAAGTTGCACGAGCCTATTAAATTAGTGCTTGTCACGATGGATACCCACCTGAATAGCGCTGCAAATCGCGCCTATCAGGATCTCAAAAAGACGATCCCTGGGGCAACACTGAGCATTCACTCAGCCAGTGAGTTTTCTGGCAATCCTGCCCATTTACAAAAGTGCAAGGACGATATTGCTAGCGGCGATATTGTGATTGCCACCATGCTATTTCTCGAAGATCACTATTTGCCCATTCTGGATGATTTAAAGGCTAGACGGGATCATTGTGATGCCATGGTTTGTGCAATGTCTGCAGGTGATGTTACTAAGCTAACCAAAATTGGTAAGTTAGATATGAGTCAGCCAGCCAGTGGTTTGATGGCTATGCTGAAAAAGCTGCGCCCCAGCGCTAAAGATAAGGACGGCAACAGCAAGAGTTCTACCGCTGGTGCAAAGCAAATGAAGATGTTGCGCGTGATTCCTCAGATGTTGCGCTTTGTGCCTGGCACCGCCCAAGATCTGCGAGCATATTTTTTATCTTTGCAGTATTGGTTGGGCGGTTCTCAAGAGAACATGTACAACATGATGGTCAATCTCATCAATCGCTATGCTGCAGGATCGCGTGAGGCTTTGCGTAAAAATGCTAAAGCACTTGATCCAGTGGAATATCCAGATTCTGGCGTATATCACCCGCGGATGAAGAGTCGACTCAGTAGCAACTTGAGCGACTTACCTACGGTCATTCCTGATGCTAAAGCACGTGGTCGAGTAGGGCTGTTGGTGCTGCGTTCTTACTTAGTCTCTGGTAATAGCGGTCACTATGATCCGGTCATTGCAGCATTAGAGGCGCAGGGTTTACAAGTGGTGCCTGCTTTTGCTGCTGGCTTAGATGCTCGCCCCGCCATTGATGATTACTTTACAAAGGATGGTAAGCCAACGATTGATGCCATGGTTTCTTTAACGGGCTTCTCTTTAGTGGGCGGCCCAGCTTATAACGATGCTCATGCTGCTGAAGAGGTGTTGGCTAAATTAGATATCCCTTACATTGCTGCTCACCCTGTCGAGTTTCAAAATCTGGAGCAGTGGGGAGGTTCCGAGCGCGGCTTGCTTCCTGTAGAGAGCACCATCATGGTGGCGATCCCTGAGCTTGATGGCTCAACTATCCCGATGGTTTATGGTGGGCGTCCTGGTGCTTCAGGTACTACCTGCACTGGATGTCATAAGCACTGCTCATTTACAGATGACCATAATCCACAGGATATGTTTACCTGCACTGAGCGGGTTGGTATGTTGGCTGCAAGGGTTGCTAAGTTAGTTGATCTTCGCCGTTCAGAGCGTGCAGAGCGTAAGGTGGGCATTGTATTGTTCAACTTCCCACCGAATGCTGGCAATATTGGTAGCGCCGCTTACTTGAGTGTATTTCAATCTGTTCAAAATTTATTACTTGGCATGAAGGAGCGCGGCTATACCGTTGACGTTCCAGAATCTGTTGATGAATTGCGTGACTCGATCTTAAAAGGTAACGCCCAGCAGTATGGTGCAGATGCCAATGTACACGCATTAATTCCGGTTGATGATCATGTTCGTCGTGAACCTTGGCTAAAAGAGATTGAAGCGCAATGGGGCCCAGCCCCCGGTAAGCAACTTTCTAACGGTAGCTCAATCTTTGTTCTTGGTAAACAATTTGGTAATGTGCTGATTTCTGTACAGCCCTCATTTGGTTACGAAGGCGATCCGATGCGCTTGCTATTTGAGCGTGGCTTTGCTCCTACCCATGCTTTCTCTGCTTACTACCGTTACTTGCGTGAAGATTTTGCTGCCACAGCAGTGGTTCACTTTGGCACCCATGGCGCACTTGAATTTATGCCTGGCAAACAAACAGGTATGAGCGGTGCATGCTGGCCAGATCGCTTAATCAATGATCTACCCAATATTTATTTGTATGCATCCAATAATCCTTCAGAGGGCGCAATTGCAAAACGACGTTCTGGTGCAACCCTCATTAGTTATTTAACGCCTCCAGTTACTCAAGCAGGTTTATATGCCGGCCTTGCTGATTTGAAATCTTCCATTGAGCGCTTTAGATCTTTGGATGTAGATGCAGATCAGGAGCGTATGGATTTAGGAGATTTGATTCAGGCTCAGGCAGTAGAGATTGATCTATGCAAAGCAGAGCCTGTGTGGGATAAAGCAGATCTAGAGGGTTTACAAAATATCGTCAGCAATCTTTTTAATGAATTACTCGAACTTGAGTACACCTTAATTCCCCATGGATTGCATGTAGTTGGAGCTGTTCCTCCTCTGGCCGAGCGCTTTGGTTTGTTAAAGGCCATGGCTGACGTTGCTTTAGATCATCCAGTAGAAGATGCCGTAGTAGAGGCGCTAATGAATGGTGAAAACTTTAGCAAAGTCATTGATGCCCATCCCAAGTTATTAGAACTTGGCACGCGCGAGATATTGGAAGATTTATTTAGCAAGATGGTGCAGTCCAATGAGCTGATGTCTGCCGAGACAGAAGTGGCTGGTATGTTAGATGCGCTAGATGGACGTTTTATCCGTCCAGCAGCAGGCGGCGATGTGATGCGTAATCCCGAAGTATTGCCAACCGGCCGCAACTTACATGGTTTTGATCCATTCCGCATACCTAGCGTATTTGCTGTGAAAGATGGCGCTAAGCAAGCACAGCGAATTTTGGATAAGTACCGGGAAGATAGCAACGCTCTGCCAGAATCTATTGCGATGGTTTTATGGGGAAGTGATAACTTGAAATCGGAGGGTGGACAAATTGGTCAAGCGCTCGCATTGATGGGTGCTAAACCCCGTTTCGATAGTTATGGTCGTTTAGCTGGTGCGCAATTAATTCCTTTGAGTGAACTTGGTCGTCCGCGAGTTGACGTAGTAATTACCCTGTCTGGTATCTTCCGCGATCTCTTGCCTTTGCAAATTAAGTTATTGGCTGAAGCAGCATTTATGGCTGCCTCTGCAGAAGATGAACCGCTAGAGCAAAACTTTATTCGTAAACATGCCTTGGCTTATCAAAAAGAACATGGCTGTGATCTAGAAACTGCGTCATTGCGTGTCTATGGAAATGCAGATGGTGCTTATGGTTCTAACGTCAGTAATATGGTTGAGAACAGCGTATGGGAAGAAGAGGATGAGTTAGCGGAAACCTATACGCGCAGAAAAGGTTTTGCTTTTGGGCGCGCTGGCGTGCCCATTCAGAACAATGCTTTATTGAAGAGCGTTTTATCTGATGTGCAAATGACTTATCAAAATCTTGACTCGATGGAGTTAGGTGTTACGACGATTGATAATTACTTTGACACCTTGGGTGGGATTACTAGAGCAGTGAAGTGCGCAAAGGGTGGGACCGATATTCCTGTATTTATTGGTGATCAGACAAAGGGTGAGGGTGCGGTTAGAACTTTATCCGAACAAGTTTCTTTAGAAACTCGTACGCGTATGCTCAATCCAAAATGGTATGAAGGCATGCTAGAAAGTGGGTATGAGGGTGTGCGCCAAATTGAGGTGCACATTACCAATACTATGGGGTGGTCAGCTACTACTGGACAAGTTCAACCCTGGGTTTATAAGCAGCTTACCGAGACCTTCATGCTTAACCCAGAAATGCGTGAACGTTTAGCAAAACTCAACCCGACCGCAGCAGCGCGTTTAGCAAATCGCTTGACTGAAGCGTCGCAACGAAATTACTGGCAGCCTGATGACGAGATGTTGAAGAAGATGCAAGAAGCAAATGATGAGCTTGAGGATCGCCTCGAAGGTATTTATGACAATAGTTCCTTGGCGGCCTAAAGCATTTAAATACTCAGACCTATTTTTTTAAACCCGATACATCAATATAAAAATCACTATGAGCATATTAGATCGAATCAATCAAAGCCTTGAAGAGGCAATGCATTTGTCCCAATCTAAGCTGGGTCCACAGCTACTCCAAGAGGCAATGCACTATTCAGTATTTCCTGGTGGAGCTAGGATTCGTCCGCAACTATGTTTAGCTGTAGCGTCTGCTTGCGGTGATGATGATCCTGCCTTATCAAATGCTGCTGCGAGCGCAATAGAGTTATTACATTGCGCCTCTTTAGTACATGATGACTTGCCTTGCTTTGACGATGCAGAGTTACGACGTGGAAGACCTTCTGTGCATACTGCCTATGGTGAGCGTATTGCTGTTCTTGCGGGTGATGCCTTAATCGTTTTGGCATTTCAGTGCTTAGCAAGCTCTGGTACTCGTTCGATTTTCCGTTTAGCGCCGCTAATGAACACTATTGCAATGAGTGTTGGGTCGCCCCATGGCATTGTTGCTGGCCAAGCTTGGGAGTGTGAGCCAAAAGTTGATTTGAGTGATTACCAACGTGCCAAAACAGGTTCTTTGTTTGAGGCAGCAACTGCCGCTGGCGCACAAGCAGCAGGTGCTGATGCCGCTACTTGGAGACCTCTGGGCGAGTGGCTTGGTGAAGCTTATCAAGTAGCTGATGATATTCGTGATGTGATTGCAGATCAGAGCGTTTTAGGCAAACCTTCTGGTCAGGATGTTGCCCATAATCGCCCCAGCTCCGCAAAAGATTTAGGCTTGTGCGGCGCAGTGCAACGTTTTGATGAGTTGGTTCAAAAGGCGATTGCCTCTATACCGCATTGCAAGGGCGAAAAAATGTTACGCGGTCTAGTAAGGCAAGAGTCCGAGCGTCTAGTGCCATCAGATTGGTTTAAGGATACAGAGAGAAAAATTCTATTCCGCCAAACTAGTAATTCTTAAATTTAATGCAGTTGTTTGCTTATTTATAAATTGCCATTCATGGAAATGTTCTTCGATTGGCGAAATCGTCTGATTGCCTCACCAAGATTTCAACGTTGGGCTACGCGCTTTCCATTTACCCGCTGGTTAGTCAGAAAGCAAGCATCCGAAATCTTTGATCTGATGGCGGGCTTTGTTTACACCCAAGTCCTACTTGCCTGCACCCAAATCAATCTGTTTGATGTTTTGGCTAATGGCGCCCTAAGCTTTGACAATCTTCAAAAACAAATCCCATTAAAGCCTGCTGGACTAAGGCGTTTGTTGGATGCGGCAGTTGCTATCAAGCTATTAGTCAAGCGCAGCGATGATCGCTATGCCCTCAGTATGTTGAGTGCCCCATTGGTTGGGAACATTGCGATTTTGGATATGGTCAAACACCATGCCGATTTTTATCGCGATCTTTCTGATCCCCTCGCCTTGTTACAAGGGGATGCCAGCTCTGCCTCTCTGAATGAGTACTGGCCCTATATCACCTCGGAAAAAGGTGCCGCGCCAGAAAACTTATCTGCTGAAAAGGTTGCCGATTATTCAAAATTAATGGCACATACGCAATCGCTCGTCACCGATGAGATTATTGATGCCTATCCTATGGGTAAGCATCAAATGGTGCTTGATATTGGTGGTGGGCAGGGTGCGTTTATTAAAAGATTGGCTGCGCGCTACCCTCATTTAGAGTTCCAATTATTTGATATTCCTGGAGTAGCGGAACTCTCAAATGCGCACTTTAAGGAAATTGGCTTATCAAACAGAGCGCGGGCCGTAGGCGGAAACTTTTTCCAAGATGCCTTACCCAAAGGTTGTGACTTAGCGACTTTGGTTCGGGTGATTTTTGATCATGATGATGTCCGGGTAAGGCAGTTGCTAGCCAACATATTTAATGCTCTTAATCCAGGAGGCACTTTATTGCTTGCAGAGCCAATGGCTGAGACCAAGGGTTTTGAGGCAATGGGACATGCCTATTTTGGGTTTTATCTACTTGCAATGGGTAGGGGAAGACCTAGAACTGAGGCTGAAATTAGGGCCCTATTAAGCGAAGCCGGATTTATTGGCATCACCTTATTGAATTCTTATATGCCATTGAATGCACAAATATTGCAATGCAACAAACCAAGTATTTTGGGCACGCCAAAGTAACTTCATCTAGATATCCGTATAGGTTATCAAAAATAGTGAATTTAGTAGAGAAAACCCCTAGATGACAAGTAGGCAATTAAGGATTAAAAACTAAAGTGTAAATATTTTTTTACACATTTAATCAAAAATTGAATGCCTACAGAGACATGACTGATACGTATCAAACCAGGGCAATAGTACTAGAAAAGCCAGAAAGCATCATTCTTGCCGATCTGGAATTAACACCGATGACTCCCATCGACGTCCTAGTGGATATGGAGTGGAGCGGTATCAGTACTGGTACAGAAAAATTATTGTGGACTGGAAAAATGCCCAATTTCCCTGGCATGGGTTACCCACTCGTACCTGGTTATGAGTCTGTGGGTAGGGTTGTTAAAGCAGGTACAGATTCCAGTCTTAAAGTGGGGCAAAGAGTATTTGTTCCTGGAGCGAAATGCTACGGTGAAATTAAAGGCTTGTTTGGAGGCGCAGCCTCACGAGTAATTGTCGATAGTAATCGCGTGATTGCCATTCAAGATCATTTAGGGGAAGAAGCCATCCTCTTTGCTTTAGCTGCTACTGGTTATCACGTTACTTCTGGTCCTGGTCAGGAGCAACCAGATTTAATTATTGGACATGGTGTATTAGGTCGCTTGATTGCGCGTATTGCCGTTGCTAAAGGTAAGCGTCCAGTTGTCTGGGAGGCCAATGCAGCGCGCCGAGAGGGCGCGGTAGGTTATGACGCAATAGATCCCAAAGATGATCAGATTAAAAAGTACAAAACGATTGTGGACGTGAGTGGCGATGCCAAGTTACTGGATACATTGATCAGCTGCCTTAGTCCTGGTGGTGAAATTGTTTTGGCTGGGTTTTATGACACGATTTCTTTCTCCTTCCCACAAGCATTTATGCGCGAAGCGCATATTCGAATTGCTGCACAGTGGGCGCCTGGAGATTTGGTAGCAATTAAAGATTTAGTGGAGTCCGGTAAATTGAGTTTGGATGGTTTGATTACTCACCGTTCCTCACCTAATGATGCAAATGCGGCCTATCACACGGCTTTCAACAATATTGATTGTTTAAAAATGGTTCTAGATTGGAGAAATCTGCAATGAGTTCATCAGACATCCCAGCAACAGCAACAGTGCAATTTATGGACCTCAGAAAAGAAGCTGCAATCGATCCTGATCCGGTTGCAACAGGTCCGGTGACCAAAGAAACCCAGATCATTGCGATTTATGGCAAAGGCGGTATTGGCAAGAGCTTTACCCTTGCAAATCTGTCTTACATGATGGCTCAGCAAGGTAAAAAAGTATTGTTGATTGGATGTGATCCTAAAAGCGATACCACTTCACTCCTTTTTGGTGGTAAAGCATGCCCAACCATTATTGAAACTTCCTCGAAGAAAAAATTAGCGGGTGAGTCAGTATCGATTGGCGATGTTTGTTTTATTCGTGATGGTGTATTTGCGATGGAGCTTGGCGGACCAGAGGTGGGAAGAGGTTGTGGTGGTCGCGGCATTATCCATGGCTTTGAAACCCTAGAAAAACTCGGCTTCCATGATTGGGGCTTTGACTATGTACTACTCGACTTTTTGGGAGATGTAGTCTGCGGCGGCTTTGGTTTACCAATCGCACGCGATATGTGCCAAAAAGTAATCGTAGTGGCCAGTAACGATCTGCAATCTCTCTATGTTGCCAATAACGTTTGCTCAGCCGTAGAGTACTTCCGTAAATTAGGTGGCAACGTTGGTGTAGCAGGTATGGTGATTAATAAAGATGATCTCACTGGCGAAGCCCAGGCTTTTGCAGAGAAGGCCGGCATTCCAGTATTGGCTGCGATTCCTGCGAATGAAGATATTCGTCGCAAGAGTGCTAGCTATGAAATTATTGGTCAGCCTGGTACTCAGTGGGCTCCACTATTTGAAGAACTTGCAACCAATGTTTCAGAAGCTCCACCAGTTCGCCCTAAGCCATTAAGTCAGGATGAGTTATTGGGCTTGTTCTCTTCAGAAGTGACTGGTCGCGATATTGTTCTCAAGCCAGCTACCGTGAAAGACATGATGGGTAAAGACGAAGTCGTTAAGAAAACACTTGAAGTTATTTACGATCAAGCCTAAAGAGATAGAGAGCAATCTGCTGCTATGACTAAAACGATCATTCCGATTACGCCAGAGGGAAAGTTAAAGACAGATCCTGCTTTGGGAGATGGTCTTGGCTGTCACTCTGGTGAAGCAGAGATGCTTGCTGCTGCTAAGGCAGCAGGTAAGTCTGAAACCCTGCAGCAATATGCAAAAGACTATCCTAAGGGTCCACATGACCAACCCCAAAGTATGTGCCCTGCATTTGGAGCGCTGCGGGTAGGTTTGAGGATGCGTAGAACTGCCACAATTCTTTCTGGCTCTGCATGCTGTGTATACGGATTAACTTTTACCTCCCACTTCTATGGTGCACGACGCAGTGTTGGTTATGTACCGTTTAATTCAGAGACATTAGTAACTGGTAAGTTATTTGAAGACATTCGTGATGCGGTTTATCAAGAAGCAGATCCTGAAAAGTATGACGCTATTGTCATTATTAATTTGTGCGTACCGACTGCCAGCGGTGTTCCACTTCAGTTATTACCAAAAGAAATTAATGGAGTTCGCATCATTGGAATTGATGTACCAGGATTCGGTGTGCCAACTCATGCTGAAGCCAAAGATGTGCTTGCTGGTGCAATGCTTAATTACGCACGCAATGAAGCCATGTCTGGTCCAGTACAGGCACCACGCGCTGGTCGCTCAAGCAAACCAACCATCACCTTATTAGGTGAAATTTTCCCAGCAGATCCAGTTGGTATTGGGATGATGATTGAGCCTATGGGCTTAGCTGTTGGTGCTTCAGTACCAACGCGTGAGTGGCGCGAAATGTATCAAGCACTCGATTGCGTAACCGTTGCCGCATTGCACCCGTTCTATACCTCATGCATCCGTGAGTTTGAAGCAGCAGGACGCTCCATTGTTGGCTCAGCACCAGTGGGTTATGAAGGCACTGCTCGCTGGTTAGAAGCTATTGGTAAATCAACCAATACGCCACAAGACTTAATTGCCGCCGCACAAAATAAGATTCTTCCAGCTATTAAGGGTGTCCTTGCTGCGGCACCCATTAAAGGTCGAATTACTTTAAGTGGCTATGAAGGTTCAGAGCTTATCGTGGCCCGTTTGCTGATTGAGAGCGGTGCCGATGTCCGTTATGTTGGTTCAGCCTGCCCACGCACTCCTTGGAGCGATGAAGATCGTGAATGGTTAGAAGCCAAAGGTGTGCATGTTCAATTCCGGGCTTCCTTAGAACAAGATTTAGCTGCGATGAAAGAGTTCAAGCCAGATTTAGCAATTGGTACAACTCCAGTTGTACAAGCTGCTAAACAAGCTTCAATTCCGTCTCTGTATTTTACGAATTTGATTTCAGCAAGACCATTGATGGGGCCTGCAGGCGCTGGTTCATTGGCACAAGTGATTAATGCCGCGATTGGTAATCAAGCCCGCTTTGATGAGATGAAAGCGTTCTTTGGAGATGTTGGATCTGGATTTAAATCTGGTGTTTGGGAGAATGTCCCTCAAGACCGTCCAGACTTCAAGGCTGAAGTACGCCGTAAGTTGGAGAAGAAAATCAAGAAGCGCAAAGCTGAGGAGATGATGTAATGTTTGTCATCGATCATGATCGCGCAGGTGGATATTGGGGTGCAGTGTATGTATTTACTGCGATCAAAGGTCTCCAGGTAGTAATTGACGGTCCCGTAGGTTGTGAAAACTTACCCGTCACTTCTGTACTGCATTACACCGATGCGTTGCCTCCTCATGAGTTACCGATTGTGGTGACTGGCCTGG
Source organism: Betaproteobacteria bacterium (assembly GCA_947453825.1). GTDB lineage: Bacteria > Pseudomonadota > Gammaproteobacteria > Burkholderiales > Burkholderiaceae > Polynucleobacter. The sequence continues at coordinate 36,050 of CANGHN010000005.1, forward strand.
AGGAAGAGCAGTTGGGTCGTGAGGGTACTGAGGGCGCCATGAAGCGTGCACACGCTACTTTAGATCCCGATCTGCCAGCGGTAGTTGTAACAGGCTCAATTGCAGAGATGATTGGTGGCGGTGTAACGCCAGAGGGTATGAATATTGCTCGCTTCTTGCCAAGAACTATTGATGAAGATCAGTGGCAGTGCGCCAATCGTGCGATGTATTGGTTATGGAGCGAGTACGGCACTCGCAAGATTCCAGAGCGTAAACCTAGAGCAGAAGGTGAGAAGCCACGCGTCAATATTATTGGACCATGCTACGGTACCTTTAATATGCCTAGCGACCTTGCAGAGATTCGTCGCTTAGTTGAAGGCATTGGTGCTGAAATTAATATGGTCTTCCCACTAGGGTCTCATTTGGCTGATGTTGAGAACTTAGTCAATGCCGACGTAAATATCTGTATGTATCGCGAGTTTGGACGCATGCTTTGTGAAGCGCTAGAGCGTCCTTATTTACAAGCCCCTCTGGGTCTTCACAGTACTACTCAATTCTTACGCAAACTTGGCGAATTGCTTGGTTTAGATCCAGAACCATTTATTGAGCGTGAAAAACATACCACTATTAAGCCGATCTGGGATTTATGGCGTTCAGTAACTCAGGACTTCTTTAGTACAGCGAGTTATGCAGTCGTTGCGAATGAAACCTATACCAGGGGCATACGCCATTTCTTATCTGATGAGATGGGCCTACCTTGTAGCTTTGCTGTTCCTAGAAAGCCGGGCGAGAAAACCAATAATCAAGATGTTCGCAAGCTAACCAAAGAGAAGCCTCCGCTAGTCATGTTTGGTAGCTACAACGAAAGAATGTATTTAGCTGAAACTGGTAGCAAGGCATCTTATATTCCTGCGTCATTTCCTGGCGCAATTATTCGTCGCCATACCGGCACACCATTTATGGGTTATGCCGGCGCAACTTACATCATTCAAGAATTTTGTAACGGTTTATTCGATGCGCTCTTTTATATCCTGCCATTAGGTAGCGATATGGATAAAGTCGATGCCTCACTGACGCGCACTTATCGTTCCAACTCATTGCCTTGGGATCAAGATGCTCAAAAATTGGTTGCTGATTACATTAAAACGAGACCAGTCCTAATTCAGATTTCTGCTGCTAAAGAGATGCGGGATCGCGTTGAGCAAGATGCTGAAAAGGTAGGCGAAGAAAGAATTACTGCTGCAAGAGTGAAGTCTTCTTGTAAGGAAATTATTGAAGAGATCGAGGCATGATTTATTTGCTAGTAAAAGTCAATTACAACAAGTCAGTTGATTTGTTGGAAATGGAATGTGGCATGTCGTTCGCTACAGCCCATGCCGCGCGGGTCAAGCGTGGTAACGGCCGCAAGGCTATTTTTGAAGGAGGTAATTGGTTATGAGCGATCACAGAACAGGTTCAATATCCGGCCTTACTGATGACGAAGCCAAGGAGTTTCACCAGTTGTATATCCAAGGTTTAGTTGGTTTTAGTTCAATTGCTGTAGTGGCCCATATTTTGGTTTGGGCTTGGCGTCCTTGGTTCCATTGAAATCTGAATAAATCTTAGGGGAAATGAAATGAAAAATACTCACGTTATGAGCAAAGAGAAAAATATGATTAGAGAGGATTCAATCTCTTTCAATCTTATTTTTATTTTATGTTTTTTAGTGTGCTTTGTTATTTCTTTATTTACCCAGATTTTGCCAAATAAGTGGAGTTCTTGGCTTCCAGGAGCTGAAGAAAAATCACTGATTGATGGAACGAAGTCGGCAGTTTATGGTTTTATGTCTTACTTAAATTAGGAGAAGATTATGTGGAGAATTTGGAAACTGTATGATCCTTTGCGATCAATGGTTGTTCAAGGTATTTTTCTGTTTGGTCTTGCAGCAATGATTCACTTGATTTTGCTTAGCAGTGTTCGTTACAACTGGTTGGATGGTCTTAGTCAAGCTCAGTTCAAAGCGATGGAAGCAAAAGATGGATCTGCAACACCACCCTCTGTTCCAGCAGCAAAGTAATTTGTATAAAAAATGGTGAATAGGGTTAGGCTAAACCAATTTTTAGCTCAACCCTATTTATCCATTCATTGGAGAATATAAAAAATGGCCATGCTAAGTTTTGAGAGAAAGTACCGAGTTCGTGGCGGTACCTTAGTTGGTGGGGACTTATTCGACTTTTGGGTAGGGCCGTTTTATGTTGGATTTTTTGGCGTCACTACTGTCTTTTTTGCCTTTTTAGGCACCGCACTCATTTTATGGGGCGCTTCACAGGGTCCAACCTGGAACCCTTGGCAAATTAATATTGCCCCACCGGATATCAGTTATGGATTAGGTTTTGCTCCTTTGCTAAAAGGAGGCCTATGGCAGCTGATTACAGTTTGTGCACTAGGTGCATTCCTTTCATGGGCTTTACGTGAAATCGAGATCTGCCGAAAACTCGGTATGGGCCTACATGTTCCTTTTGCCTACTTAATGGCGGTATTTGCTTATTTCACTTTAGTAATCATTAGACCAGTACTCATGGGTGCATGGGGTCACGGTTTTCCATACGGTATCTTGAGCCATCTTGATTGGGTATCCAATACAGGCTATCAGTACCTACATTTTCATTACAACCCAGCGCATATGATCGCTGTGACTTTATTTTTTACCACCACCTTCGCTTTGGTATTGCATGGTGGCTTAGTCTTATCGTCCACCAATCCGCAGAGTGGTCAGTTTGTTAAAACACCTGAGCACGAAGATACTTTCTTTAGAGATGCAATCGGTTATTCAATCGGAACTTTAGGCATTCATCGTCTCGGATTATTTTTAGCCTTGGCAGCAGTTTTTTGGAGCGCCGTTTGTATTGTGATTAGCGGCCCATTCTGGACTCGCGGTTGGCCGGAATGGTGGGGCTGGTGGTTGAACCTGCCGATTTGGCGATAAGAGGGGAATCTAAATATTATGGAATATCAAAACCTTTTTACTCAAGTTCAAGTAGTCGCACCGCCACATCATGGAGTTTCTATCAATCCCTATGATGAACGCGAACGTTTGGGGGAGCCTAAGCTTTACCATTTGTTTGGCCGTCTTGGTAATGCTCAACTAGGGCCAATTTATTTAGGACGCTTAGGTTTAGCTTCTTTATTTTTCGGCATTATTGCTTTTCAGATCATAGGCTGGAATATGCTGGCCTCGGTAAATTGGAGCCCGATTCAATTTGTGCGCCAATTATTTTGGTTATCGCTTGATCCACCTTTACCTAAACATGGACTGTCCCTGTTTATGCCCTTAAATGAGGGTGGCTGGTGGATGATGGCTGGCTTCTTTCTCACTCTATCGATTTTGTTGTGGTGGGGAAGAATGTATCGACGTGCAATCGCTTTGGGTATGGGAACACATATTGCTTGGGGATTCTTAGCAGCCATCTGGTTATATCTAGTGCTGGGATTTATTCGTCCCATCATGATGGGTAGCTGGAGTGAGGCAGTACCATTTGGTATCTTCTCGCACCTGGATTGGACTGCCGCTTTTTCACTACGTTATGGAAATTTATTCTATAACCCATTCCATATGCTCTCGATTGTGTTCCTCTATGGCTCAGCACTCTTATTTGCTATGCATGGCGCAACCATTTTGGCAGTGAGTCGCTTTGGTGGTGAACGTGAGATTGAGCAAATCGTAGATCGTGGTACGGCTTCAGAAAGAGCGGCTTTGTTCTGGAGATGGACCATGGGCTTTAATGCCACGATGGAATCGATTCACCGTTGGGCTTGGTGGTTTGCAGTCTTAACTCCTTTAGTTGGTGGTATCGGTATTTTGCTAACTGGCACTGTAGTAGATAACTGGTATTTATGGGCGGTAAAACATAATGTTGCGCCTTCATACCCCTATGTTTTTGGTACCCCAATACCTGACCCAGCTACTTCTGGATTCATACCACCTGCCGCACCTGTTATTACAGGAGTTAAGCCATGAAGCAATTGAGAAAATATCTGATATTGCCGGCTCTCTTGGCAAGTGTTCTGCTGTTATCTGGCTGCGAGAGACCTCCAATTGAAGCTGTCCAGCATGGTTACCGTGGAACCGCCATGGATTTGATTTATAACCCTCGGATCTTGGCTGAGCAAGCCGAGAAAAATGCAGTACCAGCCTCATATGGACCTGCGCCAGCAGATGGACCAAAAGCTGGGGCCGTGTATAAAAACGTCAAGGTGTTGAATAATTTGAGCGTTGCTCAATTTACTTCATTTATGGTTTCCATGACTAGTTGGGTTGCGCCAGAGCAGGGTTGTACGTATTGTCACAACGCTGCTAACTTTGCTGATGATTCGCTCTATACCAAGCAAGTTGCGCGCAATATGATTTTGATGACGCAACGAGTGAATACTCAATGGCAAGATCACGTTGCCCAGACGGGCGTGACTTGCTACACCTGTCATCGCGGTAACAACATTCCTCAGCAAGTTTGGTTTAAAGGGCCTAAACAGCAAACAGGTAATGGACTTTTAGGCAATAAAGATGGACAAAATACGCCAGTTGCTGCCTCGGGCTATTCTTCCTTGCCAAATGACTATTTCTCTAGTTATCTTAGCAAGTCAAGCAATATCAGAGTGGCAGGAAATACTGCATTACCAACAGGTAATAAACATAGCATCCATGAAACTGAATCGACATATGCTTTGATGATGCATTTCTCCAAATCATTGGGAGTGAACTGCACGTATTGTCATAACTCGCGCAATTTCTCATCCTGGCAAGAAAGTCCTCCTCAAAGAGCAAGAGCTTGGTATGGGATTCGGATGGCGCAAGATATCAACAACAATTACATGGAGCCTATTAAGGGACTGTTTCCTCCCCATCGTTTAGGTCCAACGGGTGATGTTGCTAAAGCCAATTGCGGTACTTGTCACCAAGGTGCCTATAAGCCTCTGTATGGTGTATCGATGTTGTCAGACTATCCGTTTTTGACTGGGCCAGCCAAGGCAACCCAGAAATCGAAAGATTCTGCTCCTTCGGTGAAATCGGTGGCAATGAAGTAATCTATAGCCTGTTATAACCAATAGCGTCATAGGATCAATATGACGCTATTTTTTTGTAGAAAAGTTGGTTTAAGTAAATGCTAAAAAAAGCTGACTTTAAGGAAGACAAAGTATCCACAGCGATTGTGATTGGGAGTGGATTTGGCGGATTGGCATCGGCCATTCGTTTGTCTTGCAAAGGCTATAAGGTCATTGTTCTAGAAAAACTAGATGCTCCAGGAGGTAGAGCATATGTACATCATCGCGATGGCTATACCTTTGACGCTGGTCCCACTATTATTACTGCACCATTCTTGCTTGAAGAGTTATGGAAATTGTGTGGCAAAAAAATGTCAGATGATGTTGATCTGTGTTTAATGGATCCTTTCTATCGCATCCGCTTTGATGATGGTACTCATTTTGACTACACCGGTGATCCCGCCAGAATGCGCGCTGAAGTTGCTAAGTTTGCACCTGAGGATTTACCAGGTTATGAGCGATTCTTAGCAGAGGCAGAAAAATGCTACAAGCTCGGATTTCAAGAGTTAAGTTCTACAGCATTTGATTCGATTGGAGATTTAGTTCGCGCAATTCCATCGATGATCAAGATGCGTGCTTGGGAGAGCATTTATCAATTAGTCGCACGTCATTTAAAGAACGACAAAATACGTCAGGTGATGAGTTTTCATCCACTTTTAATTGGTGGCAATCCTTTTTCTGTTACGGCTGTCTATGCCCTCATTAATTCCTTAGAGCGACGCCATGGGGTGCATTCCGCAATGGGCGGCACAGGTTCTTTGATTAAGGGATTAGTCGGTTTATTAGCGGCTAGAGGTGTGCAGATTCGCCTCAACTCTGAAGTGAAGCGCATCGAAGTACTTGATGGTAAAGCTCAAGGGGTGACACTGGCTAATGGTGAATTTATTTCCGCGGATATTGTGGTCTCGAATGCTGATGCTGCTTGGACTTATCAAAAACTCATTGCGCCAGAACATCGGAAGGTATGGACTGACGCTAAGGTAAATAGTAGTAAGTACTCTATGAGTCTTTTTGTTTGGTACTTTGGAACTGATAAGCAATACCCAGATGTTCCCCATCATATGATCTTATTAGGTAAGCGCTATAAGGAACTGCTCACAGATATCTTTAAGAAACATGTACTAGCAGATGACTTTAGTCTTTACTTGCATAGACCAACAGCTACTGATCCGTCCTTAGCACCTGCTGGCTGCGATACCTTTTATGTTTTGGCGCCAGTGCCAAATTTAGAAAGTGGCACGGACTGGGCTAAAGAGGCTGAACCTTATCGTCAAGCCATTGCTAAGTACTTAGATGAAAGTGTTTTACCTGGATTTGAAAAGCATCTTAAAACTTCCTTTCTCATGACGCCGCAAGACTTTCAGGATCGACTCTTATCTATCAAAGGAGCTGCCTTTGGTTTTGAACCGCTTCTACTTCAAAGTGCCTGGTTTAGGCCTCATAACCGCAGTGAGGATGTGAAAGGGCTTTATATGGTTGGGGCTGGAACTCATCCAGGTGCGGGTATCCCCGGTGTTTTATCTTCAGCAAAAGCGTTAATGTCTGTAGTAGCCGAACCTAAAAAAGCATCAGCATGAGCCAAAGTATTAAAGACCTCCAAGAGTGTGTTGCAACCATGCGGGATGGTTCAAAATCCTTTTTTGCCGCTTCCAGAATTCTGCCTCAGAGAGTTAGGGATCCAGCAACGGCTCTCTACGCATTTTGTCGCATTACTGACGATGTAGCTGATGCGGTAGATGCAGAGCCTGATGCTATCCCTAAACTACGTCAACGCCTTGATCGCATCTATCAAGGAAGGCCTGATGATATTGCTGCTGATCGCGCTTTATCCATTGTTGTAAAAGAATTTGATTTACCGATCAGCTTACCCCTAGCTTTAATTGAGGGTTATGAGTGGGATACCCAGTTTAGAACTTACGATACCTTAGAAGATCTACTGGATTACTGTGCGCGGGTTGCAGGCACAGTTGGAGCAATGATGTGTGTCATTATGGATCGTCGAGAGCCTGAGACCTTGGCAAGAGCATGTGAACTTGGCCTTGCGATGCAGCTCACGAATATTGCGCGCGATGTTGGTGAAGATGCCGCAAACGGACGGATCTACTTGCCGCTCAATTGGTTAAGGGAAGAGGGTATTGATCCCCAAGCTTGGCTCAGAAAACCGGAGTTTAATGATCAAATTGCCAGCGTGATCGCTCGTCTCTTAAAGCATGCAGATGTTTTATATTCTCGTGCAGAAAATGGAATTTCAGATTTACCATGGGATTGTCGTCCGGCTATTCAGGCAGCTCGACTGATCTATGCGGAAATTGGCCGACAAGTAGAAAAGCTCAATTTAGATTCTGTTTCGACTAGGGCTTATGTTCCCTCTAAGAGAAAAGTAGTTCTGTTAGCAGAAGCATTCACAGCGATCTCTAAAATATTTTCCAGGCAACTTAGAGTGGATGCTGATAAAGCCATTCAGTACTTAGTAGATGCGGTTATTGAAGTACCTCATGAAAAGCGTTTTGAAGGTACTGCTCATGATCGTTTACTTTGGTTCGTTGATCTCATGGAGAGACAAGAGCGTCGTCGCAATCCTCGCAAGAGTGGAAGGTCTCTGCAGTAACTTATAGACTAACTACCAAGTAATACGCGGCATTCTCCAGGGCAACATAAATTGTGTGGCAGCTGAAGTGAGTTTTGGCACATTCAAGGTCTCATGAAAAGAGACCACTTTCTCGCCTAGTAGCTCTGAATTTAAAACAGAGCGTGTATAAAAAGGCGTATTTTCTAGCATCCGAATCACTTCCAAGCCCTCCGAACTTTGATTACGCATATGCCCTTGAATACCCCAAATGGTTTTTGGTAAGGCTTGCCTTGGGGGTGCTTCAAAATGATCAATTGTGCCATTGGGATTAAAGGTGAGTGCTAAGATTTTTTCTTGAGCATTCTTTTCCCGTACATCATAGATTACTGAAGTTCTACCACCACTCATCTCCGCCCTTGACCAGTCCCATTCATGAAAAGATTTGCTAATAGGCTCGTCACCTTCATTGGAATCTAAATAGGCATTACCTTCCCATTGCAAATCGGGAGAATTTAGGCGCACCTTGACGCGTGCTGAAGGGGCAAGAGGGCCCCAACGATGTTTGCCTGCCGCATCTAAGGGCGTACTAAAGTTAAATAGGGTATTTGGATAGAGCTCAACGGTGCCCGAAACTTTTTGCCCAAATGGAACTGCATGCTCCTGTATTTGAACAATGAGTTTATTGCCATCCCACCGAAGATTACTAGGGCCAATGACAAACTCAGTAGCGCTGCGGGAGACTTGTTTTTCTCCTCGCTCAGTCATGGCCCAGCGATTTTTTCCTTTGCTATAAATGGCAACATTCAGTGAGCAATGATTTTCAGGGTTAACGAAGTTCTGACCCCTTCTGGCCCATGCATAGTAGGGCGAAAATACACTACCAACAAATGCGATTAAGACAATGCCATGCTGACCATCATCACTTAAAGCATCGATGTACCACCAGAGATAAGCGTTCTGCCCGACAGCTTGGTCAAACCGAGGTGTCCCATCAGAGTTGCGGCCGCCATGCGCCCCGATAGGGCTGCCATTGGAACTCCCGGCCCCGGATGCACGCTGCCCCCCGCTAGATAGAGACCTGGAATCGGGCTGTGCGCTGAAGCTCGCCCAAAAGTTTCCATCCAACCATGATTGGCTTGGCCGTAAAGGGCTCCCCCCGTTGCCGGGAAAAGCTGGTTGAAAAGAGCGGGTGTCGTACGGTGACATATTGCGCTGTCCAAGTCGATGTTCAAACCACATTGTTGCAGAAGACCAAAGGTTTCGTGTTCGCATTTTTCGATTTCCTGGGCAGTAAATTCAGATTGATCGCCTTTGGCTGGGGCATTCACAAGACAAAGTAGTCTTTGTGGGTCGGGTTTAGCTTGGTAGCTATCGCCTTGATCTTGGGCGCAGACATAGACAGTTGGTTTGCTAGGGAGACGGCCCATATTGAAAATATCGTCAAACTCAGCCTGATAATCTTGATTGAAGAAAACATTGTGGCGTAGCAAAGGAAAGCTATCTGTTTTGACGGACATCGACCATGTAAGCGCAGAAAGTGATCTCTTGGCAGGTGATGGCGGAGTCATTCTGGCATTCAACGCTTTGATTCCTTCTGCATTGAGTAGGCCAGCTTGGAGTGCAGCGAGATCGCCATTGAAAATCACATGATCTCCATAAAGAAGGGTTCCATTTGTCAAGCGGATGCCGCTGACCTTCCCATTCTTGAGTAGAATTTCTTCGCATGCCTGCCCAGTTAGAAAATGTACACCCTTCTCTTCAGCTAATTTACGAATCACTTTTACTAGGGTATACATGCCGCCGTCAACCGCCCAAACACCTTGCGCTTCAACATCAGCAATCAACATGAGGGTTGCGGGAGCTTGATAGGGTGAGGAGCCGCAATAGGTTGCATAGCGACCAAATAACTGACGCAACCTTGGATCATGGAAGTAGTTGCCGAGTGATTTCCATAGATTGTTGAATAAACCAATGTCATACAAGACCTTCGCTCCAGAAATGCCTAAGTCCGAGATCATGCCGGCAAAATGCGGCCTGGAAGAAAGCATATAAGGTTTTTCCAGCGCCTTATATAGGCTACGACATTGATTTGTGAATTGTAAAAACCGTTTTGCTTCAGCTGGGGAAGAAAATTCTGCAATCGCTTGAGCAGACTGCTCTGCATCTGAAAATAAATCTAATCGCTCATCCTTACTCCAAGCATGTCTTGCGAGGACGTTGAGTTTTTCAAGCTTTAACTCAGACTCTAGGGAGGTACCTGCTTTTTGAAAGAGGGCGTCGAAAACCCAGCGCATCGTAAAGACAGTCGGGCCAGAATCGACGGGTGCTGGTACTAGGGGATTATTAGAGCAATTAATTTGTCGAATCTTGCCACCAACCTGATGCTCTTTTTCAATTACGGTAACTTCAACACCAGAGGAGGCCAGATCAAGCGCACAAGTTAGTCCACCAATGCCACCACCAATAATAATGACAGGTGTCTTAGCCAAGAGTTCGACCCTTCCAGCTACCGAAAGCATCAAAAGGTTGATAGCGTGAAAACATCGATTCAGAAAAGTAGTTGCCGCTCATCGATGCTCGGATCGCAGCTTGGTGTGCTCCTTGTCTTGCATATTGATCCATTGCTGCTTGGGATTCCCAGATCGTGAAAGTAGCTTGACGAAAAAAGGGTGCCTCACCCACACCGGCAGCAATAATGCAGCCCAAGGATTGTTGGAGGGATGTTTCTGCTGCAGGTTGCTTGCGCCAAAAAGGCAGGCAATACAAAGGCTTAATCGAGGCTCTTGTAATAGAAACGATTGGGCCTGTTGATGGAGCCTGCGTTGTAATTTGAGGGGTAAATCCTGACCACTGACCTTTTAGTGAATACGCTTTCAGCTTTACGGAAAAGAATTCATTTGAATGCTCTTTGTACCACTGGATGAGTTTAGAAGATTGGCAAAAGGCATCCAGACTAGCGCCATCTTGAAAGATACAAAAAAGCGCTTGATGGGTTCCGCTTGGATGAATGGAGAATCCTCCATTTTTTCCTGAGCCCATGTGTTTATAGAACTCAAGTCCAGGTGTTGACCAAAGCCATAGCCTTGCAAACATGAGTCTTAAAATGCCACTAATTTTTGCTGATGACTGGATATCTACAAGAACCATCAATGCAACTTGGTTACCCATTGCTGACTTTCTAATCAATACCCTTATTGGGGTCTACTAGACCATACTTTCTGAGTTTGATATAGAGGCTCTGTCGAGATAAACCAAGAATTTCAGAGGCAGAGACACGGTTGTCATTAGTGAGATCTAAAGCGGCTTTGATGCAAAGCTGTTCAATGAGGTCAGTTGTTTCCGCTAGGATATCTTTCAATGGCACTTGTCCCACTAGCAGGGACAATTCTTCAGAGCTACGTACCAGTTTTTTATTAATACGCTTGTCTTTATCCTGCCTCGAGTCAATTTGACGAAAGATCATGCCAATGCAAGCGCGTGGCTTTACTACTGATACTGCTGAAATATCGACTAATTTAATACTGCTGCTGTTGCTTTTAATGGAGGAGGTGCAGGATTGAGAGCTAGCTTTTCCTTTTAAAGATAGCATCATCCGATCAAAATCCAGCGTCTCAGCACCTAGATAACTTTGTATAGAAGTGCTAATCAAGTCAGATTCATTCTTGGTATTACTTAATTTTACAAAGGCTTTATTGGCCTTCAGAATCAGACCTTCTGGAGTGCACACGACAAAACCATAAGCATTATTTTCAATTGCCTGGATAGTCAAAGAGTCGGACTCTAAAAAGTCGGCTGATTTGGTTAAGTCTAAGGGCTTGAGATTCAGTAGTAAGTAAGGTTTGCCAATGTTCGTAAATGTGCTTGCACTGATCTGAATTGTTTTACTACCGATGAGGAAGGTGTCTGATACCGCTGGTTCACCGGTATCTATGACCTCTTGCAAAAAGGCCCTAGCTTTGATGATTTCATTAGTAGACAAGAGGGATAAAAATGATTTTCCAATGCAATTATTTTTAGCAAGCAGTAGTTGCTTCATCGCGTTGCCATTGATTTCAATCATCGGATATAAATCATCTGCTTTCACGATGATGATCGATTCTGTACCAATTTCAAAAATAGACTGAAAACGAGCCTCGAGTTGGCTTATGTGTAAGTAACTTTGACTAATCTCTTTTTGGGCCAACACCAAATCTTGCTGCAACTGCGATGTTTCTGTGAGATCTTTGCCGATAACGATGATCTTTTGATTTGACAATGCCTTAATTGAGGCACACATTATTGGCAAGGCAATATTTTTTTCATTGCCCAACATATTGACTTGTCTAAATTTGGAAATGCTTTCTGGGTTAGCTTCTTCTAGTAAATACTGCACTTTTTTCCTGCTATCGACTTCGACAGCCTCCAACCATTTTTTTCCTATTAGATCGGCTGGAATTTTTTTTGCTAAATGTTGATTTTCAGCGTAGACATTCTGAATTAACCCTAAATCATCCACAACAATAGAAATATCTGCCGATGCAAGTGCTATCTGGCTAAGCTCTTTACTGCTTAAGTCCTGATAGAGTTTGTTTGGATGGTTTGAGACTGACATCTTAATTTAAGGCATTTCTTTGGGTCATGAATTGAGACACCTTTTTCATAGCCTCTTCAGGTGTTAAGGCGCAGATATCTGCAGAAGAATTATCCATCAATTCTGGCTTGTAATCCAGTAATGGACCACCTACCATGGTTAATACCCCTTTATTTTTAGAAGCATTCTTTACCTCAGCCAGTAAGGCTTCTACGGTATCCCACTGGTCTTCGCAAGAGATAGAAATTCCCAGCAAATCATAGGCTTGTAAATGAACTCGCTCTTTTACATCTTCGTCGGTAATTTCAATTTCGACTGTCGTATTCCAGCCATTAATCTTCAAAAATTCACTCAATATTAAGATGCCAAGTGTGTGTTGTGATCCTGGCGCATTAACCAGAAGTGCTTTACCTTTGAAATCAGTGAAATTGGCCTCATTCATAAAAAGTGGGCTGAGCTGGTGAATCATATTTTGGGCGCGTCCCAGTGCCATAGTGACCTCTGTGAAGCTATTTTCATCGGCTTCCCAGAGAAGCTGCAAACGTCTGGTCGATGCTGGTATGAGATCCATGTACAGGGAGACAAGTGAATAGCCTGATTTTTGCATTGTTGCTATATAGGAGAGGCAGTCCTCAATGGGGCCGTCCAATAAGATCTGGCAAAAGTCGTCTATTTGAGTTTGATCTACTTTGATTCCAGTAGCCTGATTTGCAGCATTCTTGTTGTATGACTCTAGGCTATGGCCCATTAGCAAGCGGGGAATTATTTCAGACTCAATCGTTTTATTGAGCCATTGCATCATTTCTGCATTATCTAATTTGCCTAAATTAGATTGGAATGTTTTTTTCAGTGAGTCCGACAAAGCCCATCTCCTAATGATGCGGTAATCGAGACAAATTATGGGTGCTTAATACGGCTATAAAAATGCTGCACCGCAAAAAAATAAATCACCTTTTCCCCTAAAAGGGGTATTTGCTAACAAGCCTATTTGGCATTCTTTTTGCATAAATTGCCATAGGGAAACTACCAGTAATAGGGTTACCCCGAGGGGTATATTTTACTAAATAACGTAAACTTTGATTGACACTTTTAGACTTTAAAAGCGGGCCGTAGATTGTTTTAGAGGCGTTTAAGAAAATTTAGCAGACTGTGTATGGAAAAAACATATAGACCACTTTACACCCCAGAAGAGCGGGTGAGAAGAGATGCAACTAAATGGACCTTGGTTCAGGGAATCTTGGCGCCTATTCAATTTGTTGTTTTCCTAGTGAGTCTTTATCTTGTACTGCGTTTTCTCTTCACTGGTGAGGGTGAGAGCGCAGCGAATATTTCAGTAGTGGTTAAAACACTCACGCTCTATACCATCATGATTACCGGATGCATTTGGGAGAAGGTTGTTTTCAACTGCTATTTATTCGCCCCAGCATTCTTTTGGGAAGATGTATTCAGTATGCTGGTGCTGCTCTTACATACCTTGTATCTGCTGGCTTTGGGAACTGGGTACTTAGATCAAACGCAACTCATGTTGCTCGCTTTAGCTGCCTATGCAACGTATGTTGTGAATGCTGGCCAATTCATTTGGAAGTTGCGTATGGCACGTTTGGATGAAGCAAAAAAAAAGATGGCAGCCGCCTCTCTCAATCCCGCAATGGCAAGCCCCATGGTTGAAGTAATTTAAAGGCGATTATTCGATGCTTGAAAATTCTTACACCCAAAAGCGCAGTCAGCTGCAGGAGTATTTTGATCGCACTGCAGTAGATGCTTGGGCTAAGCTCACGTCGACTGCTAAGGTGAGTGGTATTCGTGCCAAGGTTCGTGCTGGACGTGAAGAAATGCGTCACTTATTGCTGAGTTATTTACCTCATGATTTGACTGGTCAACGTGTTTTGGATGCTGGTTGTGGAACTGGGGTCTTAGCCGCGGATTTAGCAAAACGGGGAGCACATGTCGTTGCGATTGATTTATCACCAACCTTAGTCGATTTAGCGCGCGAGAGAATCGGTCAAGATTTTGGTTCTGGCTCGATTGAGTTTCGCTCTGGTGACATGTTAGATCCTGGCTTAGGTGAGTTTGATCATGTGATTTGTATGGATTCCATGATTCACTATCACCATTTGGATATCGCTAATGCGATGGCTAAGCTTGCTGATCGCACTAGAGCTAACATCGCCTTTACTTTTGCGCCCAATAATGCGGCATTAAGTACCTTGTTGACCATTGGTAGCTTATTTCCAAGAAGCGATCGATCACCATTTATTCAACCAATTTCGATTGATTCCTTAACCAGAACATTTAGTGAGCATGATGGTTTGGTGGATTGGGCCCCAGTAAGTACGCAAAAAGTGCAACGCGCTTTTTACTTTTCACAGGCTATGCGCTTAAGCAAAAAGCCGACCGATCAGAATAAAGCGCGATAACCATGAAAATGTTTACTCTGACCTGGCGCGGCAAAGAGCTATTTGAAAACTGGAAGAGAGTGAGTCCCAGATTCTTGCCTTTTGCTGATATCGCCACCAAAGAGTTGCCATTAAGTCGTCTCTTAAGACTGTCACTATTTCAGGTGAGCGTAGGCATGGCAATGGTGATGCTGATTGGCACCTTAAATCGAGTGATGATTATTGAGTTACAAGTCAGCGCTGCTTTAGTGTCGATTATGGTTGCTTTACCTCTATTATTTGCCCCCTTTAGAGCGCTTGTTGGTTTTAAGAGTGATAGCCATAAGTCATTCCTTGGGTGGCGTAGGGTGCCCTATATTTGGATTGGCTCTTGGTTGCAATTTGGTGGTTTTGCAATCATGCCCTTTGCACTCATCTTATTGTCTGGTGATACCACTTGGCCTGCCTGGTTTGCACAAGGCGCTACTGGACTTGCCTTCCTATTGGTCGGTGCTGGGATGCAGACCACTCAAACTGCCGGTCTCGCCTTAGCATCGGATCTGGCAGAGCCTCAGGCTAGACCTAGAGTTGTCGCGCTCATGTACATGATGTTATTGCTTGGTATGGCAGTCAGCAGTGCAATTTTTGGCTATTTACTGATTGATATCACCCCCATTTTGTTGATTCGTGTAGTGCAGGGTGTTGCTGCAACTACTTTGCTACTCAATTTAATTGCAGCCTGGAAGCAAGAGCCCCGTCAACCCCATTTAACAGCGCACTCTATTCCAACTCCTAGCTTTAAAGAGACTTGGGCTACTTTTGCGCAACAGGGCAAGGTGATGCGTTTCTTGGTTGCCTTAGGTTTGGGTACAGCTGCATTTAGCATGCAAGACATTATTTTGGAGCCTTACGGCGCTGAAGTATTGGGCCTATCGGTAAGTGCGACTACGGTATTAACCAGTCTGACTTCTGTAGGGGCGTTGTTTGCTTTTGGTGTGGCTGCACGTTATTTGAATCGCTCGATTGATCCCTATCGCCTAGCCTCTATTGGTGCTCTATTTGGGATTCTGGCTTTTAGTTGCGTCATTTTTTCTGAGCCCTTGCTTTCCCCCTTACTGTTCCGTTGCGGTGCATTTTTGATTGGCTTTGGCGGCGGATTATTTTCTGTGAGCACTTTAACTGCCGCAATGAGTTTTGAATCAGGAGGAATGAATGGTTTAGTCCTCGGCGCTTGGGGTGCAGTTCATGCTACGGCATCTGGTATTGCGATTGCCGCTGGTGGAGTCGTTCGAGACCTTATTTCTAGTCTAGCGACGAATGGTTTTTTAGGCGAGGGTCTGATTTCTACTGCAACAGGCTATAGCTTTGTCTACCACATTGAATTTTATTTATTGTTTGCAACATTGATTGCAATTGGGCCTTTGGTCATTATGAACAAACAGCCCTTGATGAATGTTTCTCAGAAGTTTGGTTTAGATGAATTACCAAGTTAAATAGTGTCACAGTATTTTTTTCACAATAAGCCTTATTGTTAAAAAGGGAGAGCAAGATGGCAACCGGAGCAATTACAGGATATGTAGATGTTGCGCAATTAGTTCTATATGCATTTTGGGTATTTTTTGCGGCCCTCGTTTATTACCTTACCGTAGAAAGTAAGCGTGAAGGCTTTCCACTAGAGTACGACGTTCGTGGCGAGACCAGGCGAGCGGCTGGAATAGCGGGCATGCCAGCACCAAAAACTTTTCATACAGAGTTTTGGGGAGATGTAACTGTTCCTAAGGATGAGCCTCTTGAACAAGTGGCTGCAAGACCATCTAGCTATCTCAATGGCGCCCCCTTAGTTCCCACGGGTAATCCTATGCTCGATGGAGTTGGGCCAGGCGCATTTACGAAGCGTGCTGATATTCCTGATATGACATCAGAAGGTCAAAAGCGCATTCTGCCAGGTCGCTTGCTGGGTCAATTTAGCGTCGCCAAACAAGATAAAACTCCTGTTGGTATGCAAGTGGTTGGCGATGATGGTGTGGTTGCTGGCACCGTTAAAGAGCTTTGGATAGACCAGGCTGAAGTCGTGATTCGCTATTTTGAAATTGAGACCTTGCCAGAGTTTGGTGGCAGAAGAGTGTTATTGCCGATTAATTTTTCTAGAGTTGGCAAGGACTCTATCAAGGTTGAGTCAATTCTTGGCAATCAATTTGCATTAGTACCGGGCTTGAAGAGTCAAGACCAGATTACGCTTCTAGAAGAAGAAAAGATCATGGCCTACTTTGGTGGCGGCACTCTATATGCAACTCCTGAGCGTCAAGAACCTCTGATCTAAATCACTATCTAGAAAGTATTTTGTGAATCAAAAACCATACGAATCAGCAGAGCATGAGTTCGAGGCAGCCTTAGGGTTGCCCGAACCATTACCTGTTGGCGAAACTATTCTTTGGCAAGGCGCTCCTAGTTGGACTGCGATGGCTAAGCATGTATTTCGTTTGCAATGGCTTGCAGTCTATTTTGCAGTGATTGTGGTTTTGCAGGTCTTTTCAGTAGCGGGTAGTGAAGGTGGGTTAGCTGCAGGCTGGAGTAGTGTTGCTCTTGCAGTTTTTTTAGCGCTGCTTGGGATTCTGCTAGTGGGTTTAATGGCTTATTGGTCAGCAACGACCACCATGTATACCTTAACGAACCGTCGCATTGTGATGCGCGTTGGCATTGTTCTCACAGTGACTTTTAATCTTCCTTATAAATCACTGAAAAGTGCTGACCTGAAGTTATACAAAGATGGTGCCGGTGATATCCCAATGCAAATCGCTACGGAAGATAAGATCGCATACTTTCATCTATGGCCTCATGCACGCCCATGGCGCTTAGCAAAACCAGAGCCAATGATGCGCTGTGTTCCCAATGCGAAGCATGTTGCGTGTCTACTTACCCAAGCATGGAGTGACGCTAGTGGCTTTGCGGTCCACACAGATCAAACAGCTTCTCCAGTAAATACTCATGTAGGAGTGCAAACAGCATGAGCGTTATCCAAGGAAAAGACTTTTTATCACCGGTTGCAAAAATACTAATCGCTGCGTTGATAGTTATTATTTTATTGCTGACATTTATTAATAGTCGCGATCTCAACAAGATACGAGAGCCAGATGCATCGCCAGTAAAAGTTTTGCAGCTGCGTTTTGAGGATCGTCCTGACGGTTCGATTGCAGTGATTGATTACAAAACTGGTAAACAAATTGATGCTGTCCAAGGCGAGGCAGGTTTTGTAAGAGGCACTTTGCGCGGTCTTGCGCAAGAGAGAATACGTAGAGGCTTGGATAGTGGACCACCATTTGAGTTGATTTATCGCGCCGATGGCCGCTTAACTTTATCGGATACCGCAACTGGTCGTCTAGTAGATTTAGAGTCTTTTGGCCCTACTAATGCAGGTACATTTTTCAAGTTATTTAATGCATCAAATGCGGTAGCAGTGAGTAAGTCATAAATCTTTATTGGAGTTGGAAATGAATGTAGATAGCGCAGAAAGCCTGTTACAAAGTCAGATCCCTGCGAAGGGTTCTATTAATGAGTCCACCAAGATGGCGCTAGAAGATGCGGTATTGAGCCCGCGCTTTTATACAACCAACTTTAAAGAGATGGATCGCATCAAGATTGATTCCCTGCGCCCAGAATGGGATGCCCTGATGGCCGAGTATGAAGGCGATAACAATCACGATCACTTTCAGCGTCCTGCAGACATGGACAAGAACTACTCCAATCTTCATCCAGCTTTATATGATGAGTTCGTTGATTTTCTAATTAGCTCAATCACTTCTGAGTTTTCTGGTTGTATTTTGTATGCAGAGATTAAGCGCAAGGTCAGCAATCCAGATATGCGGATGTTGTTCGGTTATATGGCTAGAGATGAAAGTCGTCATGCCGGCTTTATTAACCAGTGGCTGAAGGACTTCAATATTGGTATTGATTTAGGTTTTCTAGCAAAAGCTAAGAAATACACTTACTTCAAGCCTAAGTTTATTTTCTATGCCACCTACCTCTCCGAGAAAATTGGTTATGCCCGTTACATCACGATCTTTAGGGAAATTGAGAGTCGCCCTGAAGTACGCTTTCATCCGATCTTCTTATGGTTCGAGCGCTGGTGTAATGACGAGTTCCGTCATGGTGAATCTTTTGCCTTGATCATGCGCGCTAATCCAAAGTTGCTCCAGGGTGTTAATAAGTTATGGATTCGTTTTTTCATTCTTGCTGTGTATGCAACGATGTATGTTCGTGACCATACCCGCATTGAGCTTTACAAAGCAATGAAGATTTCGCCAACAGAGTATGACAAGAAGGTGTTGTTCATTACTAATGAAATTATTAAACAGGTATTCCCAATTACTGTGAATTTGGATGACCCTCGTTTCTATCAGTATCTCGAAGAAATGAAAGTCCTGTTTGAGAAGATGGATGCATATAAGAAAGAGGGTGGCTTGATTAATAAGGCGAAGACCGCCATTCTAAGTGCTCGTGCTGGTTTAGTGTTCTTGAAGCTGTACTTTATTCCGGTTCAAGATAACACCTTGCCTGCTAATGTTCGTATGGTTCCTACCTGGTAATGTGATGAGTATTGTTTGGCCTATCCTCTACGCAATTTTTATATGGTGGTTTAGCACGGGGATTATTCTTTTGTTAAACCAACGTAATCCTTCGACCTATAAAAATACCTTTTGGGTTAGCGGAATGGTTTTGGCTTTAGCTTTGGTGGGATTAAAAACTAGCGCCAACTTGAGTACGGTAGCTGGTGCTTATTGTGGTTTTACTTGCGCCATTTTAGTTTGGGGTTGGCAAGAAATCGGTTTCTTATTTGGCTATGTGACTGGCCCTCGTCGAGAGCCATGCCCTAAAGATTGTCGAGGTATGCAGAAGATGTACTTTGCGTTCCAGACGATTCAACATCATGAAATTGCCCTGATTGCGCTAGCGGTTGCTGTAACGATCATGACTTGGGATGGCTCTAACCAAACTGGTTTCTGGACTTTTATCATTCTCTGGTTGATGCGTCAGAGTGCTAAGCTCAATGTCTTTCTAGGTGTTGCAAATCTCAATGAGCGTTTCTTGCCAACTCACCTCAAGTACATATTTACCTATTTCACTTGCAAGCGGATGAATCCTTTGCTTCCCTTATCGGTCATTGCTGGCGTTCTCTGTGCAATTCCTTTATGGCAAGCAGCCGTTCATCCTAGTGCAACAGATTTCCAAATCGCCTCGATGTCATTGACTGGAGCAATTTTATCTTTGGCAGTCTTAGAGCATATTTTGATGGTGGTACCCTTCTCGAGCGAGCGTCTTTGGAAGTGGGGGATGCGATCATAAATACACTGACAGTGCGCCGCTTGCCCGCGCCATCCGCGATTCTAGAATTACTGAAGCCAATTACTTGGTTTCCTCCAATGTGGGCTTTTGCCTGCGGGGTCATTGCAACGGGTGTTTCTTTCCAGGGTCGTTGGCATTTATTGATCGCTGGTGTGATTTTGGCGGGACCAATGGTCTGTGCTGCTAGTCAAGCAGTGAATGATTGGTTTGATCGTGAGGTCGATGCCATTAATGAACCTCAGCGTCCAATTCCGTCTGGCAGGATGCCTGGGACTTGGGGACTTTATGTTGCCTTTATTTGGACCGGCCTCTCCCTTTTCTTAGGCTGGTTGATTAGTCCCTGGGCATTTGCAGCCACTTTGATCGGATTATTGCTAGCTTGGCTTTACAGTATGCCGCCATTACGCTTTAAGCAAAATGGTTGGTACGGTAATGCAGCCTGCGGAATTTCTTATGAAGGATTGGCTTGGTTTACGGGTTCGGCCGTCATGATGGGCGATGTATTTCCATCTACACCTTCAATTTTGCTCGCAATGCTTTACAGTATTGGAGCTCATGGAATCATGACTTTGAATGATTTCAAAGCAGTAGAGGGCGATCGCCAAATGGGCGTTCTTTCTCTTCCGGTTCAACTGGGTATCGCAGGCGCTGCTGAAAATGCTTGCTTGATGATGCTGGTTCCACAGTTTGGCGTCTTTGGACTTCTATTGATTTGGGGCGCATTTTGGCAAGCATTGGTAATCTTGCTACTCATCGGTGGACAAATCAAGATGATGCATTATTTCTTACAGGATCCAGTCAAACGCGCATTATTTCTGAGTGGCTTTGGAGTGCCATTATTTGTTGCGGGAATGATGGTGAGTGCATTTGCAGTGGCAGGACGTTTCTCGGTAAATTAATTGATTGAGCTATGAGCGCTTCTGAACCCACCTATCTCACTTGGCCTCAAATTGCTAGACTAGGTTTAGTCCAGGCATCCTTGGGATCGATCGTGGTGTTAACTACCTCGCTCTTAAATCGAGTGATGGTCGTAGAGTTGGCTCTGCCAGCAATCTTACCTGGCGTTTTAGTAGCCCTTCATTATTTTATTCAGTTAATACGCCCACGGATGGGCTTTGGCTCTGATCAAACTCGCAGAGCAAGCCCTTGGATTCGTGGAGGGATGCTGGCACTAGCTAGCGGCGGTGTGTTGGCAGCCGCCTCAACCATTCTGTTGAGTAATTCACTGGTATTAGGCGTTGCACTGGCAACGATTGCGTTTTTAATGATTGGCATTGGTGTTAGCTCCAGCGGCACTGCATTATTGGTGCTGCTAGCAAAACGAGTAGAACCCAAAAAGAAGGCAGCAGCAGCTACTTGTGTTTGGTTAATGATGATTTTTGGTTTTGCTTTTACGGCGAGCGTCAGTGGAAAGTTTCTGACGCCATTCTCGTTTGAACGCCTATTCATGGTGTCATTGACTGTGTCTGTCATCGCGGTGGTAGTGACGTTCCTGGCGATCTGGAAAATGGAATCCCCAGCAATTCTAAGTCAAGGTTTAGCAATTGACCTCGAGCCTAGCCCTTCGAAAGCCAGTTTTCGTGAAGCCTTTGCAGAGGTTTGGAAAGAAAGTAGGGTGCGTTCCTTTACCTGGTTTGTCTTTGTATCAATGCTTGCATATAGTTCCCAAGATTTGATCTTGGAGCCTTTTGCTGCCGTAGCATTTGGATTTAGTCCTGCAGAAACCACGACTTTGTCGGGTTTGCAAAACGGCGGCGTACTCACTGGCATGCTGATTTTGGCTTTCGTCACCACTAAGGCTAAATCTCAGACTCTGAGCACGCTCAGCAATTGGACCATTGGTGGCTGCCTTGCCTCAGCTTTGGCGATGTTAGGTCTAGTTTTATCGGGCCCCATTGCCAATGTCATTTTCTTTAAAGTCACCGTTTTCTTATTAGGCATTTTCAATGGAGCATTTTCAATTGCTGCGATCGGTTCGATGATGCAGTTTGCTAGTGTCGGTAGCGAACGGCGTGAGGGTGTCCGCATGGGTATTTGGGGGGCATCACAAGCAATGGCTTTTGGTTTAGGTGGAATTATTGGGACTGGTCTGAGCGATATCGCGAGAATCGTTTTGGGTAATCCCGCTTCTGCATATGCTTTTGTTTTTTTCTTAGAAGGTGTTTTATTTGTTGTGGCTGCCTACTTGTCCTATCAGACTCGCTCGCAAACACAAACAAACAATATGTCGAGTCATTTAGTGGGTGTATAGCAAATCAATCAATCAATTAACTGAATATGATGGAGATGGAAATGAGTGCCCTAGAAATTTTTGATGTCGTTGTTGTTGGTGGCGGACCTACTGGAGCAACGGCTGCTAGTGATCTTGCAAAGAAGGGTCGAAAAGTACTCCTCTTAGATCGCATGGGTCGTATTAAGCCTTGCGGCGGTGCTATACCTCCACGTTTAATAAAGGATTTTGAAATCCCTGATGAGCTCTTGGTGGCCAAGGCTAATTGCGCCAGAATGATTGCGCCGTCAGATAAGGCAGTAGATATGCATATTGAGGGTGGCTTTGTAGGGATGGTCGATCGCGATAAGTTTGATGAATTTTTACGTGTCCGTGCCGCCAATAATGGCGCCGAGAGAAGAACAGGCGTCTTTGAGAAAATTACTAGAGATCAAGATGGAGTCTCGGTCATTCACTATGTGGTGCGTGGCAAGCATGGTACGCCCGATACAACTATGGCAGTACGCGCTAAGGCAGTGATTGGTGCGGATGGTGCTAAATCTGGAGTTGGACGCCAAGCCATTCCAGGCGCTAAGGATGTGGAATATGTCTTTGCTTATCACGAGATCGTCAAAGTTCCTGAAAATCCACCAGCTGACTTTGATGGCTCTCGCTGCGATGTTTTTTATCAAGGCGCTTTATCCCCAGACTTTTATGGCTGGATCTTCCCTCATGGAAAAACTATGAGTATTGGAACAGGTACTGCAGATAAAGGTTTTTCCTTAAGAAGTGCAGTGGGCGCACTCAAGAAGCAAACTGGACTTGAGGGTGCTGAAATGCTAAGACATGAAGGCGCACCGCTGCCAATGAAGCCATTAAAGAAATGGGATAACGGCAGAGATGTGGTGTTGGCAGGAGATGCTGCTGGAGTGGTGGCCCCTGCTTCAGGAGAAGGAATTTACTATGGCATGTATGGTGGCCGGGTAGCCGCAGAAGCGGTAGAAGAGCTACTTGTGACTGGTAACGGGAAGGTCTTAGCAAAAGCCCGCAAACGCTTTATGAAGGAACACGGCACTGTATTTTTGGTGCTCGGAATCATGCAGCGTTTTTGGTACAACAACGATAAACGCCGTGAGCGCTTTGTCAAGATGTGTGAAGATAAAGACGTTCAGCGTTTAACATTTGAGTCGTATATGAATAAGAAACTCGCTCGCCGTGATCCTATGGCACACTTCAAGATTTTCTTAAAAGATACCGCCCATTTGTTAGGTTTTGCAAAAGTCTAAGCAGGAAAAGTAGTACTTGGTAGCAGTTTTTAATCAGTGTTAATAACTGAAAGGAAGTAGCATCATGAGAGATAACAGCGCAACAACTTTAAGAAATAAAACTGGGAAAATGTACCTGATAGGAATCATTGCATTTTCAGGCTTGATTATCGGAATTACCTTTATCAAATTCTTATTTTCAGTTTAATTTTGCGGTGTCAGGCTCAGTTGTTCAAGACTGAAGCCGTTGTCATTTACTAGGCGACCAAGAAGTGCCTGGTATTTGCTAGTTTCTACTGTCTTGGTGCGGGAAAGGATCCAGAGATATTGTCTTCTGGGATCACTTACAGCGGCCAACTGGTACTCTGTGTCGATATCTATCACCCAGTAATCGCCCCAGACCATGGGTAGAAAGCCTAGCCAAGCTGGTGCAAAGCGTACCTCTAGCTTTGGTGAGGTGGCATCACCGATTTGCCTGGCAGTACCTATTGCCTCACCTTTTCCTCCATCTTCAAATGAACAACGGTTTGTTACGCTGACATTGCCATCGTCTTTGATCTTGTAGGTTGCATTGGTATTGGCGATACATTTTCTTTGGAACCAATTGGGAAATTTCGCAATCTCGAACCAGGTACCCTGATAGCGAGCAACATCTAATGAGGCAATCGTTTTGATAGGGGCTGCTGCCTTTTGATCTGCCTGAGCTGCTTGAGCCATTACCTCAGTTTGCGAGAAAAAGAAAATTAGCAAGCCAATAATGTAATGATTTTTTCTCATGATGTTTGCCTTATTGATATCAAGATAAATACTACTCTAAGCTTCATTTTATTCTGTTGCACAAGTCGCTATCTGCTCGTTATCACTTTTAAGTTGAATTAACTCATTCCCCAGCTTATTAATTTTCAGTTGCCCAATCTGTGGATCAAAGCGCATCAAGATTTGATAAAAGTCTTTTACTTCCAATAAATTCACCTTCAGCTCTTTGCCCTCATAGAGCAAGCCCGCATCAAGTGAACCCTTGGTAATGACAATCTTCAAAGGGCTACCATTGAGAGTGCAAGTCAGTATCTTGCTGTGACTATCAATGGCCGCTATCTTGGGGGCTTGAGAGTCGCAGCCCCATAAAGTCAGCGCTAAGGTTAGGCAGATGAGCACCCCTTTAGGGCTCACATAGGCAGATTTAAAAGGAATGCTCAAGATAGTTGGGCGAGAGGAGAAACTCCAATGAGAAGTTGATGCAATCCAAATATAAATGCCACCCAGAGAATCACACCAGAGGCAATGGTCAGCATTGTTGCTTTGGTGCTGATTTGTGCTTGCTCAGGGATATGAATAGGACGCTTTCTGGCTGAACGAAAATCCAATACGGCCCAGATTAAAAAACTCCCAAATAGGATGAGATCCACCAGAGTGCCATTGGAGAGTAAATGAGCTAGAGCCCATACTTTGACACCTAAAATCATAGGATGCTTGAGTTTGATACGAATCGCATTATTTGAGGGCGAGCTGCCTGCCAGGAAAATAAAGGCGATCAGATTTAAGACTAGAGCGATATAGATAAGAACAGCATTGGGTTGCCACAAGACCACTGTATTTTGTCTTGCCTGACCGTAGCTAATCACCATGATGACAAATCCAAGCAAAGAAATGATGGTGTACAAACCTTTCCATTTCACTTCACCAATTTTATCAATCATGTGATTGCGCCAAGACTCCGCAAAAATACGACAAGAGTGGCTGCCGAGAAAAATAATGAGACCAATCAGAAATAAAGTCATGGAATGCTCCAAAGGAAAAGATAGGTTTTAGGGTTTATGAGCTTCTTGTTCGTTAGGCTTTATTCCATAAGGCTCTACGAGCGGCCAGATATGCTTAGGAACCATGGAAGCCATTTTTGCGGGCTGCTCTCTTCGTAGATGAAGCACTGTTTCAATGGCTTTCATCTCGACGCGTGTTCGAGCGAATTCAAGACCACGTGGCCCAACTTTAGGCATTAACCAGCCTACAATTGGCCTTAACCAGTTTGGCATTTTTCTTAAGGGGAGACCGCCAGCAGCACGCTCAACGTTTTTCATAAAACCAACAACAGCAGAATGACGTTTCCCAGCCGTTCCTGGTGCAGAAGTGCGCACTTCATCGTCTAAAAGATTCAGTAATTCTTGGCCGCGATGATTACGAACAATGAGCCACTGCTCACCTTGGCCGCCCATATAGCCAACCGTAATATCAGACAGCACGTTGGTGTAATCAACGCAGGTGCGGCAGGTTAATGGAAAGAAGTCAGTTGGCAAGGTAGAAAGTGGTAATTGAAGAAACGGAATTTCTTTTTTCTTGCCATTTTTAAAGCGAACCTCTACGTGGTAATCCGCCCTAAATTCAAGATAGTTAATTTCTTCTGGTTCTGAGCTGATCAGCGACAAGAAGTGGTGAAAATTCTCAGTAGTGGTGTTATCGGAGCAAGGCGTGCCAATGACATAGAGTTTTTCTAGGCCTAACTCTTTCTCTAGAGCCCTTAAGGCGTATACCTGGCAGGGTATACCAATAACAGCCATCTTTTTATACCCTTTAGCAATAGCCGGTTCTAGAAGAGAGAGAAGGGGGGCATAACCCATTCTCATGCCACGACACTTCGCCATATCAGACGCTTTATCAATAATGATCGGTAATGGCTTCCACCGGTCATTAGGATCTTCAGTCATCGTCAGAATGGCATCTACTGCACCCGTTTCTAGAAGACGTTCCCCAATACGAGTAGTAATGCCAGTCCACTGTGCCCCAGTGCTTGGATTTTTTAGTCCAGCTCTGAGCATTTTGATAAAGGGGCCAAAATGGAGTTCATCAGGGCGACCTAAATCCCTTGCTCTGCCATGAACCTGAGTTTCTAATTCTGGGTAATTGGGTTTGATGAATTGACAAGCCTCGCCACAACGTTTTGGATTATCTGTTCGAGAAATACCACAGTCGGTACAAAGACTCCGATAGGGTGCATTAGTAGAGTTCACATAGTCCTTTGTTCATCATCATAAATGGGCTAATGGGGCAAGAAGCAGGGTAAACATAATGCATTTATTATGACCTGAATATGGAATATTTGCAGACCGATATTGATGAATATGGAGAGAAATAATGTTGCCGAATATCCCCTTAAAAAGACTTGATGGATCCGTAGAAAATTTACAGGATTACGCTGGCAAGGTACTCTTAATAGTGAATGTCGCAAGTAAATGTGGCTTTACTTCCCAATACCGTGACTTACAAAATCTATACACCGCTAATCAAGCGAAAGGCTTGGAGATATTAGGGTTCCCATGCAATCAATTCGGCGCTCAAGAGCCCGGTACATCAAGTGAAATTGCTAATTTTTGTAGCGCTAACTATGGCGTGACTTTCCCGATGTTTGAAAAAATTGATGTGAATGGGGATGGTGCTCATCCCTTGTACATCTATTTGAAGGATCAAGCGCCTGGCATCTTAGGGACCACTGGGATTAAGTGGAACTTCACTAAATTTCTTGTGAGTAGAGATGGTGACTCAATCGCGCGACTTGCTTCCGCAGATGGTGCAAGCAAGATGGGAGAGGCGATTCAAAAACTACTTTAGCTTGGCGCATTAACTACTATTTTTTCTTATTATCGGAATCTAACCATTCCTTGATATCTGGGAAGGCGTCTTGAACTTCTCCTATAAATTCTCGGACCATATAGTATAGGCCAGCAATTAATAGGCAAAAAACAAAGATCGATATGAGAAGTAATGTTGTATTACTCATTTTTTGCGATTCAATAATGCTGATAATTTGAAATAAATCCCAAAACAAAATATCGAGGGAACCCATAGTGCCGTAAAGATTGACTGCTCTCGATCCTGCACCACAAACCATAAATAGGCAGAGGTAAAGAAAGAAATCACCACCGCCATGAGAATGAAGTAATCTGATTTTTTAAACACGCTCACTCCTTCACTTCGTTATTAAAATAATCCCCAATGCCGAAGCCAACTGCGCTTAGAAGGCATCCAATGATAGCGCAGCCACCCAATACTCGCATGCCTGAAGATAGACCAAAAGCGAATATATCTGCAGAGATCCAATCCCAAAGACTTAAGGAAATCAATATAAAGCTAATTGAGCTAATGAAGAAGCCCGAAATGATGAAAGTTTTTTCGACTAATTGCGGTAAGTTAATCATTGGCTGGAGAGCCGCGTAGATGGGTCAATTAAGCAACCGATTCTACTCGCTTAGCTGGCCATATAAAATTAGTCATGGCAGCGATGGTGATGAATAGCAAGATGATTTCTAAGAGATAGACGCCGCAGTAGCCAGTTGCTGGATTATTCAGGTCCTCGCCAAAATAGTTGCGTGTGGCCATGCCTGCCAAAATATCCCGAAATATTCCTCCGGTTCCAACTGCTATACCTGCAGCAGTGGCTTGCACAGCCCCCCACGCTCCCAATGCCAAGCCACTTTGATTTTCTGGGGCATATCTCATGGTGGCAGTTAAGGTTCCATGGCTAAATAAGCCATTACCAAAACCAATTAAAACTACTCCCACGATAAAAATGAGTGTGCTGTTGAAGGGGGCGGCGATGATCACTAGCATGAATGCAGGAATGCCAATTTTGGCGCCATTGCTTGCCATCTTGAAAGGGTCGTAACCAGCACTTAATACTTTGGAAGCAATGCTAAAACCAAATAAACAGCCAACCGCTAAAGTGGCTGTTAATACAGTGGTTGCACTCACGCTCATGTTTAATAATTCGCCACCATAAGGTTCGAGCAGGACATCATTCATGCTAAATGCCATAGTGCCAAAACCAATTGCGATTAAACGGCGAATGGCTTGACCACCTTCTTTGAAGGTTTCCCAAGATTCTTTGAAGTTTTGCTCTCTAGCTACTAGAGCTCTTGCGCGAGCCTCTTCACGACTTTCTTGCTTCCAGAGCGCAATGGCATTTAATACGATAGTGACTATGGCGCTACCTTGAATGACTTGTATTAAGCGACCAGGACTGTACTCTTCTAATACCTGCCCAAAAATCAGGGCACTACCAATCATCCCTATTAAGAGCATCACAAACATTAGCCCAACAATATTAGGTTGATCTTTGGGTGGCGCAAGATCACATGCTAAGGCAAGACCAACAGTTTGAGTGGTGTGAATACCGGCACCAACAAATAAAAATGATAGTCCGGCAGCTGCTAGGCCAATCCAAGCTGGGGCCTCACTGGCATTGCCTGCTCCAGCCAAGACTAATAAAGCAAAAGGCATGATGGCTAGACCACCAAATTGCACCATCGTTCCCATCCAAATATAAGGAACACGGCGCCAACCTAAGGCGGATTTATGGGTATCCGAGCGAAAGCCAATTAACGCTCTAATGGGGGCAAAAATAATGGGCAGGGAAACCATAATCGAAACTAATGATGCAGGTACATGTAACTCAACAATCATTACTCGATTAAGCGTGCCCACTAATAGAACTAGGGCCATGCCAACAGATACTTGAAATAGAGAGAGTCTGAGTAATCTACCTAGTGGTAGATCAGCGGAAGCAGCGTCTGCAAAAGGCAAAAATCGTGGACCTAAATTAGCCCAGGTACTGATTAATTTTTGACTAAAACGATTCATGTAAAACTTAGTTTAACTGACGAATACACAAAACAAAAAAATAAGACCCAGATCAAACGATCTAGGTCTTATGAGTCAAGATAAAACTTATTTTTGAGCTGCTGGTGCCGCGGGTGCCCCAGAAGCAGCTCCCTTAGCAGACTTACCGCCCTCTAAAAAAGCTTTCACCCAAGTTGTGTTGTTGAGTAATGCCAAATGAACTGAAAAAGAACCAATTGCTACTGCACCCAAAAACAATGGGATACCAACAGTTGGTTTTACTACTGTCCACATTTTTCCGTAGATCATCTTAAGCTCCTTAAATTACTTCAACCAAGGTGAATAGATGTATGCAAGTAAATGGGCAAGTGCTGCGATCATCCCAAAAAATTGCGTACCTTGAATGAGGTTGCGATGTAACTCTTCCGCTTCCTCAACACTCAGACCTGTAAGAGTGTTATTTGTCATAGCGTTTTTCCTCTCAAATCTAACTGCTTCGTGCTAACCCACACGAGGGTACCGAATTAACCTTCTTTACCACATGGAGAATTTAGTACTAAAGTGTAAAAAAATCTATACACTTTTATAAGGAATTTCCCTTATAGGGTGGCCTGATCGCGCTGCATGGTAACTTATCCGTAACAGTCTTTTTAGAGGGTTATAAGGGCATCTAGGAGATAAAATGACCAATTCTGAGGTCTTTTTGAGGTCTTCAATGAGTAAGCTGATTGAGCGTTTTAGCACGCTAAAAATGCTATTTGAGATAGCCTGTGCTGCTGGCGGTTTTGCGATGGGCCTATTGTTCTCCAGGCAGCTTTATCTGGGGACAGTCCCAGCTGTCTTTATGGGCCTCATGGGGGCAATATTCACCTTTATTCTTGCCCAAGGCCTTACCAGCCTCATTTTTCGTATACTGAGACGAGATTAATCTGAGGCACAGCCTCATAAGCTACAGGGGTAATTCATGGATAAGCAATCAGAATCAGGCGTCATTGATAAAAAATTTAAAAGAACCATGCTTTGGCTCAAATTTGCGATTGTGGTGTTCCCAATTGCCTTGCTGGGCCAAATTTGGATTTTGTATCAAGAATATTCGTTTACCAACCTGGTTTTTGTCCTGATTACCGCTTTTGCTTTGTATTCCACTATCAATTCATACAAAAAATTCAAGGCCTACGAGGCATCTACTAAGCAGTAGCAATAATGCTTCATATATGGGTTTTCCCTAGGTAGGAAAGCTCAAATAGGTGTCAATCTTGATTGACATATTGATCATCTAGAGGAAGAATCATTTCCATGATTTTTCCGAGCCCATCCCAAGCTGTTTTTATATAGCCTCTAGCATGCCAATACTCAATCTTGGTGTGAATCATCACACGGCTCCAATCGATATTCGCGAGAGTGTTGCGATTTCTCCAGAGGATTTGCGGGATTCGCTATTGGATCTGCGTGATTATTTAAAAGGCGATCATAGTCAATGGATGCCGGAGGTGGCTATTTTGTCTACCTGTAATCGTATGGAGATTTATTGCGCTGCCAATGACGCCACCTATCCCAATCATCATTTAGAAAAGCGTGCGTTTGATTGGCTGACTGCTCAAAAGCGTTTGCAAAGCGATGCCTTAAAACCTTATATCTATTCTGCTAAAGAGACTGATGCTGTAAAGCATGTATTTAGAGTGAGCTGCGGGATGGACTCGATGGTTTTGGGAGAGACTCAAATACTCGGTCAAATGAAAAAGGCTGTTGAATTTGCTGACCAAGCAGGTACATTAGGATCGTATCTAAAGCCTTTATTTAACAAAACTTTTTCTGTTGCCAAGGCAGTGAGAGCAACAACCGATATTGGTAAACACTCAGTTTCCATGGCTAGCGCTTCAGTGCGATTAGCCGAAAGAATCTTTGGCGACTTAGGCAACTCTAAAATTTTGTTTATTGGCGCAGGCGAAATGATTCAACTGTGTGCCTCGCACTTTGCTGGTAAAAAGCCGAAACAGATTGCAATTAGTAATCGCACTTTGGATCGCGGCGATGAAATAGCCAAAGTTTTCGCTGAAAAGGGCTTGAAAACTGACACCTTCCCTTTGCAAGCCTTACCTAATCGTTTGCATGATTTTGATGTGATTGTTTCATGCACGGCAAGTACATTACCAATCATTGGTATGGGGCTCGTTAAAACTGCCTTGAAGGCCAGAAATAGCCGGCCTATTGTATTGATCGATTTAGCTGTTCCGCGCGATATAGAACCAGAGGTTCGCTCCCTGAAGGATGCTTATCTTTACTCCGTTGATGATTTGGGCGGTCTTGTTAATGAGGGACGAAATAATCGCGAGCATTCGATAGCCGATGCTGAAGTCATTATCGATAATGGCGTGAGTGAATTTTTTCAGACGCTGCAAAAAAGAACATTAGTGCCCATTATTCAGTCTTTACAGACTACTGCCGGCCGACTCAAAGAAATTGAGTTAGAAAAAGCAGTACGGCGAATCAAACGGGGTGAAGATCCAGTTGAGGTTTTATCCATCATGGCAGATGCTCTAGCCAATAAGTTTATGCACGCACCAATCAATGCATTGCAAAATTCACCCAATAATGAAATTGAAGATTTCAAGAGAATCATCTCTAGCATCTATCCTCAAAAATAATTGTCACGTTGAATATGCTCCAGGTCACTAAAGTACTTCACACGATTAATTCTTCGCAAGAATTAAAGCAACTAGAGCAGTCTGAGCTACCGCAATTAGCAGATGAATTACGTGAATTTATTCTTCAATCAGTGGCTGGTACTGGTGGGCACCTATCTTCCAATCTAGGCACGGTTGAGTTGGCGATTGCCTTGCATTACGTTTTTAATACGCCTGACGATAGAATAGTCTGGGATGTGGGTCATCAAAGTTATGCTCATAAGATTCTGACTGGACGTAGAGAAGGGATGCCTACCTTACGTCAGTTTGGGGGCTTGTCTGGGTTTCCGAAGCGATCAGAAAGTCAATACGATGCATTTGGCACTGCGCATTCCTCTACTAGTATTTCAGCGGCGCTTGGGATGGCAGTCGCTAGCAAGGTCAAGGGTGAAAAACGTAATGTTGTAGCAGTCATTGGGGATGGCTCAATGAGTGCTGGCATGGCTTACGAAGGTTTGAATAATGCTGGAGTTGATAAATCAATCCCCTTGATCGTGATTTTGAACGATAACGAAATGTCGATTTCCCCTGCTGTTGGAGCTTTGAATCGATATTTAGCAAAGCTTATTAGTGGCTCAATTTATGGAGCCACTAAAAAAGGCTTGGATAAGATGCTTTCTTATACTCCGCCATTGCGAGAGTTTGCAAAGAGATTGGAAGGCCACGCTAAAGGGATGATTGGCCCAGCCACTATTTTTGAAGAGTTTGGTTTTGACTACTATGGCCCAATCGACGGCCATAATCTGGATGATTTGATTGTCACATTAAGTAATCTGAAAAAAATTGCCCAGACTGATGGGCCACAATTTTTACATGTTGTAACAAAAAAAGGTAAAGGGTATGAGAGGGCAGAGCTCAACCCCATTGCTTATCATGGACCTGGAAAATTTAATCCCAGCGAAGGCCTCAAACCTTCTGCGCCAGGTAAAAAAACCTATACCGAAGTATTTGGCGAATGGCTTTGTGACATGGCAAGGCAAGACGAGCGTCTAATTGGTATTACTCCAGCCATGCGCGAAGGTTCGGGCCTAGTTCAGTTTGAGCAGCAATTTCCGAAGCGTTATTTTGACGTGGGCATTGCTGAACAGCATGCAGTGACTTTTGCAGCTGGTATTGCTTGTGAAGATCTAAAGCCAGTAGTGGCGATCTATTCCACTTTTTTACAAAGGGGCTACGATCAACTAATACATGACGTCACTTTACAGAATTTACCCATTGTATTTGCCATAGATCGAGCTGGCATGGTTGGAGCAGATGGAGCAACTCATGCAGGCGTATTTGATGTTGCCTTCTTAAGATGCTTACCGAATGTAGTCTTAATGACACCATCCAATCAGGCGGATTGCAGAAACATGCTGACTACTGCGTTTAGTATCAACGGGCCTTCGGTAGTGCGTTATCCGCGGGGCTCTGGATTGGGTCCTGAAGCATCGCAGACGCTAGAGGTTATTCTTGTTGGAAAAGGGGTAAAAGTTCGCGAGATAAAACATCCAGCGGCGGGTAAAAAAATTGCTTTTGTATGCTTTGGCCCACTACTGTATAGCGCTTTGGAAGCTGCAGAGGAGCTTGATGCCACTGTAGTTGATATGCGTTTTGTGAAGCCTCTGGATGAAAAATTGCTATTAGACCTAGCGCAAAATCATGATGCCTTGGTCTTTATTGAAGATAGTGCAATTCAGGGGGGTGCAGGCAGCGCTTGTTTGGAGGCGCTATCTGCACATCATATTCAAATACCTACCTTACAAATTGGCTTGCCAGATGAGTATGTCGAGCATGGTGACATTAATGTCCTTTTAGATTTATATGGCCTATCGCCTAAAAAAATTCTGGCTAAAGTACGAGAGCATTTTCAAATATAACGATCTATCTCATGTTTAAGAAAGAGAAAAAAAGGACTCAAGGTTTGTCAAAGGAGCAAAAGTGGAAATATATTGGCAAGCCGGTTGCCATCATATTTGGCACCCTTAATCTGTTCATTCTCATTTTTTTCTTAATCTACTATTACGCATAAATATTGAACTGAAGGCCCAGCAAAACTATGCTCAACAATAAAATGGTAACGCCATTTATCTGGGGAATATCCGTAGCAATTCTTGGCGGCTTGGCGACTGATTTAGGACCCTGGTATCAAGCCTTAAAAGAGCCTTTGTGGAAGCCCCCCGATTTTGCATTTGGTCCAATCTGGTCCACCATTTTTATTTTATCTGGTATTGCGTGGGTCGGCGCAAAGCACCTTACCTCAGATGTATCAATTCTGGGCCGTCTGAATATCTTATTTTGGCTCAATGCTTTTCTGAACTTGCTCTGGAGTATTTTGTATTTCCGCTTTCAAAGACCAGATTGGTCTTTGTACGAATCAATTTTTTTATGGCTCTCAGTGCTTGCCATACTGCTGACAATCAGAAAAATTTCTACGAAATATAGTCTGTATATGTTGCCATATTTGATTTGGGTGAGCATTGCTATTGTTTTAAATTGGGATACCGTTCGAATGAATGGGCCCTTCGCCTAACAATGCGACTAAGAGTCATCAAATTGCCATTTCAGGACGTACTTTATTATTAAGTTGTACTAGTTTGGAGGGGGTATGAAAATCAACAATTATTGCGCTATGTTTGAAGCTCTAGGTTTTGAGGCTAGACTTAAAGTATTCAAGTACATCATTCAATCAGGAAATCAGGGCGTAGCTCCGAAGCAAATTATTCAGGAATTTGATCTAGACTCTGGCACCTTGAGTTTCCATCTTAAGAAGCTTGAGAAAGTTCAATTAATTACCAAGACGGAAGCTGCAAAAAGAGGAAAATACCGCGTCTCTCCATCTCTACCAAAATCGTTTATGCAGATATTCTTGGTGGAGTTAGCAAATGAAAGCGCAGGCTTTATGCCCTTGCTATAAGGGGCACTCTTGTGATGGCAAAAGGGCGCTCTAATCGCACCCAAAAGACGATGTGTGGTCTATTGCTTTAGGTGTGTAGCAATGCGTCTGGTGAGTTTTGGTGGGCTCGAGTCAATATGAAAGCGGTGACGCTCATCTTGCATGAGCAAATCATCTGCAGTGAATCGATCGAAACGTCTTAAGTAGTCAGCCCAGGTATCAAATACAAAGTATTCCAAGAATTTTCCTGCATCCTCAGCGTCTTCAAAAAGACTCCAAGACAGTACCCCTTGTTTTAAGCGAGAGCGCCTAGTCTTTGCCATTAATTTTCTGAAATGATCTGCTTGTTCCGGATGAACATGATATTCAACGGAGATCATCACAGGCCCTTCATTAGGATCAATATCTCTTGAGGGGTGAGGGCGCTCAATTGGACATACCGGAGATAGATCTTCTGCTTCATGATCATAGATACGATATTTGCGTATTAAAAATAAAGCAATGATTCCAAAAATTGCGCTAGCTACTACGCCGGTTGTCACGTCAGTTGAATTAGTGAGCTTCCCCCATACAAACGCCCCTAGTGCACTTCCACCCATAAGGCTCATTTGGTAAAAAGACATGCCACGCGCTCTAATCCAATTCGGTAAAGACAGTTGAGAGGCGGTGCTGAGGGAGTTACCTACGCTAAACCAGGACATGCCACTCAACACCATCATAGGAGCCCCGTACCAAAGGTTGGGAGCAAGCACAACACCGGCCGATCCGATGGCAAGAAAAATAATTCCATAGTTAACCAATTGTTGAGGCGTAAATTTTTCTCTTAAATAGTGCAGTTGAGAGCCGATCACAATTGCACCAAAGCCCAAACAGGAGAGCAGCAGGGTAAATGTGTTGGCATCGCCGCCAAAATGAGATTTAGCAATCACTGGCAAGAGCGCAAGCAGACTAGAGGACTGCATGTAGAACAAGAATGATCGAATTAGAATCGATCTCATGGGCCTCGATTGACGAATGTATTGTGCGCCAACACGCATCGCACCAAAGAAGCGCTCTCCAGGCAAAGTAGAGATATAGCTTTGATTTTTCCAGTGTAATACGATCACAATCATGGCCAATGAAAGAATCATATTGAATGCGAATACAAATTCTGTTCCAACAGAGGCAATGATTAATCCGGCAACCAGAGGTCCAATGATGCGCGAAGCATTCATAGCAATAGAATTTAAGCCTAGAGCTAAATGCAAAGTATCACGTGGCACTAAATCAGGAACAATTGCCGCATACACCGGCCAACGCATTGCTAAGCCAACACCATTAATGAATGTCAGCACGAGTAAAAATATCGGATCCAGAAGATTAAATACGGCAGATAGAAAGAGTAGGGTTGCATTCGTTGCCAGCCATACTTGAGTAAATACTAGAAAATGTTTTCGATTCAGAATATCGGCAAGTGCGCCAGTTGGTAAGCCCAGCAATAAAACCGGTAAGTTAGCAGCAGTTTGAACAAGCGCAATCAAAGTTGCAGATGTGGTCAATGAGGTCATCATCCACGCAGCAGCCACATCGTTGGTATACATGCATATATTGGCTACAAGCCAAGTAGCCCAGAGCCCACGAAATATCGGAATTTTTAAGGGGCCAAGCCACACCGGGATCTTTGAAGGGGGCAGGGGGTGGGTACTCATGACTACATTATTCCCTAATCTTCTCTTTTTGATTGAGTAATTTTGGGTATTGGTTGAGTGGTATTAGTTTTGTTCGATCTTGGCACTTTTGACGATGTCTCCAAATTTTTTACTCTCACTATTAGAGAAGATTTGAAATTCAGACATAGTCATATTGCCGGGTTGTGCACCCTGTTTTTCTAAGGTGTCTTTGACATCAGGCATATTCAGGACGGCAGTAATATCTTTTTGAATCTTTTGGGCAATCAGATTTGGTGTGCCACTGGGAACATAAACTCCAAACCATTGGGTGAGGTCAAAGTTTTCGAGTTGCGGCGTTTTTGCTAGTGGTGGAATATTGGGCGCAGCAGGAGAGATGGATTTTGATGAGAGTCCAAGCGCTTTGAGTGCGCCAGATTTGATATGAGGTAGCGCGGTAGGTAGGCCTGCAAAGCCAATATCAACATGCCCTGCGAGAAGATCAGATACCGATGGTGCAACGCCTTTATAAGGAACATGAACTAATTTGATACGCGCTTGCTCTTCAAGCATTACTGCTGCTAGATGCTGAGGGGTGCCTGGACCTGAGGAAGCATAAGTAATAGTGTCTGGTTTGCTTTTGGCGTACGCAATCAGTTCGCTGGCATTGTTATAGGGTTTGGATGGGTTGGTAACGAGAACAAAAGGAAGTTTGACTAAGAGGGTAACTGGCTTGAGATCGACATCCGGGTTATAGGACATCTTTTGCATAAAGTGCTGATTGATCACAACCTCAGCAGTGGCTGACATCAGAATTGTTAAGCCATCAGCAGGTGCTTTGGCAACAAAATTGGCGCCAATCGTGCCGCTTCCCCCGGCTTTATTTTCTACTACTACTGGCTGCTTCCAAATATCAGCCAGTTTTTGAGAGACTAAGCGAGCTACTGGATCTACGCCACCACCAGCTGCATAGGGAACAATGACTTTGACAGGTCCTGCAGGCCAAGATTGTGCTTGACCCTTTTGCATCATTGCTAACAGAAGCATGAATAAACAAAGACGAAGGGTTTTGGACATGATGTTTTCCTGTTTTACAAAAGGGCCTTGGTACTGAGTTCTTTATTTAATCCAACGAATAAAGTTTTCTTTAGCGCGCCGAACTTTCTTGAGATTGAGCAACCAATCTTCGTCAGCTTTTCTGTAGCCTAAGGGAAGAAGGACAACGCTACGCAAACCCTGTTCCTTGAGATTTAAAAGTTCGTCAAGCGCTACAGGATTAAATCCTTCCATAGGGGTCGTATCTACTTGCTCATATGCAGCTGCAATCAGGGCAGTTCCTAGGCCAATATAAGCTTGTTTAGCTGCGTGGGTGAAATTGACTTCAGCATCTCTAGCAGGATAGTTCTTTAAGAGCATTTGACGATAGGCAGTGCCAGTCTCACTAGTAAAGTTACGTATTTTTTCAGTCATATCAAATGCATCATTAATGCGCTGGGCGGTGTAATTATCCCAAGCGGCAAACACTAATAAATGAGAGCAATCTGTTATCTGGGATTGGTTATTAGCAACGGCCTTAATTTTTTCACGAGTTTCTGCGTTAGTAATGACCAGTATTTCATAGGGCTGCAGTCCACTAGAGCTAGCAGTTAATCGAATCGCCTCCAGAATCTGCTCAACTTTTTCTGGTGGAACGGATTTGGTGGAGTCCATCTTTTTTGTAGCATAGCGCCACTGCAGTTTATCAATCAGGCTCATGGAGATTCCTTAGAGTGAGGTAGGTATATAACAATGGTCCAGTTTAGTTTAAGTTGGGATTGGGCGTTATAAAAAGGCGTAATATATATTTTCTGAAACGGCGTTCCCTTATAGGAATAAGCCTCCAATAACGATAGATAGGAGATAGTATGAATCGCGAGATGTTTGAAAAAGGCCTCAAAACACGCAAAGAGGTTTTGGGTGCTGAGTACGTTGAAAACTCGATTAAGAATGCAGATGATTTTAATATGCCAATGCAAGAGTTGGTTACCGAATATTGCTGGAATGAAATTTGGAATCGCCCTGGTCTTGAGAGAAGAACTCGGAGCTTTCTGAATCTAGCTATGATCGCAGCCTTAAACCGTCCTCATGAGTTGAAGTTGCATGTCAGAGGCGCTATTAATAATGGTCTCACTAAAGAAGAGATCAAAGAAGTATTTTTACAAGTAGCAATTTATTGCGGTGTACCAGCAGCAATTGATAGTTTCCGTGTGGCAAAAGAAGTGTTCAAGGAAATGGGTATCTGATGAATCCAGCGGATACAAAAATTGCTTTCATTGGCTTGGGGCTCATGGGAGTTCCTATGGCCAAGAACTTACTGAAAGCTGGCTATGAGGTGCTTGGCTTTGATTTGAGCAAAGAAGTTGCAGCAAAATTTTCTGACGAACAAAAATTCCACTTTGCGAATAGCCCATTGCAAGCGATTGAAGGCGCAAATGTCACGATCTTGATGTTGCCTGATAGCTCCATTATTGATGCTTTACTTTGGGGTGCCGATGGGCAAGTAGGCATTGCAGATCAACTGGTAAAAAATAGCTATCTGTTGGATATGAGTTCATCAAGCCCTATCTCTTCTAAAGCCAATAACCAAAAATTGGAAGAACTGGGGATTCGCTTTGTGGATGCACCTGTTTCTGGTGGCGTGAAGAAAGCCATTGATGGATCTCTTGCGATTATTGTTGGTGGCAAGCAAGAGCATTTCCAGGAAATCAAACCCTTGCTTGAGCATATGGGTAAAAATATTACTTATGTTGGTGATGCGGGTGCAGCGCATGCGGTAAAGGCGTTAAATAACTATGTCTCTGCTGCGGGATTAATTGCTGCTTCTGAAGCCTTAAATGCTGCCACAGCATTTGGACTAGATCCTCACACGGTAAATCAGGTGTTGAATGCCTCAACAGGCAGAAACAATACTACCGAGAACAAGGTTGAAGCTTATATGTTGAATGACGCCTTTAATTCAGGTTTCTCATTAGCTTTAATGCGTAAAGATGTCCAAATTGCACTCGGCTTTATTGAAGGAATGAAGTGTTATTCCAGTCTAGCAAAGCAATGTGTTCAAACCGCTCAAGAAGCAGATCAGAAGTTGGGCAAGGGCGCGGATCATACAGCGATGTATGACTATGTTAGATCTCAAAAACATTGAGTGATCGATGTTGCAATTGTTCTATAGGAAAAATATGAAATTCATCCAAAAATTCCTGTCTGCGATTATCTGTTTTTCAGTGACTGCTGCATTTGCAGCCTATCCAGAAAAGCAAATTACGATGGTTGTACCTTATCCTCCTGGTGGATCTACCGATGTCTTGGGTAGGATCTTGGCCCAGTCGATGTCTAAAGATTTGGGTCAACCCATTATTGTTGAGAATGTGGGCGGCGCTGGCGGAACAATTGGAGCAAACAAGGTCGCAAAAGCAAATCCTGATGGATACACCATTTTGTTTCACAATATGGCTCAGGCATCTGCACCCGCCTTATATTCAAAGTTGCCATACGATCCTGCTACCGACTTTGCTGCAATTGGGATGGTGACTGATGTGCCGATGGTGCTCGTTGCTAGAAAAGATTTTCCAGCAGAATCACTTCAGGGGTTTATTGACTATGTGCGTGCTAATCCCGATAAAGTCAATTTTGCTAATGCTGGTGTTGGTGCAACCTCAAATTTGTGCGAGGTATTAATGAAGTCAACGCTATCAGCTTCATGGTTATCCATCTCTTACAAAGGAACTGGTCCGGCTTTGAATGATTTATTAGCAGGGCAGGTTGATGTGATTTGCGATCAACCAGCAAGTACCTTGCAACATATTCGTGCTGGTAATGTCAAAGCCCTAGCAGTAGCTAATAAAGAGCGCATCAGCTCTTTACCTACAACACCCACATTTAGTCAGTCGGGTATTCCAGGTTTTCAGTTATCGGTATGGCACGCTTTGTATGCCCCTAAAGATACTCCTAAGCCAATTATTGATCGTCTAACTAAGGCACTCAACAATGCTCTAAAAGATCCTATTTTGGTGCGTCGATTTGGTGAGATGGATGCCTCTGTTGCAACATCAGCAATTGCTAATCCGGCTTATACATCGAAATTTTTAGTGATAGACATCGATCGTTGGAAAGTCGCAATGAAAAATGCGGGCGTGAAGCCTCAGTAGTCATTCAATTCGCTTTGGAGATTTAAATCATGATGACGCCAGATGAGATTGCAAGATTAATTCCTGCTGAGACTGCACGCTTTCGGTCACCTATACCTACCCAGGCAATCTCTAGTGATGAATTTATGCCAGGCATGCAAACTCCAAGGCAAAAAGAATTTGAAGGGCGCGTAAAGGCAATTGGCGCAAAGCTCGCCAAGCATCAAGGGGTATCACGTCGTCGGTTTTTTCAGAGTGCCGCAGGAATGGCTGCAGCTTTTGTGGCAATGAATGAAACATTTGGACCTCTTTATGGCGTCAGCCATGCGGAGGCGGCAACACCAGAGATGGCCAATGAGCGTGCTGCTACTTTGAAGAGCCAGTTCATTATGGATATGCACACCCACTTTCTTCGGGATGACACTCGTCTTGAGGGTTTTGTGCGCTCACGTGAGGCTGTAGGAAAAGCCTCTTGGAACCCGGCCCTGGTTGGCAAACCTCAAACTTTGGATGACCTGAAGTTTGCTAATTACTTTAAGGAAGTGTATCTAGATAGTGATACAAAAGTCGCGCTGATTTCTGGTTCTGGTTCTGAGGATCCACGAGATTGGTTTTTAACTAATGAAATGAAGGCCCAGGCACGAAAATCGGTGAATCAAGAGTCTGGTACACAAAGAATGTTTGCGCATGCGATCTTTATGCCGGGTATGCCCGGTTGGCTGGAGAAGGTTGATGCCGATTACGAAAATCTTAAGCCAGATTCATTTAAGGGCTACACCATTGGTGACAATACTAATAAACAGCTATCAAGGCATCCATGGCGTCTTGATGATGAAAAATTGATGTATCCCTTTTATGAAAAGTTAACCAAATGGAGCAAGACCAAGCCTAGTCTGGCTAATGTCTGCATTCATAAGGGCTTGTATCCACCTTCAGTCACTTCGCAATATCCCCATTTATTACCTTATGCAAAAGTAGATGATGTTGCGCAGGCCGCTAAAGATTGGCCACAATTGAATTTCATCATCTATCACTCTGGCTTTCGGTATACCGGTGGTACATCGGATATTGGCTGGGAGCAATTTAGGCAAACTGGTCGAATAGACTGGGTGACTGATTTAGCAGAGATTCCTCAAAAAAATGGGGTGAAGAATGTTTATGGTGATTTGGGTCAAATCTTTGCGCAAAGTACTATCGCAGAACCAAGACTGTGTGCTGCGATGATGGGACAATTAATTCAAGGCTTGGGATCTGATCATGTAGTCTGGGGTACGGATGCAATTTGGACTGGATCCCCACAGTGGCAAATTGAAGCTTTGCGTCGACTGGAAATTCCGGAAGATATGCGGAAGAAATATGGCTTCACGCCTCTAGGTTTAGCAGATGGCCCTGTTAAGCGTGCCATTTTTGGTGAAAACTCAGCGCGACTCTATCAATTCACAGCTGCCAAAAAAAGCGCGTTATCAGGTGACAGGGTGACTTTAGCTAAGGCTAGCTATGACGAATTTGGTGACGGCAGAACTAATCTGAGATACGGCTATATGCAGGGTTGATTCTCTGGCTAAAGGCGGGCCCCTAAAATCATGGGGCGTTTACCTAGTAATTACCCTATGTATTTTAGGGTCTTTAATGAAAAACCCTTTATTTTCATATGCTAAGGCCCATTCTTGGCTCTTATTGCAAAGCAATATAAACACCCTTAATATGTTGCCATGCAGCATAGTTATTTAATTCATACCGACTTTATATAGGAGCTTTACATGTTTCAAGCCGCAATCAGCGACAAATTATCAGCCTCACAAGCGAAAGCTATTGAGTCTGCACAAGCATTAGCCCAATTGGCTATCGAGAATGCCCAAACTATTGCTGAAATTCAGTATGACGCTGCTAAAGATGCAGTAACTACTGCGCAAGCAAAAGCAAGCGAGCTACTCAAATTAAAAGATCCAAAAGCAGCATTGGAAGTTTTTGGTGCTGAAGAGGCTAAAGCTGCTGTAGCTGAAGCTACTGCAATTCAGAGCAAAGTAGTTAGCGTTATCCGTAAGGGAAATCAAGAAGTTGTAGAAATGATTGAATCTGCAATGCACGAGTCTAAGGCT
Organism: Betaproteobacteria bacterium; assembly: GCA_947453825.1. Lineage (GTDB taxonomy): Bacteria > Pseudomonadota > Gammaproteobacteria > Burkholderiales > Burkholderiaceae > Polynucleobacter. The sequence continues at coordinate 78,510 of CANGHN010000005.1, forward strand.
GACTTGAAGAAAATGGTTAAAGAAGCAACTACAAAAGCTCCTGCTGGTTCAGAGGCTTTGGTTTCTACATTTAATTCAGTTTTCGAAACTACATTACAAAGCTTTGATCAGGCTTACACTGCATCAAAAGATGCATATGCAAACTATGAGAAAAGTGTTGAAACTGCAATGAGCTCATTCCAGAGCCAATTTGCAGCTGCTACAAAACCTGCTGCTAAATCACGTAAAGCAATCGCTGCTTAATTTTTTGATTTTTAGTAGTTTGAACAACCCCAGTGTAAAAGCTGGGGTTTTTCTTTTTAGGCTTTCCACATATGGCCTAGAGACCGAAATTCCCACCTAGTAAGGTAGTTAATTTCTGCGCACTGGCCTTGACTGCAGTCGCTTGCTTTGGATTAAATCGATAGGTGGGCATCGTGAGTGTGATCACACCAACCAAGCCTTCGTGATTAAACACGGGGGAGGAGATTCCAGAAATCTCTTTGACCCGATCCCCCGATACCGCTAAGACCATCTCTTTTCGAATTTGAATCGATGTTTTATCGCTTGCACCTTCAAAAGCAAGTATCACTTTCCCGCCCGCCCCCTTATTAATTGGCAGAAGATCGCCAACCTTGATATGGTCTCTGAGCGCCTGATTGGAGTCTATTCTGTATAAGCACAGACGTTGATCACCCTGGCGCACATGAAATGCTGCGCTCTCTTGAGTAGATCTCATCAGGTTCTCTAAGATAGGTATCACTACAGTTTCTAAAGATTGGTGATGTTGGTAAGCTGCATTGAGTGTCGCGATGCTTGGGCCTAGAACGTAGAGTCCATCAGAGCGTTTAATGACTAATAGTGAGTTTTCTAGAGAGGCCAACATTCTGAGGGTCGTACTTTTATATAAGCCAGTCGCCTCAGAAATATGAATGAGTGATAGTTCAGTTTGATCAGCAGTAAATAGACGCAGAATAGCCAAAGCTTTATCTACAGCCGCCACGCCAGCGCTGGACATTGGGATCTTGCCCTCTTGGGGTTTGGAGGATTTCTTGGGCATCGACAGCAACTCGTTGATATGTTTTAATAATAGAACTATATTCTATAGGTTAGAACACAATGAATTCGGTGTCAACAGATGTTTTGATTAGTGAAGTGGGCCCTAGAGATGGTTTGCAATCGATTAAGTCAATCATGCCAACCAAGCAAAAGCATGCGTGGATCGATGCACTCTATCGCGCAGGCGTGCGGGAGATTGAGGTAGCTTCTTTTGTCCCAGCAAAATTATTGCCACAAATGGCGGATGCGGATGAAGTAGTGCGGCATGCTAAAACTTTACCTGGCCTAACCGTGATGGCTTTAGTTCCTAATCTGAGAGGTGCACAAGCAGCGATTGAGGCAGGTGTTCATAAAGTGACACTACCGGTATCTGCAAGCGCAGCACACTCCTTAGCAAATGTACGCAAGACACGCGAAGAAATGATTGAAGAGGTTAAAAAGATTGCCCAATATCGCAATGAATGCGCACCACAAATCAAAATTGAAGCGGGGATTGCAACTGCTTTTGGTTGTACCTTACAAGGTTTAGTTCCAGAAGACGAAGTGATCTGGATGGCAGAGCAAGTGATTGAGGCGGGTGCTGACGAGACTGGTTTATCGGACACCACCGGCTATGCAAATCCTGCGCAAATCAAAAGATTATTTCGTCGTTTAAAGGCGGCAATTGGAAATAAGGCAGGTGCGGCACACTTACATAACACGCGTGGGCTAGGTTTGGCCAATTGTTTGGCGGCGTATGAAGAAGGTGTTACATCGTTTGATTCCTCAATGGGTGGATTGGGTGGTTGCCCCTATGCCCCAGGTGCCTCAGGCAATGTAGTGACAGAAGATCTCGTCTTTATGTTCGAGGCTATGGGAATTAAAACAGGAATTCATTTGGAATTACTCTTCGAGGCACGCAAACCATTGCAGTTAGGTGTGCCAACTGAAATCATCTATGGCATGGTCCCTGAAGCGGGAGTTCCCAAAGGTTTTGCAGCAGCCACTCAGTGGGGCACTTAATGACCAGTAAAAAATCTCTGCCTTATGAGGGGATTCGTGTTGTTGAGTTTACCCATATGGTGATGGGCCCCACTTGCGGAATGATTCTGGCTGATTTGGGGGCTGAAGTGATCAAGGTTGAGCCGATTGATGGCGATAAGACTAGAAAGCTCTTAGGTTCTGGTGCGGGTTTTTTTCCAATGTTCAATCGCAATAAGAAAAGTATTGCAGTCGATATCAAAACGCCTGAGGGTATAGAGATTGTTCAAAAGTTAATTGCCACTGCAGATGTATTTAGTCAAAATTTTAAGTCTGGAACCATGGCAAAGCTGGGACTAGATTACGAGACTTTGAAGCGAGCTCATCCTCGGTTAGTTTATGTTTCTCATAAGGGCTTTTTGCCTGGGCCATATGACCATCGCACTGCATTGGATGAAGTTGTGCAGATGATGGGTGGATTAGCTTATATGACAGGCCCAGAGGATAGGCCTTTGCGAGCAGGCTCCTCTGTGAACGACATTATGGGCGGCGTCTTTGGCGCCATTGGTGCGATGGCTGCGCTCAGGCAAAGAGAGATTAACGGAGAGGGACAAGAAGTTCAAAGTTCTTTATTTGAGAACAATGTATTTTTGGTTGGTCAGCACATGATGCAATACGCCGTTACTGGTAATGCAGCTAAACCGATGCCCGGTAGGATTTCCGCATGGGCAATCTACGATGTATTTGAGTTGGCTGCAGGCGAGAAGATATTCTTAGCGGTGGTTTCAGATACGCAGTGGAAAATATTCTGTGAGGCTTTTGGATTTGCTGACCTATATGCAGATCCCAATTTAAAGCTGAATAATCAACGCGTACAAGCAAGAACAACACTGATTCCTGAGATCAGAAAACGCTTATCGGGCTTTACTGCAAAACATGTCAGTGATGTGTTTGAAAAAAATGGCTTACCTTTTGCGCCGATTACTAGACCAGAGCAATTATTTGATGATCCGCATTTAATCGCTACTGGCGGATTGGCGCCAATCAAGATTACTGATGGCCCGATGTCTGGGCAAGAAACGACCACCCCCTTATTGCCATTGATGATGGCGGGTGAGCGTTTGGGTATTCGTCATAATCCCCCTATGCTTGGAGAGCAAACAACAGAAATTTTGGGTCAGCTTGGGTATAGTCCTCAGGAGATTGAGAAATTTTTACTTGATGGCGCAGTTCACTAATAGAAAAAGTAATTTTGGAGATGAAACATGAATAGAAAATTAATAATTATTGTGGCTGCGATGAGTTTCATGATTCCAGGTATTGGGCTTGCTCAAAAATACCCAGATAGAACAGTCAAAATTATTGTTCCCTATAGCGCTGGCGGTACGGCTGATTTTTCAACCAGACAAATTGCTCAAAAACTCACTGAGCAGATGAAGCAGTCCTTTTATGTAGAAAACAAAGTGGGGGCTTCTGGCACGATTGCTACGAATTTTGTTGCAAAGTCTGCGCCAGATGGCTACACCTTGCTGGCTAACGATACAACGTACGCCATCTTGCCTTCGTTGTTTAAAACCCTACCGTGGGATCATCCGGGTGACTTAGAGCCGATTGCTATCATCACTCAAACCCCAGTAGTGCTAGTTGTTCCTGAGGGGTCGCCATTTAAATCACTCTCTTCTCTAGTCGCATACGCAAAAGTGAATCCTGGAAAACTCAATTACGGATCTGGTGGCCCTGGTAGCTCAACACATCTGTCTGCAGAGCTCTTTAAATATGCTGCGCAAATCGATGTTGCTCACGTTCCTTATAAGGGTGCGGGAGAGGCGATGTTGGCAGTTTTATCAGGGCAAGTGGATTTCATTATTACGGCAGCCCCAACAGCTATCCCGCAGATTGAAGGTGGCAAGATCAGAGCCTTGGCTACTACTGGTACCAAGCGATTGATAACCATTCCAACGGTTCCTACTTTTAAAGAAGCAGGGTTAGCAAATTATGCTGTCTCGAATTGGTTTGGTTTGGCCGCCCCAAAAGGAACACCACCTGCCATTATCAACACCTTGGCTGCTCAGGTGAAGAAGGGATTAGCGGATCCTGAACTAAGAGAACGCTTAGCAAAGCTCGGCGCAGAACCTGGTTCTGTAAGTCCCGCTGAATTCAAAAAATTTATCCAAAAAGAATCTGAACTCTGGGCTGTTGCTGTTAAACAGGCTGGTCTAACTGCTGAATAACTTATCTATCTATGTGGAATCTCCAATTTCAAGCACCCAAAATCATTGAGGCCAGTATTTGGTCCTCGGTTCCTGACTCATTTAGAGTCGCGCAAGAAAATGCTTGGGCAAAACTAAATAAACCAGGTCAACTGATCGATAGTTTTCTAGAGGGTCCCGTTTTTGACACTCAAGGCAATCTCTATGTAACTGATATTCCTTATGGCCGAATTTTCAAGATATCGTCCGACAAAAAGTGGGAGCTAGTGATTCAGTATGAAGGATGGCCCAATGGGATGGTATTTGATCAAACAGGTCATCTATGGATAGCGGATCATCAGCAAGGCCTTCTCCGCTTGGACCCCATCTCCAAAATGATGGAGGCCGTTCTTACCGGTCCCGAAAATAGTGATGAGCAATTTATCGGTTTAAATGATCTAGTATTTGATGGCAAGGGTAATCTATTTTTCACCGATCAAGGTCAGACTGGACTACATGATCCCTCTGGAAAAGTCTATTGCTTAGAGCCCTCCGGCGCTTTACATGAAATCGTAGGCAATGTTCCTAGCCCCAATGGTTTGGTATTTGATATCAGCGGTAGATTCTTGTTTGTTTCGGCCACTAGATCAAATAATATCTGGCGCATGCCAATTTTTGATGATTACTCAACTGGTAAGGTGGGCGCTTTTCAAACCTTCTTTGGTGCTAGTGGTCCCGATGGTTTAGCTTTAGACGCCAAAGACAATCTTTATGTAGCACATGCTAGTTTGGGTGGCGTATTTCAGCTAAACAAGCGTGGTGAATTGATGGCTTACATCAAGACCCCCATTGGTCAGACGGTAACCAATCTTTGTTTTACTCCAGATCAAAAGTCAATCATCATGACTGAATCTTCATCAGGCCACATTTTGATTGCACCAATACCTACCTAAGTCCATGAAAAGAATTTTATTTCTAGTCTTACTCTGTTTTGCTAGTGCTACTTTCGCAGCCTATCCTAATGGCCCGCTAAAAATGATTGTGCCTTTTCCAGCGGGCGGTCCTACAGATGTGATTGCAAGACTAATCTCAAATAAATTGGGTGATGCATTAGGACAGCCAGTCTATGTAGAAAATAAAGCTGGTGCTCATGGAGCAATCGGTATTCAAGCGGGATTAGCTGCGCCTGCAGATGGACAGACCTTAGTTGTGGTCTCTATTGGCACAAACGGCATCAACCCTGTGCTGTATAAAAAATTATCTTATGACGTCAATAATGATTTTTTACCTGTGTCTTTATTGGTCACAGTGCCCATCGTCATTGTGACTAGAGCTGATGCTCCATATAGTGATTTAGCAGGTTTATTAGCCTATGCAAGAGCGAACCCTGGAAAGTTAACATTTGCTTCCGCTGGAAATGGCGGTTCATCTCACCTAGTGCCAGAGATGTTTATGATGCGTTCCGATATTGATATGGTTCATGTTCCCTATAAAGGAAGTGCGCCAGCGATTAGTGATGTCTTAGCAGGTCAGGTGAATCTCATGTTTGATACTTTGCTGACATCAACGCAGCATATTCAATCGGGAAAACTCAAAATGATTGCTACAACGACAGCAAAAAGATTGCCTGCGTACCCCAATGTGCCAACAGTTGCAGAAAGTGGTTTTCCTGGATTTGAAGCATCCTCTTGGTATGGTTTAGAAGTAAAGATAGGAACGCCTCCCGAGATAGTAAAGCGCCTATCTAGTGAGGTGGCAAAAATTATGAAGATGCCAGATATCAGAGCGCGATTGGATCAGCTCAGCACTGTCGCAGTGGGATCCTCACCTGAGGAATTTGCAAAATTTCAGAAAGCCGAACAAGATAAGTGGGCCAAGGTAATTCAAAAGGGCAATATTCAGCCGGATTGAATAATCTGCTTATCCAGTTATTATTCTGGGAAAAAGAAAGTAATCACTATTTTTCATGGCCACAAAAATTAAGGCAAAGCTCAAATCGATCGACCGGGATACCCTATGGGATAGGGCTTACCACGCCTTAAAGACTGCTTTACTAGCTGGTCGTTTTGCGCCAGGTGAGCGCATTGTGCTGCGGACAATGGCTAATGATTTGGGCATTAGTCTTACTCCCGTGAGAGATGCCGTGAACCGCCTCATCGCAGAAAATGTTTTAGATCGCGGTGGCGTGGGTCAAGGCGGTGGGGCCATAGTGCCCCTCTTAACTGCCAAGCAATTTAGTCAGCTCATGATGATCAGAAGCTCATTAGAGCCTATTGCCACAATCGCTGCAACAGAGCTGGCCAATAAAAATGATGTGTTAGCACTTACTAATTCATTAGAGAAGATGAAGCAATATATTGCCCAGGGAAAAGTAGATGACTACCTTGATGCGCATTACCAATTTCATTTTGGGATCTATCGTTTGGCAAACTTGCCTATTATTTTGCAGATGATCGAAAGTGCATGGTTACGTTGCGGGCCGACGCTGATGTTAGCTCTGCCAGATTACGCCCCAGGTACTAAACGTCAAAAATTTCATATTGCAGCCTTAAGCGCACTAAAAAAAGGTGATGCTGAAGGTGCAGCAGAAGCCATCCGAGCGGATATCGAAAGCGCCCGAATCGACGTCTGTAAGCTCTTAAACTAGACTTCCATTACTGCTTCAAACCGAATTTTGATAGGCGATCCGTTTTGTATTATGATGTTGTTTGTTATAACATTCATGTTGAGAGTGATATAGGAGGAAACATGCAGGTATATAAAAGGCTATTGGGTCTCGTTTTAGGTGTTGTATGTACCAGTCTTTATTTGGGGACTAGCTTTGCAGCGGAATTCCCGGCAAGGGAGATTCGACTAATTGTGCCCTGGAACGTGGGCGGATCGAACGATATTTCTGCCAGATTAATTTCTCAAATCATGTCTGAGCAGGGCATTAAGGTCGTAGTTGAAAACGTGGCTGGTGCAACAGGTTCTATTGGAATGATCAAGGTTGCCAATGCAGAACCCGATGGCTACACAATTGGCATGGGTACCAGCTCAACCTTATCTATGATTGCTCAAAATTTAACCACGCTAAAGAATGATCAGTTTGCTCCAATAGCCCGAGTAACTACCGACCAACTGTTATTACTTGTGCCTGCTGAATCTGCATATGGTAATTTGGATGCATTTCTAGTCAATGTGAAAAAGAACCCTGCAAAAATCTCTATAGGGACGCCGGGCAGCAATAACTTAAATCACATTTTTGCGGTCATGACCGGTGCAGTAGTGAATACTGCAATTGTGAACGTGCCTTATACGGGTGGCTCAAAAGTCATTATTGATCTAGCTGGCAAGCAATTGGAGGCTGCCGTCCTGAAGCCCTCTGAGAGCAAGGCGCAAATGGATGCAGGAACAGTGAAGCCTATTGGTGTTTTTGCGAATGATCGCATCAAAACATTGCCTAATGTCCCCACCTTTAAGGAAAAGGGTTATGACGTTTTTCCATACGGACCTTTAGTGCAGATGGCTTACTTAGTTGCTCCTGCTAAAACACCTCCAGCAATTCAGGAGAGATTAATTACTATTTTCAATAAAGCAATTCAGGATCCTCGCTTTAAGCAGGCTTCAGAAGATGGTGGATCTAAGGTGGATGACATGACAGGTAAAGCGCTCGGCAATGAAATTAATGCCGTTACCAAAACACTCTCTGTAGTTGGTAAAAAAGTATTCGTTGCTGAACCAAAATAAATTTTTATTGAAAGTATTGATTTATGTCTAAGATTAAAAAAGTCACCTGTCACGTTGTTTCTGCCCCAGTTGCAAAACCATTTACCTCATCAAGAGGTTGGATTTATAAAACTCGGGGATCATGCATTGTAGAAATTGAGACAGTGGATGGTATTGTGGGTTGGGGCGAGTGCTATGGCCCATCTATGGTTGCTAAAAGCTTTATTGATACTCAGTTTGCGCCACGCATCATTGGTATGGATGCCTTTGATGTAGAAGTAATTTGGGAAGAGCTATACAACCGCATTAAGGACTACGGTACAAGTGGCATGGCAATTTCTGCTATTAGTGGTATCGATATAGCCTTGTGGGACATTATTGGTAAGAGCTGCGGTCAACCGATTCACAAACTCATTGGTGGATCTTATCGCAGTGAAGTTTCTGCTTACGCCACCGGCTTGTACTTTATTGACATGGATCGACTCATTGAGGAGGCCGTGGAAGAGGCTCTGGAATTTAAGGGCGAAGGTTTTGTAGCTATCAAAATGAAGATTGGTTTAGGAGATCCAAAGTTTGATATCAAACGAGTCGAGGCTGTACGGAAAACCATTGGCGATGATGTGCGCTTGATGGTGGATGCAAATCACTGCTTTACAGTGCCTCAAGCCATCAAAATTGGGCGTGAACTAGAGCGCCTTGATATTGAGTGGTTTGAAGAGCCGATTTCTCCAGAGGATATCGACGGTTATGTAGAGGTTACTCGTGCACTGGATATGGCTGTTGCCGGCGGTGAAAATGAGTTCACCCGCTGGGGCTTTCGTGATTTAGTGGTTCGCAAGGCAATGGATATTGTCCAACCTGACGTCTGTGCTGCTGGTGGTATTAGCGAGTGCAGAAAGATTGCAACCCTGGCCAGCGCTCACGGAGTAGAGTGCGTACCTCATGCATGGGGTTCTGCAATTGGCTTGGCGGCTACCTTACATTTTCTGGCAGCCTTGCCGGATCAACCCCCAAGTTTCCGGGGTAACCCACCGCTTCTAGAGTTGGAGCAGTGTGAAAACCCATTCCGGGATTTATTGTCAGTTGAGCCAATTGTGCAACAACGCGGTAAAGTAAAGATCCCAACTGGCCCAGGACTAGGAATTGAAATTAATCGCGCGGTTTTAGATCAATATCGCGTTGCTTGATCATTATTACTTATGAGATTTCTTACATTTAAAGACCTGCAGAGTATTCCGACTGCAGGCGTTTTGCTTCAAGATGGCATTAGTGTTTTAGATCTTGCCCACCCTAGCTGCAAGCCTTTATTAGGAAGCGCTCCACCGAGTCTCTTGTATTTTTTGCAAGAGGGTCTTGAGAGCTGGAGAAAAAAGATTGCAGCCTATATCAATCAAAAGCAAATTGATCCCAAGGCAGTCAGGTCTTTAAAAGACTTGCATTTATGTGCCCCTATTCCCAATCCAGGAAAAGTCATCGGCGCGGCATATAACTTTACCGATGCGCTCGATGAACGCTCCATGCCTTACCCTAGTGAGCCAGTCATTTTCTTTCGCTCAGGCAATACGGTGATTGGCCCTCATGACCCCATCTTGATTCCGCCGGATGTTGGAAACGTGGGTTATGAGGCTGAACTAGCTGCCATTATTGGTAAAACGGCTTTGTCTGTTGATGCAAAAGATGCGATGAATCATGTTGTGGCTTATACAGTGCATAACGACATTAGTGGTAGTGGCCTGATTCAGGAAGATAAAGGAAACTTTGTTCGTGGCAAAAATATGCCAGCTACTGCACCCTTTGGTCCCTACCTGATCACTGCTGATGAAATAGCAGATCCCTATGACATTCATATTCACTTAGATATTGATGGCAGGGTATTGCAGAACGGCACTACCGCGACCATGCTGTATAAGTTGCCAGAGTTAATTGCTTATATTTCTAAGCAAATGCCACTTGAGCCGGGCGATATTATTGCAACTGGTACTCCAGCGGGTTTGGCGATGGTGCATACACCAACAGCGTGGCTTGAGCCAGGCCAAACGGTACGAATTGAGCTCGAGGGCTTAGGGGTTTTAAGTAACCCAGTCAAAAAGGGAGTGCCGTTTCTTGAGTAAAAAATTGAAGGTGTTATTGACTAACCCGATTCACCCAGAGTGCCATGAGGCCTTAGCAAAAGAGTGTGATGTAGTGGTGGCACCGGATGCAAAACCTGAAACCTTAAAAAAACTGATTGTTGATTGCGATGGTTTGATTGTGCGCTGTCAGTTAGCGCAAGATATTTTTGATGATGCAAAGCAATTAAAAGCAGTGGTACGTCATGGTGTGGGCTTAGATTTCATACCTGTAGATGTGGCCACTAAAAAGAAAATTCCCGTCGCTAATTTACCTGGCTCCAATACCAATGCTGTTGTTGAGTATTGCTTGGCGACCATTTTTCATTTTCGGCGCGGCTTAGCTCGGTTAGATTCTCAATTACGCATCCAAGGGTGGACAAAAGCACGTCCTCTAGCAGACCCTTCTACCGAAATAGCAGGGACTACTTTGGGTATTATTGGCGCAGGAGCTATTGGTAGTCAGTTAGCAAAAGCAGCAGCTAGCTTGCAAATGAAAACCATTGCCTTAACTCGTCGACCAGAAACGTTACCAAAAGATATTGAGCCCGCGACCAAGGCGGAGTTATTTTCCCAATCGGATGTGATTGTCATCAGCTGTCCTTTAAGCGAGCAAACACGAGGCTTAGTTGATCGCGCTTCTATTTCCATGATGAAGCCAAATGCCATCCTGATTAATATCGCCCGCGGTCCAGTGGTAGATACCCAGGCGGTGATTGATGCGCTCAAAGCTGGCAGCATTGCTGGCGCTGCAATGGATGTGCATGATCAACAGCCTTTATCTGGTCAAGAAGCTGTTTTTGATTGCCCTAACTTATTACTTACTCCTCATATTGCCTCCATTACTGCTAGCAGCATGCACGGGATGAGCGCAGGGTCAGTGAAAACGATTCTTGCTATGCTAAATGGTGAGCGCCCAAAGAATATTGTTAATCCAGAAGTCTTTCTCTAATAAGGTGAAGTTTTATGAGTAATCCAATGCGTATTGTTAAATTAGAAGCAGTTCCCATTTCCTTCCCCGTTCCTGAGAACAAGTCAGTGCGTCTTGGTATTGGTAAGTGCGTAAAGCGAGACTCTGTATTAGTACGTATTGAGACCGAAGATGGTCACGTAGGCTGGGGTGAGGCACACCATGGTCGTGCGCCAGGTGCAATTGCTAAATTAATTGATACAACCATGCGTGAGTTGGTACTCAATCAAGATGCGTTAGATATCAATGGAATTTGGGCACGAGTTTATAAGATGCAAATCTCTAGTCATGGTATGGGCGCAGCTGCGGTACTTGCTCTCAGTGGTATTGATATCGCTTTATGGGATATTCGCTCACAAATCATGCAACAACCTTTGTATCGCATGTTGGGTGGTGCTTCGAAAAAGATTAAAGCCTATGCTGGTGGTATTGCATTGGGTTGGCAAGAGCCAGCCTCATTGGCTAAAGAGGCGCAAGAACATGTGGCTACTGGTTATCGAGCATTAAAGTTGCGTGTTGGCGACACTGCTGAAAAAGATATCGTACGCGTTCAAGCAGTGCGTAAAGCTGTGGGCGATAGTATTGATATTTTAGTAGATGCTAATACGAACTACACCTTGGCAGATGTCCGTAAGGTGATGCCTGCTTACGATGAAGCAGGCGTGAGTTGGTTAGAAGAGCCATTTCCACCGCAAGATCGCAAGGCCTACCATATGGCTCGCAGCTTAGGCAGAGTGCCATTTGCTGCTGGTGAAAATCATTACACCCGCTTTGAATTTGCAACCTTATTAGACGATGGAGATGTGCAGTTTATGCAGCCAGACCTCTCTAAGACTGGCGGCGTAACAGAATCCATGAGAATTGCAGCGATGGCCAGTGCGAATAAATTAACTATCAATCCTCACACATCAGCGACTGCTATCAATATGGGCACAACGATTCATTTCTTATCTGCTATTGATAACCCGGGATATTTTGAGGGGGACGTTACCTCATTAAATCCCTTTAGAGATGAAATGATGGATAAAGCTGCCTACATACTTGATGC
>CANGHN010000006.1 GCA_947453825.1 Betaproteobacteria bacterium
ATCAGGAATAAACCGAAACCACGATAAGACTTTTGCTGCGGCCGGATGATGTGCCTCCATACCCTGAAGTAATAAAGTCCAATGAGATTGCTTGAGAGAGGGAATCGATTTTTTCTGAAAAGGACCGCTTTTAAGACTCCAGGGTTTGGACTGTATGAGGCGCGATTCCACGGTATCTTGCTGGGCAAGCTGGAACAGTGTTTGGGCCGAAACGGGGCTTTCTAGAGCCTCTTGCTTCTGGGTAGCCAGTGAAAATGCAGGGATTGCGCCACGGACTAGTAGTGGCTTTTTATGCCAATACTGCATCATGAATTGGTTTGGGCTAATTCCCCCAAATAAGGCCCATGGCTGCGTTAAAGGCAGGTTTTTGGGCGCCTGAGGCGGCTCATAGGGTTTGCTCAAGTAAAATGAGGTCATAAGGTAAAGGCTAGTAAAAGCTGATTAAAAACAAATGTACGAAAAATTGCGCATGAAGATTGAAAAAAACACCATCGTATCCCTTCGCTATAAGTTAACCGATGCGCAAAATAATGTCATCGAAGAACCAGATTCTCCGATGGTATACCTGCACGGCGGCTATGAGGGTACTTTTCCTAAAATTGAGTCTTTATTAGATGGCCAGGATATTGGCTACGAGGCTACGATTCAGCTAGAACCAGAAGAAGCTTTTGGTGAGTATGATCCTGAGCTTCTGAAGATTGAACCGCGCACGCGTTTTCCTGAACCGCTTGAAGTAGGTATGCAGTTTGAAGGAATTCCGGAGAATGATGAAGAATTTGCAATTGCTGCCGATGAATCTGACGCGGATGATGATGAACCATTAATTTATACCGTGACTGATGTTGCTGACAACCAAGTAGTCTTAGATGGCAATCATCCGCTGGCTGGTATGGCATTGCGTTTTTGGGTTCAGGTAGAAGATATTCGCGCTGCGACTCAAGACGAGATTGAAAATCGTTACCCCAAGGATGCTGAGAACTTTACCTTCGGGATGCCCAACGACGATGACGATGAGGAAGATGATGACTTCCCTGGTGGTGCATTAGATTCTGGAAGCTCTGCACCCCGTACCTTACATTAAAGAATTTACTCTTTAAGCCATTCCTTAATGGCATCTAGGTCACGTTTAGTATCGCCTGAACCTGCAGATTCATTTGGTGTGTTGCTCAGTTTGGCTAAGGCTTTTTCTAAGGCTACAATTTTGGCCTCTTGCTCAATGGTCGCATCAATTAACCCTTTTAATGCCATCGACACTGGGTCATCTACATTGGGTGTTACGCCATAAGCGGAAAAATATTCTTTCGTTTTAGTGTCGGCGCTTTGCGGTAGATCTGGGTGCAATACGCGAGCAGGAATACCAACAGCAGTAGCGCCTGCGGGAATTTCTTTTAGCACAACTGCGTTTGAACCTACGCGAGCTCCATCACCAACCGTGAAACCGCCAAGCACTTTGGCGCCAGCGCTAACCACTACACCTTTACCAAGAGTGGGGTGACGTTTGATACCCTTATAAAGAGATGTGCCACCCAAGGTGACACCTTGATAGATTGTGCAGTCATCACCAATCTCAGTGGTTTCGCCGATGACGATGCCAAGGCCATGATCTAAAAATACGCGACGACCAATCTTAGCGCCAGGATGGATTTCAATACCGGTAATGAAACGAGCAAGCATGGAAAACATACGCGCTATCCACTTAAGCCCGCTATTCCATAAAAAGTGAGAGACGCGGTGTAGCCAAACTGCATGCAGACCTGGATAGCAAGTAATGACCTCAAGGCGATTTCTTGCGGCAGGGTCTCGGACGATGATGGAGTCGACTTGCTCGAATAAGGAATTAAACATCACTTGATTTTAACGGGATGTGCTTATTTTCTCAGGAGCATCTGTTTTGCGATTCCCCGTAAAAGGTCAATCTCCTCCTTATGAAGCCGGCTACGAGCAAATAAGGCCTGGAGGCGAGGCATGAGTTTCTTCGGGTTATTGGGGTCCAAATAGCCAATGGCTTCAAGGCCTTCACGCCAATGCTCCAGCATGGCTGCAATTGCGGCTGGATCAGCAAAGTCAGCTAAATCCTCTCGATTGAGCATGAATTTACTGTTTGAACCCTCAAAGGAGCTCTGCAAAGACTCTCTCAGGGTGTATGCGCAGACCATCATGGCCTGAGCAAGATTTAAGGAGGGATAGGCAGGATTGGCGTCCAGCCAAACCCGATGGGTGCATAAAGCTAGGTGCTCATTATCAAGGCCGGTCCTCTCTGGACCATACAGAAGAGCAACTTGTTGATTGGCAGCTAAAGCTTCTTGAATCATTCCTCGGGCGGATATCCAATCGACCGCTGGAGGTCCAAATTCTCGATCGCGGCTGGTAAATCCCAGCACAAGAGGGCAACCCTCAACCGCTTTTCTTAAGGACTCAGACTCTTGCGAAGCCTCCAGAATATCGATCGCTCCACTTGCTAAGGCAGTAGCCTCCGCTTCCTTAGCAATATCTTTCATTTTGGGATTAATCAGACGTAGGTTTTTAAACCCCATGGTCTTCAGCGCCCGGGCTGCAGATCCGACATTACCGGGGTGGCTGGTTTCTACTAAAACCCAGCGTAGTAAGTCGAAATTCTCAGTATTCATAGGCCTTAGATCGGGGTAATAGGGTGTTTATCTCACTAATCGTTTAGAATCAGCGTATTAGCTTCTTATTGTCATGCACTTTAGGCAATATTACAGGCTCGTTCTTATTTAATTTGTCCATCAATACTATGCATCCCATGTTAAATGTGGCCGTAAAGGCCGCCCGTCGTGCTGGAACTGTGATTAATCGCGCTTCTCTAAATTTAGAGCGTTTACAGGTCGACCGTAAGCAGCACAATGATTTTGTAACAGAGGTGGACAAAGCCGCAGAAGCGGCCATTATCGAAACGCTCAGCGAGGCCTATCCAACCCATGGATTTTTGGCCGAAGAAACTGGCGAACAAAATATCGAGGCAGAGAACGTGTGGATTATTGATCCGCTCGATGGCACAACCAACTTCATTCATGGCTTTCCACAATATGCAGTTTCTATTGCATTGGCGGTGAATGGCGTAACGCAACAAGCTGTAGTGTATGACCCCACCCGTGACGAGTTATTTACCGCAACCCGTGGCGCAGGAGCCTATTTGGATCGTCGTCGTTTACGCGTCGGCTCACAGGATCGCCTGGCTAATTCTTTACTTGGTACTGGCTTCCCATATCGAGAAGATCAAGACCTTGAAAAATATTTAAAGATCTTTGCTGAAATGTCACGCCAGTGTGCTGGGCTACGTCGCCCTGGTGCAGCATCACTAGATTTAGCCTATGTCGCTGCTGGTCGTTACGATGGTTTTTTTGAAAGTGATCTCAAGCCCTGGGATATGGCTGCAGGCGCATTGTTGATTACTGAATCAGGTGGCCTGGTTGGTAATTACCGTGGTGAAGAGGGCTTTTTGAAAAGCGGGGAAGTCATGGCCGCCAATCCGCGTATTTATGCGCAGATGGTGCAAAGCCTCTCCAAATATTCAAAGCCTTAAGAATTTTTGATGAGATCAAGGTAGCGTACACCACCGCTATCAATCATCAACGCGCTGGCTCGCGGTTTAAGGCTATCTGGATGGTCAAGTTCCCAATCAGAAAGCACCCAACGTTGCCAATGCTGTTCACGTAGTTGTTCTTGGTGGTGAGCTGGCAGATGAGTATGGCCATGAATTAAGCGGGCACCCGACTGCATTCCTAAAATATCAGCACAAGCATCTAAGGTGACGTTAGTTTTATGTTCGTTAGCGCTTTTAATCGTAGCTTGATACTGGACTTGACTATTGCCTCTGAGTTGATGGGCAATAGATTTGCGCCATTGCAATGGCAAGCGCAAAAATATTTTTTGTATCCAAGATTTTCGCACCCAGCGGCGAAACATTTGATAGCCAACATCTGCCGTGCAAAGAGAGTCCCCGTGACAAAGGACATAATTGTCGCCAGCAATATCCACGGTAGTAGGCTCTGGCAAAAGCGTCATACCGCTTTTCTTCAAAAAACTAGACCCAATTAAAAAGTCTCGATTGCCGTGCATGTAATAGGTTTTGGTTCTAGTAGAGAGATTCGCGAGGGCGCGTTTCACTTCCTGCTGAAAGGGTGAGCTGACTGAAGTATCGTCACCCACCCAGTATTCAAAGAGATCGCCCAAAATAAACACAGCCTCAACTTGGGGGGCCTCTTTTTCACAGAAGTCAAAAAACCGTTGCGCCGTCAAAGGCATTGACGGCGTTAGATGCAAATCTGAAATCAGCAGCGCGCTTGCAAATTGCAGCATCATTCCTCGAGAACAGAAGCCTTTTCAATCACAACATCTTCTGCTGGTACGTCTTGATGAAAGCCAGCATTTCCAGTTTTTACCTTACGAATTACATCGACTACATCCATGCCATCCGTGACTTTGCCAAAGACGGCATAGCCCCAGCCTTGAGCATTGGGTGCTGTGTGGTTTAAGAAATCATTGTCATTGACGTTGATAAAGAATTGGGCTGTTGCTGAGTGTGGGTCGCTAGTACGTGCCATGGCAACAGTGCCAAGATCATTCTTGAGGCCATTGTTAGCTTCATTTTCAATTTCATCACCAGTAGGCTTTTGTTTCATGCCCGCAGTCATGCCACCACCTTGAATCATGAAGTTGTTAATCACGCGATGAAAAATAGTGCCGTCGTAATGACCATTCTTTACATATTGTAAAAAGTTGGCAACGCTCTTCGGGGCTTTTGCAGCATCAAGCGTTAGGGTGATATCACCCTTATTGGTTTTTAGGAGTACTTTCGCCATTATTCGGTCTGCTTTCTGGAAGGTTGGTGGATGGAAGATTGTTTGTACGCCTTACAGGCGGCTTAAGGATGTCTAGCAATGCCTTAGAGCGATTGGAGTATTGACGCTGATTCAGTAAGGCATATTTAGCGGCGTCATCATAGGCTTGTGCACCTAGGCGGATATAAACCTCGCCTAAGTTGGCCGATGCAATTGCATAACTAGGGCGAAGCTTTAGTGCCAGTTCTAAATAATCTCGCGCCTCAATCCATTTACCTTGATTAGCTGCCAATGCGGCTAGGTTGTTGTACGGCTCAGCTAACTCAGGAAATTGTTGTGTGATTTCAATCAGTGTTTTCTTAGCTTGATCAAATTGACGCATTTCAATTTGCAAGCGGGCTTTGACAAAGCGCAGCTGTACATTGCGAGGCGTCTTTTTGAGGTGGGTGTTAATGAGATTTACGGCATCTTGATATTTACGTGCCTTGACTAGTTTTTCTACGTCAGACGGAACAGCGTTTTTAGTAACTGGGTCTGGTTCAATAATCAGAAAAGATAAAAAAGGGATGCCAACGGTTTCTGAGAGCTCAGGATTTAGTGGGTCATACCCAGAGTTTTCAGAGAGTCTTGGGGGGTCAGTTGGACTATAACCGCCCAAATAGGGTTGGGTACTAGCCTGCGGAGACTTCATTTCTTGCTGGTTAATGGCCTCAATTTCCGCCTCAGCACGCTGTTGTGCGGGTGTACTACAGCCAACCACGAAGAAAAGGGTGGTAACGAGGCTAAAGACTCTGAGGAGGGTTTGGCGTGGTGCGGACATAAGGGAAGGGGTATAAAACTGGCTCATTCGATATACTCAGCGCTCAGTCTAACAAATTGGCGCTACTTGCCCCACCTTTATAGCCCTATGCTGCAAATCTATAACACCCTCAGTCGCTCAAAACAGGTCTTTAAGCCCATCGTACCGGGCAAAGTAAAGATGTATGTGTGCGGAATGACGGTTTATGACTTCTGCCATATTGGCCATGCAAGAGTCATGATCGTTTTTGACATGGTGGTGCGATGGTTGCGTGCCAGTGGATATGAGGTGCTCTATGTTCGCAATATTACCGATATAGACGATAAGATCATTAACCGCGCCATTGAAAACGGCGAACCCATTGCGGCTTTAACAAACCGCTTTATTAAAGCAATGCATGCAGACTCAGACGAATTGGGCTTGATGCACCCTGATCAGGAGCCACGCGCAACAGATTACATAAAAGAAATGCAGGGCATGATTGGCAAGCTCATCGAAAATGACTTGGCTTATCAAGCGGACGATGGCGATGTCAACTTTGCTGTTCGTTTACTTCCCGGCTATGGCGAGCTCTCTGGCAAAACATTAGATGAGTTAAATGCTGGTGAGCGAGTTGCAATAGTCGGTGGCAAGCGCGATCCGCTGGATTTTGTTTTATGGAAGAGCGCTAAACCAGAAGAGCCAGTAGATACACGTTGGGCTTCCCCATGGGGTGAGGGCCGTCCAGGTTGGCATATCGAGTGTTCTGCAATGTCTTGTGACTTACTTGGCGAGCACTTTGATATTCATGGTGGCGGCGCCGACCTGCAGTTTCCTCATCATGAAAATGAGATCGCTCAAAGTGAAGGTGCTTTATACGGTAAGAATCGTAAAGATGACGACGCACCCTTTGTTAATTACTGGATGCACAACGGTCATATTCGCGTCAATGAAGAAAAGATGTCTAAATCATTGGGTAATTTTTTCTTAATTCAAGATGTTCTCAAAAGATTTGATCCTGAGGTATTGCGCTTTTTTATGCTCAAGGCACATTACCGTAGCCCAATTAATTACAGCGATTTCCAGTTAGAAGAAGCACGCTCTGGCTTGCTCAGGCTCTATACGGCCTTAGCCTCAATGCCCATGAGTGAGAATATCGCCCTCGATACAAATAATCCATGGGCCCAGCGTTTTACAACAGCCATGAATGATGACTTCAATACTCCAGAAGCCATTGCCGTCTTATTTGATTTGGCTAGTGAGCTCAATCGAGCCCAGGGTGATGAAAAACAAAAGCTGGCAAACACCCTAAGATCATTGGGCGCATCTTTGAGCTTCTTACAGCGTGACCCAACGGCGTTCTTGCAGGCTGGATCCAAGCATCAAGAGGGAATGAGTTCCGAGCAAATCGAAGAGCAGATAGCAGCGCGCGTTGCTGCTAAGCAGTCGAAGGATTTTGCTAAAGCAGACTTGATTCGTAAAAAACTATTAGATCAAGGCGTTGTTTTAGAAGATAAGCCCGGTGGTATTACTGAATGGCGAAGAGCTTAATGACGGCAACTAAAGCAAAAGTAGATAAATCGGCCTTGAAAGAAATAGCTCCTGACTATTGGGAGCAGGCCTGCCGCGAGCTGATGAAGCAGGATCGTATTCTGAAAAAATTGATTCCTAAGTATGGTTCAGGTTTTCTAGTGACGCGCGGTAATGCTTTCACAACCTTAGCTAGAGCGATAGTAGGCCAACAAATTTCAGTAGCAGCAGCTCAAGCTGTTTGGGATAGAGTATTGATTGCAAGCAAGAAAAAAGTGACTCCTAAGAATATTTTGGCGCTCACGGTAGAGCAATTGCGTGCTGCGGGATTGTCTGGTCGTAAGGTGGAATACATTCGTGATTTAGCAGATCATTTTGATTCTGGTCGTTTACATGCAACTCAGTGGAAAGACATGGACGATGAGAGCGTGATTAAAGAACTGAGCTCGATTCGTGGCATTGGACGCTGGACCGCTGAAATGTTCCTGATTTTCAACATGGTTCGCCCTGATATCCTTCCGCTAGACGATGTTGGTCTAATTAAGGCTATTTCCCTCAATTACTTCAGCGGCGAGCCCGTTAGCCGTCATGAGGCAAGGGAAGTGGCAGCTAATTGGGCCCCCTGGCGTACGGTTGCCACCTGGTATATGTGGAGAAGTATCGACCCCATCCCAGTTGAATATTAAAATCAGACTATGAAAACGACTTTCCTGGATTTTGAGCAGCAAATCGCCGAATTAGAGTCAAAGATTGAAGAGCTGCGTTTTGTACAAGACGAGTCATCGGTTGATATCTCCGATGAAATCAAAACCCTTTCCGAAAAGAGTTTGCAACTTACCAAAGATGTTTATGCCAACTTAACACCATGGCAAGTTTCGCAAGTAGCACGGCATCCACAGCGTCCTTACACCTTAGATTACGTTAGCGCTTTATTTACTGACTTTCATGAACTGCATGGTGATCGTAACTTTGCAGATGATCAGTCGATTATTGGTGGCTTAGCACGCTTTGATAATCAACCCTGTATGGTGATCGGTCACCAAAAAGGTCGCGATACTAAAGAACGGGCCCTTCGTAATTTTGGTATGAGTCGGCCTGAAGGTTATCGCAAAGCAATGCGCTTAATGCGCCTAGCAGAAAAATTTAGCATTCCCGTATTTACTTTTGTAGATACACCCGGCGCCTTTCCTGGAATTGATGCAGAAGAGCGCAATCAGTCAGAAGCGATTGGACGCAATTTATATGTCCAGGCTGAATTAGAGGTGCCCATCATTGCCACCATTATTGGTGAGGGTGGTTCAGGCGGTGCCTTGGCGATCGCCATGGGCGACATGGTCTTGATGCTGCAGAACTCAACCTATTCAGTCATCTCACCTGAAGGATGTGCTTCTATTCTCTGGAAGACGGCTGATAAAGCTGCAGAAGCAGCAGAACAGCTTGGTTTAACTGCGCAAAGATTAAAAACATTGGGCCTCATTGACAAGATTGTCCCTGAGCCTGTTGGCGGTGCGCATCGTGATTACGATGTCATGATGGGCAATATGCGCAAGTCATTAACTGAGTCTTTGAAGGTATTTGACGGCATGAAGATCGATGCGCTGCTTGAGCGTCGCCATGAGCGTTTAATGAGTTATGGCAAGTTCAAGGAAATCACAGCAAAGTCCTAAATCAGGAAAGCGAATTGCGGTTGCCTTAAGTGGTGGCCTCGATTCGGTTGTACTGTTGGATACTGTTTGCAAAGCGCAAGCAAAAGATAAATCCTCTCAAATCTTTGCATTTCATATTCATCACGGTCTACAAAAGCAAGCAGATGATTGGTTAATTTTTTGCGAGAAGCTTGCCAAAAAATATCAAGTCCATTTTGACTTCCGATTGCTGCACTTAAATCATGGAGGTGAGCTAGGAAATATTGAAGCAAGGGCCAGAGCAGAGCGTTATGAGGCCCTTTCTGATCTATGCGCTGAATATGGTGTTGAAGACTTGCTTTTGGCCCACCATCAAAATGATCAGGCAGAGACGGTACTTTTGCAGCTGCTGCGTGGTGCCGGGGTTGCTGGCGCTGCGGGCATGCCTACTAATCGGGATATCAATCATCTAGGTGGCAAGATCACCCTTTGGCGCCCTTTACTTAATCAAAGCAGGGCTGAGTTGGAGGCCTATGCAAAACAACATCAATTACAGTGGATTGAAGATCCCAGCAATCAGGACAGTAAATTTCGTCGCAATGCAATTCGCAAGCAAATCATTCCTAAGCTAGAAAAAATTCAGCCAGAAGCGATAGCCAATTTGGCACGCAGCGCTACCTTATTGGGAGAAGCACAAACCTTGTTAGATCGCTTAGCGCTAGAAGATGGCAGAACCATTTTTACTAACAATGCACTACAACTCAAATCACTGCTTGAGTTGAAAAAAAAGGATTTACCCTCTGCTAATAATGTGCTGAGGGTCTGGTTAAAAACGAACGGTTTGGCAATGCCTTCGCAAGAACGCCTTGTTGCATGGTGGAGCGATCTTCATCAAGTGAAATCGAGCTCCCAATTGCAATGGATGCATGACCATCAGAGTATTCGGCTTTGGCGGGGTCTATTGCAAATTGTGGAAAAAAATGCCGGTGAGTGGGTATTTAAGAAAGTAGCCACCGCTAGTAAAAATCTGGGCCTGCCGGCAAACTGGGTTAAAGAGGCTGGGCAACATGGATTGATTGAGCAACGAGATAGGGTCGGTTCTGAAAAGATCCAAATCAAGCCAAAAAGCCCTCGTAAGACCCTTAAAAATCTCTATCAAGAGGCTGATGTACCGCCGTGGCAACGCCAGGCCCCGCTGCTCTATATCAACGGGGATTTAGTTGCGGCAGCAGGCATCGGCCTTAGTTACCCACATCTTGTATCTACAGGCCCTCGGGTGCGTCCTGAGTGGCAAGAACGGGCTTAGTGGGACTAAAACCCTGTAAAATAAGGCCTTTTTGATCCTCAGGGAATTATTTCCCTGCTACAGTTAGTGAAATAGACGGTTTTTTATGGCTCTTATCGTTCATAAATATGGTGGCACCTCAATGGGCTCGGTTGAGCGTATTGGGAATGTTGCTAAGCGCGTTGCAAAATGGATGCGTGCTGGCCATCAAGTGGTGGTCGTTCCTTCTGCTATGTCAGGCGAAACCAATCGCTTACTGGGTTTGGCTAAAGAGATTAATCCTGACGCTAATCCACGTGAGTTGGATCAGATTGCCTCAACCGGTGAGCAAGTTAGCTCTGGCTTATTAGCATTAGCGCTCATGCGCGAAGGGATCGATGCGGTCAGTTATGCAGGTTGGCAAGTTACTGTGCACACTGACTCCGCATTTACTAAAGCGCGTATTAAAAGCATCGATGACAAAAAAATACTAGGCGATTTAAATGCTGGAAAAGCAGTTGTGGTGACTGGTTTTCAGGGCGTTGATCCCCAAGGCAACATCACTACATTGGGTCGTGGTGGTTCTGATACCTCTGCGGTAGCAATGGCTGCCGCCCTCAAGGCAGACGAGTGTTTGATCTATACCGATGTAGATGGTGTTTACACAACAGATCCACGGGTTTGCGAAGACGCACGTCGCTTAGATAAGATTACTTTTGAAGAGATGCTAGAAATGGCTAGCTTAGGTTCAAAAGTTTTACAGATTCGTTCTGTAGAGTTTGCAGGTAAATACAAAGTTAAAACTCGGGTGCTGTCTTCATTGACAGACCCTTTGATGCCTTTAGACATTGAGATGAAGTCGGGCACCTTGATTACATTTGAAGAGGACAGCACTATGGAAGCCGCCGTTATTTCCGGCATCGCCTTTGCGCGTGATGAAGCCAAGATTACCGTTTTAGGAGTTCCTGATCGTCCAGGTATTGCATATCAAATACTAGGCCCTATCGCCGATGCCAATGTTGACGTGGACATGATTATTCAGAACCAATCTGTGGATGGTAAGACGGACTTTACCTTTACTGTGCCGCGTGCTGATTATCAGAAAGCCTTAGATCTTCTCAAGAGTAAGGTTCAGGCGCATATTGAAGCAAAAGAAATCTCAGGTGATCCTAAGGTCTCTAAAGTTTCAGTAGTTGGCGTAGGGATGCGTTCACATGTTGGTATTGCTAGCAAGATGTTTCGCACTTTGTCAGAAGAGGGCATCAATATCCTGATGATTTCTACTAGTGAGATTAAGATTTCAGTAGTGATTGATGAGAAATACATGGAGCTAGCTGTACGTGCCTTGCACAAGGCATTTGAGCTGGACCAGAAGTAAAAAGGGTAGTAAATCCACAGTAGGGCGGTAATCCGTTAAACTGTGGGTCGTTGTAAGAGTAAGAAGTACGGAGACGTGGCCGAGCTGGTCGAAGGCACTCCCCTGCTAAGGGAGCATCGGGGCTAAAACTCTGATCGGAGGTTCGAATCCTCTCGTCTCCGCCAGGTACTAAAAATAAAGGGGCTTAGCCCCTTTATTTATTTCGGACGATACCTTTAATCGCCTGGCGCAAGGTTTATAACTTTGCTGCTATTGCCTCGACTTCAATTTTGAGTCCGAAGTGCAGTTGCCCTGTTGGAACAACTGCTCTAGCTGGTAATGAGTCGCCAGCCCATTCTGAATAAATTACATTAAATTCAGGCCAATTACTAATGTCATCCACATAAACTCTTACCTGAACTAGACTTTGTATCTTGCCGCCAGCACCCTCTAGCGCACACTTGAGGTTCTCTAGGGCCTGAAGTGTCTGATCTTTGAAGCTAGCTTGGGATAGTTTTTGACCTTCTTTAGTAATTGGCAGTTGTCCTGAGATAAAAATAAATCCATTAGCCATTACAGCGTGACTATAGTGGCCGCCAGGCTTGGCAAGGTTTTGAGGATTGAAGTGCTCTATATTTGCTTTCATCGCACTTATTGGACCTGTAAGTTTGCTTTTTTAACAATCTCTTTATAGCGATCGAGGTCTTCTCGTATTCTTGTTGTAAATTTCGGTGGAGACATTCCGCCAATATCTGCACCTTTATCCGCAAAATTTTTCTTCACCTCAGGCTGCTCAATAGTCGCCAGTACCTCTTTATAGAGTTTCTGAATAATTACATCTGAAACACCTTTGGGTGCAAATAAGCCTACCCAGTTTGAAGCATTCACAACAGGGATGCCATCTTCTTGGGTAGAAGCCCAAGATCTGTTGTAACCAGTCTTAGTATTGGTAGTGAGGGTGATGACTTTCACGTTGCCAGAGAGGATATGCGGCGCAACTGCTGGGATTGCTACTACCCCAAGAGGAACCTCGCCAGAAGCAACTGCTGCCACTGCTGGAGCGCCACCTTTATAAGGTACATGCATGATTTTGGTGCCACTTTCTAGAGCAATCCATTCGCCAGCGAGATGGTTGATGCTGCCATTACCGGGTGATGAAAAGGAAAGAGAGTCGGGGTGTTTTTTAGCTTCAGCAATCATCTCTTTGTAGGTATTAAATGGAACCTTGCTATTTGCAACCAATAACATCGGTGTATCACTAATCATGGTGATTGGTGAAAAATCTTTATCTAAGGAATAGGGGATATTTGGGAAGATGGCTGGGTTCACGGAGAATTCTCCAGTGTGAGCCATAAGAAGCGTGTAGCCATCAGGAGGGCTATTTGCAGCCGCAGTAACAGCAATAAAACCATTGCCACCTGGCTTGTTATCAATCACAAAATTCCAGCCCAATCTCTCATTCATTTTTTGAGTCAGTAGTCTCGCGGTGACATCCACTACACCACCAGGTGCAAATGGCACGATGACGCGAATTGGTCTATTTGGATACTCTTGACAAAAGGCAGTGTTTAGTCCGCCCCATAAAATAGCTAAAAAACATAAAGTTTTTAGAGTGAACTGTTTCATTTTGATCCTATTGATGTAATGAATTGGAAGTTTTTCTTTTTCCAATGGCTAAATAAACCGCTTTAATAATTTCTGGATAGGCGCCACAGCGACATAAATTTCCAGATAGATAGTGTCGTATTTGATCCTCGCTGGGATTAGGATTTTTATCTAATAATTGGCCAATCATTAAAATAAATCCAGGTGTGCAAAAGCCACACTGAAAAGCGCCGGCCTCAATGAAGGCTTCCTGAATAGGATCTAGAACCCCGTCTTTTTCAAAGCCTTCAATGGTTCGCACTTCCTTGCCATCTAACATAGCAGCAAATTCTAAGCAGCCAGAAAAGGCAACACCGTCAATTAAGACTGTGCACGCGCCACATAGGCCCTGGCCACAACTTTCTCTAGCACCGCGATAGTTGAGTTGATTGAGTAACTCGATAACATTTTGGTTAGTACCAACTTCTGCGCTAACCTTGGTTCCATTCAGAACAAAATGGATTGCTGTTTTGCTTGAGCTCATCAACTTATTCCTTGTCTGAAATATTTGTTTTCTGCTGCAAGCCAGATAGGATTGCCTCAGCTGTAATGGGGAGCTCACAGATGCGAACGCCAATTGCATCGTCAATAGCATTGGCTATTGCTGGTGAAACACCAAAAGTAGCGCTTTCGCCAACACCTTTTGCCCCAAACGGTGCATTCTTCTGATATGCCTCTACTATCTCATTTTCGAAAATAGGGGGCAGGTCATTCATACCTGGAATTTTATAGTCTGCAAAAGAAGCGTTTGTAACCTGACCATGATCCAGGTTCATCTTCTCAAATAATGTAAAGCCTAGTTGCATGATTGCTGCGCCAGACAGTTGAGTTTCCACTACCTTTGGATTGATGGCATTGCCGCAGTCAACGACATTAATCATTTTGGCAATTTTGATTTCACCAGTTTCTGTATTGATCTCAAGCTCAACACCGGTTGCCCCAATCATCCAAAATGGAGTTGCATTGCTTGTTGAACCATCCGTTTTATCTGGTGGCGTATAGGTTGGGATATAGCTACCAAAACCCACCAGCGTTCCTGCTTGCATGCCAAAACGCTTCAGAAATACTGCTTTCATACTGCCATCATAATTTTCACCTAAGCCAGCCTCAACAGCTAATTCCTGTTGCTTATTTTTCAAATCGATTGCGGCTAAGCGAACTGCATGCCCCATATGAAAGGTAGATCTAGATCCCAGAGTGGCCATATCATATGGTGTGATATCAGTATCTGGAGTGGTGACTTTAATTTCTGTGGCAGATACTCCCAATACTTCGGCTGCAACTTGAGCCATTGCAGTATCTGAACCTTGACCCATATCCACGGTACCCATAGAAAGTATGTAGCTGCCATCGGCGCCAAGAGTAATGATGGCGGTAGATGTAGTAGGTGCTACTACTGCTTTAAATCCAATCCCAATACCACGACCCCGTTTGATTACTCCTTCAGCTTGCTTTAAGGGTGTATCCCAGTTCATTCTGGTAGCAAGCCGCTCTAATACAAGTTCAATTTCTGCGCCTTGCATTAAGGTCCCGGTGGCTTGAGGGCGACCCTCTTTTAAAATATTCTTACGTCGTATGGCTAGTGGATCTAAGTTCAGTTGGCGAGCAATGATATCGATATGGCTTTCATAGGCCCAAACCAATTGTGGGATACCAAAACCCCTTAGCGCACCAGATGGGGGTCTATTTGTATAAAGGGCATAAGAATCAATCTTGACGTTGTCGATATCGTACGGTCCTGCAGCAGTAAAGCCAGATTTTTGCGTTACTCGAGGCCCAATATCGGCATAAGCGCCGCCATTCCACCAGACGTCACATTGCCGAGCAATAATTTTTCCATCTTTAGTAACCCCACTCTTGATTTTGAAAGTGGTGGGATGTTTTGTAATCGTGTAGAACTGCTCTTCCATGCTGAGCGAAACTTTTACCGGTCTTTTAGATAGCATTGCAAGCGCCACTACTAATGCCTCTAATTTGATATAGAGCTTTGCTCCAAAGCCACCGCCCAAATGAGGAACCTTAACTTGTATTTGATTTTCGCGAAATCCCAATAAGCGAGCAATTTCTAATTTGACGAATGAGGGGCTTTGCGATGCAGTGTAAATTGTAATTTGGTCGTCTGTTGCTTGCGCCATAGAGACCATTGGCTCTAGTGGCGTATGCATTACTTGCTGAGTTCGGAAGGTATTTTCAATCACAAAATCCGCTTTACTAAAACCTTCTTCGACATCGCCTCGCCTGAGGTGGTAGTCAAGAGCAATGTTGGTATTCTTCTTGCCGATCAGGTGTTTTAGATCGGGGAATGTTCCAGATGGCTTTAAAACATCGTGAACAACGGCTTCTGATGTCATTGCTTCGATTTCGTCATAAACCGCAGGCAACTCCTCATAATCAACCTCAATGAATTGAGTTGCGTATTCAGCAATATGTGGATCTTCAGCTAACACTACAGCCACTGGCTCACCTACATAACGTACCTTTTCATGAGCAAGAATCGGTTGATCTAGAAAAGCGGGACCAAAGTAGGGCTCTGGGATAATTTTCAGAATGTCATTAATAGTGAAGACGGAGTGAACCCCCGGTATTTTTTTTGCCTCTTCAGTATTGATTGATTTGATTAATCCATGGGCAACGGTACTTCTAAAAATTTTGCCATGAAGCATACCTGGTAGGGTCAAATGATGTGTATAGATTGCCTTTCCAGTAACCTTGGCCTTTGATTCCTTGCGAGGAAGTGATTGCCCAACTTGGTTGGTAGTAGTTAAATTATTTGACATAGTTGACACCGTTGTTATAGGCTTCGAGCAGTGCGCGCTTCACATAAACCTTAGCTAGTTGCCGTTTATATTCAGCACTACCCAGATGATCAGAAACGGGATCAATCTCCTCTGATGCGAATTCTGCAGCTGATATCAGCAAGGCTGGGGTTAAATCCTGGTTCGACAGCCTCTTTTCAAGCTCAATTAATCTTGTGGGCGTATCAGCAATCGAGCCCATAAAAATTCTGGAGGACTCGATATGATTATTTTCAATCATGAGATTGACTGCTACACCTAATGCAGGCCAGTCATCTGCCGATCGGGTGGTGCACTTAAGATATGAGGAGTAGGGGCTAATATTGGCGGGCAGTGTAATTTCATAAATCAACTCATTGGGCTCAAGGCAGGTTTCGTAATAGCCAATATGCAAGCTATCCACTGGAATAGTACGCTTTCCTTCTGGACTAATCGTGCGCGCATTGGCAGAAAGAGCGCTCAATATTGGTGGCAAATCCATATGAGGATCGCCGTGGGATAGAGCGCCACCGAGCGTTGCAGAGTTCCTAACACGGACGTTCGCTAATTTGATCATTGCACGACTGATCACTGGAGCATGTTTTGCAATGATTGCCGAGTTTTCTAAATCAGAGAGTTTGGTGAGTGCGCCAATACTAATTTCACCGTTTGATTCCGATTTGATATAAGAGCTATCTTTAATATTGCGCAGACTAATGACTTGTGTTGGAGTAAAGATTTGACTTTTCATCATTAACATTAATGCTGTGCCACCCGCAATAGACTTCGAGTTATCTGGGTCTAGACTGAGCAATTCAATAGCCTCATCAAAACTCGTGGGCTTTAATAATTCAAATGGCAACATACTCTCTACTCTTTCTTAATTAAGAAAAGCATTTTTTAAATTATTTGCAAATTGACTTTCAAGTTCTTTAGCTTTTGACCTCAAAACAGGCTGACCCAGTCCGCCTAGCTTACCTGTTAAGACAATATCGATAGCATAATCAATTACGGTCTCGCCGCCTAATTCGCTTAAATTGGCGGTTGAAACGGTCGTTAATCGTCCAACTAGGCCAATGGGGTTGCCTTCTGTCTTGGCGGTAATTTTCTGTGGCGAGTCTAACTCTGTAATTTCGACTGTGATAGCAAACTTCATTTTGATATAAGCAACCTTCGTCTCTAAGATTGCACTATATTTATTGGGCCCAATCTCGGTCAAGTTAGAGACGCCATCAATACAGGATGCAAAAAAAATAGGGTCGCTGAGTTTTGCAAATACTGCAGATATGGGTGCCGGTACTTGGATCTTGCCGGTAATATTCATGCATAAGCCTTTTCTAATAGGGCCTTAAGGCTTGTATTGATTTCTGTTGGGCACTCTATAGGAGTTAAGTGCCTTGCTTTAGGGATTATTTCAAGCGATGAGTTTTTAATGTTTTCATGCATATAGCTGGCCATTGCTACTGGAGTCGCATAATCCTCTTCGCCCACAATAATGGCTGTTGGTAAGTCCAGATTTTTAAGTGAACTTCTGACATCGAATGCTCCCAGCATGGTGCAGGTTTGTTGGAAGCATTGGACGTCATTAGCCAGAAAGGTATCCACTAGTCGCGCTACTTCATCTGGGTGTTCATTGATAAAAGACTCTGAAAACCACCTTGTCTTTTGGAAGCCTATTAAAGCAGAAAGCCCCTCATTTTTAGCTTTAGCAGCTCTCTCAGCCCATTTTTCAGGTGCATCAGCGCCATACCATGCGGTGGTATCTATCAAACCTAAGCCCTTAGTTCGCTCGGTGTGATTAATTGCAAAAGCGAGCGACACTGAGCCGCCCATGGATGCGCCAACAATCACAGCATCATTCCATTTGAGGTGATTTAAAACATCTTCTAAGTCACTCGCAAATAGCTCAATGCTGAAGTTTGTGGCTGATTTACTGGACTTGCCGTGGCCACGGCAGTCAACCGTTAGGACATTCGCGCAGTTGACTAGTGCGGGGATATTTTTGCTCCAGAAAATGCCATCCATAGCAAGACTATGGATTAGAACCAGGCGCCTATTAGGCATATGATCCGATTGATGCAAGGTAAATGCGATTGACTCTCCGTCTTTTGCTCTTATTGAGCCATCAATGATCGTATTGCCTCTAATGTCTGACATTTTTTACCCTCATGACTAACTATCGTTGTCCCTGTATTTAACTGCATTTTTCGATAGCCGACTCAATTTAAAGGCTAATTCACGGGAGCGCCACTCAATTTAATTCATGCTCGATCTCAAAATAATCATTTGATTGACCGGGATTCGAACTGAATAATCACCCATATTCTTATGAAGGGGAGTGGTGATGGCGGATATCTTTGTGGCACGTTCGGATGATCTTGAAGAGGGCGGGAGAGTATTTGTTTCTTGTGATGTTGGAGATATCGGGGTTTTAAGGGTTAAGGGAAAGCTACATGCTTTTTTAAATGTTTGCCCTCACCAAGGTGGGCCAGTTTGCTCTGGAATGCTGATTCACAGGGTAGAAGAGATCATTGCTGAGGATAAAACCTTCCAAGGCATGCGCTTCAATGAAAACGATATCAATATCGTGTGCCCTTGGCATGGTTGGGAATTTAATGTCGAGACTGGCCGTTGTGCCGGTGATGGTAAGTGGAGCTTAAGAAGATTCAAGGTTGCAGAAAAAAATGGAGAAATTCATGTCACTGTCTAATGCGCGCCAAACGGTAACAGAAGTAATTAATCCCAATGCTGGAGGCTATCTGGTGAATGAGGTTAAAAGCTCCGCAGGTGAGCTCGCAAAATCACTCCAAGAATTGCTTGCCTCTAATTTGGGTGGCGAATTAAAAGATACAGATTTCCATGAGCTGATGGATGCACTACTTCAGTTTTATGGCTTTCAATTTGATCAAGGTGCGCCAACTACGTTGTTGGGCCCAGATAGCGTAGCAACTGCTACTGCCGTCCTGGTGACCGCCTCAGGCCTGTTGAAGTCTAGAAATCTTGAAATATTTGAACTGGGAATGTGGCAATCCTGGTCTGGAACTCGTTAAAAAGGATTGACCATGGAATTTCGCTCTAGCAGCCCCGAATTTAATTACACCATTAATGGTTTTCATACTGGCGAGCATCTTGCAAATGCACGCAAACAGGCTGATGAAAGAGGGCTTGATGATGTCCTCATTGTTGACGTAGATTGCCATCACTACGAGACGGATAATTTTGCTGAAATATTAGAATACATTGAGGACCCTGTTATCAAGCAGGTAGCAATTAATACCTTTGCTTATAAGGGTGCATCCGCCGTCTTGTTTGATCAGCCTGGATATCAGGATGTAGGCGGCCGTGTTCCCCGTTATCAGGAGCGTAAAAAAGAAGTCATCAATGAGACCAAGTATCCACGCGAGGTTGAGCAAACCTTACGCTGGATGAATGCCATGAGCGTTGATTACGCCTGCATTTTTCCTACCCCAATGCTTTTTATGGGCTTACATCCACAGCATGATGTAGAGGTTGCGCTGGCACGTGCTTACAACCGCTGGCTGACCGAAAAGGTATTGCCCTCTAATCCTAGAATTCGCTCAATGCTATACCTGCCGTTTAATGATCCTGAAGCCACATATCAGATGGTGAAGGAATATGCAGGTAAACCAGGTGTTATTGGCTTTATGGTCGTATCAACGCGTTATAAGCCTGTCTATGACAACGCATTTATGAAGACCTATGCTTTATTAGAAGAGACGAACATGCCTCTATCGTTCCATGCGTCTTATCACTGGAATGATCAGCTAGTGTCCATGACAAATCGATTTATTACAGCTCATGCTCTCGGTTTCACATTCTTTAATGCGGTGCATTGCGCCAATTGGGTCGTAAATGGACTTCCAGAGCGCTTTCCAAAGCTCAAAGTCATTTGGATCGAGTCTGGTTTAGCTTGGATTCCATGGTTGATGCAGCGTCTTGATAACGACTATCGGATGCGTACATCTGAAGCACCAGCCTTGAAGAAGTTACCAAGTGAGTATATGCGCGAGATGTATTACACCACGCAGCCCATGGAGATGGTAAATAACCGTGAGGCTCTTGAATTGACCTTTAAGATGATTAATGCAGATACTCAACTTCTGTATTCCTCCGATTATCCGCATTGGGATATGGATCTACCAAGCACTATTTGGGACTTGCCATTTTTATCAGAGCAGTCAAAGAGAAATATCTTAGGCTTGAACGCAAAACGAATCTTTAATCTTGATGTAACAACTACGTTGCCAGAAAAAAGATAATAGTTAATCACCTGAGTCTATATCCTATGTCATCAATTCAACAGTTTCAGATGTATATTGACGGAAAATTTGTTCCGTCAGTGACCGGTGCTCAGTTTGAGAGCCTCAATCCAGCGACTGGTAAACCTTGGGCAGCACTGCCTGAGGCGGGGCTCGAAGATGTGAATGCAGCAGTGAATTCTGCTCGTAATGCATTTGATAAAGGCCCTTGGAGTAACTTTACTGGCACAGAAAGAGCGCGCTTACTCAGAAAACTGGGCGACATTATCGCTAGAGACGCTGAGTTATTAGCAAGTTGTGAGTCTAAAGATAATGGCAAACTTTATCGCGAGATGCTGGGGCAGTGGAAATATATTCCTGAGTGGTTTTATTACTATGCGGGTATGGCTGATAAGTTGCAAGGTGACACTATCCCATCAGATCGTAATAATTTTTTTATTTATACACGTCGTGAACCTATCGGTGTTGTGGCTGCCATTACTGCCTGGAATTCTCCAGGGCTCTTGCTTACCTTCAAGTTAGCGCCAGGCTTGGCAGCAGGATGTACATTTGTTGTTAAGCCCTCCGAGCATGCCCCGGTATCGACTATTGAACTTGCCAAACGATTTGAAGAGGCGGGATTTCCTCCTGGAGTATTCAATGTCATTACTGGAGCTGGCATACCTGGAGCGGCTCTAGTAGATCATCCTGGGGTTGATAAAGTTGCCTTTACTGGTGCTACCCAAACCGGCAAAAAGATTGCAGCTTCAACGGCTAAGAATTTAACAAGGGTATCTCTGGAGTTGGGTGGCAAATCGCCAAATATAGTTTTTGATGATGCTGATCTGGACGTTGCAGCCAATGGTGCTATTGCAGGTATTTTTGGTGCAACTGGTCAAACATGTATGGCTGGGTCGCGTTTACTAGTCCATGAAAAAGTGCACGATGCATTAATGGACCGTATTCTGGCAAGAACAGCTCAGATCAAGATGGGTAATCCATTAGATGCAGATACCGAAATGGGGCCCGTTGCAAATGCTCCGCAGTTAGATAAGGTACTGGAATATATTACGGTAGGTCTACAGGATGGCGCTAAGTTAGCTGCAGGGGGTAAGCAGGATGAAAAGTTAGGCCCCATGTTTGTCATGCCAACCATATTTACTGGTGTTACCAATCAAATGCGGATCGCTCAAGAAGAGGTATTTGGTCCAATATTGAGCGTGATTAAGTTCAAGGATGAAGAAGAGGCTATTGCAATTGCCAATGACACCCGATTTGGATTGGCTGCAGCAGTTTGGACGCAAAATATTCATCGCGCCCATCGAGTGGCTCATCAGCTTAGAGCGGGAACCGTTTGGATTAATGCATACCGTGTTGTTTCTTTCCTGACCCCATTTGGGGGATTTAAGGAAAGCGGACTTGGTCGCGAGAATGGCATGGATAGTATTCGTGAGTACACAGAAACTAAGTCAGTCTACGTGGAGCTAACAGGTAAGCCTAGAGACCCCTTTACCTTGGGCTAAGCGAAGATGGGAATAGAGATTAATCTTTCTAGAAATAAAGATACCGAAATCACTTCGGGGCTTTACTCTATTTCATTGCTGTTATCCCCCATCGTATTTTTAGCGATAGGCTGGTATGTGTATCAGCAACTCATCCCGATGATGGATGAAAAGATCTATGGCGCCTTTTATGGCGGCATGACGGCTGCTTTGGCTACCGCTTTAGGGGCTACACCGGTTTTATTTTCTCAAAAATATACTCAGAAAACTTATACCATCCTCCTTGGGTTCGGTTCTGGTGTGATGTTGGCTGCCTGCTCTTTTTCTTTAATTATCCCTGGATTGCAGATCGCCAGGACCGCCGGATTAGGTTCCTTTAACTCGGCTGCAGTAGTGGGCGGAGGAATTGTATTAGGAGCATTGTTAATGCTCCTAATGGATCGATACATACCTCATGAACACTTTGATAAAGGCCGCGAAGGACCAGACTCTGTAGCATTCAAGCGAGTCTGGTTATTTGTCATCGCCATCACTTTGCACAACTTGCCTGAAGGCCTATCGATTGGATTGGCCTTTGCAGGCACCAACTTTATGTCAGCGCAAGCATTAGCCATGGGTATTTCCATTCAAGATATTCCTGAGGGCATGGTGGTTGCCTTGGCGTTGAGGGGTATCGGCTATAGCCGCATCAGCTCTTTTGGCTTAAGCCTGTTGTCAGGTTTGATCGAGCCGCTAGCAGCGTTAATGGGTTTATTGCTCGTTGGCTTTAATCCAGCATTGTTGCCATTGGGGCTTGGTTTTGCAGCAGGTGCGATGCTATTTGTGATTAGTCATGAGATTATTCCTGAGTCCCACAGAGAAGGTCGCGAACGCTATGCGACAGTGGGACTTGTTATTGGATTTGTGCTGATGATGTTTCTTGATACAACAGTTTAAGGAGAAGTAATGACCATTCCAAAAATATCTAGAAAGACTTGCAGGATTTCTGTTGGACTGCTGATCAATATTACTGCTGTTGCCTTAATGATTCAGGCTGCTTTTCATTGATGAGAAGCAACGCCTACGCTTTCTTTTAGCCAAGACTTAAAAGCACGCGTTTTTTTGCTCTCCCCAACACCCTTTGGAGACACCATGTAGTAGTTATTTAAAGAGGGTGCTCTGATCGATAGTGGTTCTATTAAATTGCCTTTGATGAGGTCTTCCTCTACTACAGTAGATCGTCCCAGGGCAACGCCTAAGCCTGCGATTGCAGCATGAAGTGATGTCACAAGGTAATCACAATTAATCGCTGATTGAAATTCAATCGGATCTTCTTGAGCAAAACTCAACCAGTTTGCCCATTCATCATTCACTACTGGTGATATCGTTCTAATTACAGTGAATTTGGATAAATCTGAAGGGTGCTTTAGGGTAGAGTTTCCAGAAAGAAGCTCTGGACTACAAACAGGAAATACCTCTTCTTTGCCTAGTGACTCTGCATCTAGCCCAATCCAGTTACCATTACCGTGCCATATCGCAACATCAAAGTTATGCATTAGGCTTGATTGCAGAACCTGCATGGTTTTGATGCGTAGCTTGATTTCGGGGTGCTTTTTTTGGAATTCATGCAAACGAGGAAGTAATTGCTTAATCGCAAACATGCCCAGACACTCAATAGTTAAGACATCTTTGTTATTTTGTTCTGTGAGACGCTCAGTTGCTGTAGATAAATTGAGGATCGCATCTCGTGCAATGGTTAGATACTCTTCACCAGCCTTAGTTAAGGCCAGGTTGTTGGCCTTACGCGTAAATAATTTGTGGTTAAGCAATGACTCAAGGTTTTTGATCTGATGGCTAATGGCAGTTTGCGTGAGATGCAGCTCAATAGCTGCTTTGGTGAAGCTGAGTGTACGAGCAGCGGCTTCAAAAGACAAAAGGCTAGTCATTGAAGGTAATCTTGTTCTCATCGGCTAGGATTTCCTGGGCTCTCTAATGAACTTATTTCATTAAGTGATTCAATTAATTCATACTTAAATTAGATCATTTGGGTCGATTACATGCTTTAATTCCACATGTGTAGATATGATATTGATCTAGATCAAATCAACCTGGAGACATTATGACCCAAGCTGCAAAAAAGTGTGATTTTATCGTTGCCACATTTACGAAAACCTTTTTTTGCCTTATGGCCATGGCGGCATCTTTTGCTGCAGTTGCACAAGATGCCGGAAGCTATCCCAATCAGCCTGTCAAAATCATTGCGCCATTTGCCCCGGGGGGGCCGACAGATGGCATCGCCAGAAAACTTGCGAATGGTTTGACCCTGGTGACTGGCAAGCCATTTATTGTTGAAAATAAACCAGGAGCGCAGGCTATTTTGGGAACCGTATTTGTTAAAGATTCTAAGCCTGATGGTTACACACTGTTGTTGAATGAAACAACTGGCGTGTTTGCAATTAACCCAGCAATTACTAATCCTCCACCATTTGATTCGAATAAAGATTTCACTCCAATTAGTTTGGTTGCATCCGGGCCAATATTTTTGCTGGTGAGTAATGATTTACCGGTCAACAATCTTAAAGAATTAATTGAGCTGTCTAAAAAGACTCCAGGCGGACTTTCTTATGGTTCTGCCGGGGGTATGGGGCAGTTTCCAACTCACGTTAGCCCTGAATTATTTAAGATTAAGTATGGCTTAGTTGCGAAAAATATTCCCTATCGTGGCGCAGGCTTGGCTTTAATAGATCTTGCTGCAGGAAGGGTAGACTTTGCTATGTCAACAGGACTAGTGGCTGCTCAACCGTTTTTAGATTCCGGTAAGGTAAGGGCTATTGCTGTTACGGGTAAGCAACGTCTTGCTAATATGCCAAGCGTTCCAACCTTCCTGGAGCTTGGCTATCCTCTGCCCGAGTTGGATGAGGGTGTAATGTTTGCACTCTTTGGGCCTGCCAATCTACCTCCTGATGTGGTCAACTATCTCGCAACTGCAACCATGAAAGCATTTCATACTAAAGAAATGTCTGACGGGCTAAAGGCCCTGGGTTTATCTACTGCGAAAAATCCAGGACCCAAGGCTCATGGTCAAATGATGAGAGCTGAAGCGGCTACATGGACGCCAATTGCTAAAAAAATGAATCTTACTGAATAAACTGAGATTTCACATTTAGATTTTTTGGGAAGGTTTGATGAAAAGAGAAGCATGTACAGAGCTTGAGTGGACTACCAGGGTTGAGTTAGCTGCCTGCTATCGATTGATGGCGCACTTTGGTGTCAGTGATCTTACCTATAACCATTTATCCGCAAGAGTGCCTGATGCTCCAGATACATTTTTGGTAAAGCCCACCAATTTTATGTTTGATGAGGTGACTGCTTCATCCTTATTGAAATTTGATTTTGAAGGAAAACCGTATCAAGATGGTCCGCCTAATAGGGGTGGGGCACACGTGATCCATGCAGGAGTGTTGCAAGCTAGACCAGATTTGAATGCGGTTTTTCATACTCACACTACTGCGAATGTCGGTGTGTCAGCGCAAAAACATGGATTGCTCATGCTTAGTCAGCACGCCATGGGATTTTACAAACGAATTGCTTATCATGATTTTGGTGGATTTGAGTTTAATCTCGACCAGAGAGAGCCTTTGTTGCAAAGCCTTGGGGATATGAACTACGCAATCTTAAGAAATCATGGCGTATTGGTATGCGGTAAAAATCTCCCCCAAACATTTGTTGATCATCATTATCTTGAAATGGCGTGTCGTGCCCAGATTGCAGCCCTATCCGGTGGCGTAGAAGTAAGCTTAATTGACGAAAAAGTCTGTGAGCGTGCAGCAGTTCAATATCAAACAATTGATCCAAAGCAGGCTGGTGGTAAGGACTGGTCGTCCTGCCTGCGTTTACTTAGACGCCTGTACCCTTCATTTGAAGAATAGATTGAGCTGAGTCATACGCTGATGAATATGGACATTGGTCAAAACATCATCGAGAAATTTATCAGTACTGGCAATTTAAGGGCTTCGATTAATCTGGGTAATCCAATTTTGGCAAATCGAGATCCTCAATCGGGTTTACCTTGCGGTGTTTCGGTTGATCTTGCTCATGAGTTTGCAAGGTACCTAGGTGTAAGCGTTGAGCTAGTGGTGTTTGACTCCGCTGGCAAGTCTGTCGAAGCGGTGGTTCAGGGTAATGCAGACATAGGATTCTTTGCTATAGATCCTTTGCGTGGTCAAGATATTTCCTTTACTGCGCCTTACGTGCTGATTGAGGGCGCATATCTTGTCAAAGTCGACTCAACCATTACACAAAATGATCAAGTGGACGCACCCAATCATCGCGTCGTTGTAGGTAAGGGTAGCGCTTATGATCTTTATTTAACCAGGGAGATGACTCAGGCGCAGATAGTAAGAGCACCTACATCACCTACGGTAGTGGATTTATTCATTCGTGATGGCTTAGACGTTGCTGCTGGTGTTCGTCAGCAGCTTGAGGCTGATATGGGGCGATTTTCGGGTTTACGAGTTCTACCAGGGCGATTCATGGTCATTCAACAGGCTATGGGACTTCCCAAGTCATATGGGCCGCAGGCTTCAGAGGTGTTGAAGATGTTTATTGAATCAATGAAGGCCAGTGGGTTTGTTGGCGATGCACTCAGAAAGCATGGCATTAAAGGAGCCTCGGTCGCTCCTTCAGCCAATTAGCTTCTCATAGCTGCTTAGTAGCTAGTCCCATCAACCGCCTTTAAATAGCCTTGGATATATTGGGCTGGTACAAACAGATCCGTCTTAGCCCCCGCTTTAGAGGAGATGCTGATTTGAAAGCCCTTTTTAGTTCGATCCTTCAAAAATTCATCGCTGAGCCTGATGGAGAGTAGCTCCTTAAACATGCAGCCTCTGTCTTCACAAGCGCCAGACTCTTTTGAGACTACTTTGAAAGTAGTGGAGGGCATATTTTCTAAGCTTGCAGAATCATAGTTTCGCAACGCTGAGAAGTAGGTCAGCATGACCATGAGCTCATAGGATTTCACACCATCTTTTGATTGCTCGCTTCTAAGGCTAAACATTTCATAGGTATTGGCAGCATCCATCGTATTGATAGCAGGGCCCTGGAAGGTCTTTGCTCCGCTTGTGGAGTTTGGGGTAACCAT
The DNA here is from genome assembly GCA_947453825.1 of Betaproteobacteria bacterium. Taxonomy (GTDB): domain Bacteria; phylum Pseudomonadota; class Gammaproteobacteria; order Burkholderiales; family Burkholderiaceae; genus Polynucleobacter. Next base: position 26,655 of record CANGHN010000006.1, read on the forward strand.
GGTTGAGCGATAGACGTCATTGACCTCCCAAGCGCTGACAACGCTGTCATTACTTCTACAGGCAAGCAATCCAATGCTTAGCGCCACTACTAAAACGATTCTGTACATGACCGGCTCCTTTTGACCCTTCAAATCATACTATTGCAAGCCCTAAACGCCCGGTTTCCCTGTTATTTCAACCCTCTAGCGTCTTTTCTCACTCTTAACAGCCCTATTTGCTGATTAGGGTAAATCACTACGAATTAATTACACTTCACAACTTCACAACTTGTGACGTTGTGTTATAGTACCATTACTGGGAGACGAAATGAAACGACGAATACCGAAAACACATCAAGCCTTGGAGTGGATAGGGAAGGGTATGAGCGCAGCTCAAGCAGCCCGAAAAATGGAAATTTCAGAGTCCAGTGTGTATGCCGCCCTTAGAAAAGTAAGAGCTAAAGATTTAGGCTGTTGCCCAACCTGTGGTCACAAAATAAGGAACTAGAATGAAAAAGACTTTATTGGTAGCAGTATCAATTTCTGTTGCTGCATTTGCATATGCAAATACTGGGCCGTCAGATTCATCGGCGCTAGTCAATCAGCAGTGCAAAATTTCTGCAGAGGCTGTAGCTACCTTAAAAGGATTGCGCTACGGTAATACATCCATCAGAAAGGATGTTGCTAGTCTAATTAATGGCCATCTCAAGACACAAGAGAACCGTGACCTTGCGCAGAAGGTCTTAAACCTGATGGTTGACGACAAATCCAGCGATGCTAATCAGCTAGAGGGTAAATACTGCTCATAAGTTCATGAGCAGTATTCATTTATTTAGTAGCCAAAAGGGGCAACAAAAGGTCGACCAAAGGGTCTGCCGGCTCTGATGGTTTGAACAGGTACCAGGCTATAGTTGCCAGGCCGCTTATTGCCGCGGGTATCTAACCACTGCACTGGTTTTTCTACTAAGTCCAGGATGGATATATCAGCAGATGCTCCTTTTTTAAGAGTACCAAGTAAAGGATCGCGATTGATGATTGCGGCGGGCCTGTTGGTGGACATAGCTACCACTTGGTTTAGGCTAAATCCTAATGTGAGGAACTTACTCATGACGTTAGGTAAGTAGGGGATGCTAGGAGAGTTACCGCTAAATGCGTGTAAGTCACTAGAAATCGTATCTGGTACTAGACCTTGTTGGATTGCAGGTTCTGCAACAGTGAAATCAAAGCTACCACCGCCGTGACCAACATCAATAATGACACCACGTTTTTTAGCCTCTAATGCCGCAGCAATGAGTTTGCCATTTTGTACGGTGTTATTACCAGCGCCACTATATGCATGGGTCAATATATCTCCTGGGCGTAGGAGATCCAGAAGATTACTCAGATCACCCGGGGCATTGCCAATATGGCACATCACACGTGCACCCTTAACCCCAGAGCGTTCTGCAGCTTCTCTAGCGCGACGCAAAGGCTCAATACCATTCTCACCAACGACATCCAGGGTTTCTCTAACTTTGATACCTAGAACGATATCGGGATTCTCATTGACTACACGTGCTGCCAAATCAATATTGGCATAGTCAATATTGCGCATTTCACCAACGGGATAGCCAGCTAGTCCGATTGAAGAAATATGCACGAATGCAAACATCCGACTTCTAGCCTGTGCTTGTATGTAATGTTTAAAGGCAGAGAAGTTATTACCACCAGCATCACCAGCGCTGACATAGGTTGTAGTGGCTGTAAATGGTACTAGTTCATCAGCAGGAAGGCCGATAGCAGAAGCTTGTGGGTAGGTGTGAGCATGCAGATCAACCAATCCTGGCGTAATGATTTTGCCGCTAGCATTGATTTGCTGTGAGGCTTTATCTTTGGGAAGATCAGCGCGAATATCGACTACACGACCATTGCGGATACCAATATCGACGATTGCGTCTAGGTTTTGTGATGGGTCAATCACGCGCGCGCCAGTGACTAGGAGGTCATAGCCGCCAGGTGCTGATAGTCCTTGCTGCGCAAAACTCATGTCAATACTGCCAATCACGGGCAGAGCGGCTGCGCCTAATGAATACTGCAGTAACTTTCTTCTCTGATGATCCATTTACATCCCCTCATAGTTTTTTATTATTTAATGGTGCTTAAGAACTTCGCAATTTCTTTATTCTGTACTTCATTCTCATCTTTAGTTGCGCCCGCTCCTGATAGATGACCCATTGGGAGTTTATCGTTGATAGCGATATATTTCGCGCCTGGTATGGCCTTTGCAGTATCTTTAGCATCAGATTCAGGGTTGAGTAAATCGCCTGTACCTGCAAGAATGAGCGTTTTTGCTTTGATCGATTTGAGTGCGGCTGTAGTGTCATTATTAAAGCCCTTTGTCTGGCCAACATCATGGCGATCATAAGCGCGTGATTGCCAGATCCAATCGTTTGCATCCATTCGTTTCCAGCCACTATCTTGAACTTTTTTGAGGTATTCAATTTCAGCAGCAGGCGTTGGGTATAACTGATTTTGATAAGCCGGTGTTCGCACAATGACGCCGCTTAACCATCCTGACCAGAGGCGCATGCCTTGTTCTATAGGCTGGGTATATTTGCCGCCATCATACTTGGGGTCTGTCATGATGCTTTGACGGAGCATTTCTAGGACGCCAGTAGTCCAGGCAGGCGTTTTAGCAAGTGGAATAATCGGAATAATCGCCTGCATAGCATAGGGATAAGAGACTCCCCATTGCAAGGCTTGCATACCGCCCATTGATGCACCAATGACGGCAACCAGTTTTTTAATACCAAAGTGATCAACGATCAACTTGTGTTGAGTATTTACCATATCGCGGATATTAAATTCTGGGAAGCTAATATTAGGCTGTAATTTGCTATTCGAAGGCGAGGTGCTAAGACCATTGCCGATAGCATCGGTACAGATTACAAAGTACTTAGTTGTATCGATTGCTTTACCTGGACCAATTAAGTAATCAATGCGGTGATGGTTGCCGCCAATGGCTGTCACCATCAAAATAGCATTACTTTTATCTGCATTCAGAGTACCTTGGGTTGTATAGGATTGATTGAAGTCTTGAATGACCGAGCCATTTTCTAAAACGACATCTCCCTCTGGATAAATCTGATGTTGGGGCTCATCGGCTTTATGGGCAAAAGCACAGAATGAGAGGCAAGCTAGACTGAGTGTTAGTCCTTTAACAATGGTGCGATGCATTAATAGCTCCTTTTATTTTTTCTTATGGATATTTATAACAGGATTTTGTTCAAGTCCTCAATCCTATGGACTAGTCTCAAGGCCTATAAATGCTTAGAATAGAGCGATATCAATATTGAAAGCATTTTCATGACAGCAAAGCATATAGACCATGGAACTTCCCATGAATCCTCCTCTTCTGGCGCCGATCAATTAATCGGAGAGTTCAAGGCTTTAATGGCTGATGCTGAGGCATTGATTAAGGCTACCGAAGATCATCCAGACGGTGCAATTGCATCGATACGTACTAAAGCGCTGGAAACAATTGCAGGCGCCAAAGAAAGTCTTTCTGGAATTGAAGGCAGACTGGAAGACAAGGCCAAAGAACTTGCCACTGGTGCTGATGACTTTGTTCACCGTAATCCATGGGAAGCTGTTGGTGTTGCGGCTGGTCTTGGGCTGCTGATTGGCCTTTTTATTCGTCGGCGCTAGAAAAAAATGTCTCAAGAAAATTTACTTTCCTTGATTAAGAATCTTGCCTCTACTGGTGCATCGATTGCACAAACACGTCTTGAGCTACTTTCCGTTGACGCACAGATCGCTAGAAGCAAATTTATCAGCCTTCTAGTGATGATTATTAGCGCCTTATTCTTTTTATTCTTTGGGCTTATCATGCTGGCGCTCTTGATCGTGATCTACAGCTGGGAGACTGACCGGATGATGGCTTTGGGTTTACTTACCAGTGCTTTTTTAGTAATTGGCTTGATCCTAGCGTTGTTGATCATGCAGTCCTTGCGTAGTATGCCGAAGTTATTTGAGGCTTCTATTGCGGAGTTGGCAAAAGATCGTGAAGAGCTGTCCAGATGAGTATTAAATTAAGCGCTCTAGAGCATCGTAGGCAGTTACTGCAAGCGCAGGCACAGTCAGAGCGCAAAGCCTTCAGTGCCCATTTTGAGTCCTGGGAAAAGCCTTTATCTTGGGCTGATAAGGGCGTTGACACTTACCATTTCTTAAAAAGTAATCCTCTTCTTTGGACTAGCGCATTTGCTGCTCTTGCGCACTACAAGCCAAAGTTGGCTAGTAAGGTACTTGCAGTAGGCTGGGGGCTTATGAAGCTAGTCAAAAGCGCAAAAAGATTGCTCTAAAACTGATCTAAGTAAGCAAGACAGATTTATTGGCAATGTCATTTTGAGCCAGCGCATGACTACCCTTGAGCGATCTAATCTCCAATAAAGTTATCGCACCACAAACCTGAAAGCCTGCTTTGTGTAGCAATGTATTTGCTGCGATGAGAGTGCCACCAGTTGCTAAAACATCATCAAGCAATAAGACCTTGGCCTCCTTGGGTAGGGTTGATTGCTGAATCTCCAGGCCGTCTGAGCCGTATTCCAGGCCATAGTTCTCTCGATGAGAGGCAAGGGGTAGTTTGTTCGGCTTGCGGGCTAATGCTAGACCCTTATGGGCATGATGTGCCAGTGCTGAACCAAAGATAAAACCCCTAGACTCAATACCGAGAATATGGGTGTAATCAAATTGCTTTGCTAAAACATCTAATTGCAAAATAGCCTCTTTAAAGGCGGCTGGATTTGCTAGCAAAGGCGAGATATCTCTAAACAAAATTCCTGGTTTTGGAAAGTCTGGCACACCAGGGAGATAATCAAGTAAATTCATGGAATATTCATATGAAAACAGATCTCCTCATTATCACTGCATTAGAGTCAGAGCTCAAGCGTGAGTCTTTGCCTGCTGGCGTTAACCTAGTCTACTCAGGTATTGGCAAAATTAATGCTGCAGTGACTGCCTTGCAGGCAATTGAACAATTTAAGCCAAGTCGTATTATTAATTTCGGTACAGCTGGAAAAATCAAGCCTCAGTTAGATGGTCTTTTAGAGATTGGTAGGGTAGTGCAACGAGATATGATGGCAGAGCCTCTTGCGCCTCGTGGAAGCACCCCATTCTGTCCAAAGCCTTCCGAATATCTTTCCTCAGGAAAGTTTGTTTGTGGAACTGGAGATAGCTTCGTTACAACTGCAGATCCTTGGTTACATCAGCAGGGAATTGATCTGGTTGATATGGAGTTGTTTGCCATAGCCAGCGTAGCTCACCAATACCATATTCCTTGGCATTCATTTAAATACATTACTGATGATGCTAATGAGAGCTCAGGGGATGATTGGGTAGAAAGGGTGCATCATGGTCAGGAGTTATTTCTCAAGACTCTCAAGATATTGTTGTAATGATCAGGGGTTCACTATTGCTCAGCTTTGTACCAAACCTGAGTTCGGCCCAGAAGTGAGAAGCCGATATAGCCCCGGACATCCATTTTCTTACCATCTTCTGTTGCAATCTTGACCTTATAAATCTCACCCTCTTTAGGATCTAGAATTTTTCCTCCCGACCAGAACCCAGTTTGATCTTGTTTTAGGTCAGTCATTATTTTCATGCCAACAATCGGCTTATCTTTACGCTCATCTTTACATAAATTGCAGTAGACGAGAGTGGTTTCACCAGGCCTGGGAAACGTTTTGATAATAGTGCCTTCCAAAACACCATTTACTTGCTCAATTTTAATTAATGAAGCTGGTTGATTGGTTTTATCGTCAATCGTTTTCCAAACACCAATTGCAGGATCGACTACCTGTGCATGAGAAAAACTACTCATCAAACCCATTAAACATGTAGAAAAGAGTAAGGCTTGCTTAATTATCATAGAACTCCTTAAAAACTTAACAACGTTCAAATATTCCGGCAGCACCCATACCAGTGCCAACACACATAGTGACCATTGCATGCTTTAATTGACGTCTTTGTAGCGCATGAATTGCAGTAGCAGCACGAATTGCCCCAGTTGCACCTAAAGGATGACCAAGAGCAATAGCACTTCCTAGTGGATTGACTTTGGAAGGGTCTAATTGCAAATCACGCATCACTGCTAGAGACTGGGCTGCAAAGGCTTCATTGAGCTCTATCCAGTCAAGATCTTGCAGGTTTAGTCCGGCATATTGGAGGGCAGCAGGAATTGCTTCTTTTGGCCCAATTCCCATGATCTCTGGCGGCACTCCTTTGACAGCAAAGCTGACAAAGCGAGCCAAGGGAGTTAGACCAAAAGTCTTAATGGCTTTTTCACTAGCTAGAATAAGTGCGCCAGCACCGTCAGAGGTTTGTGAGCTATTGCCGGCAGTCACACTACCTTTGACAGCAAAAGGAGATTTTAGTTTAGCCAAACCCTCGAGTGAAGTGTCTACGCGTGGCCCCTCATCTCGAGTAAATTCTCGCCAACGAATATCCACTTGACCTTGCTCAAGGTTCATCGCACGATCGGCAACCTTGACAGGAAAAATTTCTGCGTCAAATTCACCTGCCGCTTGAGCAGCAAGTGCTTTTTGATGAGAGGCTAAGGCAAACGCATCTTGGTCTTCTCGGCTAATCTTCCATTGTTGTGCAACCTTTTCGGCCGTTAAGCCCATGCCATAGGCAATACCAATATTTTCATCGCCAATAAAAATCTCAGGGGATAAGGAGGGCGTATTACCTCCCATCGGCACCATACTCATTGACTCAACACCACCAGCAATCATTACATCTGCCTCGCCAACCCGAATACGATCTGCAGCCATGGCAATGGCATTTAAACCGGATGAGCAAAAACGATTCACCGTGATACCGCCAACGCTATTGGGAAGGCCGCCTAATAACAAGCCAATACGGGCAATATTGAGTCCTTGCTGAGCTTCTGGCATAGCGCAGCCGATGATGGCGTCTTCTATTGCCTTAGGATCAAGCGAAGGTACCTGCGCCAAAGCCTGTTGAATAGCCTTACCCAACAAGTCATCAGGACGTGTATTCCTTAAAGATCCTCGACCAGATTTACCAACTGGACTTCTGGTGGCCGCTACGATGTATGCATCTTGAATATTTTTCATGATTAGTCTTTTCTAAATCAATTAATTTCTGACAGGCTTACCATTCTGGAGAAGACCCATAATGCGTTCCATCGTCTTAGGGTGTCCAATCAATTCGACAAAAGCTTGACGTTCAAGTTTTAACAACCACTCTTCGGTAACAAGTGTGCCTGCATCAACATCGCCACCAGTAATGATTGAAATGATTTTTTGTGCAATATGAGCGTCGTGCTCTGAAATAAAGCCACCATCACGAAGATTTACTACTTGACCCATCACTGTAGAGGCCACAGAGCGGCCGCCAACAGAAATGAGCGCTGGAATAGGGGGTTTATATCCAGCGTAGTGCATGGCGTTCACTTGGCTTTGTGCAAGCGCTAGTAGCTCATAAACATTAGGCACAATGATGTCGCCTTTTTGCAGATAGGACATCTTCATGGCTTCTTGAGCAGAAGAGGACACCTTAGCCATCGCAGCATTCTCAAAGGATGCTTTTGTGAAATCGAGGTAATTTGTATTGCCGGCTAAATTAATACCCGCTGCAGCACGAATAGCCGCCTCTTTAAGTCCGCCACCAGCCGGCAGAAGACCGACACCAACTTCTACTAAGCCGATATAGCTCTCAATTGCAGCCACTCTTCGTGCTGCTTGCATCACTAATTCACAACCACCACCTAGCGCAACACCAGAGACTGCGCAAACCACAGGAACTTGTGAGTATTTCACTCTCATCATGGTGTCTTGAAACAGCTGAACGAAGGGCTCTACGCCTGCAGGACCTCCTTTCATCACCATAGGAAGTGCTGCCTCTAAGTTAGCGCCGGCAGAGAACGGACCACCAGGGGTCCCCAGTTTCAAAGAAGAGGGCTGCCATACGACTAGTCCCGCATAGTTTGCTTCCGCTAGTTCAATTGCTTTTTGAATGCCATTTAAAACGTCTGGACTGAAGGTATTCATCTTTGAACGGAATGAGGCAATTAAGACATTGGGCTCGCGCTTGTCGACCCAGACACGCAAATCTGGATTTTCATAAATGGTACTGCCAGCAATTTTAGGGTCTGGAGATCCATCACCCAACAGAGGCGCTCTAAATACTTGTTTTTGATATACCGCTAGTGTTGAGCGAGGAATGTATTTCATGGTTGAAGCCGACCATGAGCCCTCTGGAGTATGAAATGCTTGTGTATTGGCTACGGGCCCATTAAATATCCAGTCTGGCAAAGCTTCTTTACTTAATGTTTTGCCAGCATCGATATCTTCCTTGATCCATTTAGCCACTTGAGATATGCCAGCCGCTTGCCAATCTTCGAAAGGACCTTTATCCCAACCATAACCCCAGCGCATTGCGAAATCAATTTCACGGGCCGAGTCAGCAATGTTGCCAAGCTGAATCGCACAGTAGTGAAAAATATCGCGATAGATTGCCCATAAGAATTGCGCTTGTGGTTCATCGGTATCTCTCAGAAGTTCGAGGCGCTCAGCAATTGGCTTTTTTAGAATTCGCTCTACGAGTGGATTAATAGTGGCAGTAGAGGGCTTGTATTCTCCGGTAGTAGGATCAAGTACTAAAACTGTCTTCCCATCTTTGCGATAAAAGCCTGCTTTAGTCTTTTGTCCCAAGGCGCCTTTGGCGATGAGTTGACTGACCACTTCTGGGGTTTTAAAGAGCGCAGAGAAGGGATCGGCCTGTAGGGATTTTTCCATTGTCTGAATCACGTGGGCCATAGTATCTAGACCAACTACATCACTCGTTCTAAAAGTCGCTGATTTTGCACGACCTAATTTACTGCCTGTAATGACATCTACTTCATCGAAGCCAAGACCCCATTTTGTAGCTTCTGCAAATACGGCCAAAATAGAAAAAACTCCCACTCGATTACCAATAAAGTTGGGCGTATCCTTAGCGCGTACAACCCCCTTACCCATAGTGGAGGTCATAAAAGTCTCAAGCGCATCTAGTACTGCAGGATCAGTATCCGCTGCTGGAATCAGTTCTAATAAATGCATATATCTTGGCGGATTGAAAAAGTGTACGCCGCAGAAACGTTTCTTCAGATCTCCAGAAAATCCTTTAGCTAGCTCACCAATTGGCAGCCCAGAGGTGTTTGTTGCAAAGAGAGTGTGTGCCGGAATATGCGGTGCTACTTTCTCATACAGAGCATGCTTCCAATCAAGACGCTCTGCAATGGCTTCAATGATTAAATCGCACTGTGCAAGTAAAGCCAAATCATCTTCATAATTAGCTGCCATGATGAGATTGGCATCACCAGGCAGACCTAAAGGAGCAGGCTTAAGCTTTTTAAGATTCTCAATTGCTTTAAGTGAAATCGCATTCTTATTTAACGGTTTTCCATCATCGGATTTAGCTGGAAGATCAAACAAAATAACGGGCAAACCTACGTTAATGCATTGCGCAGCAATTTGTGCACCCATAACACCGGCACCCAATATCGCAACTTTCTTAATGATTTTATTTTCAGTCATTGAGTATCTTTCAGAAAAATTCAGCAGGCATAGCCATTAGCGATTTAGATCCGGCGCGCGCCTGACGAATGAGCATGGCTGTCTCGGGTAGTAATTTATCGAAATAGAAGCGAGCAGTGTTGAGTTTTGCCTTATAAAAAGGATCATCACTCGATTTATTGGCTAGTGCAATTTTGGCCATCCGGGCAAAAAGATAGGCATAGATAAGGTGTCCGACAGTGCGAAGGTAGGGTACAGCTGCAGCACCCACTTCTTCATGATTCATCATGGCTTTCATACCAATTTCTTTAGTGAGCTTTTCGACTTTGCTGGCAATATCAGCTAGAGGATCAATAAACTCCTGCATTTCTTTGCGAACACCTTCTTCTTCGATAAAGGTTTCAATAATCTTCCCAAACTTCGTTAATTTTTTGCCCATATCTCCAAGGACCTTGCGTCCCAAAAGATCCAGGGATTGAATGGTATTGGTACCTTCATAAATCATGTTGATACGAGCATCGCGCACATACTGCTCCATACCCCATTCGACGATATAACCATGCCCACCAAAGACTTGAAGCCCTTCATTAGTTGCAGTAAATGCGTTATCGGTTAAGAAAGCCTTAATGATTGGCGTGAGCAGGGCAACCATCTCTCCAGTCTCTTTACGAATAGATTCATCGGGATGATTGAGCTCGGTATCAATCATGAGTGCTATCCAATAAGTAAATGCTCGCCCGCCTTCTGCATAGGCTCTTTGGGTCAGTAGCATTCTGCGCACATCAGGATGCACGATGATGGGGTCAGCTGCCTTTTCAGGTTCCTTTGCACCGGTAAGGCTGCGCATTTGTAGGCGCTCTTTGGCATAAGCTGCAGAGTTTTGATAAGCCACTTCCGTTAAACCGAGGCTTTGCATGCCTACACCTAAGCGAGCGGCGTTCATCATGACAAACATTGCATTGAGTCCCTTATGAGGCTCGCCTACTAGCGTCCCAATGGCGCCATCGAAATTCATGACGCAAGTGGCATTACCGTGGATACCCATTTTGTGTTCGAGAGAACCGCAAGTAACAGGATTGCGAGTACCTAGTGAGCCATCAGCATTGACTATGAATTTAGGTACTGCAAATAAAGAAATACCTTTACTACCTTTAGGTGAGTCTGGTAAGCGCGCTAGTACAAGATGTACGATATTTTCTGCAAGATCATGCTCTCCACTAGAGATAAATATCTTAGTGCCTGTAATAGAGTAGTTGCCATCTGCGAGAGGCTCAGCTTTGGTTTTGAGTAAACCTAAGTCAGTACCGCAATGGGGCTCAGTAAGACACATCGTTCCAGTCCAGTGACCTGAAACCAGTTTTTCTAAGTACATCTTTTTCTGCTCAGGTGTGCCATGTGCATGCAAGCACTCATAGGCACCATGCGATAAGCCTGGATACATTGTCCAAGCCTGATTCGCTGAATTGAGCATCTCATAAAGAACGGAGTTGACTAACTGCGGTAAACCTTGGCCACCAAACTGGGGGTCGCAAGAGAGAGAAGGCCAGCCACCCTCAATATATTGTTTGTAAGCTTCTTTAAAACCAGTTGGCGTCTTGACAGACCCATCATCAGCACGTGTACAACCTTCATGATCCCCAATCTGATTTAAAGGAAAGGCAATTTCGCTAGCAAACTTACCAGCCTCTTCAAAGATTTGATTCATGGTTTCTTGATCAATCTCTTGGTAGCTTGGCAGCCCTTTAAAAGTTGACTGGGCATCAAAAAGCTCATGAATGACAAACTGCATATCGCGAAGGGGTGGGGTGTATTCAGGCATATTATTTCCAGGGTGTTAATGAGATATTGCTGATTCAATTACTTTTTAAGTTTTGATTACTACTAATGACGTTTTTAATAAGCTTGTTTGCTAGAGCAAGACTCTCGGGATTTTGCAAAAAGCGGGAATCATGGTGGGCACCCAAAACTACGCTATAGAGTTGAAATAGCAAAGCTCTTGCATCAGTGCTTTTCTTAAAGTGACCCAAAGCAATGGATTCTTTAATAGCGCGAAGGAGTGCTGCACGCCAGTCTTCAACGCTTTTAACTAATTCATCGCGTACTATTCCGGGGCGATCATCAAACTCAGCAGCTCCAGCGATAAAGAAGCAGCTGGAGGTGTTATCGCCAACGCTAATCTTGAGCCAAGAATCAATCATGTGACGAAGGCGTGGAAGCCCCTTAGATTTTAAGAGGGCAGGAACGAACACCACCTGTGAAAAATGTTCGTAATACTTTCGAATAACTTCAATCTGCAATTCCTCGCGAGAGCCAAAGTGAGCAAAAACGCCGCTTTTACTCATATTCACCGTTTCAGCAAGGTTGCCAATAGTGATGCCTTCAAGACCAGATTTGCTGGCAATGTCCAAGGCCGCCCCCAGAATGACTGCTTTGGTAGTTAAACCCTTTTTGGGCTCATTAGCTTCGTGAGCAGATCTTGTGTGCATCATTTTCAAGAAGTATCCAGAATGTTGTAAAAATAATACGATCGTTCGTTTATATTACACTAGGATTTTTACAGTTTCCACAACTAAACACACACCAGAAGCTCTATAGATGGTCCTAAGGGCTAATGAATTGATGCACTGCAAAATATAGCAAGGGAAAACCCGAGCTATAAAACACAACAAAAATCTTTACAGTCAATGAAGTAGTAATGAACTCATTTAATAAAAATTGATACAGGAAGAGACATGAAAAAAATCAAAATCGCAGCCCTTACATTGGCATTAACTAGTCTTGCAGCTGGTTCAGCAATGGCGCAGTCAAAAACTAATGCTTGGGAAGGTTTTTATGCTCAAGTAGGCGTTGGCTATGGCATGTTTAGTCCAACGATTGCAAATGGCACAGCGAATGTTCCTGCAGGTGTTGTGGGTGGAACCGCATTTACTACAAGCACCACTGCAACCAATGTAAATAACATAGGTACAGGTTTAGCCAATCTGGCTGGTGGTTATAATTTTGCCATCAATAAAGATTATGTACTTGGTATTGGAGCCTCTTACTATCCAGGCGCAAGTTCTGGTGCAACTGGAACTTTGAATATCATTAATCCTTTAACAGGCGCTCCTTTAACTTCCAGCGTTGCAACTTATAATGTTAAAAATCTCTACAGCATTACATTAAATCCTGGATATGTAATTGATAAAGATCGTCTTGCATATGCCAAGGTTGGCTATACAGGTGCGACAATTGGCTTATCTAGCTCATCAATTCCTTACAGCACAACTAGCTTAACTGGTTATACATTGGGTCTTGGCTATAAACAGATGGTCACATCATCTTTTTACGCATTTGGCGAAGTTAACTATGCACAGTACGGCAGTAAAACGGCTAATGTGACTGCCTACGGTGTCGTTCCTATATCAGCATCTGTTAAAGGTACTGGAACTGATTTCCTGGTGGGTGCAGGCTATCGCTTCTAACTTAGTATTTGCTTGATGAAAAGCCCTCTTTAATGAGGGCTTTTTCTTTCTGAGGCCTTTATTTGTTTTGCTAGATGAGTCTGTATAGAATCAGTAATGCAAGATTTACTTTAAGTAGTTATATAAAAAATATATTGAGACAAGGTGGTATCGATGATCAATCCTTCTAAGCCCTGGTTGAAGAACTATCCTGAAGGCGTTCCTCACGAAGTCGATATTTCTGCATATTCCTCGCTTCTGGAAATGTTTGATGAAGCATTTGAGCGTTACCCTAATCGCCGTGCCTGTGAGTACCTGGGTAAATTCATGACTTATCGAGAGTTGGAACACCACTCTCGAAATTTTGCAGCTTATTTACAGTGTTTGGGACTGGAGTCTGGTGCTCGTGTCGCCATTATGTTGCCCAATGTCTTGCAGTATCAAGTGGCCATGTTGGGGATATTGCGTGCTGGCTTTGTAGTGGTCAACGTTAATCCTTTATACACACCTAGAGAGCTTGAATATCAATTAAAAGATAGTGGTGCATCAGCACTCATTATTCTGGAAAACTTTGCGCATGTTTACCAACAAATTGCAGCAAATGCACCGCTCAAAAAAACCATTGTCACATCTCTAGGTGAAATGATTGGTCTTAAAGGTGCTTTAGTCAATTTTGTGGTGCGCAAGATCAAAAAAGGAGTACCAGCCTGGAATTTACCTGGCCATATTGGCTTTACAGAGGTTTTGCAAGAGGGCGCAAAAAATCATTGGACCAAACCTAAAACCGCTTTAGATGACATTGCCTTCTTGCAATACACGGGTGGTACCACTGGCTTATCTAAAGGAGCCATTCTCTTACACAGAAATATCCTGTCAAATGTATTGCAAACAGATTTATGGCTAGAGCCTGCATTAAAGCGTAAAGCGGTTGACAGTCAATTAGTCTTTTTATGTGCTTTACCGCTGTACCATATTTTTGCGCTTACGGCTTGTGCGCTGATGGGTATGCGTAAGGGTGGCATGCTGATATTAGTTCCTAACCCAAGAGATATAGATGGCTTTATCAAGCTGCTGATAAAACATCCGGATATCAATATCTTCCCTGGCGTTAACACTCTCTTTAATGCCTTGATACATAAACCCGAGTTTGAAAAAGTAAAGCTGCCTCATTTGTTAGCAACAATTGGTGGTGGTATGGCGATGCAAAAGGTGGTGGCTGATCAATGGCAAAAAATGACCGGAACGCCGATTGCTGAAGGTTACGGTTTATCTGAAACAGCGCCCGTGGCTTGTGTAAATACCCCCATCATTGAACGCTTTACTAGCACTATTGGTTTGCCAGTGCCTAGCACTGAAGTGGTGATCTTGGGTGACGATGGCATTGAGGTTCCATTTGGTACACCTGGAGAAATTTGTATTCGGGGTCCACAGGTGATGGCTGGTTATTGGAATAAGCCAGATGAGACTCAGAATGTCATGACTGCCGATGGATACTTTAAATCGGGTGATATTGGCGTGATGGATGCGGGTGGTTACGTCAAAATTGTTGATCGTAAGAAAGACATGATTTTGGTATCTGGATTTAATGTCTATCCCAATGAAGTTGAAGAGGTCCTATCTTTAATGCCAGAGATTTTAGAGTGTGCTGTGATTGGCGTGCCTGATACTGATAGTGGAGAAGCTGTAAAAGCCTTTATTGTTAAAGCTCAAGAGACGTTAACTGAGGAGCAGATACTAGCCTTTTGTAAGGATCAATTAACCAATTACAAGCGACCTAAATACATTACCTTCCGAAATGAGTTACCTAAAACCAATGTTGGAAAAATCTTGCGCCGTGAATTAAGGAATCTATGAGCAGCACTCTCATACCAAAGGCTCTCCAGGACCTTCGTTTACCGATTATTGCTGCACCGATGTTTACCGTAAGTTACCCAGAGTTAGTAAAAGCGCAATGCATGGCTGGTATCGTTGGTTCTTTTCCGGCATTAAACGCCAGGCCGCCAGAGTTGCTGGATGATTGGTTGAGCCAAATGCAGTCTGAGCTGGATGATTTTCAGAAAAAACACCCAGATCGTAAGGTGGGGCCTGTAGCAGTCAATCAAATTGTGCACATTTCCAATACACGCTTAGAGCAAGATATGCGTATATGTGTCAAGCACAGAGTACCTATCTACATTACCAGTCTGAGAGCGCCCATTAAAGAAATTATTGATGCAGTTCATAGTTATGGCGGCATTATTTTGCATGATGTGATTAATCTGAGACATGCAGAAAAAGCTCTAGAAGCTGGCGTAGATGGCTTGATCTTAGTCGCAGCTGGTGCTGGTGGTCATGCGGGCGCATTGTCTCCATTCGCATTGGTTGGCGAGGTTAGAAAGATCTATCAAGGGCCCATTGTTTTATCTGGAGCGATTTCTACAGGAAGCGCTGTTCTTGCTGCGCAAGCTATGGGTGCTGATTTTGCCTATATGGGGACTCGTTTCATTGCTAGCCAAGAAGCGCATGCGAGTGAGTCTTACAAAGAAGCTGTTGTAAATGCAAATGCTGCTGACATAGTCTATACAGATCATTTCACGGGCATTCATGGAAATTACATTAAGCAAAGTATTGTCAATGCCGGTCTAGACCCAGACCACTTGCCGCCTGGGGATCCTATGGCCTTTGCAAAGTTATCTCAAGCATCTAAGGATGGTACTAGCGCTAAGGCATGGAAGGATATTTGGGGGGCTGGCCAGGGTGTGGGTCTGATTGACGGCTCTCCTAGTGTGGCTAAAATTGTTGATCGTATTGAGATTGAATATCAAGAGGCCAAAAGAAGCTTGCTAAACTAACACAGTAAATTTTGGGATATTTATTGTGATTATTTGGTTTCGTTCGCTGCTGTTTTACTTGTTTGGCTTTACGTCAGTCACTATTTTTGCAAGTGCAATCATTCTGGCAATTCCATTTACTAGTATTCGTACACGCTACAACATAGGCGTAGCTTGGTGTCGCTTAATTCAGAAGGTTTTATTTCTTCTGTGTGGAATCGATTCTGATATTCAGGGAATGGAAAATATTCCTCGGGATCCTAATAAGTCGTTAATTGTTTTGGGCAAACATCAGTCTGCTTGGGAAACCTTTGTATACCCAGCTATTTTTCCAAAGGAACTTTGCTTTGTATTTAAGAGAGAGCTCTTATATGTGCCTTTTTTTGGATGGGCTTTGGCCTCGTTACGAATGATCCATATCAATCGTGGCGATAGAGAAAAGGCCAGAGAGGCTGTTTCTACCCAGGGTAAAGTAGTTTTAAAGGAGGGTAGATGGATCGCGATTTTTCCAGAGGGTACTCGTACTCCTCGAGGCTCTTTTAAGCCTTATCGTAAAGGCGGTGTTCGTCTAGCCATGAGCACTCAAACCGATATCCTGCCTGTGGCACAAAACTCGGGAGCTATTTGGCCAAGAAAGACATTTCTTAAGCATCCTGGCACGATCACTTTATCTATTGGACCAGTCATTTCCGTCCAAGGAAAGACAGAAGAACAATTGCAATCAGAAGTAGAGGCCTGGATTGAGGGCGAGATGCGTAGGCTTGATGCCCCTGCTTATGCCCTCTGAATCCCTAACTCATTAACTCATGAATTCATCAAAAACTGAAGTAGAGGCAGCTGACGATCTTTAGCTTTTCTAGGTTTTCTTGCGGATATACAAAGTCTTCGTAATGCGAGCGACCACATCCTCTTGTTGGTCTTTCACATCTGCCACAAACTCTTTTAAGACCTTATTGCTGGACTCAGCAGTGCGGATGATGTCATCAATTTGTTCTTGAGTAAGTTCAAACGAAGCATGAACAGGACCTTTGCCAGGCTTGAGGAATTCAATCTTAGCCGCTTGATCCCACACAATATAGCCTTTGCCTATATTGTGTGACACCATCATCATAAAGAAGGGGTCGGTCATTGCAAACAGGCTACCACCAAAATGTACGCCAACAATATTACGATTCAGTAGACCGTGCTTTAGGCGAACCTTGGCATGACGAAAATCTTTAGAAATTTTCTCAACAGTAATGCCAGCCCCTAAGAATGGGGGCCACAGATTCATTCCTCTTCTTAGAAGATTGGCATTCATTACTGAATACAACTTCTATTTAGATTGCGGTGTTTTGCCAACCATCTTGGCAGCTCGTAAGAAATCGAAGTCTACTCCTTGGTCTGCTTGAGTGACGGTATCTAAGAACAGCTTCTTATAGCCGCGTTCTGCAGTTGGGGCGGTAATGGGATTGTCTTTGATGCGTTGTGCCAACTCAGCATCTGAAATTAACAAGCTGATTTCACGATTCTTCACACTAAGACGAATGCGATCACCATTACGAACGTGCGCCAAGGGGCCACCAATCGCTGACTCTGGGGTAACGTGCAAGACAATCGTGCCAAAAGCGGTGCCACTCATCCGCCCATCAGAAATGCGGACAATATCCTTAACGCCTGCGCGAGCTAACTTCATTGGAATAGGAATGTAACCAGCCTCTGGCATTCCTGGTGCGCCTTTTGGACCAATATTCTTGAGCACGATGATGTCATCTGCTGTGACATCTAAATCTGGACTATCAATTCTATTGGCTAAGTCTTCTGAGTTTTCAAAGACTACAGCTCGACCTTCATGCTCCATTAATTTTTCATCGGCAGCTGACTGCTTGATGATTGCGCCACCTGGGGCAAGATTGCCATGAAGAACTGCAATGCTGCCACGAGGGTAAATGGGATTATCAATTTTGCGAACGACATCTTGCTTAAAGCTTGGTGGTCCTGCATCGATTTCTTCACCTAGGGTTCTGCCGGTCACCGTCATGGTGCCTAGCTTTAACAGTGGCTTGAGTTCTCTTAAAAGGGTTGTCATGCCGCCAGCATCATGGAAGTTTTCCATGTAATGGTCACCGGATGGTTTTAGATCAACCAGAACGGGGGTTTCATTGCCCATTTTGTCTAAGGCATCTAAGTCAATTTCAAGACCCATACGGCCCGCAATTGCAGCGAGGTGGACAATGCCATTAGTTGAGCCGCCAATGGCAAGCAAGACACGAATTGCGTTCTCAAAAGCATCTGCAGTCAGAATCTGATCAATCGTTAAGCCACTCTTAGCCATTTGTACTGCACAGGCACCCGTTTCTTCAGCAACACGAATGCGATCGGCTGTCACAGCGGGTGGGGTAGCGCCACCAGGTACTGTCATACCAAGGGCTTCAGAGATACAGGCCATAGTACTGGCGGTGCCCATGACAGAACACGTGCCTACGCTGGCTACCAGTTGATCATTGACTTCATCTTTTTCAAGCTCATCAATTTCCCCGGCTCTAAACTTTCCCCAATAGCGTCGGCAATCAGTACAAGCGCCAACTCGCTCACTACGGTGTGAGCCTGTCAACATGGAGCCAGTAATTAATTGAATCGCCGGCAGACCAGCAGATGCAGCTCCCATCATTTGAGCGGGCACAGTTTTATCGCAGCCACCAATCATGACAACCGCATCCATTGGTTGTGCGCGTAGCATTTCTTCGGTATCCATCGACATCAGATTGCGCAAGTACATACTAGTAGGCGCAGCAAAGCTTTCATGAATCGAGATAGTCGGAAATTCCATGGGCAGCCCACCAGAGAGCATGACACCACGCTTCACTGCCTCGATTAATTGCGGCATATTGCCATGACAGGGGTTATAAGCACTGCCAGTATTGATAATGCCAATGACTGGTCGATCAAGTGCACTATTGGTATAGCCAGCGCCTTTAATAAAAGCCTTGCGTAAGAACAAAGAGAAGCCCTTATCGCCGTAACTCGTTAAGCCTTTACGCAAACCTGTTTCACTGGGTTTCTCAGAATTAGGATTGCTGCTAGTTGGCTTAGAACTCATGCTTGTCTCGATAGTAGTGTTTTATTTATTGTAGCTAGTCTATGTTTTTGATCGGTATGTGCCGCCGAACTGCTAATTTTTTTTACCAAAAAAAATGGTCAGAGTTGTTTGAGTGCCTAAAATCATTTTGATGCCCATCAATATTAAATAAGGCCATACGATGAGCCAGTAAATAATTGACATGGCGACGACATGAAGCGGATTGGATTGACCGAAGGCAGTCATTGAGTCAATAAAGTTTTTACCGTGAATCAGCCCATGTAGGCCAGCCTCTAAATAGTTCAGAGCAACTACGATGGCAAGATAAATCAAGGATTCAACAAAGAGTGATTTAACAATTCCGTGGCTTGGCTCAACTTTAATAGGAAAGCTAGCCTGACCAATCAACAGAAATTTTGCACATAAGGCCGCCTTAATTAAGGCGAATCCAAAAATGGCGAGAGGAATAGGTCTTTCATCAAGGGTAGTTGCAGCCAAGAAGGCTAAAGCGCAGAACCAGATTCCGAAATAAATTGATAAAGCAAAAGCCTTTTTCGCTTCATCTTCTAATTTTTCTTTAAAGCCTTGAGGCTTTACATCGGCACCAGGAGTTTGAATCATTGCAATGATTAGCAGTTAGAGCAAGCGCTAGCAAGCTCAATTGGGGCTGGCTCTTGGGTATAGCGTGCAATAAAGGCATGTTTACCTTTAAGAGGTAGCTTAAGCCATACAAAGTGACCCGATCCTGGGGCTGTATCAATAGACTCGCCACGCATATTCCACATTTGCTCCAGGACGATATCCTGATTACCTTGCGGTTCAATAATTTCCAATCTATCACCGACTGCAAAGCGGTTTTTGACATCTACCTTCACGAGGCCTTTTTCTAAATCGATCTCTAAAGTCTCGCCAACATATAAGCTTCTTCCTGAAAGGGAATAACCTCTCATATAGAGTTGATATTCTTTATCGTGGTGACGCTCATAAAAGCCATCGGTATAACCACGATTAGCGAGGCCCTCTAGATTACCAAGCAGGGCAGTATTAAAGGGTCTACCTGCTACAGCATCATCAATAGCGCTGCGGTAGGACTGACATGTACGAGAAACATAATAGGGGGACTTGGTACGACCTTCGATCTTGAAAGAGTCGACCCCCATCTTTGTTAATCTCTCGATGTGCTCTACAGCGCGCAAGTCTTTAGAGTTCATGATGTAGGTACCGTGCTCGTCTTCTTCCATCGGCATTAAATCATCAGGTCTCTTGGCTTCTTGCAGCAGAACTACGTCACCACTTTGGTTTTGTTGTCCGGGCTTTACCTTGTAGTCCCAGCGGCAGGCATTAGTACAAGCGCCTTGGTTGGGATCGCGATGCGACATATAGCCAGATAAAAGACAGCGGCCAGAATAAGCAATACACAATGCACCATGGACGAAGACCTCTAACTCCATTTCGGGGCAGTCTTGACGCACTTCTTCGATTTCATCAAAGGAGAGCTCTCGAGACAAAATCACTCTGCTAATGCCAACAGAGCGCCAGAATTTTGCTGAGGCACCATTAACGGTATTTGCTTGGACCGATAAATGAATCGGCATATCAGGCCACGCTTCTCTTGCCATCATGATTAGGCCAGGATCAGACATGATCAAGGCATCGGGTTTAAGCGCTACAACTGGAGACATGTCCTTAATGTAGGTTCTGGTCTTGCCACCATGAGGGAGTAAGTTAGATACTAAGTAGAACTGCTTTCCTAATTCATGGGCAGTATCAATACCTTCCTTGAGTACTTCAATCTTGCCAAAGTCATTATTGCGGACGCGTAACGAGTAGCGTGGTTGTCCGGCATAAATCGCATCGGCACCGAATTCAAATGCGGTGCGAAGCATATCAAGGCTGCCTGCTGGGGCTAGAAGTTCTGGAGTCTTAGTCATGGGGTCTATTTTAGTGTGGCTAAGTGATTTATTGCATAGATTGCAAATACAGGATCAAACAATGAAAAAACCACCTAAAAAGGTGGTTTCTAATATTTGGCTCCTCGACCTGGGCTCGAACCAGGGACCTACGGATTAACAGTCCGGCGCTCTACCGACTGAGCTATCGAGGAATAAGCCGATATTATAGCAAGATGAAATCAACTCTTCCGACTTCCATACAGATCCCTAAGGTACTGACCATTGCTGGCTCAGACAGCGGTGGTGGGGCTGGCCTTCAGGCTGATCTCAAGGTGGTTACCGCTTTAGGTGGCTATGGGATGTCTGTGATTACTGCCATCACAGCTCAAAACACCCTTGGCGTTACACGTATTCAAGATGTTGATTTAGATGTGGTCGAAGCCCAAATTGATGCTGTCTTGCTTGATATTGGCGTTGATATTGTCAAGATTGGCATGCTAGCTAGTCCAGAAATTGTGCATACAGTTGCAAAAGCATTACGTCGTCATGGGGTAAAGCGGATTGTTTTGGATCCAGTATTACGCGCTACATCCGGCGCGAGCTTGGGGGGAGATGACACTGCGCAAGCGATCATATCGGAGCTTTTTCCAATAGCAACATTAATTACCCCGAATATGGATGAAGCATCTTTGCTCTTGGGTAAAGAGATTGGTGGCGCAACTGATTTCAAATGGGCCGCAGAAGAGTTGTTGGCCATGGGTCCTCAGGCAGTATTGATCAAGGGTGGGCATCTAGATACAAGGCATACCCAGATTACTGACTATTTACTGTGGCGCACTATGGAAGATGGCCTTGAGGTTGTGCAGTCAAAAGAATTTAAGCACTATCGTGTCAATACTTCGAATACTCATGGCACTGGTTGCTCATTAGCATCGGCAATTGCCACGTATTTAGCTGATGGCCATGACCTAAGTCATGCGGTAGCCAAAGCCATTGCTTATGTAGAGGCTGGCTTAGAGGCTGGACGATTCTTGAGTATTGGCGAAGGCCCTGGGCCTTTGTGGCATATGCATGATTTTTATCCGACCGCCTTATTGGATGAAAAAGACAAATACTAGTATGTTGGCGAAATTTAAGACTTAAGCTTGCATCAATTTTTGTAAATGTTTTACTGCTGCCTTGGGGTCTTTGGCCTGTATGATTGCGCGCACAACGGCTACTGATCCAACACCACTTTTTGCAACTGCACGAATACTATCTTGGTCAATGCCGCCAATAGCCACTAGGGGATAGTGACTCATGAGCTTAGTGTATTGATACAGTCTACCCAACCCTTGGGGAGCAGTCTGCATCTTCTTAAGATTGGTTGGAAAGACGGCCCCCATAGCAATATAGCTTGGACAAAAGCGATCTGCATAAACCATTTCAGCATAGCCATGCGTGCTTAAACCAAGACGTAGGCCAGCATCTCGAATAGCGTCTAAATCTGCCGTTTCTACATCTTCTTGACCTAAATGCACGCCATAGGCACCAGCATCAATTGCCTCATCCCAATAGTCATTGATAAAGAGTAGTGTCTTACTGTCTTTAGTTGCCGCCACCGATTCTTTGATTTGCTTTCTGATTTTGCTCACGTCATCTGATTTAAAGCGTAGCTGTACTGTAGGTAGCTCAGCATCAACCATGCGTTTTACCCAGTCGGCATCAGGCATCACCCCATAGAGTCCTAAGCGCTTAGGACATTCTGGAAAGGCGTTTGGATTCATATTACGAGTCCAAGGAAGTAGATCAAAGTACTCTGGTCTATTGGGCCACTTTTGGACATTAAATCCACCATCGCGCACAGCCATTCGTGACCAAGCTTTTCCTAGCACCTTGGCATCAGATTCAATAAATCCCATATTGATAGCAGCCAGAGCCCCAGCAAGCTCGTAATGGTCTGCTGCTGCTTCATTATCGATTCTTGGAGGCGGATGTTGAGCGCTAAATTGTGGAAGGAGAATGTCAAGATCTTCGTTGCGATGGGCGGCAACTATTTGATCAGCAAGATCGCGTATCAGACTCATGGTTTCTGTCTGCCGAACACTATGAAGTTTGATGCCAAAAAGGGGTGCCAACCAAAGGCGTACTCGCTTGAGCAGATTCTTGAGGTTTCATGGCGCCAGAAAGATAGGCGGCTCGACCAGCATCAACAGCCATTGCAAAGGCCTTAGCCATGACCACTGGATCTTCAGCAAGGGCAACCGCGGTATTAAGCAATACACCATCAAATCCCCACTCCATCACGCTACACGCATGAGATGGTAGGCCAAGGCCTGCATCTACTAGCAAGGGCACCTTTAAGCGATCTCGCAGTAGCTTCATGGCATAGGGATTGAGTGGACCTTGTCCAGTGCCAATAGGGGCTGCCCAGGGCATGACCGCTTGGCAGCCAACATCAACGAGTCGTTGGCACAAAATCAGATCTTCAGTGCAGTACGGTAGAACCTTAAAGCCATCTTTAATCAATGTTTCGGTAGTTTGCACTAAACGTAAAGTATCTGGTTGTAAGGTGTAATCGTCACCAATCAGCTCTAACTTGATCCAATCCGTTTCAAATACTTCGCGGGCCATTTGAGCGGTAGTGATGACTTCTTGTGGACTATGGCAACCCGCAGTATTGGGTAGCACTGGAACTGCCATTTTTTTTAAAAGATCCCAAAAGCCGCTATGTGCCTCAGTTGTCGAGGTGCCTTGGCGCCGCAAACTTACAGTGATCATCGCTGGATGAGAGGCCTGCACTGCATTTTCTAAAACTTGGGGTGATGGATAACGTGATGTCCCTAGTAATAGTCGACTAGAAAAGCTCTCACCATAAAGTACAAGCGCATCAGCGCTATTGAGATGGTTTGGTAGTGGTGCTGTCATGATGTGTCGCGTCTTAACCGCCTGTTACAGGAGCAATGACTTCTACTTGGTCATTCTCGTTCAGTAGATATTCCGCATGTTTTGTTTTCGGAACAAAGCTTAAATTCACCGCAACTGCATAAGGGGGCTTGGCAGCAATTAAAGCCAGCGCATCAGAGACCATGCTCTGATTGGGAAGGTCGTATTCCACTTGATTGACGATTACACGCATGCTGTAGCCTCTACATTCCCAGTCTCATTGGTGATATTGAAGCCCAGTTCCAAGGCGGTATTACTGACGCCTTCGCCCAAAATTTCCAGAGCACAATCTAATACTGCTGGAGCAATCATAAAACCATGACGATATAAACCATTGATCATCATCAAATCGGCCAGACCATGATCTTTACGAGTTCTAATTTCCGGAAGATTATTTTTCAGTGTGGGGCGACATTGAGTCGACATCTCCAGAATACGAGCCTCAGCAAAACCACTATGAACTGTATAAACTGCACTGAGTAATTCCATTGCAGAGCGTACACTCATTTCAGACAGATCATCCGATTCAATTTCTGTCGCACCAACTACATAGACATCATTTTCTTTTGGAGCAATGTAGATTGGGTACCTAGGGTGAATCAGGCGGGTAGGGCGGCGTAGCTTAACCTCTGGGGCATATAGCCGCACAACTTCACCACGAACCCCTCGCAGGGTATTTTGTTTGGTATTCATCGACCAGGCTGCTTTGGCCCCAGTGCCGCGACAATCAATGACGCGCTGATAGCCAACATCCTTGCGAAGATTATCGAGATTAACGACAGCATTCCAATGACAATTAACTTGCGTACTTTTTAACTCTATTAACAATGCATCTAGTAGCTGGCGATTATCTAATTGCCCTTCATTTGGTAAAAACAGGCCTTGAGTGAAGCGGTCTGCAACAGCAGGCTCAATTTCTTGTAGAGCATCGTGGCCAAGGGTTTTTGGCGCAGTGAGGAGTGCATTATTGCGACAGTTTCTTTCTAAATGTGCATGAAAACGCTCGGCCTCACTAGCATCTTGTCGATGCCACAAAATCAAGGTACCGTCTTGCTGAAAAAAAACCGGTGCAGAAAGTTCGGCAAGCAATTGCTTCCAGCGTGGCAAGCTATGAAGACCCATGCGCACGACAGAATCTTCTGTAATTGCGGATTCAGCTAAAGGGGCTAGCATGGCTGCGGCAATGCGAGCAGCAGAGCTACTAGCATCAGAGTTGCCTTGATCAAATAAATCAACCTGAGCACCTCGCTTTGCAAGTGCTACCGCCAGGAGTCGACCCATGAGGCCGGCACCGACGATAGCGTACTTATTTTGCGATGGAGAATGCACGGTCACTTGAGATAACTCGCTTATTGATAAATCTCGCTACCGCGTTTGCGGAACTCAGCTGACATTTCTTCCATGCCCTTAGTCGCATCAGTCACTTCTGCAATTGGAATGACTTTTGCTTTTGGATTGCCATCAGCATCAAGAGTTGCTGCATAGTCGCGTACCTCTTGAGTGATTTTCATGGAGCAGAACTTTGGACCGCACATAGAACAGAAATGCGCAATCTTGGCCCCCTCAGCAGGCAAGGTTGCATCATGGTATTCACGAGCGCGCTCAGGATCTAGACCCAAGTTGAATTGATCTTCCCAGCGGAACTCAAAACGTGCCTTAGAGAGGGCGTTATCACGTACTTGTGCACCGGGCAGACCTTTGGCTAAATCAGCGCCATGGGCAGCAATCTTATAGGTGATGATGCCTTCGCGGACATCTTCTTTATCAGGCAAGCCTAAATGTTCTTTAGGTGTGACATAGCAAAGCATCGCTGTGCCGTACCAACCAATTTGCGCCGCACCGATACCGCTAGTGATGTGATCGTAGCCAGGTGCAATATCCGTAATCAATGGTCCGAGAGTGTAGAAGGGGGCTTCTAAGCAATGCTTCAATTCTTCTGTCATATTTTCTTCAATGCGCTGCATTGGAACGTGACCAGGACCTTCAATCATGACTTGAACATCGTGTTTCCAGGCTTTGGCGGTAAGTTCACCCAAGGTGTGTAGTTCGCCAAATTGCGCAGCGTCGTTAGAGTCTGCAATACAGCCAGGGCGTAAACCATCGCCTAAGCTGAACGAGACGTCATACGCCTTCATGATTTCGCAGATCTCATCAAACTTGGTATAGAGGAAATTTTCCTTATGGTGGGCTAAGCACCACTTAGCCATGATGGAGCCACCGCGAGAAACGATGCCAGTAATGCGATCTGCAGTTAATGGAACGTAGCGCAGCAATACGCCCGCGTGGATAGTGAAGTAGTCAACCCCTTGTTCTGCTTGTTCAACCAAGGTATCGCGGAACATTTCCCAGGTGAGATCTTCTGCAATGCCGCCAGTCTTATCTAGTGCTTGATAGATGGGAACGGTACCGATTGGCACTGGTGAGTTGCGAATAATCCACTCACGAGTTTCATGAATATGTTTGCCTGTAGATAAATCCATGATGGTATCTGCACCCCAACGAATCGACCACACCATCTTTTCTACTTCTTCATTGATCGATGAGGTAACAGCGGAGTTGCCTAAATTACCATTGATCTTGACACGGAAGTTACGACCAATAATCATTGGCTCGAGCTCTGGATGATTGATGTTGGCAGGAATAATCGCGCGACCTGCAGCAATTTCAGAACGCACAAATTCGCCAGTAACGATATCGGGAAGATTGGCGCCATAAGACTTACCAGGATGTTGCTTCAGGAGCTGCTTATAGGCAGGATCCTTGCGGAGTTGCTCTAGACCCATAGATTCACGCAGGGCAACATATTCCATTTCAGGAGTCACGATACCCTTGCGAGCGTAATACATCTGGCTAACGTTGCTGCCAGCTCTAGCCACACGCGGCGCACCAATGTGAGCAAAGCGGAGATGTTTAGTAGCTTCATCTTGTGAGCGTGCAACACCATATTCTGAAGTTGGACCCGCTAATTGTTCTGTATCTTTACGTTCTTCAATCCAGGTAGCGCGTAATTTTGGCAAACCTTTTTCGAGATTGATAACAACATCGGGATCACTGTAGGGACCTGAAGTGTCATAAACAGGCACTGGTGGATTAGCAATCATCTCTTCACCAACGCGCGTTGGTAATTGTTCAATCATGCGGATAGGCGCTTTGATATCCGGACGAGAACCGGTTAGATAGGTTTTAGTCGATGCGGGATAGGCAAACTTTTGCCCAAAGTCACGCTCTAAACTTTTTAAGCTTGGAATTTCGTGCTTGTTTGATTTATTTGTTGGGTTCGCTGCGCTCATGTCCATCTCCTCACTGTTTTAGATGGACGAAACCGGGTGTCGGTCTGATGTAACTTCCCACGCCAGCATTACCTGGATCGGGTTCTAGGGTCTTTCTCAGCGCCTCATTGCTTTATCCGCTTTAGAGGGCACCCCTGTTTCATCCTTAATTGAATTTAACCATGAAACCCATACTTGCTGCATGACCCCAGTCAATTCAGGGCAAGGCGGGTAGCCCTCTATTTATTGCGGCGCAATATAAAGTCAGCTGTGACAAAAGCAGCATCGCTGGTAAATTCATCGGCCAAGATTCTGGCGGCGGCTTCAGCGAGGGTAATTTCAATAAAACTACTGACTTCGCCATCATGGTTTGTGGGTACAAAATGGTCTGCCAATTCAAGGTCGTAGATGAAGAGCAGCTCATCATGAAAGCCTCTACTAGGTATTGGTCGACGCATATGAATGCGACCAACAGGTTCAATTTCTTCAGCGAGTTGACCCGGAACGCCCGCTTCCTCCCAAAGTTCGCGACGTGCACAAACCCATGGAGTTTCATCGGTAGTAATTCCGCCAGCAGCAATATTGTCTAGTTTGCCTGGGTCGGTCGATTTAGTATCACTACGCCTACCGAGCCAGAGCATTCCTGATGGTGTATAGCCGTTGATGTGGGTCGCCATGCTCCGCAAGCCAAAGGTTCTAAACGCGGCTCGCTCCAAGTGAAAGTATTGATGGCCATAATGATCTAGCCATGCAAAGTCCTCATTGCGCCAGCCCGAAATATAACCGCCAAGACGCATCCTGTTAGCCAGTATGGCAAGGCGCAGGGATAAGTCTCTTGGCTTACTAATCAAGACACCAAGTTGGTCGTCGCTGATTGAAATATTCGGTATAGGATCTTTTTCTAAAGATTCTTTAAGGTAAGGAATAAATTCGGGATTAAGATGACCAATAGTTTGATTCTCAGTACGGCCTGCCAGTAGGCGAATAGGTAAAAAATCTGGTGGGGCCGATCTGGAAGTGTTTTGCAACATCTCTTCCAGGGCGGCTAAAGTACTGGTGGAAAGCGTATTCATGAGGAAAGTGTAAGAGAAAACAATGGAGACATCCAAAAAAATTATGCATGGCGGACAAATATTGGCCAATGCACTTGTTAGGCAGGGCGTAGATACTGCCTTTGGCGTGCCGGGTGAGAGCTTTCTGCCACTACTAGATGGTTTGGTAGATCATGAACAGTTTCGCTTTATTACTTGCCGCCAAGAGGGTGGCGCAGCTTATATGGCAGAGGCCTATGCAAAGTTAACGGGTAAGCCTGGCGTAGTGATGGTGACCCGCGGACCTGGTGCCTCGAATGCCATGGTAGGCATTCATACCGCCTATCAAGACTCTACCCCTATGGTCTTGCTGGTTGGCCAAGTTGGTACTGATATGGTGGAGCGTGAAGCCTTTCAAGAAATTGACTATCGACGCATGTATTCAGAATGTGCAAAGTGGGTTGGAAGTATTGATCGGGTTGACCGCATTGATGAGTTTGTTTCCCATGCCTTTCATGTTGCTCAATCTGGCCGCAAGGGGCCGGTTGTGCTGGCATTACCAGAAGATGTTTTATATCTGACTGATGAGGAAAAGCCTACAGCCGCTGCCCATATTGTTCAGCCAGGTCTTGATCGAGATGTATTTGCTAAAGCGATGCAGCAATTTACGACTGCAAAAAATCCCATAGTCTTGGCTGGTGGCGGCAATTGGAATAGTGTAGCTTGTGACCATTTACGAACTTGGGCCAATCGTGAAGGCGTACCGGTAGCAACGAGTTTTCGCTCACAAGATTTAATTGATAACCAAGACCTCTGTTATGCAGGTGATTTAGGTATCGGCGCCAATCCTGCGCTCGTCAAGCGCATTCAAGATGCTGATGTTTTGTTAGTGATTGGTGAGCGCTTGGGAGAGATGACGACAGCTGGGTACAGCATATTAAAACCCCCAGCATCCAAGCATGTCTTGATTCATGTGCTTTCAGGACCAGAGGAACTCGGCCGTGTTTATCGACCTGATTTTGCAATTAACTGTAGCCCAGAAAATTTTTGCAAAGCATTAGTCGATATCAAGATGGATTCGCGCCACCAGTCTTCTCAGAAAGAAGCGCATGCTCAATACTTAGCATTTTCTGCGCCAATTTCGGTTCAGGGTAATTTGCAATTGGCTGAAATTATGGCCTCTTTGCCAAATTCCATACCCCGTAATGCTATTTTGACCAATGGTGCTGGAAATTTTGCAACTTGGCTACATCGTTTTTATCCCTATGGTGGATTTAAGAGTCAGCTTGCACCGGCGAATGGATCGATGGGCTACGGTTTACCTGCTGCTATTGCAGCGAAGATAGCCGATCCGGATAGGGTGGCGATTGCGGTATGCGGTGATGGCGACTTTATGATGAATTGCCAAGAGTTAGCTACAGCTGTTCGATACGAGGCTTACCCTATTGTTTTTGTCATCAACAATGGCATGCTTGGAACAATACGCATGCATCAAGAACGTGAATTTACCAAACGGGTAATGGGTACAGGCCTAACAAATCCTGATTTTGTGAAGTTTGCAGATAGCTTTGGCATGCCAGGATTTAGAGTTAACAGCACTGCAGAATTCACTCCAGCCTTTACTAAAGCCTTGGCAAGCAAACGTGGTGGCTTGATTGAATTAATTCTGGACCCAGAAGTTATTTCACCAACCAAGGTGCTCTCTAAGCTCGGCAAGTAGACAAGAAGGATTAGGGGGAGTCTTAGCTCCCCCTAATGTGTTTAACTAGATTGTGAGTTAGTCAACCTTGGCGCCAGAATCTTTGACGACCTTAGTCCACTTTGCAATTTCACCTTTAATAAAGGCAGAAAATTGGGCTGGCGTATTGCCAACCGGCTGCGCGCCCATCGCCAAGTATTTCTCTTTGACTGCTGGGCTATTAATTGCAGCCATCAATTCAGCGCTATCTTTGTTGAGCACATCTGCAGGCATATTTGCTGGCCCCACAATTCCAAACCAAGAAGTTGCTTCATAACCAGGCAAATTAGCTGCCTCAGCAATCGTTGGTAAATCTGGAAATGCGGGTGAGCGTTTTGCACTAGTAACGGCAAGCGCCTTTAAGCGACCTGCACGAATATAGTTGATTGATGATGGTAGGTTATCAAACATGATATCCACGTTGCCAGCCATCAAATCCGTTACAGCAGGTGGACTTCCCTTATATGGTAGGTGCACCATATAGGTTTTAGTCATCGATTTAAATAGTTCCCCAGCCATATGGATCGATGTTCCATTACCGCTAGAAGCCATATTGACCTTGCCAGGATACTTTTTTGCATAGGCAATTAAGTCATTGACACTATTAATATTATTCTTGGCTGCAAATTCAGGATTGAGGACCAAGACGTTGGGCAACTCAGCTGCAAGAGTGATTGGCGTGAAGTCTTTGATAGGGTCATAAGGTAATTTTCCGCCACCTTGTGTGTACAAGGGCAGGTTGATTCCATGAGTTCCAACTGAAGCCATCAACCAGGTGTAACCATCGGGCGCAGATTTTGCAACAACTTCGGCACCAATGTTGCCACCTGCACCTGGTTTGTTATCAATCACCACATTCCATTTGCTTGTATTTGAAAGCTCGCTCTGAATGGGGCGAGCAATGTTATCCGTAGCTCCGCCTGCCGGAAAAGGAACCACCAAACGAATTGGCTTGTTCGGATAAGTAGTTTGTGCAACAGCCATTCTTGAAGGAGTGCCGAGCGCACAAGCAGCAATGAATGATCCAAGGCAAAGGGTCAGATAGCGACGTTCTAGTTTCATGGGGTCTCCAGTGACATCTTCTAGCACAAATTCAGGTGCCAGAGATACTTTTTTTGTATTCAACACAATGTAAACCATTTTGAAGCACTTTGTCATAAATGCTTAACAATTAAGCATTCCAGCTCGCTCTTTATAAATCTATGACTTACGAAATATTTTGTCGATTTATCCACAAGGCCTGTGGATAAGTTTGATATCTTTGTGGTCCCGCCGACAGGAATCGAACCTGTATCCCACGCTTAGGAGGCATGTGCACTATCCATTGTGCTACGGCGAGAGTGAGTTTGATTTAGAACTGCGCTAAACAAATAATCATTCTAAAGTTTGTTATTACCAGCCACATAAAGCCCAAACTTGATTCGTCAAAGCCACCATCATGTCAGGCGCATAGTATGCTGAAAATACCAACAATAGAGTAACGCTTATTGCAAGATATAAGAGCCATTGGCTAATAGACGAACGGGAAATTCGTTTTGGGCATTTGACGGTTGGGGACTTTTGCATGACTTCTCACTTAGGCATTGACTGCTCTAGAAATCGCCCGCTCTTTAACGGGGAGATTAATCAAGCAAGCAAAAACACCTAATGCAATCGCAATTTGCCAAACAATGAGATAGGAGCCTGTTCGATCGAATAAATATCCGCCAAGGAAGGCACCACAGAAACTACCAAGTTGGTGTGAGAAAAATACTAATCCTGAAAGCATCGTGAGGTATTTCACGCCGAATATTTGTGCAACGATGCCATTGGTTAATGGAATAGTGGACAGCCACAAGAATCCCATAATGGCTGCAAACACATAGGTACTCATTGGCGTTGGGGGCATTAATAAGAAAATGATGATAGCTATCGAGCGTCCCAGATAAATCGCTGAGAGTAGGTAGCGCTTCGGAAAGCGTTGCCCCAATATGCCCGAGCCATAAGTTCCAAAGATATTAAATAAGCCGATTAATGCTAGTGCTGTAGTTGCAACCGCAGGTGCGCCGACTGCAGGGTAGGTCGATGAGAGATCCTTTAGGTAAGGAGCTAAATGCACGGCAATAAATACAACCTGAAATCCACAGACAAAATATCCCAGTGTTAAGAGACGAAAACTCGGATTAGTGATTGCTTCCTGAAGGGCCTGCTTAATGGTTTGATCGCCCAGATTATGTTGATGGACAAAATCTTTTTCACGCAACATGAAGGCCGTTGGAATCATGAGGCTAGCCATGAGCGCTAGAAGTAAGAGGGCATCTTGCGCTCCAAACGCACTCAGTAATCCTTGCTCGGCCGGAATCATTAAAAACTGACCAAAGGAGCCTGCCGCTGCAGCAATGCCCATTGCCCAAACCCGTTTTTCAGCAATGACGTTGCGCCCCAAAATACCGTAGACCACGCTGTAAGTGGTTGCAGTCTGGGCTAAACCAATCAGTAATCCACCTGCTAGGGTGAAATTCAATACTTCGGTAGATAGCGCCATGCCTGCTAAACCCAGCGCGTAGAGAATCCCGCCAGCGACCATGATCTTGAATGCCCCATAGCGATCTGCTAGAGCACCGGTAACAGGTTGCACTGCACCCCAGATCAGATTTTGTAATGCAATCGTGAGCGCAAAGGTTTCGCGTCCCCAGCCATTGGCAGAGGTGATAGGTAAATTAAATAATCCAAAGCCATGGCGTATGCCCATCGAGAGCGTCACCATTAAGCCCCCAAAAATGAGCAGTTGTTGTATTGATAAGGGGGTTTTAGTGTTGTCGGCCATGATCGTTAGATTGCCCCTTTTTGCCGCAGTTCCTCTATTGCAGCATCGTCCAATTGAAGACGCTCATGCAAAATCTGATTCGTATGCTGGCCTAAGGTAGGTGGTGCCATACGCACTTCAGTCGGTGTTTTTGAAAGCTTCATTGGGCTAGCAACTAATTTCATGCTGCCAGCAGTAGGGTGAGGTACGTTAATTTGTACTTCTCTAGCGATGACTTGCTCGTTCTCAAAAACCTCTTTGATGTTATTGATCGGGCCGCAGGGAACATTCGCTTTTTCTAATAAAGAAATCCATTCCCCCTTTGTTTTCTTGCGAGTCATCTGCTCTAGCAATGGAACAAGTTTCTTGCGATGTTCAACACGCAGTGGATTGGTTTTGAAAAGAGGATTGTCAGCTAAGTGAGCTTCACCGCCCACCGTAACAAAGTGTCTGTATTGCCCATCATTACCAGCACCTACAATCATCCAGCCGTCGGATGTAGGGAAGGTTTGATAGGGCACGATGATGGGGGACGCGTTACCCCAGCGCCGTGGCACCTCCCCGGAGGTTAGATAGGCGCTGGATACATTAGCCATGACTGCGATTTGTGTATCTAAGAGCGACATGTCAATGTACTGGCCCTCACCGGTGTGATCACGGTGCACAATTGCGGCAAGAATTGCGCTGCTCGCATACATGCCAGTAAAGATATCTGCAATTGCAACACCGGATTTTTGTGGGCTGGCGCCTTCAAATTCATCGGCTTCACCAGTCACACTCATAAATCCGCCCAGGCCTTGGATGATGAAATCATAGCCAGGGCGATGAGCATAAGGACCAGTCTGGCCAAAGCCGGTAATCGAGCAATAAATTAAGTTGGGCTTGATCTTTTTAAGGCTCTCATAATTCAGGCCATATTTAGCAAGATCTCCAACCTTGTAGTTTTCAATCACTACATCAGAGTCAGCTGCGAGTTGACGGATAATTTCTTGACCTTCTGGTTTGCTGATATCAACGGTAATAGAGCGCTTATTTCGATTGATGCATATAAAGTAGGCAGATTCCTCGGTGTCATGGCCAGCAAGGTCTTTTGCAAAAGGAGGTCCCCAATGGCGCGTATCGTCTCCGCTGCCGGGCCGCTCAACCTTAATGACGTCAGCCCCAAGGTCGGCAAGGTTTTGGGCGCACCAAGGGCCAGCCAGTACACGGCTAAGGTCTAAAACACGGATATGACTTAATGCTCCCATGCCTCAATTTTGGCATGGATGACAGGGGAATTCCCGAAAAGTTTAGCCTTGGCCTCAGACATGACTACAATTTGCGCGCATGGCTACTCGTAAAACTTCCGAATACAGCGAATCATCGATTCAGGTCCTTAAAGGGCTGGAACCAGTCCGTCAGCGGCCTGGTATGTACACCCGAACTGATAATCCTTTACACATCATTCAAGAGGTGCTGGATAACGCATCTGATGAGGCCTTGGGTGGTTTTGGCAAGCAAATTATGGTCACGATGCATACCGATGGTAGCGTAAGCGTAGAAGACGATGGCCGAGGTATTCCGGTTGGCATGCATCCGACAGAAAAATTACCGGTTGTTGAGATTGTCTTTACGCAATTACACGCAGGCGGTAAGTTTGAGAAAGGCACAGGTAGTGCTTACGCTTTCTCTGGCGGCTTGCATGGTGTTGGTGTATCAGTAACCAATGCGCTCTCCAAACGACTAGAAGTTACAGTTTGGCGTGATGGTCAAGTTTCTACTTTGACTTTTGCCGATGGCAAAGTCATTGAAAAGCTCAAAACTAAATCTTCATCCAAGGAAGATAAGTCCCACGGTACGAGAGTGCGCGCATGGCCAGACGGTAAGTATTTTGATAGCTCAGCAATACCCATGGCTGATCTCATTCGCTTACTGCGTTCTAAGGCAGTTTTATTGCCGGGCGTCAAGGTAACACTGATTCAAGAAAAATCCGGTGAGAGCCAGACATGGCAGTATGCGCAAGGTTTACGTGGCTATCTTAATGAAGCAATCGCACAAGCGGGACATGGCCCAGAGGTCATCCCCCCTTTTGAAGGTGAGCAATACGCGACAGGAACCGGAGAGGATGATTCCTTTGCTGAGGGTGAGGGTGCCGCATGGGTAGTTTGCTGGACTGAAGATGGTGCACCGGTGCGGGAAAGTTATGTCAATCTCATTCCAACGCCTGCAGGTGGTACGCATGAAAGTGGCTTGAGAGAAGGCCTATTTAATGCTGTTAAAGGCTTTATTGAAATGCACGCTTTGCAGCCTAAAGGTGTGAAGTTAATGCCTGAGGATGTCTTTGCACGCGCCTCATTTATTTTGTCTGCCAAAGTATTAGACCCCCAATTTCAAGGACAAATTAAAGAGCGTCTTAATTCACGGGATGCAGTGCGCCTAGTTTCTGGATACGCTAAATCAGCACTAGAGCTTTGGCTTAATCAGCATGTAGACTACGGTCGCAAACTGGCAGATTTGGTCATCAAACAAGCGCAAGCTCGTACTAGAGCTGGACAAAAAGTAGAGAAGAAGAAATCCTCTGGTGTAGCTGTTCTTCCAGGAAAACTCACCGATTGTGAAAGCCAAGATATTTCCTTAAATGAGATCTTCCTGGTAGAGGGTGATTCTGCAGGTGGATCAGCCAAAATGGGTCGCAATAAGGAGTACCAAGCCATTTTGCCCCTGCGTGGCAAAGTCTTAAATACCTGGGAAGCAGAACGCGATCGTTTGTTTGCCAATAATGAGGTGCATGACATTGCCGTTGCGATTGGAGTTGATCCTCATGGTCTAAACGATAGTCCTGACTTGTCTAATTTACGCTATGGCAAGGTTTGTATTCTTTCAGATGCTGATGTCGATGGAGCCCATATTCAAGTTCTGTTATTAACCCTGTTCTATAAGCATTTTCCTAAATTAATTGATTTAGGTCATGTGTATATTTCTCGGCCACCGCTTTTTAGAGTTGATGCACCAGCACGCGGTAAAAAACCTGCGCAAAAAATTTATGCACTAGATGCTAATGAGCTTCAAGCGATTGAGGATAAGTTGCGTAAAGATGGTGTTAAAGAGTCTGCTTGGCAAATCTCCCGCTTTAAAGGTCTGGGAGAAATGAGTGCTGAACAATTGTGGGATACGACTTTAAACCCTGATACCCGACGATTATTGCCAGTCACTTTGGGTTCCTGGACGGAAGACGAAACCTTCAAAACAATGGATATGTTGATGGGTAAATCTGAATCAGGCGCAAGGCGAGATTGGCTGGAAGAGCGCGGTAATGAAGTTGAGGCGGATATCTAATGGCAAGCAAGAAAACTCCTGGTAAAAAACCTGCGGCAGAGCAAGCCGATTTATTTTCTAATTCTGTTGAGATGGATGTAGTGGAAGTTGCCCAAACTCCAACACCTAATGTGAAGACTACCTCTAAAGGCCCTAATGATCCTCACGATCCTAAAACAATGGATTTGAATGAGGACAACAAAGATAGCTTGACCCTGGCTGTTTATGCAGAACGTGCGTACCTAGATTACGCGATTAGCGTTGTAAAAGGTCGCGCACTACCAGAGGTGGCTGATGGTCAGAAGCCTGTGCAGCGCCGGATTCTATTTTCCATGAGTGAAATGGGCTTACGTGCGGATGCTAAGCCTGTGAAAAGTGCCCGTGTTGTGGGAGATGTGCTTGGTAAATTCCACCCGCATGGTGACCAGTCAGCCTATGATGCTTTGGTACGCCTGGCCCAGAGCTTCTCATTACGTTACCCCCTCATTGATGGCCAAGGTAACTTTGGTTCGCGGGATGGTGACGGTGCGGCTGCCATGCGCTATACCGAAGCACGTTTAACTAAGATTGCAGGCTTATTACTCAGTGAAATCGACGAAGGAACGGTTGATTTTTCGTCCAATTATGATGGTTCATTCCAAGAGCCTAAGTTGCTGCCAGCCCGTCTTCCGTTTGTATTGCTAAATGGCGCATCGGGCATTGCAGTTGGTATGGCAACTGAAATTCCATCCCATAATTTGCGTGAAGTTGCTGCTGCTGCTATTGCGGTAATGAAGTCGCCTAAGCTTTCCATGGCAGAACTTCTCAAAATCATGCCGGGCCCTGACTATCCAGGTGGTGGCCAAATTATTTCCTCTGATGCAGAAATTGCCCAGATTTATGAGACGGGTAGAGGCAGTATTAAGGTACGTGCTCGCTGGTCTGTTGAAGAGTTGGCTCGCGGTCAATGGCAAATCGTAGTCAATGAATTGCCGCCCGCTACTTCATCACAACGGGTTCTGCAAGAGATTGAAGAAATTACTAATCCCAAAGTGAAGGTTGGCAAAAAGACCTTAACTCCCGAACAAAATAATCTCAAGTCTACCATTTTGAATATGTTGGATGGTGTACGTGACGAGTCTAGCAAGGACGCTGCGGTTCGTTTAGTGTTTGAGCCTAAGAGTAAAAATATTGATGTTAATGAGTTTGTTAATTTGTTATTGGCACATACTTCATTGGAGTCAAATGCGCCAATGAATTTGGTGATGATTGGCAATGATGGTCGTCCACGCCAAAAAGGTTTAAAAGAAATCTTGAGCGAGTGGGTTGAGTTCAGAGTTGCTACGGTTACGCGCCGAACACAGTTTCGTTTGGGCAAGGTCAAGGACCGTATGCACATATTGGAAGGGCGTTTAACTGTTCTTCTTAATATTGATAAGGTCATTAAGATCATTCGCAATAGCGATGAGCCTAAGGTGGATTTAATCAAAGAATTTAAGTTGTCGGATCGACAGGCCGAAGATATTTTAGATATTCGTCTGCGTCAGTTAGCACGCCTTGAAGGAATCAAGATTGAGCAGGAGCTTAAAGAGCTCAAGTCTGAACGCGATGATCTTGAAGGTCTATTGCAAAGTGATGCGGTATTGCGTAAACGCATTATCAAGGAAATTGAATCCGATATGAAGGACTATGGCGATGACCGTCGAACCTTGATTCAGGAAGATAAGCGCGCTATTGCTGAGACCAAGGTCATTGATGAGCCAGTTACTGTGATTGTTTCCCAAAAAGGTTGGGTACGCGTTCGTCAAGGTCATGAACATGACGCGACGCAATTTGGCTTTAAGGCTGGAGATGCGATGTATGCAACCTTTGAGGTTCGTACGGTTGATCTGATGCAAGGATTTGGTAGTGATGGACGTGTTTATACCGTTCCTGTGAGTGAATTACCTGGCGCTCGTGGCGATGGTTCCCCATTAACGAGTTTTATTAATCTAGCTCCTGGCTCGCAGATGGTTGCTTACTACGCTGGTCAAGCAGACGACTTAGTTTTGCTGTCTACGAAAGCGGGTTATGGCTTCTTAGCCAATGTCGCCGATATGACAACGCGCAATAAAGCAGGAAAATCCTTTATGAGCATTGATGCCAAGATTCCTGGTGATGCGCCTTTAGGTGCAGCAAAGGTTGAAGTTGGCATGAAGCAGGTTGCCTGTTTGTCTGAAGCTTCTAAACTGTTGGTCTTCCCTCTAGATGAGTTAAAGCGTTTGCCAACGGGTGGTAAGGGCGTTATTTTGATGGGCTTAGATGGTAAAGAAGCTTTGGCTTCAGCGATCGCTGTGGGACCTGCAGGCGCATCTTATTCTGGTGCGGGTCGCGGTGGTAAACCTACTGAACTCAACTTGGACGCGAAAACTTTGAAATCCTTTGCAGGTAATCGAGCGCGCAAGGGGCATTTCGTTGAGCCGCGTTTAAAAGACGGCAAACTCAAAGCAAATTAATTCTTTTTCGGAATGCTGATGCCGTATTTAACGGCAATGACCTCTGCCAGAATAGAAACGGCAATTTCTGGCGGGGTAAGCGCACCAATATAAAGGCCAACTGGCCCATGCAGTCTTTCAACCTGCTCTTTGCTCAGATCAAATTCTAAGAGTCGATCTTTGCGTTTTTGAGTATTGTTGCGACTACCTAAGGCGCCAACATAAAAAGCGGAGGATTTCAATGCTTCCATGAGAGCCATGTCATCTAATTTGGGATCATGGGTGAGCGCCACCACTGCTGTATGGGGATCTACGCCAATTTCTAGTAGAACATCATCAGGCATCCCTTGAATAAAGCGGATATCTTGACGGTGTA
This sequence comes from Betaproteobacteria bacterium, assembly GCA_947453825.1. Taxonomy (GTDB): domain Bacteria; phylum Pseudomonadota; class Gammaproteobacteria; order Burkholderiales; family Burkholderiaceae; genus Polynucleobacter. The sequence continues at coordinate 65,268 of CANGHN010000006.1, forward strand.
AACCTTCAGCGTATTCTTCGCGCGGGTCAATCACAATGACTTCAAAATCAGAGGCTAGAGCAAAGTCGGCAGTGTAGAGGGAAAGTTGACCTGCACCGATGATGATCATGCGCCAACGTGGACCATAGGTCGTCTGCATTTCATGTTCAGTGAATAAAAATTCATCATTACGGCCACCAGATGCTAAGGATGAATATCCTGTCGATAAGTTGACAGTTCGACGTGTAATTTGATGACTAGAGATTTCATGGAGCAGCTTTTCTAAGATTGCTAACTCTGGTTTAGGCTCTACTAGAAGTCTGAGTGTGCCGCCGCAGGGAAGACCAAAGCGAGCTGCTTCTTGTTGGCTCACACCATAGACAACCATTTCAGGGGTAGAGCGAGTCAGAATTTCTGATTGAGCTCGACGGATTAAGTCATCTTCAACACAACCGCCAGAGACCGAGCCTGCCACCTGGCCATCTTGACGAATAGCCAGCCATGAACCAACAGGGCGAGGTGCAGATCCCCACGTTTGGACAACGGTAGCTATTGCTACAGGGTGTCCTGCTTTAAGCCAGGTCACGGCAGATTCGAGGACGCTTAAATCAGTGCTATTCATGCTGTTTGTAGTCTTTATTGTTTAATTTTTATTTTCCTATTTATTATCACCCTAATGACATCAACAAGTAAGACACCTCAAAATACCTCTTTGCGACTAGCCATTCTTTTGTTGGCTGCAGGCGAGGGTAGTCGTGCCGGTTCGATTCCGAAGGCATTATTAAAAAAAGATGGACAAAGCTTATTAAGACGCTTTTGCCAGGTAGCGCGCGGATTTTCTCCTACGGAACTCCTTGTAGTAACCGGCTTTCATGCTCATGTGATCAATGCCGAGTTGGCATTGATAGGGCGGGATGTGGACCTGCCTATCACCATAGTACTCAATCCTCACCCAGAATTAGGTCAGCCAAGCTCTGTGCGTTTAGGTCTAGAGAGTCTGAAGACTCAATACGATATTTTATTGGTGGCTCTGTCCGATCAACCAAAGGTTGGTGCCCAAGAAATTGCCGACCTGATTACGCTATTTGAAAAACGAGATTTGCATTGCGAAATGATTTTGCCTATGGTCGGCCAAAAACGCGGTAATCCCGTGTTGTTCTCTCAAAAAGCAATTCATGAAATCTTGGCAACACCAGGAATGGTATGCAGGGAATATATGGATCAAAACCCAGAGCTAGTTCAAATCTTTTCCACTGAAAACATGGCTTATGTAGTAGATGTTGATACCCAAGCGGATATTCAAAAGCTAGGTTTGGATCAGATTTAAATCTCGGCAATCAACTCGATTTCAACGCAAGCACCCAGGGGAATTTGAGCAACACCAAAAGCACTGCGGGCATGTTTTCCTGAATCACCAAATACTTCGAATAACAATTCTGAGCAGCCATTCACCACAAGATGTTGCTCGGTATATTCAGCAGTAGAGTTGACAAGCCCCATTACTTTGACAATGCGCTTGACTTTATCGAGCGTGCCCAAGTGACTGTGCAAGCTCGATAGAAGATCAATGGCAATTGATCTAGCAGCTGCCTTGCCTGTTTCGGTGTCCATGTCCTTGCCTAATTTACCAACCCAAGGCTTGCCATCTTTTTTGGCGATGTGACCAGAGAGAAAAACGGTATTGCCAGAAGTAGCTGCCATGACGTAGGCTGCCGCAGGCGGTCCGGGTGGTGGCAAATCAATGCCTAAGGCTTGTAAACGCGCGCTAATTTTTGTGCTCATGGTTAATTTTTGAAAGCTAAAAAGGTAAATAAATGGATCGTTGTATCTTACTTGGAAAGTTGACGCATGGCACTTTCTAGGCCATTGAGAGTCACTGGATACATCCTGTCTTTGAGAAGATTTTTCATAATGTCGATCGATTGGCGGTATTGCCAGATAGGCTCTGGCTCAGGGTTAAGCCAGGCAAAATGGGGGAAATGCTCAAGTAAGCGATTCATCCAAACCGCCCCAGCCTCGCGATTGTTGTATTCCACAGATCCATTAGGACTCAAAATTTCATAGGGCGACATGGTGGCATCACCAACAAAGATAAGCTTATAGTCAGACCCATATTTATTGATGATCTCTTGCGTTGAAGTCACCTGATCACGCCGCCGGCGATTACTTCGCCAGAGATTTTCATATACACAGTTATGAAAATAGTAGTGCTCTAAATGTTTAAATTCCGCTTTAGCGGCAGAAAATAATTCACCAATACGAATAATGTGATCATCCATTGAGCCCCCAACATCCATCAGCAATAAGACTTTAACTTGGTTATGGCGCTCAGGTCGCATTTGGATATCAAGCATGCCAGCATTGGCCGCTGTAGAGTGAATGGTTTTATCCAAATCAAGCTCGAGTACTGAGCCTTCACGAGCAAAACGTCGAAGACGACGCAGGGCGACTTTAATATTTCTAGTGCCAAGGGCAAGATCGCTGTCATAGTCTTTGAACTCACGCGCCTCCCAGACTTTGATGGCAGTTCGGTTGCCAGCACTATCCCCGCCAATCCGAATACCTTCTGGGTGATAACCGCTGTGTCCAAATGGCGAGGAGCCACCAGCACCAATCCATTTATTGCCACCCCCGTGCCATTCTTTTTGTTCTTTAAGTAGCTCCTCAAGACGTTTTTTTAGCGCCTCGGGTCCGCCTAGTTTTTTTAATGCCGCTTTCTCTTCATCGGTGAGAACGCGTTGCAATTTTTTTTCCAACCAGTCAAGAGGAATGTCGGGTGATAACGCAATGATTTGCTCTATACCGTTGAAATAAGCACCAAAAACCTGATCAAAGCGATCGAAGTGCTGCTCATCTTTAACAAGGGTCATGCGAGACAGCTGATAGAACTCATCGATCGATGGGTTGATGACTCCAGATTTCAGGGCCTCTAAAAGAGTTAAAAACTCCCGGACTGATACAGGAACTTTAGCCTCCTTTAAATTCAGGAAGAATTGAATCAACATGACTTTATGAGCAATTTATTAGCGATGATTCCGATTCATCATGACTAAGCGTTCAAATAGATGTATGTCTTGTTCATTTTTGAGTAGTGCCCCATGCAAAGGTGGAACCACAATCTTGTCATCATTGCTTTGCAGGGCCTCTGGGGGGATATCCTCGGCAAGAAGTAGTTTTAACCAATCAATTAATTCAGAGGTAGAGGGCTTCTTTTTTAAGCCTGGCAAAGAGCGTATTTGATAAAAAGCCTTTAAGGCAGCATCCAAAAGGTCTTGCTTGATCTTGGGGTGGTGCACATCCACAATGCGCTGCATAGTGCTGGCATCTGGAAAGGCAATGTAATGGAAAAAGCAGCGGCGTAAGAATGCATCAGGCAATTCTTTTTCATTATTTGAGGTAATGATGACCAGAGGGCGATGTTTAGCTTTGACTAACTCTCGTGTCTCATAAACATAAAACTCCATACGATCAATTTCACGTAATAAATCATTCGGAAATTCAATATCCGCTTTATCAATCTCATCAATGAGCAACACTGTGGGTTCGTCCGCTTCAAATGCCTGCCATAAAACACCCTTCACGATGTAATTGCGAATGTCTTTAACTTTTTCATCGCCCAGTTGAGAGTCCCGCAAGCGACTTACCGCATCGTATTCATATAAACCTTGTTGTGCTTTGGTTGTCGACTTGATATGCCATTGCAAAAGGGGCATCTTCAAAGCGGCCCCTACCTCTTCCGCCAGCATTGTCTTGCCGGTGCCAGGCTCGCCCTTGATTAAAAGGGGTCGCTGTAAGGCCAGCGCTGCATTCACTGCTAACTTGAGGTCATCGGTGGCAACGTAACTCTCGCTGCCATCAAAACGGTCTTGGGGTTTTGGTTTGGATTGGCTCATCGTATTTCAGTTGGGGTCTTGGTAATTGAGCGTTTAAGTATAGGTAAATAGCGCCAATATTTCAGATTTTTTGCCAATTCTGGAGCTTTAAATGGCCAAATAATCAAGAGGAGGGCGTCTGTCCGCTATACTCTCCAAAATTGATTTAAATCAGAACCACAAATACCGATTTCTATGAAAAAACTCTCATTTCTTCCTCAGTTGGCCGTTGTCGCTGGTTTGGCTTTTGCCGGACCTGCTCATGCAGACGAAGTCAAGGGTAGCGCAGCTGCAGGTAACGGCAAAGTATGGCTTTGTACTGGTTGTCACTCTATCCCTGAGTACCGCGCAGACTATCCTTTGGTTTATAAAGTACCAATGATCGGTGGCCAAAATGCGGCTTACATTGCTGCTGCTTTGACTGCTTATAAGAAGGGTGAAAGAAAACATCCAACTATGCGCTCTATTGCTTCCAGCCTTTCTGATCAGGATATGGCCGATATTGGCGAATACTATGCTGCGCAAACAGCCAGCTCACCTATCAACCCATTGAAGTGATATTTAGAGGCATTTTTATGAAAGTCGCACTAGTTACTGCTGTATTGCTGTCCAGTCTTAGTCTTGCTCATGTTGCCAATGCTGCCAGCGTAGATAAAGGTCAAACCCTTGTTGAGAAAGCCAATTGCGCTTCTTGTCACGGCGCTGGATTAAATGCCCCAATATTGCCGGTTTATCCTAAGTTGGCTGGTCAGTATGCTGATTACATTTATTACGCATTGAAGGCCTACAAGGTAGGTAACGGCAATGCTCAATATGGTCGCAATAACGCGATCATGGGTTCTCAGGTGCAAAATTTTTCTGATGCGGATATGCAAGATATTGGTGCTTATATAGCTTCACTACCAGGAAACTTTGTCGTTAAGAAATAAATCTAGCTTTCCTGTTGCTTCAATAAAAGGCTTAGAACAATCTTCTAAGCCTTTGTTTTTTATATTTAAATTTCTATTGAACCGCCTCCAAACCTCTTGCTAAGTGTTTGCGCATGGCATTTTCAGCAGCCACAGGATCCCTTTTGAGTATGGCTTGAAGGATCTCTCTGTGTTCTAAAAGGGAGTTTTGAAGACGCCCAGTGTTAGTTAAGGAGTCCCTGCGGTGCAATTTAAGTACTTTACGAAGATCATCAACCACACCATTCATCCAACGATTACCTGCAATTTCCTGTATCAATTCATGAAATTTCACATTGATTTCAAAAAATTGCTCTAAATCTCTATCTGCAGCAGCTTTCTCTAGCCGATGATGCATATCGTCTAAGCGGGTGAGCTCTATTTCAGTTGCCTTAGTCGCTGTTTCTTTAGCTGCTTGACCCTCTAAGAGGGATAGGATAGTGAAGATTTGCTCCAAATCACCGCGATTTACCTCTGTTACATAGGCGCCGCGCCTCATTTTGATAGTAACGAGGCCTTCAGAGGCTAAAACCTTAATTGCTTCACGCATTGGAGTCCGGCTGATTCCAAACCGAAGCGCTAAGCTCTGCTCGTCGAGCCAGCTACCAGGCTCCAGTTGCTTGGAGAATATTTGTTCCCGTAGACGATCGGCGACATCTACATATAAAGCCCTGTTGATTAGTTTTGTATTCATAATTATGTATACATAATAGCTAGACAAATTCACAAATGTCAAGCAGAATTGATAGATCTTATATGCAATGCAACAATATTGATTAGGGGTGCCGCGTGAGTTCAGAAAAGAAAAATTCAGCAAAGCTAAGTTGGCCATCTGTACCAGAAAGCAATTTAGAGGCGTGGAAAAAGTCAGCGCAAAAATCTGCCCCCAGTGGAGATGTGGAGCAGCTTGGTTGGAATACGCCGGATGGCATAAAACTCAAGGCGCTGTATACGGCTGCGGACACCACAGGATTGAACTATACAAATACCTTGCCTGGCTTTGAGCCATTTGTACGTGGACCTCAAGCAACGATGTATTCAGTTCGTCCTTGGACGATTCGTCAATATGCTGGATTTTCAACAGCCGAAGAATCAAATGCGTTTTATCGCAAAGCATTAGACGCAGGTGGTCAAGGCGTATCCGTTGCTTTCGATTTGGCAACGCACCGAGGTTACGATTCGGATCATCCGCGCGTTACTGGTGATGTAGGCAAGGCTGGTGTTGCAATTGACTCTGTTGAGGATATGAAAATCTTATTTGATGGCATTCCATTGGATAAGGTGTCAGTTTCTATGACGATGAATGGAGCGGTACTGCCTGTCTTGGCAGGTTATATCGTGGCTGGCGAGGAGCAAGGCGTTAAGCAAGAGTTGCTTTCTGGAACCATTCAGAACGATATTCTCAAAGAATTCATGGTTCGTAATACGTACATCTATCCGCCAGAACCTTCGATGCGCATTATTGGTGACATCATTGAGTACACCGCAAAGCATATGCCTAAATTTAACTCGATTTCTATTTCGGGTTATCACATGCAAGAGGCAGGCGCTAACCAAGTTTTAGAATTGGCTTTTACTTTAGCCGATGGTAAAGAGTACGTTAAAACCGCTCTTGCTAAAGGTTTGGATGTCGATGGTTTTGCAGGTCGCCTCTCATTCTTCTTTGCGATTGGTATGAACTTTTACCTAGAGGTAGCGAAGTTACGCGCCGCAAGATTGTTATGGTGGCGCATCATGAAGTCATTTGAGCCGAAGAATCCAAAATCATTAATGCTTCGTACCCATTGCCAAACCTCAGGCTGGTCTCTAACGGAGCAAGATCCTTATAACAATGTGGTTAGAACTACGGTTGAAGCAATGGCTGCCGTATTTGGCGGCACTCAGTCGCTCCACACTAATTCGCTAGATGAGGCAATTGCCTTGCCTTCAGAGTTCTCAAGCCGGATTGCCCGTAATACCCAGTTGATATTGCAAGAAGAGACCCACATTACGAGCGTGATTGACCCTTGGGCAGGTTCTTACATGATGGAAAGCTTAACGCAAGAGATGGCTGATAAAGCCTGGGAAATTATCCAGGAAGTTGATGCGATGGGTGGCATGACCAAAGCAGTTGAGAGTGGTTGGGCGAAGCTAAAGATTGAAGCTGCTGCTGCTGAAAAACAAGCCAAGATTGATTCAGGCTCAGATGTCATTGTTGGCGTAAATAAATACAAACTGGGCAAGGAAGATCTTGTTGATGTTCTGATGATTGATAACGATAAGGTTCGTGAAGGTCAAGTTGCTCGTTTGGGGGCAATCAGAGCAAAACGAGATAGTAAGAAGGTTGAAGCCGCATTAGAAGCATTAACAATAGCCGCTGAAGAAAATACTGGCAACTTGTTAGAGTTGTCGGTAAACGCAATTCGATTACGCGCTACAGTTGGTGAAGTGTCTGATGCATTAGAAAAAGTTTACGGGCGCCATCGCGCCGATACTCAAAAGGTGACCGGTGTGTATGCAGCTGCCTATGACTCAGCCGAGGGCTGGGAAAAACTCAAAGTTGAAATCGCGGATTTTGCGAAAGATTTTGGTCGACGACCACGGGTCATGATTGCTAAGCTCGGTCAAGATGGCCATGACCGCGGCGCTAAGGTAGTTGCTACTGCCTATGCTGATTTAGGTTTTGACGTTGATATTGGACCTTTATTTCAGACGCCTGAAGAGTGCGCAAGACAGGCTATTGAAAATGACGTTCATGCTTTAGGCGTTTCTACATTGGCAGCGGGACATAAAACTTTAGTTCCAGCCATCATTGCCGAATTGAAGAAGCAGGGATCTGATGACATTATTGTCTTCGTTGGTGGCGTTATTCCAAGACAAGACTATGAGTTTCTATACGAGGCTGGAGTAAAAGGTATTTATGGTCCAGGCACGCCTATCCCAGCTTCGGCAAAGGATGTGCTTGAGCAAATTCGTAAATCTATTAAACCCGCTTAAGACGGATCAAAGAGTATGCTCGAAGCTGCTGATCAGACTCTAGTAAACGATCTCACTGGTGCGCCATCGCTTTCGCAAAGGCGTGCACTAGCTAAGATTATTACTTTGCTCGAATCTACGCGCTTAGATCATCGTAAGCGTGCAGACGAGGTACTCAATACCCTCTTACCTAAGACGGGAAAATCATTTCGCTTAGGGATTTCGGGTGTTCCGGGCGTGGGCAAATCGACGCTCATCGAGAGTCTAGGTCTTTTTCTGATCGAAAAAGGCCATCGCGTTGCCGTATTGGCGATTGATCCTTCATCTAGTTTGTCGGGCGGTTCGATTCTGGGCGATAAAACTCGCATGGAGCGCCTCTCTGTCCTAGAAGATGCTTTCATTAGACCTAGCCCCTCATCAGGAACTCTGGGTGGAGTAGCTGAAAAAACTCGCGAGGCTATGTTGGTTGCAGAGGCTGCTGGCTTTGACATCATCATTGTTGAAACGGTTGGCGTAGGTCAAAGTGAAATCGCAGTTGCTGGCATGACCGATATGTTTTTGTTGTTGCAACTGCCTAATGCCGGAGATGATTTGCAAGCCATTAAAAAAGGCGTCATGGAAATTGCTGACCTGATCGGTATTAATAAGGTAGATATTGATCCAGATGCTGCAATGCGTGCGCAGCTATTCATTACCAGTTCATTACGATTATTAGGTTTTCAGGGAAATCCAGATCACGCCTCACATGACCAGGAGTATTGGCATCCAACGGTGATGACCTTAAGTGCCCTTGAGGGTAAAGGTATTTCGGAACTTTGGGACAAAGTGTCTCAATTTGAAAAAATTCAAAAAGCAAATGGCAAGTTTAATACCCGTCGCCAACAGCAATCTGGTGCCTGGATGTGGGATCGCATTGACGCAGGGCTCAAGAATGCATTTCGCAATAATGCAGCCGTTCAAGAGCTATTACCAATCCTCATTGCACAAGTAAACCAAGGAACCATGGCCGCTTCAGTTGCAGCAAGAAGGCTGCTGGAGTCCATGGGACATGAATTTTTCTAAGGAGTAGGAAATGAAGGAAATCATTCAACAACTGGAAGCAAAGCGTGAGCTTGCCCGATTAGGTGGTGGGCAAAAGCGTATTCAGGCTCAGCATGCTAAAGGTAAATTAACTGCTCGCGAGCGTATTGAGTTGTTGCTTGATGCCGGCACTTTTGAAGAATGGGATATGTTTGTTGAGCATCGCTGTCATGACTTTGGAATGGGCGATCAAACCGTGCCAGGCGATGGCGTTGTTACTGGCTATGGAATGATCAATGGTCGCTTGGTATTTGTGTTTTCTCAAGACTTTACGGTTTTAGGTGGTTCATTATCGGAAGCTCATGCTGAAAAAATCTGCAAGATTATGGATCAAGCTCTCAAAGTTGGGGCACCAGTGATTGGTTTGAACGATTCTGGTGGCGCACGTATTCAAGAAGGTGTGGCCTCCTTAGGCGGCTATGCAGAAATTTTTCAACGCAACGTCACTGCTTCAGGTGTAATCCCTCAAATATCACTCATCATGGGGCCTTCAGCTGGTGGCGCCGTCTATTCCCCAGCCTTAACCGACTTCATCTTTATGGTGAAAGACAGTTCTTACATGTTTGTAACGGGTCCTGAAGTTGTTAAGACTGTTACACATGAAGATGTGACCTCTGAAGAGTTAGGTGGTGCAATGACGCACTCAACTGTTTCTGGTGTTTGTGATTTGGCCTTTGACAATGATGTTGATGCCATCATGATGTTGCGCCGTTTCTTCAATTATTTACCACTATCCAATCGTGAGAAGCCGCCTCTCATTAAAGGCGCTAATCGGACTGAAGAGCCCGATTTTTCCCTGGATACATTGGTGCCTTCGAATCCCAATCAACCCTATGATATGAAAGAGTTGATTGCAAAGATTGTTGATGACGGTGAGTTTTTTGAATTACAGCCTGATTACGCTAAAAATATTGTGATTAGCTTTGCTCGTATGGAAGGTCGCTCTATTGGCATTGTTGCTAACCAGCCATTAGTACTGGCAGGGTGCTTGGATATAAAAGCCTCTATCAAGGCAGCACGATTCGTACGTTTTTGTGATGCCTTCAATATTCCAGTGGTCACCTTAGTCGATGTACCTGGCTTTATGCCAGGCACTGCTCAAGAGTACGGCGGCATCATTAAGCATGGCGCTAAATTACTCTACGCTTATGCTGATTGCACTGTACCCAAGGTAACTTTGATTACCCGTAAAGCCTATGGTGGCGCATATGACGTGATGGCCTCTAAACATTTACGCGGTGATGTCAACTTTGCGTGGCCATCAGCCGAGATTGCGGTGATGGGCCCTAAAGGTGCAGTAGAGATTATTTTCCGGGAGGAAAAAGCGGACCCAGTCAAGATCGCTGCACGTGAAGCAGAATACAAATCGAAGTTTGCTAATCCCTTTGTGGCTGGGCGTCGTGGCTATATTGACGATGTCATCTTGCCTCACGAAACACGTAAACGTATTGCACGCTCCTTGGCTATGTTGAAAGACAAAGACTTAAAGAACCCTGCGCGTAAACACGGCAACATTCCTCTGTAAAGGCGCCGACACATGACGACCACGAAAATGTTTAAGAAAATTTTGATTGCCAATCGCGGTGAGATTGCTTGCCGTGTCATGAAAACTGCCAAGAAGATGGGCATTAAGACCGTAGCTGTTTATTCAGAGGCAGATAAGGAAGCACGCCACGTTCAAATTGCTGATGAAGCGGTTTGTATCGGACCTGCACCATCTCGAGAATCCTATCTTTTAATAGATCGCATCATTCAGGCATGTAAAGATACTGGTGCCCAAGCAGTTCATCCTGGTTATGGCTTTCTTTCAGAGAATGAACAATTTGCAAAACGTTGTGAAGAAGAGGGTATTGTCTTTATTGGACCCAAACACCAATCTATTGCTGCAATGGGTGACAAAATTGCTTCTAAGAAGTTAGCTTTAGAAGCTAGGGTAAATACGATCCCTGGTCATAACGAAGCCATTAACACTACTGATGAGGCCGTTAAGATTGCGCAGGGTATCGGCTATCCCGTCATGATTAAGGCCTCTGCAGGTGGTGGTGGTAAGGGCTTGCGGGTTGCATTTAATGACAAAGAGGCTGCTGAAGGCTTTGCGGCTTGCAAAACCGAGGCTATGAATAGTTTCGGTGATGATCGAATTTTCATTGAAAAGTTTGTTGAGGGGCCAAGACATATTGAGATTCAGGTTTTAGGGGATTCTCATGGCAATGTGGTTTATCTCAATGAGCGCGATTGCTCGATACAGCGCCGCCATCAAAAAGTCATAGAGGAAGCACCTTCACCTTTTATTGATCCAACTACACGTAAGGCAATGGGTGAGCAGGCAGTTGCGCTGGCGAAAGCTGTTAATTACCAGTCTGCTGGTACGGTGGAATTTGTGGTTGGCAAAGATAAGTCATTTTACTTTCTGGAGATGAATACTCGCTTGCAGGTTGAACATCCAGTAACAGAGAGCATTACGGGACTTGACTTGGTAGAGCAAATGATCCGAGTGGCTGCAGGTGAAAAACTCGCATTTAAACAAGAAGATGTGAAGTTAGACGGTTGGTCGATGGAGTGTCGAATTAATGCAGATGATCCCTTCCGTAATTTCCTGCCATCAACGGGTCGTTTAGTGAAGTACCGTCCACCCGAGTCCATTAATGGCGTTCGCGTTGATACTGGTGTTTATGAGGGTGGCGAAATTCCGATGTACTACGATTCGATGATTGCTAAGCTCATTGTTCATGGCAAAGATCGTACTGAAGCTATTGAGAAGATGCGCTCCGCATTAAATGACTTTGTCATCCGCGGTATTCACTCCAACATTCCTTTTCAAGCCGCTTTATTGCAGCATCCTCGCTTTGTCTCAGGAGACTTTACTACGGGTTTTATTGCAGAAGAGTACCCAGAAGGCTTTAAAAAGGATTCTGTACAACCAGCAGATCCCAAGCGTTTGGCAGCCTTAGCAGCCTTTATGCGCTACCGTTATCTCGAACACATCAAGATGATCGACGGTCAATTGGCAGGCCATGAAATGGTCATTGCTAAAAAGTTTGTCGTCGTAACTGGTGCAGAAGTAGGTTCTATGGTTGATCCCCATGAAGAGCCAGTGCGTATTGAACTTAAAGATGGCATCTATTCTGTTTACATTGATGATGCTGACGGTGTGAGTCGTTATGACATTGTGAGTAATTGGCGCCCGGGTCAAATTTGTCTGTATGCGACTATTAACCGCACAAGTAAAATTACGGCTCAAGTTGAAAGACGTGGTACACGATTACACCTAGTATTAGATGGTGCTCAATACGAGTGCATGGTGCTAAGCCCATTAGGTGCTGAGCTGCAACGTCGAATGCCAGTGAAGTTGCCGCCCGATACTTCTAAACTAGTCATGTCTCCAATGCCAGGTCTACTGACCAAGATTGCGGTCAAGTTAGGTGAAGCTGTAACGGCAGGTCAAAAACTGGCTTCTATTGAAGCAATGAAGATGGAAAACACCATTTCAGCAATGCAAGATGGCGTGGTATCTGAAATCTGTGCCAAAGAGGGCGATAGCTTGGCAGTGGATCAGCTCATCATTCGTTTTGAGTAAAGGAAGAGCGATGACAATCTTACAAAACAAGCCATTCAGGATTCTAGGAATTCAGCAAATTGCCATTGGCGGTGAAAATAAAGATCGCCTCAAGAAGCTTTGGATTGATATGCTTGGATTTGAATACAAAAGCACATTCGTTTCTGAGCGTGAAAATGTACATGAGGATATTTGCGCTATTGGTAGGGGAGTTCACGAGGTTGAGGTTGATCTCATGATGCCATTTGATATTAAAAAAAAGCCTGCAGTTCATCAAACTCCTTTGAATCATATTGGTTTGTGGGTGGATGATCTTCCTAAGGCAGTTGAGTGGCTCTCTGCTAATGGCCTACGCTTTGCCCCGGGCGGTATTCGTAAGGGGGCTGCTGGCTATGACATTACCTTTGTTCATCCCAAAGGAAATGAAGAATTTCCTATTAGCGGAGAAGGTGTCTTAATCGAGCTAGTGCAGGCACCACCTGAGGTTATTGCAGGATTAGGTTCATAATTTCGCTTTACAAGCCCATTTAACGAGTTCAAATTGACGCGTATCTTAGCCATCGACACCTCAACAGCTTGGTGTTCGGTAGCTTTATCTTTAGGCGAAAAAGAGCCTGTTCTTCGACATGAATTGGTGTCGGCTGGCGCTAGCCAACTTGTTTTACCTTGGGTTCAATCACTATTGACACAGGCTCATCTGCCTCTTCAAGTACTCGATGCAATTGCAGTAGGTATCGGTCCAGGTGCATTTACTGGGGTACGTCTTGGGGTGGCCGTTGTACAAGGCTTAGCAATTTCATATGATTTGCCGATATTGCCTGTAGCGAGCGTCGATGCAATTGCCGCTCAATTGGTTCAAATGCCTACATTTCAACCGGCCCATGTAAAACATTTTGTCGTAGCAATTGATGCTCGAATGGATGAGGTGTACTGGGCTAAGTATGAAGCGAATCCTATTCAATCTGCATTGCCTGTGCGCCTTGGTGAGATAAATGTATCAAAACCTGAAGGCGTTAATCTGCAAGGCATTCAATTGATCGCTGGTAGTGCTATTCCTATTCATGGCAAGCGATTGCTTGCTAGCGTTTCTTCGCCCATTGACATGGTTGAAGAAATCGAACTTTCAGCATTAGGTCTATTGCTTTGTGCCAAAGAAATGTATGCCAAGGGCATGCAATGTAAGGTGAATGAGTTAGAACCGCTCTATGTCCGCAACAAAGTGGCGCTGACTACCGTTGAACGTCAAGAGGCATTCAAGTAATGGCCGAACCAATTCAGGCGAACTCAGTTGCTGAGCTCTCATTCTTGCCCATGCAAATAGCTGACTTGGACGCTGTCTTACAAATTGAATCTGAATCCCATATACATCCCTGGACTAGAGGTAATTTCACAGATTCTTTGAGCGCAGGTCACTGGGCTTACTGTATTCGTCCACAAGTAGACCAAGCAATCGAAGGGTCGTATTTAGATCCCGCGATACTCTGGGCTTATTGTATTTTGTATCCCGCCGTTGATGAGTTGCATCTATTGAATATTACGGTGGCAGCAAAATTACGTAAGCTAGGGCTAGGCTCTAGGATGATGTCGGTGATTGAAGGTGTTGCAGCTGCGCAAAAAATGCCCAGAATTATTTTAGAGGTGAGACCCTCCAATTTAGCCGCTCTCTCCTTGTACCAAAATTTAGCCTATGAGCAGATTGGGGTTCGTAAAAACTACTATCCAGCCGATTCTCAATCCGGTATTCGGGAGGATGCTATTGTGATGGCCAAATCGATTAAGCTAGAGTCATGAGTAATACACATTCACATTTTCTTAAAGAGATGGGCATCACTGAGTGGACCCATAAAGACGCCACACAAAAAATGCCCCCTGCACAGCTTGCTGATGCCAAATTACCCGATGCATCGACTCAGGTCCCAATGCAAGATAAGGTCTCTTTGGGAAATTGGTGGTTTTTTGGGGTACCACCACAAGGTGACGCTCAAATATTGTTTCAAAACATGACTCGTGTCTTGGGCCTTGATTCACAAGAGTGGTCTTGGAAAAAACCAACAGATCCATTAAGCCAGCTAAGGGCCCCTGATAATGGACTACCAGTAGTGGCGTTTGCTTTTGGTGGGTCAGTGGCGCAAAAAATTACGGGTGAAAAAGACCCGTTGCCGCAGTTACGTGAAACAATTTTGGCTTTGAATGCTGGCAGTGATGAGGATATTCCGGTGGTTGCATCATTTGATTTAGCCCATATTCTCTCTAAACCTAAAGACAAGTCACTTCTTTGGCAAGATTTATTGTTGGCTAAATCAGTACTTCAAAGTATTTAAGTAAACCGCAATTAATGCTTGTGCTCTCCGATGAGATGCATGGAGTCATATTCTGCTTGGTTTCTGGCATGACGTTTAATCACAAGCCACATGATTAAACTCACTACTAAACCAAAGCCAATGATGACAAACTGAACTGGAATGTCTAGCCAAATTAATAGGGAATAAATCAAGAGCATCATCAAGACAGAAATATTTTCGTTAAAGTTTTGGACGGCAATGGAGTGGCCAGCTGACATCAAAACGTGTCCACGGTGCTGCAATAAGGCATTCATGGGCACCACAAAATATCCGGCTAGCCATCCAACCAAAATCAGTAATGCATAGGCCGGCAGTAAATTGAGCGAGATCTCTAATTTACCTATAGTCATTAAGGTTGTATTTGGCAGCATGTCTGAGTTATAGACTGCCATGACGCAGACTACTAGACCCATGGCGATGCCATAAGGAAGCACATTAAGGGATTTGCGCAGAGGCACACGCCACGCGGCCCAGACGGCTCCACCAGCAACGCCAACTGCTGATATGGCCTGCAAAATAGCTCCTTGTGAGAGGGTCATATGCAGCGCCACTTGAGCCCACTTGATCACAATAAATTGTAAGGTGGCGCCAGCACCCCAAAAGAGAGTGGTCACTGCTAAGGAAATTTGACCTAAACGATCATTCCACAGAGTTTTAAAACAAACAGAAAAATCTTTAATCAATTCAATCGGATTCGTTTTTTGAGAGACATAACGTGCACCGGTATCGGGTATTTTGAGGTTAATGAGCGCCGCAACAACATAAATCATCATGATGATCAAAATGGCGGATTCGGCTGGAGTATCGATCCCTGTATCTAATGCAGGCATGTCTAAGGCAAGCAGACTACTAGAAACAGTGCCACTAATTAATATGCCGCCCAATACAGTACCTAAAATGATGGAGCCCACTGTGAGACCTTCGATCCAACCATTTGCTGCTACCAACTTTTCAGGGGGTAGTAATTCGGTCAGAATGCCGTACTTAGCTGGGGAATAAGCAGCAGCTCCAAGACCGACTATTGCATACGAGACCAGAGGGTGACCACCAAGGAGCATGGCAATACAGCCAATGAATTTGATCGTATTTGTAATGAACATGACATTCCCTTTGGGTCGGGAATCAGCAAAGGCGCCGACAAAGGCGGCCAGTAGAACATAAGACAATACGAAGAATAATTTGAGTAAAGGAGTCATCCAGGCAGGAGCGCTAAGCTGGACCAGAAGGGCGATTGCTGCAATCAACAGGGCGTTATCAGCAAGCGACGAAAAAAATTGCGCCGCCATAATGATGTAAAAACTTCGGTTCATTCGTACAATCTAGTTATTCATTCAATTAAAACATGAAAGGAGGG
The DNA here is from genome assembly GCA_947453825.1 of Betaproteobacteria bacterium. GTDB lineage: Bacteria > Pseudomonadota > Gammaproteobacteria > Burkholderiales > Burkholderiaceae > Polynucleobacter. Next base: position 81,353 of record CANGHN010000006.1, read on the forward strand.
GTGAAATGACCGGTTCAGCTATTAACTTGGTTAATAGACCAATTTTGGCATCTATTCATACACAAGCCTTTCAGCATAATTTAAACCGAGTTCGTGAACTAGCCCCTGAATCCAAGATTTGGGCTGTTATCAAGGCTAGAGCCTACGGCCATTGCTTTGAGGCTGCATTACAGGGATTGGCATCTACAGATGGTTTTGCGCTATTGGATATCGAAGATGCTGCCTGGCTCAGGGAACGGGGCTGGAAGGGTCGTATTTTGCTCTTAGAGGGCCTTTTCCATGAAAATGAACTAAGCCGTGCAGACGATTTAGGCTGTGATTTAGTGGTTCATTGTGAAACGCAGCTGGCATGGCTAGAGAGCTTTAAGCCTAAAACCCATAACTCCTTTAATGTCTTTCTAAAAATGAATACTGGCATGAATCGACTGGGGTTTAAGCCAGATTCCTATAGGGTTGCTTTTCATCGTCTTCATGCGGCAGGATATCGCATGCACCACATGACGCATTTTGCCAATGCTGATCAAATTGACCGTCAACCCACTGTAGATGGCCAACAAGAAATTTTCAATTCCACCATTAGCGGGCTAGATGGTCCCACTTCATTAGCAAATTCTGCTGCAATTCTTTGGCATCGAAATGCGCTTGGTGATTGGGTAAGACCCGGAATCATGCTTTATGGTGCATCGCCAACGGGCATTCATGCGGATATAGAACATGCTCAACTTCAAGCGGTAATGCATTTGCATAGTGAAATTATTGATATTCAAGAACTAAAACAGGGTGATCGCATTGGTTATGGCGGTCGCTACGAGGCTCCACAAGATATGAGAGTGGGAGTAGTTGCGTGTGGTTATGCGGATGGTTACCCTCGCCATGCTAAGGATGGCGCACCAGTCTGGGTGAATGGCGCTGATCAGAACGGTAAAGGCCTGATATGCCCTATCGTAGGCCGCGTCTCTATGGATATGCTAACAATTGATTTACGAAATGCACCGAATGCAAAAATTGGCAGTGTTGTAGAGCTTTGGGGAGATCGAGTGCCAGTGGATGTTGTGGCACAAAACAGCGACACGATTGGTTATGAATTGCTGTGTGCTGTTGCACCCCGCGTGCCGGTTGCAATCAAATAAGGTATTACTTATTCCAGAACTGCCACCAGCTGCGCTCCTTCTGAACACGTTGACCTGTCAACATCATTTGACTATCAGGAAAGTTCAATTTGAAAACGCGCGCAGCGTCGTTGCTAAGCTGAACCATACCTAATTTTTCATAGGATTTCATCAAGATATAGAGCGCTTCTTCAACAGCGGGGGCTCGGTCATAGTCACGGATCACAAGCTGAGCACGATTGGCTGAGGCCAAATAGGCGCCACGTTGATAGTAATAGCGAGCAACCAGTACATCAGCTTCCGCCAAGGAGTTCACGATATAACGCATCCGGTCAAGAGAGTCAGGAGCGTACTTACTATTAGGAAAGCGCTCAGCAACCACCTTAAAGGATTCAAAGGCTTCTTTTGCAGCTTTTGGATCGCGCTCACTTAAATCTTGGCCAGTGAACTTACCAAGCCAACCCAAATCATCATTAAACGTAATCAGACCTTTGAGATAGTAAGCGTAATCGAGATTAGGGCTACCTTGATGCAGTTTGATGAAGCGATCAATCGCAACTAATGCTTGAGTTTGCTCTTGCGCTTTCCAGTAGCAATAGGCAGCATTAATCTGAGCTTGTTGAGAATAAGGACCGAATGGAAAGCGCGCTTCGAGCTTATCGAAATACTTGCCGCATCTTGCATAGTCGGTATCGTTTAATTTCTCAGTTGCCTCAGAGTACAGTTTTGCCTCTGACCAGATATCGGTGTCGTCTTTCTGTCCATCACTACCTGCGCACCCAGCAAGAAGTAATAGTGCAAGAATAGACGCTAAAAGAAGGTTGAAAGGCATTAAGCGCCACTGTGATACTCGATTTTGTGATGCAGATGCACCAGCAAGCCTTAAACTGGCGTCTGATATTACGTCGGACATAACTGAAAGGCTTTTTAAGCGTGGCATTGCCGCAAACTCCTGATTCGAATCCCATTGATTATATCGATGAAGAGGATTTCATTGCCCTAGAAATCCCTTTGGAGGCATCTGGTGAGCGCCTAGACAAGGTGCTTGCTGGATCTTTGCCGGATTATTCTCGAAATAGACTCAAGGCCTGGGTTGAGGCTGGGGCCGTTATGGTCGATGGAAAAGTCACTAAAGCCCGCTATTTATTACGTGGAGGTGAAAGTGTGAAGGTATTTCCGCAAGAAATGCCTGAGCAGTTTGCCTTTAGTCCTGAGGATATAGTGCTTGATATTGTGTACGAGGATGATTCGATCATTGTTATCAATAAGCCTCCGGGGCTAGTTGTTCATCCTGCTGCTGGCAATTGGACTGGCACATTACTAAATGGTCTGTTATTTCATTACCCCGAACTCAAGTCTCTACCTAGGGCAGGGATAGTGCATCGCTTGGATAAAGACACTTCTGGTTTGATGGTAGTGGCTCGCACTTCACATGCTCAAACTGCTTTAGTGCGACAACTGCAAGAGAGAACCGTTGGTCGTCGTTATTTATCTTGGGTGTGGGGTGATACGCCAAGCCAAGGCAAAGTCTTGGCCTCAGTTGGCAGAGATCAACGTGATCGTTTACGAATGGCTGCTGGCAGCCCCCAAGGAAAGCCTGCAGCAACATTATTTCGCCGTTTAGCAAAAGGGTTTTTCGGGGAATCGGTAGTGAGCTTATTGGAATGTCGTTTAGAGACAGGACGTACTCATCAGATTCGTGTGCACCTGGAGTCCCTAGGTTTTCCTATTTTGGGTGATCCGGTATATCGCAAGAAGACACCTGGCATTGCTAAGTCTTTGCCATTTGAGCGCCAGGCACTACATGCATTTGCCCTGAGTTTGCAGCATCCACTCAGCAATGAGTTAATGACATGGTTTCGATTGCCGCCAAAAGACTTGATGGAGTTAATGCCCCTAATTAATATCGATGCAGATGCGCTTCCTAAAGAGGATGCTTTATTAGCCTCCATTCAGAATGAGCGACATCAATGAAACTCATCAAGCCCGAATGGCCTGCTCCTAAGCAAGTTCAATCATTTGTCAGTACACGATCTGGCGGTATCAGTATTGCTCCATATGATTCGCTCAACTTGGGCGATCATGTGCATGATCAAATCAACGCTGTTACAACAAACAGATCCCTTCTTAGAAAATATTTACCAGCAGAGCCTTTGTGGTTAAAACAAACTCACGGCACCAATGTGAGTACGCCACAAAGTCGCCACACTTCTGAGTTATCCACCATAGTTGCTGATGCTGCAGTTTCTAATAAGTCAAATGAAGTATTGGCGATCTTGACTGCCGATTGTTTACCAGTCTTATTCACTAGTAAAACAGGTTCTGTCGTTGGCGCTGCTCATGCAGGATGGAGAGGTCTCTCGGCTGGCATTCTTGAAAATACGGTCAGAGAGATGCTTAAGCTTCAACCGGAGATCGAGCCAGCAGATTTGCTCGCATGGTTTGGGCCGGCTATCGGCCCCCAATCCTTTGAGGTTGGAGAAGATGTATTGCAGTCATTTTTGGATTCAGGCGGAGAGATGACGGCAAGCGCTTTTAAAGCAATTGCAACCAAACCAGGGAAATACTTGGCCGATTTATATCGGCTAGCAAGAAGCCGCTTGAAAGCTTTGGGATTAAAGTCCATTGATGGGGGTCAATTTTGCACAGTGCAGGACCAAGCGCAATTCTTTTCCTATCGTCGTGATGGTGTAACAGGGCGTTTTGCCACCCTAATTTGGATTTCTGAATAACTCACTTTCGTCCATACTGCGGGTAATTACTAGCCTAGCCCTAAGGCTAGGGTTATTGCGTATAACCCCAGAGGCTTTATGGATGGAGAATGTCTTTAATTAATAGAAGAGAACATTATGTTTGCAGGCATGAACTCTGGTGCAACGCCAACTTTGGCACCGCACCATATGGCACTAATCCCCCCTGAACGCTTGGCAGAAATTCAACAAGAATATTTCACTGAGCTCTCCCATATTGCGACTAATCCCGAAGCTATTGAAGTGAAGGATCGACGCTTTTCAGGTAAGGCCTGGCATTCATCCTGGAGCAAGGTGATGGCTGCAACTTACTTGCTCAATTCAAAACACTTGATGGCTTTAGCAAAAGCTGTCGATACCGATGAGAAAACAAAACAAAAGATTTTGTTTACTACCGAGCAAATGATTGATGCATTATCTCCCTCCAATTTCATTGCTACTAATCCTGAAGTCCTAGAAAACATTATTAGCACTCAGGGGCAGTCCATTCAGAAGGGTATTGTCAACTTACTTGGTGATATGAAAAAGGGGAAGGTCTCTCAGACTGATGAGACGGCTTTTGAAGTTGGAAAAAATATTGCGACCACCGAAGGCCAGGTTGTTTTTAGAAATGAATTATTTGAATTGATTCAATACACGCCATTAACGGAAATGATTTATGAGCGTCCGTATTTGATGGTCCCGCCCTGTATTAATAAGTACTACATATTAGATCTACAGCCAGATAACTCAGTAGTACGTCATATGGTTGCGCAAGGACACACCGTTTTCTTGGTTTCATGGAAGAACCCTGATGCCTCTATGGCAGAAGTCAGTTGGGATGACTATGTAGGCAAGGGAGTCATTAAGGCAATTGATGTTGTAAAAGAAATTGGCGATATTGACCAAATCAATGTTCTCGGTTTTTGCGTTGGCGGCACTCTCACTACATCTGCTTTAGCAGTACTGGCAGCACGCAATGAGCATCCAGCAGCAAGTTTGACCTTATTTACTACTTTGTTAGATTTTACGAACACCGGCATTCTCGATGTCTTTATTGACGAAGGCATGGTTGAGATGCGTGAGAACACCATCGGTGGCAAGGGTGGTAAATACGGCATGATGTCAGGCTTAGATCTAGGCAATACTTTTTCATTCTTGCGTCCAAATGATTTAGTTTGGAACTATGTAGTTGAAAACTATTTAAAAGGTAACTCGCCACCCCCGTTTGATTTGTTGTATTGGAATGGCGATTCAACCAATTTGCCTGGCAATATGTACTGCTGGTACCTTCGTCACACCTATTTGCAAAATGATCTCGTCAAGCCGGGTAAGAGCAAGATTTGCGGAGAGAAGATTGATTTAGGCAAAATTCGATGTCCAGCCTATTTGTACGCATCCCAAGAGGACCATATCGTTCCATGGCAATCTGCCTATCAGTCCACCCATATTCTGAA